>JAFTXW010000010.1 GCA_017461445.1 Oscillospiraceae bacterium
GCCAAAACGCTTGTTGAAGCGATCAACACGTCCACCGGTGTCAACCAGCTTCTGCTTGCCGGTATAGAAAGGGTGGCACTTGGAGCAGATCTCAACACGAATGTCCTTCTTGGTAGAACCGGTAGTAAAGACATTGCCGCAGGCACAGCGGATAGTGGTCTGTTCGTACTTGGGATGGATACCTTCCTTCATTTCGTTCACCTCTTTCTTATCATGTAAAGGGCATAGTAGCCCATAGCAATCTTCAATCGCCCGGATATCATAACACAACCGGAGCAAGAATGCAAGTGTTTTTTTCAGAATTTTTCAATTTTCCTCAGAAAGCCCAGTTACCGCTGCGGAAAATGGGCACCACCTTGCCGTCGGCGCAGTGGGCGTCGATGTTCATGGTGTCACAGCCGATCATAAAATCCTCGTGGATCATGGAATCGTTGATGCCCAGGTCACGGCACTCCTCCAGGGTCTTGTTGTGGTGATCCCGGATGGTGTCGGCAAACCCCATACCCATCGCCAGGTGGCAGGCGGCGTTCTCATCAAAGAGCGTATTGTAGAACAGCAGGCCGCTTTCGCAGATGGGGCTCTTCTGGGGCACCAGGGCGCACTCACCCAGATAGGCCGCACCCTCGTCCATGCTCAGCATGGTTGCCAGCAGCTCCGCGCCCTTTTCCGCACCGGATTCCACAGCCTTGCCGCCCTCGAAACGGATGAAGAAATTTTCGATCAGCTGGCCCTGATAGCTCAGGGGCTTGGTGGAATAGACGATACCCTCGGCCTTACCCTTCATGGGAGAGATGAAGCATTCCTCGGTGGGGATGTTGGGGTTGAAGAAGATGCCCTGCTTGGATACCTCTCCACCGCCGCAGAAAATGGCTTCGGGGATCATGCCTACAGTCAGGTTGGTGCCGTTGTCAGCGGTGTAGTGCAGGCTTTCGATGCCCAGGCTGTTCAGGTAATCACAGCGGGCCTTCAGATCGGCGTTGTGCTCCTCCCAGGCCTTCACAGGGTCCTCGTTCACCCGGGAAGCGTCCAGAATGGCCTCCCACAGCTTCTCAATTGCCTTGCCCTTGGGCAGGCCGGGGAACACCTTCTTGGCCCAGGCCGCGCCGGGAACGGCGGCGATGCACCACTGCTGTTTACCCTCCCGCTCGTCGGCATAGGGCTTCAGAATGGGGTAGCTCAGCTGGCGGGCCTTTGCCATCTTGTCCATGTTCATACCCTTCAGGCCGTCGGGATCCTCGCTGGTCAGGTACAAGGTGCAGGGCAGCACATCGCAGTAATGCTGCTGTCTAGCCTTCTCCCACTCCTTCACCTCGCCCAGGGTCTTAACGGACTGGTAACGGGCATGGATCTTGCTCAGAGGCTGGTAGCTCCACTGGACGATGACCTCCTTGGCCTTGGCCCTGTAGGCCTCCTCCACCACCAGCTTCACAAATTCCGGCTGATCCAGGTCAGCGCGGATCAGAACCTCCTGTCCCTTCTGGACATTCATGCCGCAGCGGACGATCAGCTTTGCGTATTCTCTTAAAACAGATTTTTTCATGGTTTCTTCTCCTTTTCTGTTGCACTTCGCTTATGGTATCAGATTTTACCCAAAAGGTCAATGATTCTTGCATTCATTTCAAAAATGGTTTATAATTGGGAAAACGTATCAAAGGAGGTAACCCTCATGCTGACCAAAGAACAATTTCTCGAAAAGATCGCCTCCGGCATCCGTATTCTGGACGGTGCCACCGGCTCTAACCTGCGCAATGCCGGAATGCCCAAGGGCTGCTGCGCGGAAGCCTGGATCCTGGAAAACCCCAAACCGCTGGTAACGCTCCAACGGGCCTACGCGGAAGCCGGCTCCCAGATCATCTACGCCCCCACCTTCCAGGCCCAGCCCATCGCCCTGAAAGCTGTAGGGCTGGAAGCAAAAACCGAGGAGATCAACGCCCGGCTGGTAGCACTTTCCCGCTCCGCCGCCCCCGGCTGCATCATTGCGGGTGACATTACCACCCTCGCCACCTTCTGCGACAGCTGGGACGCGGGCTCCTTTGACCTGCTGGTAGAAAACTACCGCCGCCAGATCCGGGGCCTGATGGACGGCGGTGCGGACATTCTGGTGGGCGAAACGCTGCTGTACCAGCAGGAGGCGGAGGCCATTCTCACCGCCGCCGAGCTGGAAGGCGCGGGAGCCGCCATGTATTCCTTCACCATGCAGCCCGACGGCGCGCTGCTGTCCGGCGCGGACGCGGGACTGGTATTGCAGGAGCTGGAGCAGGCAGGAGCCGCCGCAGTTGGCTTCAACTGTGTAGCCGCGGACATGATGACACCTTATCTCGTCACCAAGCTGCGCCGTTATGTAAAGGGCCCCCTGATCTGCAAGCCCAACGCTGGCATCCCCACCATCAACGCCGCAGGCATCGCCGAATATTCCCAGACCCCAGCAGAATTCGCCGAAATTATGAAACAGTGCGTACAAAATGGCGCAACGCTCCTGGGCGGCTGCTGCGGCACTGCGCCGGAATATATCGCTGCTGTAAATGCAGAATGACTTTGTTATGAAAAATGAGATTCTCTCACAATTATCACAGGAATATCCCTGGGCAGACAGGTTCCACTACTTCCCCACCATCGGTTCTACCAACGATGTCCTGAAAACTCTTGCAAAGCAGGGCGCACCCCATGGGACGGTGATCGCCGCGGGACATCAGACCAACGGACACGGGCGGTTGGGCCGCTCCTTCCAGTCTCCCCAAGGACTTGGCATCTATTTAAGCATCCTCCTTCGCCCGGGCTGCACCCCCATGGAGCTGATGCACCTGACCTGCGTCGCCGCGGTAGCCATGTGTGACGCCGTAGAAGCTGCCACAGGCTTCCGCCCGGGCATCAAATGGACCAACGACCTGGTACACGAAAAGCGAAAGCTGGGCGGCATCCTGACAGAGCTGGGCCTCACCCCCAAGGGCACCGTGGACTATGCCATCATCGGCATCGGCATCAACTGCCGCCAATGCCGTGAGGATTTCGCCCCGGAGCTGCGGGACATGGCGGCTTCTCTCTCCATGGTCACAGGCTCCCCCGTCTCCCCCGCCCGAATGGCCGCCGCCATGATGGAAGCCCTGGGCCGAATGGACGCCGGACTTCTGACGGAAAAAGAAGCCATCCTCCGCCGCTACCGAACAGACTGCATCACCATTGGGCAGGACATTTCCCTGGTGCGCGGGGATGAAATACGCTACGGCCACGCGGTGGATGTTGACGAAAACGGCGCACTGGTGGTGCGGTTCCCGGATGGGTCTGTGGAAGCGGTAAACTCCGGCGAAGTCAGCGTCCGGGGAATGTACGGATACGCGTGATGGATTTTTCAAGTATTTCAAAAAAGTTTATTGCTTTTTTCCCAATCATTGGTTATACTTAGATATAGGAAAAATAAAAACCCGGAGGTCATTTTATGAAAGTTTTTGCCAACATCGTGAAGCTGCTGACCGCTCTGGCCGCTGTCGCCGGTGCTGTCTACGTCATCGCCACCTATGGTGAGCAGATCGTCGCCTGGGCCAAGAAGATTCTGGCATCCCTGCCCTGCCCCAACTGCGAGGAAGCAGAGCCCGTGGCAGAAGAAGCTCCCGTCGAGGAAGCCGCTGTGGAAGAGACTGTCGCCGAGGAAGCTCCTGTAGAGGAAGTTCCCGCCGAGGAAGTGGCCGAAGTGGTGGTCGAGGAGACCGAGCCCGTCGCTGAAGAGGCCGATTTCGCCGAATAATCGCAACATACAAGGAAAACCGGAAGACTTGTGTCTTCCGGTTTTTTCATACAAAGTGCAAAATGCAGAAACCATAATTCTGCACTCTGCATTCCTCATTCTGCATTTCTCAAAATCTCCACCAGCATCTTCACGCACTTCTCCATATCCTCTACGGGGATGAACTCGAAGCGGCCGTGGTAGTTTTCGCCGCCGGTGCAGAGGTTGGGACAGGGCAGACCCTCGTAGCTGAGCCGCGCACCGTCGGTGCCGCCCCGGATGGGAACCTCCACCGGGTTCATGCCCACGGCGGCCATGGCCTTCTTGGCCCGTTCCACCACATACATACAGGGCTCAATGCACTTCTTCATGTTAAAGTAGCTGTCCCGGAGGGTCAGCACGCAGGTGCCCTCGCCGTACTTTTTGTTGATAAATTCGGCGGCAGCGGTCATAACGGCCTTCTTCTCCCCGAATTTCGTCATATCGTGGTCACGGATGATATAGCGAAGGGTGGACTTTTCCACCTCGCCCTCCATGTCTGTCAGATGGATAAACCCCTCGTAGCCCTCGGTGTATTCGGGCTTCTGGGCGGCGGGGAGCAGACTCTGGAACTCCATGGCGATATACTGGGAGTTGACCATCTTACCCTTGGCGGAGCCGGGATGGATGTTCAGGCCCTTAAATTCCGCCTTTGCCCCGGCAGCGTTGAAGTTCTCGTACTCAATTTCGCCAATGGGGCCGCCGTCGGCGGTGTAGGCGTAGTCCGCGCCAAAGCCCTTCACATCAAAACGGTCAGCACCCCTGCCGATCTCCTCGTCGGGGGTGAAGCCAATTTTCAAGGTGGCGTGCTTGCCGCCGTTCACCAGCAGATACTCGGCAGCAGCCATGATCTCGGCAACGCCCGCCTTATCGTCCGCACCCAGCAGAGTGGTGCCGTCGGTGACGATCAGGTGCTTGCCGTGATGATTTTTAAGGCTGGGATAGTCGGACTCTCTCAGCCAGATATCTTTTTCAGCGTTCAGCAGCACATCGCCGCCGCTGTATTCCACGATCTTCGCCTTGATATCCGCGCCGGAAGCATCGGGAGAGGTGTCCATGTGGGCGATCAGGCCAATGGTGGGCAGGCTGGGGTCGCCGGGCACGGTGCCGTAAACATAGCCGTTCTCATCCATAAAGGCATCGGCAATGCCCATCTCCTTCATTTCCTCCACCAACGCCGCACCCAGCAGCTTCTGCTTGGCAGATGAGGGGCAGGTGTCGGAAAATTCGCAGGACTGTGTGTCAAAGGATACATATTTTAAGAAGCGTTCGGTTACTGATTTCATGGAAAAAACTCCTTTTTTAATTTAGAAAAAAGCGGAATAATAAAAGGCCACCTATAAGCGACGCTGTATTGGCAGCAGCTGTATACATCAGACACTTCCCGGCAGAAATGTCCTGCATCTTCCAGCGGTAGAACAGGAATTCACCAACATACACCAGAAGTTCCAGAAGAATTGTGGCATATGTATATTTCCAAAAAACAAAGCGATATAATGCGATATAGGAAATGTGCATTGCGAGCTGCGATATCACATTTGTCCACTTTATCAGAGTCCTGTACTGTTTATTTATCCTAAAAGCCTTTGCAATCAAACTCTCAAGGAAACAAGTGAGCAGTAACCCTAAGAAGCATAGAACAAAGTAAAAAATCCAGCCTATACCAGCACTGCCGGTAAACACAACAAACTCGTCAGTTACCGCATCATATAAAAAGGAACCTACTAGATAAGACAAAAATTCCCGCGGCTCCAGGCTGAGAAGCGGAGATATTTTCAGGATATTCCCCTCTGCGTCCAGCATCGCCAGGCGAATCTCTCCACGCCCAAAAATTTCATCGGCATGATCAAAACGTATCGTTTGCGCTTGTTTTCCGGCGGTGTAATCTGTAAAGAAATATACTTCCGATTTGCTGTCAACACGTATTACTGACAGCGCATTCCTATAATGGAATGTGTAGGAAAGATAGTCTCCCTCACAATAAGTGACGATCTCCGATTCCTCTGAAATCTCCTCCGTCAGACTGCTCGATACCAGTTTTTCATACATCGGATCCGATTCAGGCAGGTAGATCAGCAAATCTACATATACCGTTCCTTCCGGCAAATTGGATAACTGGAACTGATACCAAGGAGCCGGTGCCGGACCGTTTGCGGATACAGGCATCGGAAGCATAAGCAGCAGCAAAATCATCATCAAAACCACTGTCAATCTTCTTATCTTCATTCGCTCCCTCCTTTGTCCTGACGTACTGTACTGTTCTTTTCACAATTCCAGCACAAACCGGTTTCCCTTTTCTGTCTTTTCACAGGCCCGGAAGCCTGCCTTTTCAAAGCAGTGGCGGGAGCCCGGATTGTGGTCGTAGATTTCATTGACATAGAGTTTCTCATAGCCCAGCTGCCGTCCCCGTTGGATCAGGGCGGCTACTACCCTGCCGCCGATGCCCTTTCCCCGGTACTCAGGATCGCCGATGACGATGGGCATATCCTCCCGCCAGAAGGTCACGTCCCCGATGGGCTTCCACGTCCCATTTTCCAGCACCTGGATAAAGTACAGCTCTCCGTGGTCATGGAGCCAGGAATACATGGCGTTCAGCCGGGTTTCCGTATAGGGCACCCGGTTCCCATCCACCAGCCAGACCGTGTCCACATCCTGGTACCAGCCCAGGGCGCAGTCTGGGATGCCGTCAAAGGCGCGCAGGCGGAGCGTTTCATCAACCGGAATCAAATTTAGTTGTTCAATGTTTTTGATCGGCATAACGTTTTCTCCATTAGAAAAGAGCCACCGCAGATGCGGCGGCTCTCAGTGCTTGGAACGGAAATTACTTTGCGGCCTTGACCAGCTCGGCGGTATCCTGAGCGATCATCAGCTCTTCGTTGGTGGGAACGACCCAAACCTGGACCTTAGAATCCTCGGCGGAGATCTTGTGCTCGCCGCGCTGTGCGTTCAGCTCGGGATCCAGCTTGACACCCAGGAAGCCCAGGTAATCGCAGATGGCAGCGCGGGTAGCACCGTCATTCTCGCCGACACCGGCGGTGAAGGTCAGAACGTCGATGCCCTTCAGAGCGGCAGCGTATGCGCCAACATACTTGGCGACCTCGTAAGCGAACTTGTCCAGAGCCAGCTGGCACTCCTCGTTGCCCTCGGCAGCGCCGTTGCCCAGATCGCGGAAGTCAGAGGAAACATTGCCGGACAGAGCCAGAACGCCGGACTTCTTGTTCAGCATGTTCAGGCACTCGTCTACGCTCATGCCGTACTTGTTGCAGATGAACTGCACCACAGCGGCGTCGATATCGCCGGAGCGGGTGCCCATGGGAACACCGGCCAGAGGGGTCAGGCCCATGGTGGTATCCTGGCACTTGCCGTTCAGAACAGCGGACATGGAGGAGCCGTTGCCCAGGTGGCAGTTGACCATCTTGAACTCGGTCTTGCCAACCAGCTCAGCGGTACGCTTGGCAACATACTTGTGGGAGGTGCCGTGGAAGCCGTAGCGGCGGATGGAATCGTTCTTGAAGTACTCAGTGGGGATGGCGTAGCGGTAAGCCTTGGGGGGCATGGTCATATGGAACGCGGTATCGAAAACGGCGACCTGGGGAGTGGTGGGCATAACAGCCTGGCAGGCGCGGATGCCCATCAGGTTAGCGGGGTTATGCAGGGGGCCCAGGGGGATGCACTTCTCGATGGCGGCGATGACCTCATCGTCGATGATGCAGGAATCGAAGAACTCCATGCCGCCGTGCAGGACGCGGTGACCGACAGCGTCGATCTCGTCGGTGGACTTGATAACACCGTCAACAGCATCCACCAGGATGTCCAGAGTGGCAGCAATGGCCTCGGAGTGGGTGGGCATAGGGATATCCTTGACGACCTTCTTGCCATTTGCGTTGTGGTTCAGGCGGCCGTCGATGCCGATACGCTCGCACAGGCCCTTAGCGGATACGACACCGGTATCGGGGTCCATCAGCTGGTACTTGAGAGAAGAGGAACCGGCATTGATGATCAGAATGTTCATTGGAATCTGCCTCCTAAAAATATTGTTTTCTTTTATGGGACTTTATGATATGATAACCATAGCTACATGTATTATATTTCATTTTTCCCAATTTCTCAACCCCCTATTGGAAAAATTTTGTGAAAAGGAGTGAGAAATTTGAAAACCGTTGGTATTATCTGCGAATATAACCCCTTCCACCTGGGCCATCAGAAGCAAATCGACCGGATAAAGGCCGAATTTGGCGACGGTTGCGCCATTGTCTGCGCCATGAGCGGCAATTTCGTCCAGCGGGGAATGCCCGCCATTATCGACAAATCCCTGCGGGCAAAGGCGGCGGTTTTGAGCGGCGCGGATCTGGTTTTGGAGCTTCCTGTCACCTGCGCCCTGTCCTCCGCCGAGGGCTTCGCCGCCGGGGGCGTGCGGATTTTGTCCCAAATGTGCGATACCCTGTGCTTTGGCGCAGAAACTGCCGATAAGGACGGATTGCTGCGCACTGCGGAGGCTCTGCTGAGCGAAGGGTTCCCTCCCCTGCTGCGGGAGGAGCTGGGCACAGGCAAATCCTTCCCCGCCGCCCGTCAGGCCGCGCTGTCCCGGATGGGGATGGAATCCGATTTTCTGTTGCAGCCCAACGATATTTTGGCTGTGGAATACTGCAAGGCGATCCTTTCCCAAAATTCCCCCATGGAGCCCTTCCCCATCCACCGGGCGGGGAGCTACCACGCAGAGGCGGCTGACAGTGAAAATCCTTCCGCTACGGCCGTACGGAACCTGATGCTGAGCAGCCACAACTGGAAGTTCTGCGTGCCAAAAACTGCCCGGGAAGTGTTCCAAAACGCGCCGATTCACAGCATTTCCGCCGGAGAACGGGCCATTCTGTTCCGACTTCGGACGATGACCGATGACGAATTTGAGGCACTTCCCTATGGCTCCGAGGGCCTTTGGCGAAAGCTGATGCACGAGAGCCGCCGGGGAACAAGCCTGGAGGAGATCCTGGGGGCGGTGAAGTCCAAGCGGTACACCCGCACCCGGCTGGACAGGATGGTCATGTGCGCTTTTTTGGGGATCACGAAGGAAATGCTCGAAGAAAGGGTTTCTTACACGAGGGTGCTTTCTTTTACCGAAAAAGGGCGTGCGGTTTTGAAGCAGGCCAAAAAACAGGGTGTTTTCCTCAACGCGGGGGAATTTACGGACCTTCCCAACCAGCGGTTGGAAAGACATTGCGGCGACCTTTACGGCCTTTTCTGTACCGCTGGGCCGGAGCCTCCGGGCATCGAAGAGACCCGGCGAATCTTTTATAAGAGTGAAGTGTGGAGAGTGGAGTGATTTTTCTTTTAACTCCACCCTTCACGCTCCACAGCCCACACGCAAAAATGGAGATGTTAATTTGAAACTAAAACCTATCAACATTCTTACCGCCTTTCTCAGTTCCGCCTTTCAGGCGTTTGGGATGTACAATATTCACGCGCTGTCGGACATTACGGAGGGGGGCGTGCTGGGGGTGACGCTGCTTTTGGAGCACTGGTTTTCAGTGTCCCCTGCCCTGTCAAGCTTCCTGTTGAACGGGGCCTGCTTCGCGCTGGGCTGGCGGACGCTGGGGAAGGAATTTATTGCCTATTCCCTGATTGCCGCCTGCGGGTATTCTGTGGGGTACGGCATCTGCGAGCAGTTCCCGCCCCTGTGGCCGGGGATCGCGGATACGCCGTTGGTGGCCGCAATTGTGGGCGCATTGTTCATTGGCATCGGCGCAGGGCTTTGTGTCCGGGCAGGCGGCGCCACCACGGGTGATGACGCTCTCGCCATGAGCATCTCCCATCTGACGAAGGTGCCCATTCAGTGGGTGTACCTGGTCAGCGACCTGAGCGTGCTGGGACTTTCTTTAAGCTACATCCCGCTGCGACGCATCCTGTATTCTCTGCTGACGGTGGTTCTGTCGGGGCAGATCATCGGGGTCATTCAAAGAATACCAACCAGGAACGCAGGTACGGAATCAGATAAAAAAGAATAGATAATATAGAATAATGAATAGATATGGTATCGCTTCGCGATGATTTCATTTATGCCCGAAGGGCATTCCACAATTATTCTCTATTCCCTATTCTCTTTTCTCTCTTATCTAAAATAACTTGAGCGGCCCGGGGTGGGCCGCTCTTTTGATTTGGGTTAGCCGATTGCCGTCTCCATGGGGATGCCGTCGTCGTGTTCGCCGACATAGTCACTTTCGGTGAAGGTGAAGGTCACCTTCCAGGGGCCTTTGATAGTCTCCTTATACTCCACATCTGCCATAAGGGTGTAGTTTTCCAGCTCCTCTTCGGGAATATCGAAAATACCTTCCATATAATCCCCGCGGTCATCGCCTTCATCAATGGTAAAGGTATTAAAAACTGCCGCACAGAGTTTCTCTCCGTTAGATTCCACCAAGTAAATTTGGTAGCCGGAGAAGGTATCCGCATCCGCATCCCGCTGGCGGGTCTGCACATGGAGCCGTCCATCAATATAGGCCATGCCCATGACAGCAACCTCCTCCGTGATCTGATGCTTCACCTCGCCGGGAGTCAGAAGTTCATAGACTTCCTTGGTAAGCCAGGGGTCATTCCGTGTCGCAGAGCCATAGCCAAAGCCGTCAAAGGGCACCTCCACCGGGCGGTCTGTGGGCTGGCTTCTGTCAGGCTTTGCCGTCATCACTGCATTGTCCGTCAGCACAATGGGTACTTCGTAGGAAACACTGTCCAGATAATTACATATCTCGTCCACCACAATGGTCATCTTGCTGCCAAACAAATCAGAAACCGTAACACCGTGGTAGTTGGTTTCAACCAGCATGGTCTTTTTCCCGGTTTCCGGGTCATAGCCGGTTTTGTCATCGCTAAGGCCCTTTACACTCTGACCACTGCCGTTGTCCTTAAAAATATTGTAATTTCGGAACTCATAATCCTCCCGGGTACCGCTCCCGATGCGGTTGCCCTCCAAATCCTCAAAGCTGACCACAACCTCCGATGTGGCACCATGGATGGATGCGGAGACCACCTCCATTTTGATGCCGTTCTTTGTGCAGCTCTCCTGGATGGGGGTGAAACGCTCTGCCATTTCCGGGGAAACCTGGTAGAGCCAGTCGGAGACGGCGGGGATGGAGGCCGCCATGGCGGGGGTTGCCAGCATAACGACCACCAGCATGGCTGCCACCGCCGCCAGGGGGCGGAATCTTGCGGCATGCTTTACGGCGATCTTCTCAAACACCTGATCTTCCAGCCCCGGAGTGGGGCGGATGGATTCATTCATTTTCCGAAATGCAGCTTTCATAATCATCTTCTCCTTTCAGAATGGTTCCGAGCTTCCGCCGGGCGCGGGTCAGCTGGGTGCGGAGGGTACTCTCCTTCTTCCCTGTCAGCTGCGCGATGTCCCGCACGGAAAGCTCTTCATAGTAGTATAGATGCAGCAGCATACGGTCCTTCGCCGGGAGGGCGGCCATAGCCTCGTCCAGGCTTTGGCTCTCCGGCTCCGGGAATGCGTGGCAATCCTCCAGGGATACCGTATGCCGGAACCAGGCGGAGGTCACATAGGACTTGGCCCGGTTGATGGTCACCCGCAGCAGCCAGGCCCGGCGGTGCTCCTCCGATTCAAATTGTGGCCGCTTCTGATAGTAGCGCAGAAATACCTCCTGATAGATATCGTCCGCATCGCTGTGGCTGCGCAGCTGGGAAAAGGCCAAGCGGTAGACCATCGTTCCATATTTGTCCATAACATGCCCCAGTTCTGCCGGCGTACACTGGCGCGTTTGTTCCATGGAACATCACCTCCTTTCACCCTGAATACTCCGCAGGGAGAGAAAAAGCTACATTTTCTAAAAATTTAATTGCATAACAACAGATCGTCCTGTCATCCCGAGCGAATGAAATGAGCCGAGGGATCTTCGCACTGAAAGACTGCTCAGCAGTATCCATCGTGCGAAGATCCCTCGGCTCGCTTTGCTCGCTCGGGATGACAGCGTTATTTCATTTTTACAGATGCAGCACTCGATCCTTGATTTCCTGGGTTCTTCCCTGGTTCCAGTACTGGGTGCCGATATAGCCGCAGGTGCGGCGGGCGACGTTCATTTTGTTCTGGTCGGTGTTGCCGCACTGGGGGCAGACCCACACCAGCTTGCCGTCGTCTTCCTTGATCTCGATCTCGCCGTCGTAGCCGCAGCACTGGCAGTAGTCGGACTTGGTGTTCAGCTCCGCGTACATGATGTTGTCATAGATGAACTGCATCACTTCCAGCACCGCGTCGATGTTCTGCTGCATGTTGGGCACCTCCACATAGGAGATGGCACCGCCAGGAGAAAGCTGCTGGAACTCAGATTCGAAGGCCAGCTTGGTGAAAGCATCGATGGGCTCAGACACATGGACATGGTAGGAGTTGGTGATATAGCTCTTGTCCGTGATGCCGGGGATCATGCCGAAGCGGTTCTGCAGGCACTTGGCAAACTTGTAGGTGGTGGATTCCAGAGGGGTGCCGTAGAGGGAGAAGTCGATGTTGTGCTCCGCCTTCCAGCCCTTACAGGCATCGTTCATGTGCTGCATCACCTGCAGAGCAAAGGGCTTAGCCTCGCTGTCCGTGTGGGACTTGCCGGTCATATACTTGACGCACTCATAAAGACCCGCATAGCCCAGAGAAATGGTGGAATAGCCGCCGTAGAGCAGCTTATCGATGGGTTCGCCCTTCTGAAGTCTTGCCAGCGCGCCGTACTGCCACAGGATAGGGGCAGCATCGGACAGCGTGCCCTTCAGACGCTCATGGCGGCACAGGAGGGCCTGGTGGCACAGCTCCAGACGCTCGTTGAAGATTTCCCAGAATTTTGTGATATCCCGGCCGGAGGACAAGGCCACGTCCACCAGATTGATGGTGACGACGCCCTGATTGAAGCGGCCGTAATACTTGGGCTGGTTGGTTTCGGGGTCCACATAGGGGGTCAGGAAGGAGCGGCAGCCCATGCAGGTGTAGCAGTGTCCCTCGCCGTTCTTGTCCACCTTCAGCTCCAGCATCTTCTTTTCGCTGATGTAATCAGGCACCATCCGCTTGGCGGTGCACTGGGCAGCCAGGCGGGTCAGGTACCAGTAGGGGGTGCCCTCCCGGACATTGTCCTCTTCCAGAACGTAGATCAGCTTGGGGAAGGCGGGGGTGATCCACACGCCCTTCTCATTCTTGACACCCTCGTACCGCTGGCGGAGGGTCTCCTCGATGATCATGGCAAGGTCCTTCTTCTCCTGCTCGTTCCGGGCCTCGTTCAGGTACATGAACACGGTGATGAAGGGGGCCTGGCCGTTGGTGGTCATGAGGGTGACCACCTGGTACTGGATGGTCTGGACACCCCGGCGGACCTCCTCCCGGAGCCGCTCCTCCACCACATGGGAGATGGCTTCCTCACTGGGCTGGATGCCGTAGATCTCCATCTCCTTTTCCACGGCCTTGCGGATCTTCTCCCGGCTGGTCTGGACAAAGGGGGCCAGGTGGGTAAGGCTGATGGACTGGCCGCCGTACTGGTTGGAGGCTACCTGGGCAATGATCTGGGTGGCGATGTTGCAGGCGGTGGAGAAGGAATGGGGCTTCTCGATAAGGGTGCCGGAAATGACGGTGCCGTTCTGCAGCATATCCTCCAGGTTCACCAGGTCGCAGTTGTGCATATGCTGGGCATAATAATCGGAGTCATGGAAATGGATGATTCCGGCTTCATGGGCCTGGACGATCTCCCGGGGCAGCAGGATACGGGCGGTAATGTCTTTACTGACCTCGCCTGCCATATAGTCACGCTGGACGGCGTTGATGGTGGGGTTCTTATTGGCGTTCTCCTGCTTGACCTCCTCGTTGTTGCACTCGATGAGGCTCAGGATGCGGTCATCGGTGGTGTTGGACTGCCGGGCAAGGGAACGGATATAGCGGTATGTAATATACTCCTTGGCCACTTCAAAAGCACCGTGGGCCATGATAGCCTTTTCCACCAGGTCCTGAATTTCTTCAACGGAAGGGCTGCGGCCCATCTCCTCGCAGGCGATCTGAACGCTCTGGGAGATGCGCTCGATCTGCAGAGGGGTCATGCGGACCTTCTCCTCCACGGCTTCGTTGGCTTTGGTGACGGCGTTCATGATCTTGTCGATGTCGAATACGACCTCCGCGCCGTTGCGCTTGATGATCTTCATAGGGTTCCTCCTTGGAATCGCTTACCTGTGATTTTCTTTTGTGCAGGGCTTATTATACTAGATATTGTGTTTTTGTCAAGACCCGGCCACAAAATATGCCCGTTGCGTTTTGCACAGCAAAAAATCCCCTTTTTCGCGGTGTCCCCTAACGCAGAGCTCCGGGCAGGAAAGTTCTGTTTTTCTTGCAAAGGCCGAAAGAAAGGTTTGAAATTTGGTCATGATTATAGTATAATCGAAGAAACGGTTCTTTACATAATTCCGCTGATTTCCCGGCGAAAAATGAAAGGAGACAATTTTGTGAAAAAATTTTTTGGCAATCTGCCTTCCGGTGAGGAAACATTTCTGTACACCATATCCTTTGGTGGGATCACCGCCGAGGTCACCGACTGCGGCGCGACGCTGGTGAAGCTGCTGGTTCCCGATGCTGCGGGCAACGTGGCCGATGTGGTTCTGGGCCACGACAGTCCCGCCGAATATCTCGCCAGCACCACCTTCCTGGGAGCCACCGTAGGCCGCAGTGCCAACCGCATCCAGGGAGCCTCTTTTGAGCTGTCAGGCAGAACCTGGAACCTGACCCCCAACGAGAACGGCAACAACCTCCACTCCGGCCCTGACTGTTACCACGCACGGCTGTGGAAGGTAGTGACCCACACCGCCGATACCATCACATTTGAACTGCGCAGCCCCCATGGGGATCAGGGTTTCCCCGGCAATGCCGACATCCGGGTGACCTATACCCTGGACAGTGACGGCGGGCTGCACATCGCCTATGACGCGGTCTGTGACCGGGACACCATTTTCAACCTGACCAATCACAGCTATTTCAATCTGGCGGGCCATGAGAAGCAGGAGGCTGCCATGGGGCAGCTGCTGACCATGCCCGGACGCTGGTTCAATCCCGATGACGCCGAAAGCATTCCCACCGGGGAGCAGCGGAGCGTGGAAGGCACTCCCATGGATTTCCGCAGCCCCAAGCCCATCGGGCGGGACATTGACGGGGATTACGACGCGCTGAACCTCCAGGGGGGCTACGACCACAACTGGGAGGTCTTCTGCAATCCCTGCGCCCAGCTGACCGACCCTGGCTCCGGGCGGACAATGGCCGTCTACACCGACTGCCCCGGCGTGCAGTTCTACGCGGGCAACTTCATTGACAAGGAGCCCGGCAAGGGCGGCATTGTTTACGGCAAGCGCAGCGGCATCTGCCTGGAGACCCAGTATGCCCCAGATTCCATCCACCACCCTGAATGGCCCCAGCCCATTACAAAGGCGGGAGAAAAGTACCATAGTGAAACGGTATACCGCTTCGGAACCGTTTAAGAATCAACTTATTATTGAAAAGACAGCCGCCCCGAAAATGGAGCGGCTGTCTTGCAGTTAAGAGTTAGGAATTAGGAGTGAGGAATGCGCAGCAAAAGGAAACGATATTCCCAGCCGCATTCCAAATTCCTCACTCCTCATTTCTAACTCCTAATTTCCCGTGTACGGCACTATGCACAGACCGGGAACCCCTGCATAAACTGTCCTATAAGCGGAATATGCTTATAGAAAGTTTAAACCAGGAGGTATTTCCATGTCTGAGCAATGCCAGGACACCCTGCGCTGCAATCCCAATGATCTGCGGCAGGCCATGTCCGTCCACACACGAAAGATCACAGACTCCTGCCGGGATAAGGACTGTATTGAGGATCTTCGGGTCTACTTAACCTGCGGCTCCCAGCAGCTGCTGGATTCCGCCTCCAGCACACGGGTGCGCAGCGCGGAGCTGCTGCACGCCTGTGTCGATGTGGAGAGCGTGGCCTTCGACCGGAACCACTACTGCATCGACGTTACCTTCTACTACCGCATTCTGGCCGACGCGGTGGTGGGCTCCTGCCGCCCCGCCACGCTGTACGGGCTGGCCGTATTCTCCAAGCGGGTCGTTCTCTGCGGCGAAGACAGCCGGGCCCACATCTTCCGCAGCGATACCTGCATGAACGGAGCCGAAACCTCCTCCTGCTGCGCCGCCAATCTCCCCACCGCTGTGGTGGAGGTTCTGGATCCCATGGTGCTCAGTTCCAAGGTGAAGGAGGTTTCCGAGTGCGGCTGTGGGGAGGTCATGGCGCAGATCCCCGGGGGCATTCGGGCACGGTTTGATGAGGAGCTGGTATTCTCCAGCGAGCACCGCCGCCTGTTCGTGACGCTGGGGCAGTTCTCCATCATCCGGCTGGAGCGGGATGTGCAGCTGGTGGTGCCCGTGCTGGATTACAGCATCCCCACTAAGGAATGCAGCGACAGCAGCGGGAGCTGCACCGAGGACCCCTGCGAGATGTTCAGCCGCATCCCCTTCCCTGCATCCGAGTTTAACCCCAGAGGCTGCGACAAACAGAACGATAACGACAACTGCCATAGCTGCTGACAAAAGCCGGAGGGACTTCCCTCCGGCTTTTTCTGTATGTGAAAATAAGGGTACCTTTACCGGGCTTTCATCATGCGCTTGCGGGCAATGTTGATGGGGCCTTCCTGCATGTTGTTGATCCAGGCAAGGCTCTTGCCGCAGCCGTAGGCGGTGCAGCAGTCGGGATCGTCGGCCAGGACGGTGGCGATGCCGGTGCGCTCCATGATCATCTCGGCCATGCCCCAAATCTGGCTGCAGCCGCCGGTGAGGGTAATGCCGTGCTCAGAAATGTCGGCCACCAGCTCGGGGCTGGTCTGCTCCAGAACGGACACCACCTCGTCGGCAATAAGCCGGGCGGGACGGCGCAGGACCTCATAAATTTCCGTGGAGGACAGGGTGACCTCCTTGGGCATACCGGTCTTGGCATCGCGGCCCTTGACGTTCATGGTCAGCTCCTCGTCCCGGGGGAACACTTGGCCGATCTGGATCTTGATGGATTCGGCGGTGACCTGACCGATGACCACGCCATGCTGGCGGCGGACATACCGGGCGATCAACTCGTCGATATAATCACCGGCGATCTTCAAAGAGGAGGACACGGCGACGCCGTTCATGCTGAGGACGGCGATATCGGTGGTGCCGCCGCCGATATCCACCACCATGTGGCCGGTGGCACCCTTGATATCCAGATTCGCGCCCAGGGCGGCTGCCAGAGGCTCCTCGATCAGGAACACACGGCGGGCACCGGCCTCGATGGCGGCGTTGATGACGCTGCGCTCCTCCACCTCGGTAACACCACTGGGCACGCTGATGACCACACGGGGCTTGGGGGTAAAGACGGAAGCCTGGGTGGCCGTCTTGAACATCTCCTGCAGCATACGGACGGTCATTTCATGGTCCGAAATGATGCCCTCCCGCAGGGGTTTCATGGCAACCACGTTGCCGGGGGTACGTCCCAGCATATTCCGGGCAGCGGCACCCACCTGCAAGATCTTGCCGGTATTTCTGTCCAGTGCCACAACAGCAGGCTCCCGGACCACCAGGCCCTTGCCGTCGGCATAGATCAGGACATTGGATGTACCCAGGTCAACGCCCAGGTCATTGTTAAACATGGAAAATATAGACATATTGACACCTACTTTGTTACTTATATGAAGCCGCGATAACGGCACAATGTACTTCCTCCGCGCCTGCGGTCAGCAGCACCCGGGCGCACTCCCCTGCCGTGGCTCCTGTGGTCAGGATGTCGTCCAGCAGAAGGATCCGCTTTCCCCGGACCGCCTCCGCGTCCGTCACCCGGTAAACACCCAGCACATTGGCACGCCGCTCTGCCGTGCCCGTGATGCGGGACTGTTGGCGGTTGTTGCGAACCTTTTTCAGAAGGGAAACAGGCGTGATGCCCAGCTCCTGTCCCACGGCCTTTGCCAGGAGCTCCACCTGGTCGTAGCCACGGCGGAATTTCCGCAGCGGGCTGACAGGCACCCAGGTGATGGCATCAAAGCCCTCCGGGTGCTCCCGCAGCAGCTTCATGGCAAGCAAACGGCCATAGGAAGGGGCATAGCCCCGGGCATTGTGGAATTTATAACGCAAAAGGCTTCGCCTTACGTTCCCTTCATAGTACCAGACGGCGGCGAAACTGTCAAGAAATTGGAGCTTCCTTTTTCCGCTGGAGTATTCGGGAGCATCCACGCGGCAGTCCCGGCACAGGTCCAGCTCCTGTTTTTCGAGGATTTTCCCGCACAGGACGCACTTGGGTGGAAACAGGGCATTCAGGATCCAGTGAAGCAGCTTCATCCGACCTTCCCCTGAAGCCGCAGTTTCAGGCCCGTGTAGCGGCGGTTTTTCCGGGCGTTCTCCGTCATGGCGGCTACCGTTTCCTCCCGGCCTACGATGATCAGCAGCTCCCTGGCCCGGGTAATGGCGGTATAGAGGACGCTGCGGCTGAGCAGGTAGGGTGAGCCGTTCCAGGCCGTCAGGATCACCGCCCGGTATTCGCTGCCCTGGCTCTTGTGGACGGTCATGGCATAGGCAGGCTCCAGCTCATTCAGCTGGGTGAAATCATACTCCGCCTCCCGGTCGTCAAAGACCACCGTCAGGCTCTCCGCCGCGGGATCGATGGATGTGATGGTACCCACATCGCCGTTGAAAATGCCCGTTCCGATGGTGCTGCCGTCGGTCTTCTTCCACATTATATCATAATTGTTTCGAATCTGCATCACCCTGTCCCCTTCCCGGAAAAGAATTTCGCCGAACTGACGTTCTTTTTTCTCGGGATGGGCAGGATTCAGGGCCGCCTGGAGCATTTTGTTCAGGCTCACGGTGCCGACACCGCCCTTGCGGGTGGGGGACAGCACCTGGATCTGCTCGGGAGGGATACCCATGTTTTTGGGCAGTCTTGTTGTACACAGATCCCGGATCAGCTGGGTCACCGCGTCCTCACTCTGGCGGCGCATAAAGAAAAAGTCGCTGGTCACATTTCGCAGCTCCGGCATTTCCCCGTGGTTGACACGGTGGGCGTTCATGACGATCAGGCTCTGCTGGGCCTGGCGGAAAATCTCCGTCAGCCGCACCGTGGGCAGTTCACCGCTGCGGAGCATATCGCTGAAGGGAAAACCGGGGCCCACGGGAGGCAGCTGGTCGGGGTCGCCCACCAAAATCAGCCGCTTTCCCTCGGGAACGGCCTGCAGCAGGCTGTGTAACAGCTGCACATCCACCATGGACATTTCATCCACGATGACCGCATCGGCCTTTAAAGGGTTGTCCTCGTCCCGGACGAAGAACATCTTGCCTGTGTTGGGGTCCAGGCTGGCTTCCAGCAGGCGGTGAATGGTGGAGGCTTCTTCCCCTGTCACCTCTGTCAGCCGCTTGGCGGCGCGGCCCGTAGGAGCCGCCAGGACACAGCGAAGCTGCATCTGGCCCAGCAGGGACAGGATGCCATTCAATATGGTCGTTTTACCGGTGCCGGGGCCGCCGGTGATCAGCAGCAGACCGGAGGTGGCCGCTTCCCGGATTGCTTTTTTCTGCTCCTCCGAATATTCGATACCACTTTCCTTCGCTACATTGCGGATCAGCTTGTCCAGTCCTCTGGGCTCCGGGAAGGTATGGTGGGCGAAGTTCAGCAGGCTTCTGGTGCAGTAGCTTTCCGCCTCGTGGAGCTGGGGCAGGTAAATGACCACGATGCCCGCCAGGGTATCCCGCACCAGCCGGTCCACCTCCAAAAGCCGCCCGATGGCCTGCTGCACCGCCTCCTGGGAAACGGAAAGCAGCTGGGCAGTGGCCGCCGTAAGCTTGTCCTCCGGCAGGAAGCTGTGGCCCGCCGTCAGGTTGTAATTCAATTCAAAGAGGATGCCCGCTTCCACCCGCCGGGGATCATCTCCTGCCACGCCCAGCTCAATGGCAAAGCGGTCAACGGCCCCGAAGGGGGCTTCCAGGCCCTCATCCATCAATAGATACGGGTCGTCATACAAAAGCTCCACGGTGCTGTCGCCGTACAATTTATAGGTACGCACCGCCAATTCTGCGGGAAGGTGGTGCAGGGCGAAGAACTCCATCAGCTGGCGCATGCCCACCTGCAGGCGAAATTCCTCGCCGATGGCCTTTGCTTTTTCCCGGGAAATGCCGATGACCTCCGCCAGCCGCAGCGGTTCCCGCTCCATGACGAGGAGGGTCTCCTCCCCGAAATGCTCCACGATCCGGGCCGCCATCTTGGGGCCGATGCCTTTAATGACCCGGCTGCTGAGATAGCTTAAAATTTCCATGGTGGTCTGGGGCATCAGCCGCTCCAGAAACTCCGCCTCAAACTGGCGGCCGTAGCTGCTGTGGGTGCTCCACTTGCCCGTAACCATCAGCCGCTCGCCCACGGCGGGCAGCGGGATGGTGCCCACCACCGTCACGGTCTGGCCGCCGCCCACGCTTAAACGCAGGACGGCGTAGCCGTTGTCATAATTCTGGTATACCACCGCACTGATGGCACCCTGCAGGATCTCCATTTCCTGTTCCATGGTCTCGATTCCGCTCCCATTCCAGCCGGGCAAGAAGCTCCCCCGGGCTGCATATTTCTGTCTCACAGCCATTGGGCTGTATCTTTTCATCTGTGACCGCGATCAGGGGCACGCTCAGCAGCCCCAGGCTCCGCAGCCAGCGGCAGCGGCTGACGATCCCCTCGTCGGGATATCCGAAGCACACCACCGCGCAGCCCCTGCCTGAGGGCAAAAGCCAGCCAAGCACCGCCCACAGGATGCTCAGCAGGCCAAAAGCCGCCAGCATTCCCAAAATCACATATCCGAGCATACCATCCCCCCGGGATGATATATGCCGGACGTCCTTGTTTGGTGTCCATTTTACAACATTTCCGCCCAAATGAAAAGGGTTATTTCAAATTTCCCGCAAAAAACAGCTGCCGTCCCGAAGGACGGCAGCTGCTTTGATCAAAAAACGGTTTACTTCTTTGCGGTCTTGCGCTGAATGAACTTGACCAGCTCCACGATGGGGATGACCAGGAAGGCCAGAGCCAGAGCAACGAAGTATTCGGTCCAGCCGATGGGGGTGAAGCCAAAGGCGTTGGCCAGGAAAGGAACCTCCAGCACCGCGGTAGTCAGCACCAGGGAGCCCAGCATGGCGGCCCACAGAACCTTGTTGTGGCTGGTCAGCTGCCAGATGGACTTGCGCTGGGAGCGCAGGTTGAAGGAGTGGAAGATCTCACACATGGACATGGTCAGGAAGGCCATGGTCATGCCGTGGTCGGAAACGCCGTGGGGCATCTCAAAATAGCCCACCTCGAAGCAGTGGCCGAGAATGTAGGAAAGGATGGTGATGGCGGTGACCAGAATGCCCTGGTAAGCGATGTCAAAGAACAGACCGCCGGCGAAGATACCCTCCTTGGAATCACGGGGAGGACGGTTCATGGTGTCAGGCTCTGCCTTTTCCATGCCCAGTGCCAGCGCGGGGAAGCAGTCGGTGACCAGGTTGATGAACAGCAGGTGGACGGGGTTCAGCAGGGTGAAGCCCATCAGGGTAGCGGAGAAGACGCCCAGAACCTCGGACATATTGGAAGCCAGCAGGAACTGGATGGCCTTACGGATGTTGTCATAGATCCGGCGGCCCTCGCCCACAGCGGCGACGATGGTAGCGAAGTTGTCGTCAGCCAGAACCATATCGGCAACGTTCTTGGTAACGTCGGTACCGGTAATGCCCATGCCGACACCGATATCGGCGGACTTGATGGAGGGAGCGTCGTTGACGCCGTCGCCGGTCATGGCGGTGATGGCACCGTTGGCCTTCCAGGCGTTGACGATGCGGGTCTTATGCTCGGGCTGGACACGGGCATAGACACCGTACTTCTTCACAGCCTCGCAGATCTCGTCATCGGGAATGTCATTCAGCTCCGCGCCGGTGATGGCCTGAGAAGCGTCGGTGATGATGCCCAGCTCCTTGGCGATGGCGACAGCGGTATCCTTGTGGTCACCGGTGATCATAACGGCCCGGATACCGGCGGAGGCACATTCCTCGATAGCAGCCTTGACCTCAGGACGGACAGGGTCGATCATACCGGTCAGGCCCAGGAACACCAGCTCCTGCTCCAGGAACTCGGGCGTATTGTCGGCGGGCTTTTCTGCCCAGTCGCGCTTGGCGGCAGCCAGAACACGCAGGGCCCGGTCAGCCATGGCCTTGTTGGCAGCCATGATCTCAGCGCGCTTGGCATCGGTCATGGGCTTGCACTCGCCGTTCTCATAGTAGTAGGCGCAGCGGGACAGCACCACATCGGGACCGCCCTTGGTGTACTGGACGTACTTGCCGCCCAGATCGTGAATAGTGGACATCATCTTACGGCCGGAATCGAAGGGAGCCTCGTCCACACGGGGAGTTGCCTTTTCCAGATCCTGCTTCTTCAGACCCAGGGAGCAGGCGAAGTTGACCAGAGCGCACTCGGTGGGCTCGCCCTCTGCCTGATCCTCTTCGTTCAGATTGGCATCGGAGCACAGAGCCATTGCGGTAGCGACCAGATTGGTCTCGCCAACATGGTCAACAACGGTCATCTTGTTCTGGGTCAGGGTGCCGGTCTTATCGGAGCAGATGACCTGGGTGCAGCCCAGAGTCTCCACAGCGGTCAGGCGGCGGATAACGGCGTTGCGCTGAGACATCTTGGTAACGCCGATGGACAGAACCACGGTAACGACGGTGGCCAGGCCCTCGGGAATGGCGGCAACAGCCAGGGAAACGGCGACCATGAAGGTCTCCAGAACCACCTGCAGATGGAAGTCACCCTCCATGATCAGGTTGAAGGCGAAGATGAACACACAGATGCCCAGCACCATCTTGGAAAGCAGGGTGCCCAGCTCGTCAAGCTTGCGCTGCAGGGGGGTCTGCTCTTCCTCGGTAGCGGCCAGCGCACCGGCGATCTTGCCCATCTCGGTGTTCATGCCGGTGCCGACAATGACAGCCTTGCCGCGGCCGTAGACCACGGTGGAGCCCATGTAGCACATATTCTTCCGGTCACCCAGAGGAACATCCTCCTGGCCCTCTGCCAGGCCCAGAGCCTCCAGAACCTTGTTGACGGGGACAGACTCGCCAGTCAGGGCGGCTTCCTCGATCTTCAGGGAAGCGTTCTCAATGATACGGCCGTCAGCGGGGACCGCGTCACCGGCTTCCAGGATGACCACATCGCCGGGAACCAGCTCATCGGAGTGCAGAACCACCATCTTGCCGTCACGCATGACCTTACAGGTCGCCGCCGTCATGGTCTGCAGGGCTTCGATGGCAGCCTCCGCCTTGCTCTCCTGGAACACGCCCAGGATGGCATTCAGCAGAACCACAGCCAGGATAATGATGACTTCGGCCCATTCATTTTCACCCGCCAGCATACCGGTCAGGGCACTGACACCGGCAGCGACCAGCAGGATGATCAGCATGGGATCCTTCAGCTGTTCAATAAACCGCTGAAGCAGGGTCGGTTTCTCGGCTTCTTTGAGCTTGTTGGGGCCGTACTTGGCAAGACGCTCCTGCGCCTGTGCGGTGGTCAGGCCCTCCGCGCCCACGCCAAGATCGCGCAGAACGTCCTGCGCGGACTGGGTGTAGGTTTTCTTCATTTGTCATTCTCCTTCATCTTTGCATGGTAAACCATTTTACCTTTTGGGATACTACGTTATTATACATCATGTTATGCAAAACTTCAAGACAGTAGAAATTTTTTACCAAATTTTTGTCAGGATTTTTTCATATTTCGCCCAAAAGATACAATCTCCTGTTTTTGGAAGGCTGCCTGCCGGAACATTTCCCTGCATTTCCCGCCTTTTTTCCGGGTATACTTTCCGCAGACAGTGCTAAGGGCAGGTAAAAAATGTCAACTGGCAATTTCTATAATTTTTCTGCAAAAGATTTGGTAAACATATCATTTGTATATTTGCAAAATCTTCGCTATAATGACATTGATTATAAGGGGGCATTTGGCGATGAAGGATATCAATATGCTGGTTTGGCTGACCCAGCTGGGTCTGTCCATTGCCGCGCCGCTGGCAGGCTTTGTGCTGCTGGCCCTGTGGCTGCGGAGCACCTTCGGCCTGGGCAGCTGGGTCATCTGGGTGGGACTTGCCCTGGGGCTTTATTCTGCCCTTGCCGGTTTCCGCCAGTCCCTGCAAGCCATGGAACGGATGTCCAGGGACAAAAAATCTCAGAAACCGCCCCCCATCTCCTTTAACGAACACAACTAACCCCGGAGGAAACATATGGAATCCCGTAAATTTGTCCTCAAAGAAACCGCAGTCGTGCTTCTTGGTGAAGTAATTTGCTCTGCCGCCATGGTCGGCATATTTGCACTGCTGGGATATTACAGCACTTCCGTGCTGTTGGGTGCCGTCATCGGCTCCATCCTTGCAACGCTGAACTTCTTTTTCATGGCCGTGGGTGCAACCCTGGCCGCTGATAAAGCGGAGAAGCAGGATGTTAAGGGCGGTAAGGCAATGATCCAGTCCTCCTATACCCTTCGGCTCATTGTTCTGGCAATCGTACTGTTTGCCTTCGCCAAAAGCGGCCTTTGCAATCCTGTTGCCCTTGTTGTTCCGCTTATTTTCGTCCGTCCTACCATTACTGTTACCGAATTTTTCAGAAAGTCAGGTGAAGCCAATTCATGAATGTAAGTGTTGACGGTGCATTTGTCTATTTCATCATTCCTATCTTTGGCGGTATCCCCATCACCCAGACCACAGTATCCTCGTTTCTGGTAACGCTGCTGTTGATCACCGCTTCCATCCGGCTGGGTAAAAATCTTCAGAAGCGTCCTACCGGCATTCAGGTGCTGGTGGAAAAGGGTGTCGGCATGATCTACGATCTGACCACCAGTGCCATGGGCGAGCACAACGCTCACTGGGCACCGTTCATGGGCACCATCTTTCTGAGCAGCATCTGCGGCTCTCTTATTGGTCTGACCGGATTTCTCAGATCTTCCACCGCCGATCTCAGCTGCACGCTGACCTGGTCGATTATGGTCAGCGTCATTATCTGGTACAATAATATTAAGGCGAACGGCTTTGTAGGCTGGCTGAAGGGCTTTACCGAGCCGGTGGCCGTCATGACCCCCATGAACCTTATCAGTGAGGTCGCCCAGCCCATGTCCATGGCGTTCCGTCACTTCGGCAATGTGGCCGGCGGCGGCGTTATCACGACCATTATCTACACCGCTTTCTCCATGCTTTCCGCGCTGGTGCTGAACCTAATTTCCGCCTCCGGCTGGGCTGTTGGTGCTGTTTTGCTGGTTGTCGGCGCACTGCTGCTTATTTTTGCCGTATTAAAAAAGAAAAAGCTTTCTCTTAAGATTCTGGGAGCCGTCAGCCTGCTTCTGGGTTTATTTGGTCTGCTGCAGGCTTTGGGAATCCTCTCCGATGTTCCCATTCTTTCCTTTGGTATCCCCGCTGTTCTGTCCTGCTACTTCGACATCTTCTCCGGCTTTGTTCAGGCTTTGGTGTTTACCCTTCTGACAATGGTCTACATCGCAGGCTCGCTGCCGGAACCGCAGGAAAACGCTCAGGCATAATTCATTTCGTTAACCCAAAAAATATTATAAACAACATTTAGGAGGACAATTTTATGGAATTAGCTGCTGCAATCGCTATCGCTGGTAAGGCTCTGGGTGCGGGCTTGTGTATGGGCATTGGTGCTATCGGCCCCGCAGTGGGTGAAGGTAATGCCGTTGGTCACGCTCTGGACGGTATGGCCCGTCAGCCCGAAGCTGCCGGCAACCTGCGTACCAACATGATCCTGGGCTGTGCCATTACCGAGACCACCGGTATTTACTCCCTGCTGATCGCTTTCCTGATCCTGTTCACGCTGTAATTTTGCTCTTTTCCGTATCCATCTAGAAAGGAGCGACGTAAGTGTTTGAAAGTTTTATTGGCGTAAACTTCTGGACAGCTCTGTTCGTTCTGCTCAATACCTTGGCTATCTTTTTTGTCGCAAAGAAATACCTGTTCGTGCCTGTAAAAAACATGATCGACAGCCGTCAAAAGGAAATTGACGACATGTATGCCGAAGCTGGTTCCGCCCGGCAGGAGGCCAAGGAGCTTCAGGCAGAATACCAGCAGAAGCTCAGCGTGGCTCAGGCAACCTCCGAGCGTATCGTCAAGGAAGCCGTTGCCCGCGGTCTGAGCCGCGAGGATGAGATCATCCGCAAGGCAAACGAGGAAGCCGCCGCCATTATCGACAAGGCCTCCGCCGACATCGCCATGGAAAAGAAAAAAGCCATCAACGATGCCAAGAACGAGATTTCCGACCTGGCTATGGCCATTGCCGGTAAGGTCGTGGAGCGGGAGCTGGACGGCAAGGATCAGCAAGCGTTGATCGACAGCTTCATCAACGGATTGGGTGACGGCGTATGACGGAGGTCGGAACTGTTTACGGCGAGGCCCTGTACGAGCTGGCAAAGGACGAGGGGCTGGCAAAGTCCGTCGGCGATCAGCTGCGCGTATTGGCGGAAAGCTTTCGCCGGGAGCCGGAGTTTATCCGCCTTCTCTCCTCCCCCAACCTGACCAAGGCGGAACGCTGCCGCATTCTTGACGACAGCTTTCAGGGCCGGATCCATGGATATATCCTGAATTTCCTGAAGATCCTGACCGAGAAGGGCTACATGCGCCATTTTGGTCATTGCTGCGAGGCTTACACCAAGCGATACAATGAAGATAACGGCATTCTGCCCGTGACCGCCATCACCGCTGTGGCCCTGACCGCAGATCAGGCGGAGCGTCTGACGGGCAAGCTGTCCCGGATCACCGGCAAGCAGATCGAGCTGCGCAACCGGGTGGATTCCGGCGTTCTGGGCGGTGTCCGCCTGGATTACGACGGCCAGCGACTGGATGATACGGTGTCCCACCGTCTGGATGCCATCCGGGATTTGCTGAAAACAGACGTACTCTGATGAGAAAGCAGGGACTGTATGGAACTGAAACCCGAAGAAATAACAAAAATCATTCGTAGTCAGATCAAAAACTACGAAAACAAAATGGAAGTCAGCGAAACAGGCGTTGTCATCCTGGTGGGCGACGGCATTGCCAAGGCCTCCGGCCTGAGCAAGTGCATGTCCGGCGAGCTGGTGGAATTCCCCGACGGCTCCTACGGCATGGCCCAGAACCTGGAAGAGGACACCGTCTCCATCACCGTTCTTGGCTCCGACCAGGGCATCAAGGAGGGTGACACCGTCAAGCGTACCGGCCGCGTTGTGTCCGTCCCCGTAGGCTCCGGCCTTATCGGCCGTGTCGTCAACGCACTGGGCGAGCCCATCGACGGCAAGGGCCCCATCACCGCAGAGGGCTACCGGGCCATCGAAATGCCGGCCCCCGGCATCATTGAGCGTCAGCACGTCAGCCGCCCCCTGCAGACCGGTATCAAGGCCATCGACTCCATGATCCCCATCGGCCGGGGTCAGCGCGAGCTGATCATCGGTGACCGCCAGACCGGTAAAACCACCATTGCTACCGATGCCATTCTGAACCAGAAGGGCAAGGATTGTATCTGTATTTACGTTGCCATCGGTCAGAAGCGTTCCACCGTGGCCCAGGTGGTGGAAAACCTGACCCTGGGCGGTGCCATGGACTACACCATTGTGGTAGCCGCCTCCGCTTCCGAGCTGGCCCCCATGCAGTATATCGCCCCCTACGCAGGCTGCACCATGGGCGAGCACTTTATGTATCAGGGCAAGGACGTTCTGGTCATTTACGACGACCTGAGTAAGCACGCAGTGGCATACCGTGCCATTTCTCTGCTGATCCGCCGTCCCCCCGGACGGGAAGCTTTCCCCGGCGATGTTTTCTACCTCCACTCCCGTTTGCTGGAGCGTGCGGCACAGCTGTCCCCCGAGTTGGGCGGCGGCTCCCTCACCGCACTGCCCATCATTGAGACCCAGGCCGGCGACGTTTCCGCCTACATTCCCACCAACGTCATTTCCATTACCGACGGTCAGATCTTCCTGGAGACCGAGCTGTTCAACTCCGGCGTTATGCCCGCTGTGAACCCCGGTATCTCTGTCTCCCGTGTGGGCGGCGACGCCCAGATCAAGGCCATGAAGAAGGTGGCAGGCTCTCTGAAGCTGCTGTACTCCCAGTACCGGGAGCTGCAGAGCTTTGCCCAGTTCGGCTCCGATCTGGACGCCGACACCAAATCCCGTCTGGCACTGGGCGAGCGGATCGTGGCTGTTCTGAAGCAGAAGAACAACGCCCCCAAGGAAGTGGCCCAGCAGGTGTGCATCATTTATGCCGTCACCCACGGGTATCTGAACGGCATCGATGTAGATATGGTTCCCGAATTTGAGAAGCGGCTGGAGGAGCACATGGAGAACCGGCACTACGCCGTGCTGGAAGCCATCCGTACCACCGGCAAGCTGGAAGCCGACACCGAGGCCGGCCTGAAGACCGCACTGGACGAACTGCTGGCTCAGTTCCCCGGATAAGGGAGGAGGTACCCCATGGCTGGCGTTTCCACCAAGGAAATCAAGAACCGCATCCGAAGCATGGAGTCTACCCGGCAGATCACCAAGGCCATGGAAATGGTGGCTGCCTCCAAGCTCCGCCGTGCCCAGGCACAGGTTCTCAATTCCCGCCCTTATTTTGAGATCCTTTCCGATACCATCAGTGATATCGTGGCTACCAACCGGGAGTTCTCCTCCCCTTACCTGAAAGCCCGCTCCGGAAACAGGGTGATGTATATCGTCATCGCCGGTGACCGGGGGTTGGCAGGCGGCTACAACAGCAACATTCTGAAGCTGGTTCAGAGCCGTATCCAGGACAAGGAAGCCACCGTTCTGCCCATCGGAAAGAAGGCCGTGGACTACTTCAAGTCCCACAACGTGCCCGCCCTCACCGAGCAGTATGCCGAAGCGGCGGACGTTGGTATCGGCGACTGTTTCTCCATCGCCAAGCAGCTGAGCCGCGCCTTCCTGGCGGGAGAATACGACGAAATTCATGTGGCTTACACCAATTTCGTCTCCGTTCTGTCCCAGGTGCCCGACACCAGAAAGCTTCTGCCTCTGGTGCGGGAGGAGGTTGCGAAGGACAGCGGCAGTACCAACGGCATTGAATACGAGCCCGACAGCGAGGAAGTCTTCGCTGCCATCGTTCCCGAATATCTGGGCGGCATTCTCTATGGTGCCATCTGCGAGAGCCGCGCCGCCGAGCAGGCTGCCCGCCGCTCTGCAATGGACTCCGCTACCCAGAACGCCGACGACATGATCGCAGACCTGAGCCTGAAATTCAACCGGGCACGCCAGGCTGCCATCACCCAGGAGATCACCGAGATCGTCGCCGGTTCTTAAATATTCCACCAAAAGGAGTTGAATCCCCAATGGCCAACAACAAAGGAACTGTGATCCAGGTCATGGGTCCCGTTCTTGATATTCGGTTCGCTGACGACCAGCTGCCCCAGCTGCTCAGCGCGATCGAAGTTCCCCTGGGCGATAAGACCATCGTTGCTGAGGTTGCCCAGCACATCGGCGACAATGTGGTTCGCTGCATTGCCATGTCCTCCACCGACGGCCTGCAGCGGGGCGTGGAAGCCACCGATACCGGTGCCCCCATCTCCGTTCCCGTTGGCGACGAGTGCCTGGGCCGCGTGTTCAACCTTCTGGGCCAGCCCATCGACAATAAGGAGCCCGTGAAGGGTGCCGAATCCTGGCCCATCCACCGCCCCGCTCCCTCCTATGAGGAGCAGCAGCCCGCTACCGAAATTCTGGAAACCGGCATCAAGGTCATCGACCTGATCTGCCCCTACGCCAAGGGCGGCAAGATCGGCCTGTTCGGCGGTGCGGGCGTTGGCAAGACCGTTCTGATCCAGGAGCTGATCTATAACATCGCCACTGCCCACAACGGCTATTCCGTCTTTACCGGCGTCGGTGAGCGTACCCGTGAGGGCAACGACCTGTATAACGAAATGACCGAGTCCGGCGTTATCTCCAAAACCGCCATGGTCTTCGGCCAGATGAACGAGCCCCCCGGAGCCCGTATGCGCGTGGGTCTTTCCGGTCTGACTATGGCAGAATACTTCCGGGATGTGAAGCATCAGGACGTGCTGCTGTTTATCGACAACATCTTCCGTTTCACCCAGGCCGGTTCTGAGGTTTCCGCGCTGCTGGGCCGTATGCCCTCCGCCGTCGGCTATCAGCCTACCCTGGCTACCGAAATGGGTGCCCTGCAGGAGCGAATCACCTCTACCAAGAACGGCTCCATCACCTCCGTTCAGGCGGTCTACGTTCCCGCGGACGACCTGACCGACCCCGCTCCCGCTACCACCTTTGCCCACCTGGATGCCACCACCGTTCTGGACCGCGGCATTGCCTCTCTGGGCATCTACCCCGCCGTTGACCCCTTGGACTCCACCTCCCGGATCCTGTCCCCCGAGGTGGTTGGCAATGAGCACTATGAAACCGCCCGTGCCGTTCAGAGCATCCTCCAGCGTTACAAGGAACTGCAGGACATCATCGCCATCATGGGTATGGACGAGCTCAGCGAGGAGGACAAGCTGACCGTCAACCGGGCCCGTAAGGTGCAGCGGTTCCTCTCCCAGCCCTTCCATGTGGCTGAGCAGTTCACCGGCTATGAGGGCAAGTATGTGCCTCTGAAGGAGACCATCCGCTCCTTCAAGGAGATCATCGAGGGCAAGCACGATAACATTCCCGAATCCTACTTCCTGTTCGCAGGCTCCATCGACGAGGTGGTCGCCAAGTTCCGGGGCGGTGAGACCGCATGACCCAGTTCCCCCTGAAAATCGTCACCCCCGACGGTCTGATCTTTGACGGCATGGCGGAAGAGCTGGTCGTCCGCAGCACCGGCGGCGATGTAGCCATTCTGGCCCGGCACGTCAACTATGTGACCCCCCTGGGCATGGGCCGGGCCGTAGTGGTTGCCGACGGCAAGCGGCGCACCGCAGCCTGCATCGGCGGTATGCTGAGCGTCGTGGACGGCGAAGTGACCCTTGTGCCCACCACCTTCGAGTGGGCGGACAAGATCGATGTGGAGCGTGCCGAGGCCGCCTATCAGCGGGCCAACAAGGTTCTCCACGATCACAGCGCATCGGACACCGACATCAAGCTGGCAGAAGCCAAGCTCCGCCGGGCATTGATCCGAAAGAACATTGCGTCTTACAAGTAAAACGTAAGCAGCCTGCGGAATTATCCGCAGGCTGCATTTTCTTATTCCGGCAAATGACTGGGCTGGTATTGTTCGTAGTAGTCCGTTTCCAGGATCAGGTTATTGATGCGGGTAAATTCCTGGACGGTTTTTGTCATTTCCGCCTTGAATTCGGCGGTGACGGGTTCAGCATCCTCGGTGCGGTACAAAAGCTGCTTTGTAGAAGCATTCCAGGCTGCGTCGCCGCTGATCCAGCTGCCGTCGGAGAAGGGTACGAAGCCCGCATAGTCCGGGTCAAAGGCATCGCTGCCCATGTAGGGACATTCCGTTTCCACGCCCAGCATATTCAGCAGGGTGGGCACCAGATCGGAGGTATTAAGGGTCTTGTCCACCTCCATGGGTTCCAGATCCGCGCTCCAGATGAAGCAGGGCGTCCGCTCCAGCCAGATGGCATTGTCCACATCGGAGACCTCCAGAAGGGTCTGGGTGTCCTTGAAGCCGTAGGTATAGTGGTCGGTAACGCCGATGATCACGGTGTTTTCCAGCTGTCCCTGCTCCTCCAGCTCCTCCAGGAGCCGGGCGAACATATCATCCACCAGCTTTGCCTTCAGATAGGCGCAGTTCAGCTCCTCGTGGTCGGTCAGCTCCCGGTATTCCGGGTACTGCTTCAGGCCCCAGTAGCTGAGAACCTCGTTGTATTTGTAGCTCAAATGGGCGGAGCGGGTGATGATAAAATTGAAGTATTTTTCACTCTGGAAGAATTCCGCGTTCAGGCCATTGTTATCGAACAGAAGCTTGTCGTCGTACAGCTGGTTCTTTACTTCCTTTTCGGTACCCGTCACAAAGTCCCCGTAATAGACATATTCCGAATAGCCCATGGCCAAAGAAAATACGCCACGGCTGTAGAAGCTGGGATCGTTATAGTGGAAGGTCTTGGCATCGTAGCCGTATTCCTCCTGGGAAAGCAGGAACGGCAGGCTCTGATAGAAATTGTTGGTCACATAATCGAAGGCGTAGCCACCCGCGCTGGAGAGGAAGGAGCCGGTGTTGATGCAGAACTCCGTGTTAAAGGTGCGGATGCCGCCGTAGGGGGGCGTGTAGAAGCTGGTAAAGTTGATGCCCTCGGCCATCAGACGGTTGATGGTGGGGGTGTGTTCGCCGATAAGCCAGTCGTCCATGCTCTCCATCAGCACCAACACCACGTTCTTTCCTTCGAGGATGCCGGTCATTTCATTGGAAGTCTGGTCAAATTTCCCGTTTTCTTCCATGTAAATATAAATTTCCTCCTGTCCCTCCGCCTGGGCCTGGGCATAGCCAGGGGTCAGGGGGTAGATCAGGTTGGCATAGATATCCTTCACCGCCGTCTGGTGCAGGCCGCAGACCTGATAGAGCCGGTGGGTATTGAACATGTTGTCATAGGCGGCTTCCGCAGACTGGGCGCGGCCATAGTCGCTGCCGGCGTACTGGATCTCGTCGTCATCCTCGAAAACCAGCTCCGGCATCGCCCAGGCGCAGGCAGCAGCCATCACTGCCACCGCCGCAGCCATCAGCTTTTGCCCCCACAGGCTCTCCCACCTGGGAAATTTCCAGATGTTCCACGCACCCAGCAGGAGCAGTCCCGCCAGGCACAGATACCAGCTGACCGGGTAGCTCAGCAGCACATCGAAATAATCGGAGCCCTCGGAGCCGTAGCGGAACTCTGTCAGCCACAGCATCTCCCCGAACATGTAATAGTAGCCCGTCTGGACGGCGGCGTAGATAAGAATGAGGGCGTAGAGGAGACCGTAAACCACCCGGGCACCCTTCCGGGGCAGCAGACGCAGCAGTCCCGTCAGCAGTGCCGCCCACAGGCCGCCAAAGGCCAGGGGCCACAGCTCCATCTCCTGCCCGGAGCGCAGGAACAGGAAGGCGAACAGCTCCACAAGAAAAAAAGACACAGGGATCAGAAGGAACGTAGGCCCTCTCCCCTGCTTTTTGGCTTCATATTTGCCCATTGCGGCAAAACACTTCCTTCTGTTGAAATCTACAATATTCTATCATACCCCCGCAAAAATGTATACTTAAGATTTTCTTATTTTTCCGCAAACAGCCGGGTGCAACCGCCGGTTGCTAAGGTTTCAAGCCGGGTTGGTGGACTTTTGGGCGGGGATATGTTATACTTTTCCCATCAAAGCAAAGGAGGTTCCCCATGAGCCTTGGAGCGAATATCTACAAATACCGCACAGAAAAGCGGATGTCCCAGGGGGATTTGGCGGAGGCGTTGGAGGTATCCCGGCAGTCTGTCAGCAAATGGGAGAATGATGCCTCCGTGCCGGAGCTGGACAAGCTGATGAAAATGAGCCGTCTGTTTGGGGTCAGCCTGGATACGCTGGTCTCCGGGGTGGAACAGCCGGAGCCTGCGCCCGCGCCGCCTCAGAGACAGTTTTCCCGGCGGCAGGGGGTTGGAATCGGCTTCTGGTGCTTCTATGTGCTGATCGTGCTGGCCTGCGCCCTGTCCGGGGAGGGGCTGACAGGAATGCTTCTGGGGCTTCCCTTCCTGATCTGCGGGGCTCTGTGCTATAGCTCCAAGTTAAAGCATCTGGGTCTGTGGTGTACCTGGGTGTTCGCGCTGCCACTGGTCTTTGTGCCCTTTTATGAGTTTATCCGCATCTATGAAGCCCGGCTGATCACCGCTGTACTTTGGGTGGGGATGCTGGCTTTGACCCTGTGGTGCCTGCGCAAGGAGCCTGTGGTGCTGACCAAGCGCGGGATGAAGCTCCTGCTTTTGGGCCACGGCCTGTGCTTCGGATATATCCTGATGCGGATTCTGGAAATGCTGGATCTATGGAATCTGGTGCTGATCCCCGACCGAACCATCCGCTATTGGGTGGATGCCCTGGCCTATCTGCTGCTCACCAGCCTCCTCAGCGTGAGTACGCGGATATTGAAGCGGAACAAGACTACCGCATAACCCGGAGGACACCCCCTCAGTCGCCTTCGGCGACAGCTCCCCCACAGGTGGAGCCAAGGGCCTGCGGGTAATTCCTCACTCCTAACCCTAATTCCTAACTCAACACAAAATTTTTTGAATATTTCTCACAAAATCACGCTTTCCCTCTTGTAAAATCATCCAAATTGGCGTATACTTATCTATATTTTTAGCAAGAAGAGAGGTATCCCCTATGGAACTTATCACTGTCCGTGAGCTGTTCAAAAACACCGACAAGTATGCCGGTCAGGAAATCGAGATCGGCGGCTGGGTGCGCAATCGCCGCCCCTCCAAGCAGTTTGGCTTCATCGTCCTGAATGACGGTACTTACTTCACCCCCGTTCAGGTGGTTTATAATGATACTCTGGAAAATTTCCAGGAAATCTCCAAGATCAACATCGGCGCAGCCCTGATCGTCAAGGGTACCCTGGTTCTGACCCCCGGCTCCAAGCAGCCCTTTGAGATCCAGGCTTCTACCGTCACCGTGGAGGGCCCCTCCACCGGCGATTATCCCCTGCAGCCCAAGCGGCACTCCATGGAGTTCCTGCGGACCATCACTCATCTGCGGCCCCGTACCAACACCTTCCAGGCCGTGTTCCGCGTCCGCTCCCTGGCGGCTATGGCCATCCACCAGTTCTTCCAGGACCGGGACTTTGTCTATGTCCACACGCCCCTGATCACCGGTTCTGACTGCGAGGGCGCGGGCGAGATGTTCCAGGTCACCACTCTGGATCTGAACAACGTGCCCAAGACCGAGGACGGCAAGGTGGATTTCTCCCAGGACTTCTACGGTAAGCCCACCAACCTGACCGTTTCCGGCCAGCTGAACGGCGAGACCTTCGCCATGGCCTTCCGCAACATTTACACCTTCGGCCCCACCTTCCGGGCTGAGAACTCCAACACCACCCGGCACGCCGCCGAGTTCTGGATGATCGAGCCGGAGATGGCCTTTGCCGATCTGCAGGATCTGATGCGCGTGGAGGAGGATATGCTCAAGTACATCATTTCCTATGTTCTGGAGCATGCTCCCGAGGAAATGGCTTTCTTCAATCAGTTCATGGACAAGGGCCTGCTGGATCGGCTGAACAATGTGCTGAACAACGACTTCGGCCGCATCACCTACACCGAGGCCGTGGAGCTGCTGGAAAAGCACAACGATAAGTTCGAGTACCCCGTTTCCTGGGGCAGCGACCTGCAGACCGAGCACGAGCGGTACCTGACCGAAGTGGTCTTCAAGAAGCCCGTCTTCGTCACCGACTATCCCAAGGACATCAAGGCCTTCTACATGAAGCTGAACCCCGACGGCAAGACCGTTGCCGCTGTGGACTGCCTGGTGCCCGGTGTTGGCGAGATCACCGGCGGCTCCCAGCGTGAGGACAACTACGAGGTGCTGAAGGCCCGCATTGAGGAGCTGGGCATGAAGCCCGAGGACTACGGCTTCTACATGGATCTGCGCAAGTACGGCTCCACCCGTCACGCAGGCTTCGGCCTGGGCTTCGAGCGGTGCGTCATGTACCTGACCGGCATCGGCAACATCCGCGACGCCATCCCCTTCCCCAGAACTGTGGGCAACTGCGAACTGTAAGAGAAACAAAACCGCTCTCCAATCGGAGGGCGGTTCTTTTATGGAGCAGGAGCCACTCGACGGAACATACACATCTACGGAACTTTTTTATTCCCTAAACATTTTCGTTCGTCGATTCGACAAAAAACAGGGTGTTGAAGCAGCCCACCCCAATACGCATACAGGGGTCGATGTAGGCATCCTCACCTACCAGGTTGCAACAACGAAAAGTTTATGCACTGGTGCGGCAGCACCCAAGGCTCCCTTGTGTAAAGGGAGCTGTCGGCGAAGCCGACTGAGGGATTGTTACCGCAGTATCGATATCTTTATGGCTACCAGGAAAAAGCACATAACGAAAGCTTACAACGGATTCGCCGAAAGGTTTCAGCAAAATGGTGCTGCCTACCGCACAATCCCTCCGACCCGCCTTCGGCGGCCCACCTCAGCGCAAGGCACTCCCTTCGGTCGCCTTTACACAAGGGAGGCTTTGGTGCGCTGCATCTCTTCAAGATTTTTCAAGTTTCAGCTGTTACATTCTACTACGAGTCATACCACTATGATGGTTTTGCTGGGTTAAGCCAATCAGCATTCTTAAAATAAACAGACACCACCTTGCAGTATTATCGATTTTGATCTCCATCCTGAATATGACACGGGTGCACAAGGATGCGCCATCATCGTAATTTTTGTCGAATCCACAAACGAAAATGTTTGAGGAATGAAAAAGTTCCGTAGAAGCGTCGAGTGCGTCGGGCGACAACGGCAAAAACACCCGGGGGAAATTTCCCTCGGGTGTTTGTGTTGGGTGGATTACACAGCCAGGAAGAACTTGACCAGGAACAGTGCGGAGATGGCGTAGGTCAGGACGGAAACCTCCTTGGCCTTGCCGGAGAAGATCTTCATGAAGGTGTAGATAATCATGCCCAGGCCGATGCCGTGGCCGATGGAGCCGGAGATGGGCATGGTCAGCAGCATGACGGCAACAGGCACCAGCTGGGTGTTGTCGCCAAAGTCGATGTTGCGCAGGCCGCCCAGCATCAGAACGCCAACGTAGATCAGCGCGGCGGAGGTAGCGGCGGCGGGGATCAGGGCCACCACGGGAGCCAGGAAGATGCAGGCCAGGAACAGCACAGCGGCAACCAGAGCGGTCAGGCCGGTGCGGCCGCCAGCTTCAACGCCGGAGGCGGACTCCACGAATGTGGTAACGGTGGAGGTGCCGGTCACTGCGCCGGCGATGGTGCCCACAGCGTCAGCGATCAGGGCTTCCTTCATGTTGGGCATATTGCCCTCGGCATCGGTCATGCCTGCACGGGAAGCGGTGCCCACCAGGGTGCCGATGGTATCGAACATGTCAATGATGCAGAAGGTGATGATCAGGGAAATGGCGGTGAACCACCCGATCTGCAGGAAGGCGGGGAAGTTCAGCTTGAACAGGGTCACCTCAGCCATGTCAGCCACAGGAGGAATGAAGGACGCGCCAGCCAGGGAGGCGAAGGGGTTGGTGCCCAGGAACAGCAGCTGACCGGCCCAGTTGATGACGGAAGCCAGCAGCATGCCCCACAGGACGGAGCCCTTGACCTTCTTGTGATCCAGTGCCAGGATGGCGAAGAAGCCCACGAAGGTGGTGACAACGTTCAGGACCATCACGGAATAGCCGGAGCCCATGTTGGCCTGTGCCACGCTGGGGGTCAGTGCACCGAAGAAGTCACGCATCATGTAGAAGGGGCCGCCGGTCTCGGAGTAGACACCTGCGTTGGAGCCGAAGCCGATGTTCAGCAGCATCAGGCCGATGGCGGGAGAAATGCCCAGACGGATGCCCAGGGGGATGGCGTGAACGATCTTCTCACGGACATTCAGGACGGACAGTGCCAGGAACACGACGCCCTCTACCAGGATGATGACCAGTGCACCCTGGAAGCTCTCCAGATAGCTCATGCCGGTAGCGGCGGCCAGGTTGGCGACCACAACAGCGAAGAAGCTGTTCAGGCCCATGCCGGGAGCCATAACGAAGGGCTTGTTGGCATGGAAAGCCATCCATGCGGTACCAATGGCGGAAGCGATGCAGGTGGCCATGAACACGCCGTTCCACAGGGGGCTGCCGCTATCGAAATTGGTCAGCAGGTTGGGGTTCAGGGCGATGATGTAGGCCATGGTCATGAAGGTGGTCAGACCTGCCACGATCTCAGTCTTCGCGCTGGTGCCGTTGTCGGAGAGTTTGAAAACTTTCTCTAACATATTATCTTACCTTTCTTTCATAAATTCCGGAAAATCCGGTAAAAAAGGACAGGTTCATTCTATCATGTTACGCAAAGTTTATAAATTCGCAGACAAGCCAAATTTATGAATTTTTTGTGACGGTTTTTTGTGTTTTTGACAACAAAATACCTGTCATTCCCAGCAGGCCGCAGGCGTGCCGGGAATGACAGGGGATGTATATTACTTGGGGGCACGCTTGCGGCAGAGGTACTGGTCCAGCTTGTCCTTCATATTGTCGGGCATTTCCCGGGCCACAGGGCAGCGGACGGCATTGGCCATGCGGTTGGTAAAGGCCACCAGGAAATCGATATCCTGGGCCATCTGCTCGCCCTTCATCAGGGCCAGCGTATCGTAGCTGTTGTGGATGGTGGCTGTGTTGTTGGGAGCAATGCGGGCAAAGGAAACGGCGGGCACACCCTTGTCGGCAAAGGGGGTGGAGTCGCTGGAATACACATCCTGCCGCCCGTCGATGCCGAAGCCCAGCTCAGAGGCCATGTAGCTAATGTAGTGGCACAGCTTTTCCTCGGCGGTGGCGCAGTAGATGAACTTGCCCATGATGCAGCCGATCATGTCCAGGTTGATGTTCAGCACGCAGTCCTTCAGGGCTTCCTGATCCTCGCAGTAAGCCTTGGAGCCCAGCAGGCCCCGCTCCTCGCTGCCGCACCAGATAAAGCGCAGGCCATAACGGTGGGGGTTCTTTGCGAAATGCTCAGCGATGCCCAGCAGGCCCACGGAGCCGGACATATTATCATACGCGCCCTGGGACAAAGAGGTGGAGTCATAGTGGGCTGTCAGGGCGATGTACTGCGGAATCTCGCCGGGCAGGTCCAGGATCACGTTGTGGGAATTGCCGGTATACTCCTCCTGCTTCAGAACGATTTTGGCAGTGGTCACGCCCTTGCGGATCAGCTCGATGGCAGACTTGGCGTTGATATTCACGCCGGGAATGCGGCTGCCCTTGTGGACATAGCTGCGCAGCTCCCGCTGGTCGATGTCCTCGTCCACATAATTGGCGTTGCCGTCGTAAGTAACAAAGCCCACCGCGCCGTTTTCCAGAAGGTCCTGATAAATCCAGTAGCCCAGGTAGCCGTCCACCATGACGATCTTGCCCCTGCACTGGCTGAGAGACCAGGGGTCCTTACTCCGCAGATAATAGAAGGGTGCCTCCACTTCTCCGCTTCCGGCGCACAGATACCCCTTGCAGGCAATGCTGACCCCGTCCGCCTGGAAAACGGCTTCTTCCAGATTGGACATGGGCACCTCAAAGGGAACGATCTTTGCCTCTCCAAAGGCCGCAGCCCTGTCCCGGATGTACTCCGCAGCCCTCAGCTCCTCGGCACTGCCGCCCATGCGGACATAAGCGGTGTCCTCGAAAATCTTCATAATGTCTTGTGCGTTCATAGGTTACCTCCTGTTGGTTTTTCCCCATTTTACCGCATTTCACGGCAGGATGCAAGATAAAAATGCCCCCCAGCCTCTATTGAAGCCAGGGGGCGGATAAGTTAGGGAATATCAGTCAGGAATCAAGCTTCGGGCAGCAGGGGCTCGTTGATGTTCCAGCAGACATAGTAGGTACCGATCTGGCCGGCGATGACGAACTCGTCAGCGTACTCAGCCTTCAGGGTAGCGATTTCGTTGACGGGCACGTCGTCGATCAGCAGCCACTCGCCGTTCTTGAAGTTGGTCAGCATGTTATTGGCGTCGTCGGACAGGTAGCACTTCAGCTCGTTCATGGTGACGGAATCAGCGTCGTGGTAGTTCTCGTTCTTGGTCAGAGTAATGACGGAGTTGTGCTCCCAGCCGGTCATGGTGTAGGCACCGTTGGAAACGTAGGTAGCGGGGTCGGTTGCCCAAGCCTCGTTGGCAACCACATCCTCACGGACGGGGAAGTAGGTGGGGAATGCCAGCAGCTCGTTCCAGTAGGAGATGGCGTTGTTCAGAGTGACCTGCAGGGTCTTCTCGTCCAGAGCCTCAACAGCCAGCTTGGCATCCTCAGCGGGATTCTCAGCCCAGATGTCGTTGTAGCCCTTGACGACCTCGAACATGTAGCCGTAGTCAGCAGCCAGCTCCACGGAAGCGGCACGCTGCCATGCGAAAGCGAAGTCATAAGCGGTCAGATCAACACCGTCGGACCACTTCAGGCCGTCCTTCAGGGTGTAGGTGTAGGTGACGGTGCCGTCCTCGTTGACAACACCCTCAGGCAGCTCAACAGCGCAGTCGGGAACGATGACCAGGTTGCCGTTCTCATCGGTGCCCCACTTTGCCAGACCGGCGAACAGGTGGGAAATCATGGTTGCGCCGTCCACAGCGGAGTTCAGAGCGGGATCCAGGGTGTCGGGCTCGGAAGCCAGGCAGACAGAGATGGACTCGCCGCTGCCGTTAACAGTGGTGTTCTGGAAATACTTGTAGCCCAGGGGGTTGGAGTAGAAGCCCTCGACGGAATCGTCGACCATGTACAGGTCAGTGTAGAAGTACAGGGGCACGATGCAGCCGGAATCCATCAGCATATCCTCAGCGATGTGCATCATGGCGTAGCGGGCGTCGCTGTCGGTGCAGGACTTGATGGAGGCGATCAGAACATCGTAGGTCTCAGCCCAGGTGCCGTCCTCGACCTTGACATCATAGCCGTAAGCAGTCAGATCCAGATCGTAAGCAGCCATGGAAGCGTGATCGCCCTTGCCGAACTGAACGTCGTTGTTGCCGGAGGTGGTGGTCCACATATCCAGGAAGCAGATGGGATCGTTGTAGTCAGCCAGCCAGCCGTTACGGGCGATGGAGTAATCGCCGTTCTTACGGGTGTTCAGGAAGGTGTTCCACTCCTGGTTCTCCAGGTTCATGGTGATGCCCACAGCAGCCAGAGCGGACTGCAGGTACTCACCGATAGCCTTGTGGGAATCGGAGGTGTTGTACAGGTAGGTCAGAGTGGGGAAGTTGGTGAACATACCGTTCTCGTCGACCTCGTAGTACTTGGACAGGATAGCGTAGGCCTCAGCGTAGTTATCCTCGTAAGCCTCGGCAGCCACGTTGTAGTAGCCGTCGTACTCGTCGGAATCGCCGGCGTTCTTGTAGAACTCGGAGCCATCGGCGTCGGTCATACCCATGGCAACAAAGGAGGAAGCGGCGACCTGGCCGCCCTGTGCGATCTGCTCGACGATGTAGTTACGGTCGAACAGCAGGCCCAGTGCGTAGCGGATCTCGGCCTCAGCAGCGACGGTGTCGATGGGAGCCTCAGTAGCTTCGGTAGCTTCAGAAGCAGCGGTAGAAGGGGTGGTCTCGGAGGTGCTGCCGCAGGCAGCCAGAGACAGAACCATAACAGCAGCCAGAAGCAGAGCAATCAGTTTCTTCATTTTCTCATTTTCCTTTCACAGAATTACTTTTTATCCATAATTCGCAGTTCAAAACGGCATTTGAGCATACGAATGATGAAACGGCTTTAATTGAACTTCTCCATATTGTGGCAGGCCACGAAATGTCCGGAGGAGACCTCCTTGAATTCGGGCATGCTCTCGGCGCAGGCAGCCGTCGCGTAGGGGCAGCGGGTGCGGAAGGGGCAGCCGGAGGGAGCGTTCAGGGGGCTGGGGATATCGCCATGGAGCACGATGCGCTTGTTCTCTCTTGCCTTCTTGGGGTCGGGCAGAGGAACGGCAGACATCAGGCACTTGGTATACGGATGCAGGGGGTGGTCGTAGATCTCCCTGGCATCGGCCATTTCCACCATCTTGCCCAGATACATAACGGCGATCCGGTCGGAAATGTGCCGGACGACCAGCAGATCGTGGGCAATGAACAGGTAGGTCAGGCCCATCTGATTCTGCAGCTCATCGAACATATTGATAACCTGCGCCTGGATGGAAACGTCCAGCGCGGAGACTGGCTCGTCACAGACCACGAACTCGGGGCCCATAGCCAGAGAGCGGGCAATGCCGATACGCTGCCGCTGACCGCCGGAGAATTCGTGGGCATAGCGGTTGGCGTGCTCGGAGTTCAGGCCGACCTTCGCCATCAGATCCAGGATTTTCTCCTGTCGCTCGGCCTTGCTGGCGTACAGCTTGTGGACATCCAGGGGCTCGCCGATGATGTCGGAAACGGTCATTCTGGGGTTCAGAGAGGAATAGGGATCCTGGAATACCATAGCGGTTTTTTTCCGGTACTCCAGAATGTCCTGCTTGGTAACGATCTGCTTTCCGTTGAACCAGATCTCGCCCTCTGTGGGCTTATACAGGTGCAGCAGGGTTCTGCCGACGGTGGTCTTGCCGCAGCCGGATTCGCCTACCAGGCCCAGGGTTTCACCCTTGCGGATGGCAAAGGAAACGTCATCCACCGCCTTCAGGGGCTTGGAGGAAAAGAGGCCGGTATTGATCTGGAAGTATTCCTTCAGATGTTTGACTTCCACCAGGTTCTGCTGTTCGGTCATTCCGCGTCACCGCCTTCCTTTTCAAAGGCTTCCTTCACATTCATCCAGCAGGCCGCCTGGTGCCAGTCGTTGATCTGCATCCGTTCGCACCGCTGGCGCATACAGATCTTCATGGCCGCGTCGCACCGGGGCGCGAAGGGGCAGCCCTGGGGCATATTCAGCAGGTCAATGGGTGTGCCGGAGATGGGTTCCAGGGGGCTGTCGTCATTGTCCACCGTGGGGATGGAGCGCATCAGGCCCTTGGTATACTCGTGCTTGGGGTTGTAGAAGATCTCGTCGGCACTGCCCTGCTCACAAATGGAGCCGGCATACATGACGATGACCTCGTCACACATCTGGGCCACAACACCCAAGTCATGGGTGATCATAATGATGGCCATGCCCAGTTCCTTCTGGAGGGACTGCATCAGCTCCAGGATCTGGGCCTGAATGGTCACATCCAGAGCGGTGGTGGGCTCGTCGGCGATCAGGATATCCGGCTCACAGGCCAGTGCCATGGCAATCATAACACGCTGGCGCATACCGCCGGAGAACTCGAAGGGATACTGCTTCATGCGCTTTTCCGGCTCGTTCACATTGACGAGGCGGAGCATTTCCACAGCCCGGTCGTAGGCCTGCTTCTTGTTCCGGGGAGTATGGAGCATGATGGCCTCCATCAGCTGGTGGCCGATGGTGTAGGTGGGATTCAGGGAGGTCATGGGGTCCTGGAAGATGATGGAGATCTTGTTGCCGCGGATGGTCTTCATGACCTTCTCACCGGCACCCACCAGCTCCTGACCGTCAAACTTGATGGAACCGCCCACGATCCTGCCGGTCTTTTCCAGAATCTGCATGATGGAGTAAGCGGTAACGGACTTGCCGGAACCGGATTCGCCAACGATGCCCAGAACCTTTCCGTGATCCAGGAAAAAGGAAACGCCGTTGACGGCCTTCACTTCACCCGCGGGAGTAAAGAAGGAGGTACGCAGGTCTCTAACTTCTAACAATGCCATATCTGCCGCCTCCTTAATTCTTCAGCTTGGGGTCAAAGGCATCCCGCAGGCCGTCACCAAACAGGTTCAGGGACAGCACGATCAGGCTGATGACCACAGCGGGGATGATAAGACGATAGGCGTAAGTGGTGTAGCCATTCAGCGCGTCGGAAGCCAGCGAACCCAGGGAGGGCATGGGAGCATTGACGCCCAGGCCCAGGAAGGACAGGTAGCTTTCGGTGAAAATGGCACTGGGAATCTGCAGAGCGGTGGAGATAATGACCACGCTGATGCAGTTGGGAAGCAGATGCTTGCGGATGATCCAGCCTGCCTTGGCACCGGTGGCCCGGGCTGCCAGAACATACTCCTGCTCCCGCAGGGACAGGATCTGGCCTCGGATCAGCCGGGCCATGGAGACCCAGTACAGCAGGCCGAACACGATGAACAGGGAAATCATGTTGCTTCCCAGCTTTTCCAGGACTGTACCCTCCAAGGCGGGGCCCAGTGTGACCTTCATGACGGAAGCCAACAGGATGACCATCAGGGTATCGGGCAGGGAGTAAATGATATCCACGATGCGCATGATAATGATATCCACCTTGCCGCCGATGTAGCCCGCAAGGGAGCCGACGGTCATGCCGATGATCAGCACGATGATGCTGGCAAAGAAACCGACGGACAGGGAGATGCGGGTACCATAGACCACACGGATGAAGTAGTCACGGCCCTGGGAATCGGTACCGAAAATATGAGGGAACACCTTTTCACCCGCCGCGATCTTCTCCTGCTCCGTCTCGCCGTATTCAAAGGGAGCCAGATTGTTGTAGGATGGATCCATGGGCTTACCGGGCGTATTGCCCAGCATTTTGTCGTACTTGTAGGGCCAGAAATAGGGCAGGAAAATGGATGCCAAGGAGATGACGATAATCAGGAACATACTGAGGGCGGCGATCTTGTTCTTCAGCAGCCGCTTCATGCCATCCTTAAAGAAGGTGGTAGAGGGCCGCATCTGTACCATATAAGCCTTTTCTTCCTCAGATGCCGGGAGGAAATCCTCCACATCCACATGCATGGAGAAGATTTTCTTTTTCATGGGTAATCTCCTTATTCCAGGGTGATTCTGGGATCCACGACCTTATAGAGGATATCGCTTACCAGATTCATCAGAACGATCAGGCAGGCCAGCACAATGGTGGTGCCCATGATCAGGGGGTAGTCACGGTTGGTGATGCTGCTGACGAAGGCTCTGCCAATGCCGGGCACGGCGAAGATCTGCTCCACCACCAGGGAACCGGTGACGATGTAGGCCAGCATGGGGCCGAAGTAGGTGATGACAGGGATCAGGGAGTTCTTCAGCGCGTGGCCGAAGATCACCTTCGCAGGAGACACGCCCTTGGCTCTTGCGGTCCGGATGTAATCCTGCCCCAGCACATCCAGCATGGAGGAGCGGGTCAGACGGGTGATATAAGCCATGGGATACAGGGACAGGGTAATGATGGGCAGCACCAAGCCCTCGGCGGTGGAGCCGTTGGCGGGAAAAATCTGCCAGTGGATGGTAAACAGGATCAGAAGCAGCGTGCCCATAATAAAGGAGGGCATGGAAACAAAGGCAGTGGTGATGACCATGATGATCTTGTCGATCAGCTTATTGCGCCGCAGTGCCGCCACAGCACCCAAAACGATGCCGCTGCCCAGCGCGATAAAGGCAGCGATCAGACCCAGCTTTACAGAGGTCTTCATGCCGTCGGCAATCACATCGATGACCATGCGGCCTCTCAGCTTGATGGAAGGACCAAAATCCAGCTTGGTAACGATATCCTTCAGGTAAGTAAAATACTGCTCCATGACCGGCTTATCCAGGCCGTATTTGGCTTCCAGTGCAGCCTGGGCGGCTTCACTGACCGCCTTTTCCGCCATGAAGGGACCGCCGGGAACAGCGCGCATGACAAAGAATGTCACGGTTATGACGACCCAAACCGTCAGCGCGGCCAAGGCAACACGCTTGAGAATGTACATCAGATTTTTGGTGTTCATTGACCTCTTCCTTTCCACAGAGAACTGTCATGCTTCTTTCAGAAGCATGAAGCGGGATATCCCGCTTGGCTTATTTGTTTTTCCGGAAAAGCAATGTATGCGTCATTCATCCATTTACCGAATTTTCGGCCCTGTTTTTATGCATAATTCCAGCTTGGTTCGGAAATTTGATTCAGATTATAATACAATCGAAAGTCATTTTCAACATTTTAAATATATGAATAATTTGTGAAATCCATTTCCTTTTTTGTGACTTTTGTACACAGACACTTGTCCGTATCGCAAAACACATGCTATTCAAGACTTTTGGCTCGCCAAAAACAGGCCAAATCCGCACCTTACCCGTCACATTGAACAAAACGCCTCCCGTTTCCCTCCCCCGGCCTGTTGCCCTTCCACGAGGAAAAGCCCTTCGGCAGTTCCGAGGATACTTATGATTTTTACAGAGACACTTGTGCAGTTTTGCATTGAGCTCCATCAGCTGTTCCTCGGTCACTGGGATGTGCAGCATGCCCGTCAGCAGATCATCCGCAGTACACTCTGGGAAACCAGAACACCAACCGCTCTGGGATCGGCAGTCTGCCCCAGCAGAGGTCTGAGCAGTTCACAGGTCTTTTCCATTCCCGCGCTGGCAATCACCGATCTCAGTTTGGTATTCAGACTGCAGCAGAGGTCAATGATCTTTCAACTGTATTTTGGCAAGATGCTGCCATTTGAGGAGAACCACTTTCGGAAAAACATATCCCCGACTGAACAAGCAGTCGGGGACTTTTGCGGTCTGTGGAAGCAAAACAATTTCGTGGGTTGGCGATATTGCCATATGTTGTGTGGCCTTTTCTATACAGGAGCCACAGTATACGCTTGCCGCACCGGAAATGTATTATTCATCGATGGAAGCATAACAGGCTTGCGCTTTTTTCATACTACCGCATTTGGAAAGTATCAGCAATCCCATTTTTCAATTGACGAACCTTTTCGGAGTAGAATTTCAATGACAAGGGCAAATCGATATACGAAGCAAGGGGCTGTTTTTTATAGCCCCTTCTTAAACATGTTCCGCCCATTTTCCCTTGCGGTAGAACACCAAAGACAAGCCTGTTCCGACCGCCCAGCCGATTGGCCATGCGCACCAGATTCCGGTTGCGCCCAAAGCCGTTGCGGACAGCATGTATGCCAACGCCACCCGGAGGATAAGATCCGAGAAGGTGGAGATCATAAACTGCCGCATCTGTCCGGCCCCCCGAAGGACACCATCTGCCACCAGCTTGACGGATACCACGAAATAGAACGGGGACAGGATACGCAGAAACACAATACCGGTGTTCAGTGCCAGCTCCGTTGGTTCCTCCAGGAAGAAGCCCATCAGGCCCCTGCCCCAGATGAAATACAGCAGCAGGATCGGCACGCACAGCAGCCATACCAGCTTTAATCCGGCCCCAAAGCCCGCCTTCACCCGGTCCCACTTCCCAGCTCCGATGTTCTGGGCGGCAAAGTTGGAAATGCCGTTTCCAAGGGTTGTGAAGGACGTGATCACCAGATTGTTCAGCTTCACCGCTGCGGAGTAGCCTGCCATCACGTCGGTACCGAAGCCGTTGATGACGCTCTGGAGGATAATATTGCCGACGGAAACGAAGCTCTGCTGCAAGGTGCTGGGCACCGCGATCACAATAAACCGCTTCAGCAGTTCCCCGGAGAACACCTGAACTTTCCCCTCTGCGTGAATTTTCCGAAGCCGCAGCATTACGACTGCTACCGCAAGAACGCAGCTAACACCCTGGCACAGGAAAGTCGCCCAGGCGACACCGGCCACGCCCATATCAAAGGCTTCCACAAACAGGATATCCATACCGATATTGCTCAGCGAAGACACCGCAAGAAAAGCAAAGGGTGTCCTGCTATCACCTAAGGCAGAGAAGATACCTGTGGCAATGTTATAGAAGAATACGAAGGGCAGGCCCCAGACATAAATATCCAGATACAGCTTGGAGTCAGAAAACACTTCCTCCGGGGTGTTGATCAGCTCCAGCAGACCATCGCAGCCCAGCAAGCCCACGAGCATCAGGCACAGGCAAACAAAGCCGCTGGTGAGAATCGATGTGTAGACTGCTGTTTTCATTTTCCCATATTCCTTCGCGCCAAACAGCTGTGAAACTACCACAGAACACCCCATGTTGCAGCCAAAGGCAAAGGCAATGAAAATCAGCGTGATCTCGTAGCTGTTGCCCACCGCCGCCAACGCGTTCTGGCTGATGAACTTACCTGCCACCCAGCTGTCCGCAATATTATAGAGCTGCTGGAAAATAATGCTTCCAAACAGCGGCAGGCAGAACTGCCAAAGTACCGTGCTGGGCTTTCCCACTGTCAAATCCTTATTCACGAAAACCACCTTACCTATTTTTATTCATCCGGTGCATTATACCCCTTGACAGCAGGAAAAGTAAAATGTATAGTTGAGATAGCATCCATATCTCTGCGACATAGTTGAAGGTGATCTCATGCATATCAACCTGGATTCCTACCGGGTGTTCTATTATGTGGCCCAGTACCGCAGCTTCACCAAGGCTGCTCAAATGCTGTACAGCAATCAGCCCAATGTGACCCGGACTATCAAAAATCTGGAGCAGACGTTGGGCTGTACCCTCTTTATCCGCACCAGCCGCAGCGTTCAGCTTACCCCGGAGGGGGAGGAGCTTTTTTCCCACATTGCCCCCGCCATGCAGCAGATCAAAGCCGGAGAGGAATCGGTGCTGCTTCACAGCAAGCTCCAGGGCGGCACCATCAGCATCGGTGTCAGCGAGATCGCGCTGCATCAGGTGCTTCTGCCTGTCCTGGAAAGATTCCGCCAGGAATATCCGGGTATCCGTCTGCGGATTTTCAACTCCAATTCCCAGCAGGCAGTTTCCGCATTAAAAAACAGGCTGGTGGATTTCGCCCTGATCACCCCGCCCATTGCGGAATCCGATGTGTTCCTTCGGACGGATGTTGCCGCATTCCAGGAGGTTCCAGTCTGCGGGAGAGCTTATGAATATTTGGCAGAACAGCCCCTGACCTGGGAACATCTGGCGTTTCTTCCCATCATCAGCCTATGCAAAGGCACCTCGACCCATCAGCTTTACACGGACTGGTTCCGGGCGCATGATTTGACTTTCGTCCCGGACATTGAAGCGGCTACTGCTGACCAAATTCTTCCCATGGTTCGCGCGAATCTGGGAATTGGCTTTATCCCAGAGCAGGCTGCGAGGGAAGCCGCCGCAGACGGCAGCATTACGGTTTTACAGCCACAGGAAAAGCCCCCGGAGCGAACCATTTCCCTGCTGAAACGGAAGGATATGCCCCTGAGTGTCGCGGCAGCGGAGCTGGAACGGATGCTGTTTCAGCACAGCGCAGCAAATACAAAGGATGGTGGCATAAATGGATAGTCTCAGCCATTTTCGTGACCCCTTTCAATTTAGTATGTATGACAGCTTGCTATTACAAAGTTTATTACAATGTTTATTACAAACTGAGGGGGACTGGTTAACACTAATAGTACCACACATCGGGGTGTTGGTCGAACAGTTGTTTAGTTATTGTGCAAATTTTGTGAAAATAATAACAAAAATGCCGCCCTTTCGGACGACATTTTGTGCAAAAGTGTGTTATTTACCCAATTTAGATATTTTCAAATAGTCCGTTGACGGGAGTTTCCGAGAAAACATATAATTTTACTAATTATTTTCCGATTTTTATTCGACACATTTTTCGGTGTTTTTCAAACTTTTTGAGCATTATTTATTTTCTAAGATTTTCCAACCAAGGAAGCACTCGTATGCCTTTTCTGCATTTAATTATAGCATACTATTCCCTCTTTGTACAGAGGGTATTTAATCTTTTATACATAAATTTCATTCATGTCATCTAATCTAATGCAAGCTAATGCCTTGATTGGTATATCGTATCCGCAGCCGCAGTCCAGGTTTACGAACCCCGGAGTATGTAGTATCTCCAAATGTTCACCCTTATCTTCGACCTCCATTGCATAGGCTATACGCTTTTCTTCCGGCTGGATCATACTCAGGACTTTCGTGTGACCGATGATCAGTCTACAATCCGGAATAGGATTCTCCGACTCCATGGTCGGCCGGGTCCATACTTCGTCGTGAACATTATCGCCAGGGAATCCATGCACCATGTAGTACCGACTGCCGTTAACCTCCAACTCCAAGTGTGTGGGTCTTGTCCCCAGATATGTTCTTATCCGCCGCTGTACTTTTGCCTTCTGCTTCAGATAGGCAGCCAGTGTCGGTGCATTGCCATTTCGGCTCCATCTGCGGATCTCCGTACTGGTCGCATCCGGACTGAGATACTGCAGCATCATATGTTCGTGATTACCCAACAGCATAATTACATTGGGCATCTCCATGATTTCCAGAAGCAGGGCGATTCCATCCGGCCCCCGGTCAATCACATCACCCAGCAGGATTAGAGTATCTTCTTCTGAGAAGCGAATCTTCTCTAACATCGCATGGAAGCGGTCTGCTTCACCATGGATGTCTCCCATGACATAGTGTGCCATCGTCGCCCACCTCCTTTCCAAATCAGCCACCACTTTCGGATTATCCGAATTGCCTGGAGGACTGCATTCTTGATTACAACAGGCATTTTCTTCAGGGGCTCTGCCTGCTTTTCTTCTTGCTCCACAATATAGCACACTTCTTCCTCAATAGCGAGAACAATGTTTTCGTGTGCGTTGGCTGCGATATTAGCAATCAGCTCAGTCTTGGACCAGCCAAACTGCTCCGCCGCATTCATATACCATTCCCGCAGATCCATAGTCAGCTCTGCTTCCATGATCACTACATTCTGAATCCACCCTAGCTTCATTGCACGAGACAGCAGAACAGGATGGTTTTCGTAAGTACGGTAAAAGTCCCGCATTCTGCGCAGGCTCCGGGGAGAGAAACCTTTCACATCC
>JAFTXW010000052.1 GCA_017461445.1 Oscillospiraceae bacterium
GGCGTTTGAGGACACCTCATCGTTGAGGATCATAGAACTCCAACTGGCCGGTTCCCGCTGGGAACAGATAATAGTGCTCAGGTTAATTTCACTGCGCTTCTCCAGAATTTCAAAGAGAACCTTCACCTCACGCTCATCCGTAATGGTGTGCAGCAGAAAGTCGTCCAGAATCAGCAGAGCGGTTCCGCAGGTCTTCTTCATTCGTTTCTGGTACTTGGAGTAATCCGCAGCCTTGAGGGCTACCATCTCCTCCAGCAGCGTCTCGCAGTGGTGGTACTCCACCTTGTAGGTGTTGCAGGCCACAATGCCAATTGCTTTTGCCAGATAAGACTTACCGCTGTCAGAGGGACCCAGAATGCAGACATTCATGCCTTCGTCAATAAAATCCAGTGTGGACATCATTCCGGTAATGCCACGGGGCAAATACTCCCGGTCGCCGGAATCCACGCAATTGGAGAGTTCCTGGGGGCATCCACGCAGATGGGCACTGCGCAGACGGCTCTGGATACGCTTGTTTACTTTCTTCACATATTCGGGGTGTACGAGATTGGCAATAGCAGTCAGCGGATCGAGTTCCAGAAACTTGGGAGACCGGTACATTTCGTCCAAAGTGGAAGACATGCCGGGCAACCCCATCTCATTCAGCTCTACCAGCAAGGTGTTAAAAAGCTCTTTTCCGGTGCGCATCACTTGCCACCTCCCTTGCCTTTACCCTGGGCCAGACTCTGGCTACGGGACAGGAGGCGTTCAATATCCATGGACTCAGCACCCATGACAAAGGCACCCTTGTTACGCTCGTCATTGACAGCAGTGTTGTAACCGGCAACGCCCAGATCCTCAGCAATGAGCTGGATGGAGTTCTTAATAAAGCTGTAATTCGGCTTGCCCAGTTCCAATGCCTGGCGGCAGGTTTCTTCCAGTGCCTGCTTGCTGTACTTCTTGGTGAAGCCCAGGACACCCTGGCACATCCGGTAGGTCTGTACCTCCAGCTTCCGACTGGCAAGGATGCGCTTAATGACCTCGCCGGTGCTGGGCCCAACGGTCATGGCTTTACGGGTAAAATAAGTGCCGTTCCACTCGGACATTTCCTTGAAATTGGCCGGAAGATGGTTCGGATCTGTAGACCACTGGCTCTTTACCGTGGCTCTGGGCCACTCACAGATGAACTCGCCCTCCTTGGAGAAGATCTTCACCGTAGTGGCAGATGCCCGGATAAGTACTTCTCTGTGCAGATATGCACGGTCTACGCTGTAATAAGCGTTGTCAAAGCGGACATGGTAGTCAGAGGACACCTTTGCCGTCCGCCGTTCCATATATTCGTAAGGGACAGGCGGCAGCGGCATAAGCTCCCGGCGTTCCTCGTCCCAGTAGTAGCGGCGGCTGTGGGGCTTCTTGGTAAACGGAGCGCTGTTGAGTTCGTCCAGATGCTTCCAGAGATCCCGGTTGAACTGTTCCAGACTGAAATAGTCCATTTCCTCCATGTCATGGAAGAATCCCTTTTCCAGAATGCCCACGGCATTTTCCACGGAACTCTTGTACTTGGGCTTCTTCACCTTGGCAGGAAGAATGACGGTGTGGTTGTACTCTGCCCACTCTGCGTAGTCCCTGTTCAGCTCCGGGTCGATCCAGTCTTTATTGGCAATGACGGCCTGCTTGCAGTTGTCACAGACCACAATGGCCGGGACACCGCCAAAATACTGCAAAGCATTGTTGTTGACAGCGATCCACTGCGGCTCCTTGGTGGAGACCATGCCCTCCGCATAGATGTACTGGGAATACGGCAGTACCGCTACAAAAACCACGATGGTCATGACCTCGCCGGTCAGATGATCTACCATCTGGAAGGTCTTTCCGGCGAAGTCAACCTCCATCTTCTGGCCAATGACGGCATTGAAATGAAGGGACTCCTTGTTCTCCTCGCACCACTTGGCGTAGTTCTCACAGAACTGCCGGTAAGAGTAGAACTTGACGCCACGGTCACGGCACTGCTTGGAATAGCGATTCCACAGCACCACCAGGGTCATGTTCTTCCGGGAAGACATTTCCTTCTCCACGGACTCGTAGTCCGGCATCTCGTAGCTGAGATCCCGGCTGTGCTCAACAGTTCTTTTTCCGTAGACCAGGGCTGCAATACCGTAATTGGTAATGCCCTCCGGCAACGGATAGCTGAGCACCGGACACTCCTGGAATGCCCGCAGGAAGTCATTGACTCCCGACTTGCTGACCTTGAGCGACTCAGCGATCTTTCTGCCGCTCATGCCCAAGGCATAGTGTTTCGTAATGATGTCTTTGTAATCCAACATACATTACCCTCCTAAAATAGTGTATTTCCGCTGTTGCGGATACCACTATTATGAGGGCAATTTCAACTACTTTGAATAGGTGGCCGCCGGGTCGCAAACTGGCCGCTCGCCACCGCAAAACCGTCTTGAAAAGGCTAACTCAGGCTGGCCGCTGACGCACCGCACTGTGGCCGTTTACCACCGCACCAGTGGCCGTTGGTGACCGCAGATTGCA
>JAFTXW010000053.1 GCA_017461445.1 Oscillospiraceae bacterium
ATGCAATCTGCGGTCACCAACGGCCACTGGTGCGGTGGTAAACGGCCACAGTGCGGTGCATCAGCGGTCGGCCTGAGTTAGCCTTTTTAAGACGGTTTTGCGGTGACAATCGGCCAGTTTGCGGCCCGGCGGCCACCTGTTCAAAGTGGTTGAAATTGCCCTCATAATAGTGGTATCCGCAACAGCGGAAATACACTATTTCAGGAGGGTAATGTATGTTGGATTACAAAGACATCATTACGAAACACTATGCTTTGGGCATGAGCGGCAGAAAGATCGCTGAATCGCTCAAGGTCAGCAAGTCGGGAGTCAATGACTTCCTGCGGGCATTCCAGAAGTGTCCGGTGCTCAGCTATCCGCTGCCGGAGGGCATTACCAATTACGGTATTGCAGCCCTGGTCTACGGAAAAAGAACTGTTGAGCACAGCCGGGATCTCAGCTACGAGATGCCGGATTACGAGACCGTGGAGAAAGAAATGTCTTCCCGGAAGAACATGACCCTGGTGGTGCTGTGGAACCGATATTCCAAGCAGTGCCGTGACCGGGACGTCAAGTTCTACTCTTACCGGCAGTTCTGCGAGAACTACGCCAAGTGGTGCGAGGAGAATAAGGAGACCCTTCATTTCAACGCCGTTATCGGCCAGAAGATGGAAGTGGACTTCGCCGGAAAGACCTTCCAGATGGTAGATCATCTGACCGGCGAGGTCATGACCATCGTGGTTTTTGTAGCGGTGCTGCCGTATTCCCAGTACATCTATGCGGAGGGCATGGTCTCCACCAAGGAGCCGCAGTGGATCGCCGTAAACAACAATGCCTTGCAGTATTTTGGCGGTGTCCCGGCCCTGGTGGTCTGCGACAACTGCAAGCAGGCCGTCATTGCCAATAAAGACTGGATCGACCCGGAGCTGAACAGGGACTACGCAGAGTGGGCGGAATACAACCACACCGTTATCCTTCCTGCCAAGGTAAAGAAGCCCAAGTACAAGAGTTCCGTTGAAAATGCCGTGGGTATTCTGGAAAAGGGGTTCTTCCATGACATGGAGGAAATGGACTATTTCAGTCTGGAACAGTTCAACCGTGACCTGTGGAAGCATCTGGACGAACTCAATAGTGCTCCTTTTACCAAGAAGCCCCACAGCCGCCGCTACTATTGGGACGAGGAGCGCCGGGAGCTTATGCCGCTGCCTCCGGCACCTTACGAATATATGGAACGGCGGACGGCGAAAGTGTCCTCCGACTACCATGTTCGCTTTGACAACGCTTATTACAGTGTAGATCGTGCATACCTGCATAGAGAGGTGCTTATCCGGGCATCTGCCACCACGGTGAAGATCTTCTCCAAGGAGGGCGAGTTCATCTGTGAGTGGCCCAGAGCCACGGTAAAGAGCCAGTGGTCTACAGATCCGAACCACCTTCCGGCAAATTTCAAGGAAATGTCCGAATGGAACGGCACCTATTTTACCCGTAAGGCTATGACTGTTGGTCCCAACACCGGCGAGGTTATTAAGCGCATCCTTGCCAGCCGGAAGCTGGAGGTGCAGACCTACCGGATGTGCCAGGGTGTCCTGGGCTTCACCAAGAAGTACAGCAAGCAGGCGCTGGAAGAAACCTGCCGCCAGGCTTTGGAGCTGGGTAAGCCGAATTACAGCTTTATTAAGAACTCCATCCAGCTCATTGCCGAGGATCTGGGCGTTGCCGGTTACAACACCGCCGTCAACGACGAGCGCAACAAGGGTGCGTTTGTCATGGGCGCTGAGTCCATGGATATTGAACGCCTCCTCTCCCGCAGCCAGAGTCTGGCTCAGGGTAAAGGAAAGGGAGGTGGCAAGTGATGCGCACCGGGAAAGAGCTTTTTAACACCCTGCTGGTGGAGCTGAACGAGATGGGCTTGCCCGGTATGTCTTCCACTCTGGATGAAATGTACAGGTCTCCCAAGTTTCTGGAACTGGATCCGCTGACGGCCATTGCCAACCTTGTGGAGCCGGAGTACCAGAAGAAGATGAATAAGCGCATCCAGAGCCGTCTGCGCAGTGCTCACCTGAGAGGCTGTCCCCAGGAGCTTTCCAGCTGCGTGGATTCCGGCGACCGGGAATATCTGCCCCGTGGCATTACCGGAACGCTGTCTACGCTGGACTTCATTGACGCAGGCATGAATGTCTGCATCCTGGGTCCCTCTGACAGTGGCAAGTCCTATCTGGCAAAGGCTATTGGCATTGTGGCCTGCAACACCTACAAGGTGGAGTACCACCACTGCGAGACCCTGCTGGAGGAGATGGTAGCCCTCAAGGCTGCGGACTACTCCAAGTACCAGAAGCGCATGAAGAAGACCTGCGGAGCCGCCCTGCTGATTCTGGACGACTTCCTGTTGCACACCATTACGGATGAGCGTGAGGTCAAGGTTCTCTTTGAAATTCTGGAGAAGCGCAGTGAGATTAACCTGAGTACCATTATCTGTTCCCAGCGGGAACCGGCCAGTTGGAGTTCCATGATCCTCAATGACGAGGTCTCCTCCAACGCCATTATGAAGCGTGCCACACGGCACTACACCGTAGTA
>JAFTXW010000011.1 GCA_017461445.1 Oscillospiraceae bacterium
GGCTGGAAGATGGTCATCTGTATCTCGTCGATGTCGTAGAGATAGTCGATGATCTCCAGCGCGCCCAGCGCATACAGCTTCATCTGGGAGTTATCGACTGCGGAGACTTCCACACCCTGTCCGTGCTTGTAGTCCACGATGTTCAGGATGTGGTCGGCGATCACGATACAGTCGGCGGTACCGAAGCCGGACTCGACCCAGCGGGAGAAGTCAACCCTCTGCTCGATCAGCACCGTGGGGGTGCTGCCGGACTGCTTGGCGGCTTCCACCAGCTCCATCACGTAGGTGGTGTATGCGGCGGCACATTCCTCCATCTCCTCGTTGTACCAGCCCAGGTCTTCGATGGGGTTCTTGGTGGGAAGCCCCAGAGCCAGCTTCAGACGGTACTCGCAGAGGGTGTGGGCATCGGTGCCTTCGGCGGCGTAGTCGCTTCCCTTGTCGGGGTAGTTCTCACACAGCCGTGCGGAGGGCGGGCAGTTGATCCAGCGTTCCGAAGAGGACGCGGATAGGATTGCGTGCTTACCCGCCATTTCTGATTACCTCCGCTTCAGCCAGGATGGCTTCGTAGTGTTCAGGGGCAACCTCGGACAGCTTGTGGGCACCGTACTTACGGATAAGGTCACGGAGCTTCTGGCTGTGCGCCCTGCTGATGCGGGAGATGCCCATGAGGATGTTGCTTACCTCGTCCTTGGTCAGCGGCTGCTTTTCCTCGACGGGTGCTTCGGCAGCGCTGGGTTCGGCAGTATCCTCGCTGCTGAACATCTCTGCCAGGGTGTTTGCCACATCGTTAATAGTGGACGCAGCGCTGCGCAGGTCGCTGATTGCCAGTTCCAATTCGCTGATTTTGCCCATTGACGGTGCCTCCTTCCTTGATTTGCTTCTGCTTGATGGTGCGGTTGACGCTCTTTGCCAGGTTTGCGGATACGATGATGAAGTCCAGGAGCAGGTCAACCAGCTCTTCCTCGGGCATCATCGCCGCAGTGTTCTCGAACTCGTGCATTTGTTTTCACCTCCGGGAAAGGGGTAGTGTCGGTTGCCCTTTCTACTACCCCCTGCGGATAAGGAGGCCGTTTTGGAAAAACGGAGAAAACTTTTTTAGAAATATTCCGGGAATTCAGAGGCCAGGGTCGCCTTGAGTTTTTTGAGTCGGTAGGCGAAGGTCTTACGGCCCACACCGATTTCGGTAGCAATAGCCTCGTCGGTGTATCCCAGCTGACGGAGCTGACCGATCTGGATGGCCTGGGGCATCAGCTCATTGATCCTGTGGAGGATCTGGTCGAGCTGCATCTTGTTGGCAACGGTGTCCTCTACCAGGGGTGCGGGGTCTTCCAGGTCATCGACCCAGGACTTCTCGCTGCCATCTTCGTCGGTGACGGTGTAGTCGAGGGAGAGGTTGTCCCCGGCACGAACAAAGGGACAGGTGGCGCAGTCCATATCGCAGTCGAGAATCTTGCTCTTGGGACAAACGCAGCGACCGTGGTACTGCTGCTTCTGGCGGTAGGCGTTGATGTCACGGTAGAAGCTGTCGAACTCCTCCTTGGTGACGGGGATGCGTTCCTTGGTGGCGCGGAGATAGATGTAGTGCTGCTTGTCATTGTTTTTCATTAGATTGGCTCCTTTCAGATTCGTGAGAATCCGCAGGAGCCGACCATCCGTAGAGACAAAAAAAGACGGCCAGGATATAGTTCACCCATAGCGGGTTTGAACTAAATCCAGGCCGTCTCGCAGCTCTGCGGATTCTATTGTTTTGTAATTAAGCGGCGATGCTGTCCGCCACAGTGAAATATGTTGCTGTCCGTGTGACCAGGGAAACCACATTATCACGGACTACGGTAAATGTGCCGCCAATCGGGATACTGAAACAGTAGCTGGACTTGTGCGGTCCCTGGGTTTCGACCTCGCCTGTGCCATCGTTGGCGATGCACAGGAGCTGTCGGTTGCGGTTACGTAATTCTCTGAAGCCCTCTCTCATAGGCCATCCTCCTTTCTTTGGTACTGATAGGCATCACCTCCATTTTCTCTCCCAAAAACGATAAAAAGGCCGAGGCAGACTCCGCAGCTGGTATTGCTGCGGTAATCCACCTCGGCCTTTTACATCATGAACGGCACGTCCAGGGGGAGAGAGTAATTATTGACTGGCCGTCACGCCCTCGGACGGTCAAGTGCTTCATTGGTTTTTGTGTTGAACACCATGTAGGGGCCAGAGTACATCTGGCGATTGACCGACTCCCACGGTTCGTGGGCGATGAGTTTCCCATCCTTGACATAGGCGGCGGAGAGAACTCCGTCGACCATTGCCTTGTAGAACAGAGGCTTCTCATCTTCGTGGGTCGTATAGATAGCTTCGGGCTTGCGCTTAGCAGAGCGGTTGGTAGTTTTCAGGTCAGCAGTTCTCTGATATCCGGACATTCAAAATCCTCCTCAAATTCATCCTCAAAATAATCATCTTCACTCACATTCTCTACAACTTCGTCCGGGATCGGCAGGGACAGTACACTGGGAATTTCGGGGCGAGTAGACAGCCAGGTTTCTTCTATGACCCGCTCAGCATCTATGTCGATCAAGATGGCGGAGAAGGCGTTCTGTATAGGGGCGTTCCGGTATCGTTCGACAAACTGTTCATACAGTAGTCGGTACTGAAACAGGAAACTGGTTTTCTGACCCCGGAAGTAGTAGGGGTCCCAAGCATCAATCAGGAACAGCTGGTTGGCGCTTATGGTGGCTCGGCCAGACTGCGGTAATGACTTGGTGCCACCCACGGTTTCAAAGTACCAAAGCGGCAGTTGTTCACCGGGTAGATAGAAGTCAAAGTCATAGGGGGCCTGCATTCCGTTGCTGGGTCTACGCTTTCTGGTGTTCAGATTGTCTGGAATGCTCTGAACCGCGAAGCCCCGGTCAAGAAGGGCATTCATAATGGCGTTTTTCATGTGGCGTTCCAGCTGACGACCTTCATCACGCTTGGAGAAGAGCTTCTGAACGTAGTCCTGACCTCTATCCACCATGGCGGTATCGACCATACCGTTAGCGGCGAGCAACGATCCGTAGGAAAAATCTGCGCTTTCGCACCTGGCATCATATATTTTCGTTAGAAGATCCTGTGAAAGGGCGTTGTTGATCTTCCCATTTACAATTCTGGACAGGGTCGGCGCACTGATTCCAGTATCTGTAGCGAACTGAGCCATGGTTCGCTCTGTTCCCTTGGCCTTCATGACCAACTCGGACAGCCGCTTCCGATCCACAGCAAACACCTGAGAAATTTTAGTATCCATTTTCGGAAAACCTCCGTTTCAAGTTCGTGAAATTTCTTTCTGTATCGTGAAATCATTGTATCAGTCGGGATGGCATTTGTCAAGAGCGAATTTCAAAACCGCGAAAGAAATTTCAACGCCGTGAAATTCAGTTGCCGTTTAGGGTGTTATCAAATGCAGTGAGCCAGTCTAAAATGCTATCAACAGAAATGGTTCCTTCCTCTTTCTGCTGTTTCCTGGCCTTCATCCCCTCGGTCAGTTCCGTGAAACGCTTCTTCAATACCTCATCGTCCGGATGGCGTTTAATGGCCATCTTCAGCCGCATATACAGACGGCGGTACTCTTGGGTCATAGTATCGTTCTTCATTTTTCTGGCTCTGGTAGCATTGGCACCGACTACCCGGCATTCCTTGGTCTCATCCTGGGGAGATGGGTATCCGCAATAAACGGAATCTGATCTGCCCACTGGAACAAAGTAGTTCCCACAATTCTTACACTTCACAAATTTTGTCCCGGCATCCATAGCGTGGGCTGCTTCAAACAGAATGAGCGACATGGAGGACTTAATCGTGTAGATGGAATGAAAGGAATTATCATAGAACATAATGTGAAAGTCGATGTGCTGAAAATCTATGTTGGATGCATACAGCCCCCAGAATCCCATTACTTGATTTTCCTCGTACTCCTCACCGGATACCAGCATATTGAACGAGTGCTTAAACACTACGTAAGAATCCGCATAGGCTGCATAGGCACTCAGCATAGCCTGACCGATGGTAGCGATACCGAAATCATCGTAGCCAGACTCTTTCAGGATGAAAGACTTAATCTGGTTCGTATCTTTATCTGCATTCAGCGGGTCGATCAGCCCTTTCAGCTCGTCTTCATTGGCACGATTAAAATCTGCCATAAAACTTGAAAAATCTGTGAGGATCATTACTGCGGTGATTACGCCGAATTTCGCAAGGCATGCCTCGTATAACTCCGAAAGAGCGTGACCACCATTCTCCCGCAGATCGGCATCTTGAAAGAATGTGTTACTCAGAATGAGGGGCTTTATCTCCGTAGGACGAAGCCTGGCATATTCACAAGCCATACCGCCAATCGGGTACTCCTTAATGACATCACCTTCCAGAACGGTATTCTTCTTACCGTCAAAATCTACATTCAAACCGATATCCATAATATGTACCTCCTGTTATCAATCGTTATCGGGCACCACAAATCGGGCGACTGTAAACAATCGTTGTTTGCAAATAACTGTTGATAACATTATACAGGATCGCAATGTGTTGTCAATAGTTGCTCTAAATATCGCTTGCTAACATTTTTGCGGTATTGATTGTTAACGAGCCATAAGCCCAGGCATCTTTACGCTGTGGCGACCATCGTCCGGCATTTTAAGGTCGCCCAGGAGGATTCCGTAGGTGATGGCGTGCTTGCCGAAACGGCGACGCAGGTCCTCCACGGCATCTTCCAGGCGCTCCCTCCGTTCCAGACGGGCTGCGTCCACAAACAACGAAAGCTGGTCGGGATCTTTCTGGGGAACGAGGTCAATCGCTCTGACGCAGACAGCCCGGACTTTGCTCCCCCAGCGGTAACGTTCCTGGAACAGCCTATGGGCGGCAGCACCAATCTCAGAGGGGAGCTGGGTCTTGAATGGCAGCTTGCACTGAAACTGGCTGCCACCGAGGTCGTGACCCCGGACAAAGAGCTGAACCCCTCGTGCCGACAGCTCATGCACCCTGAGTCGGTGTCCGACATCTTGGCTCAACTCCAGAATGACCTTCCAGACCTCCTCGTCGTTTTCTAAATCGGCGGTGCAGGTTATGCCATGACCGATGGACTTGACTGGAGAAACGAAGTCCCGGTGCATGACCCTGGACTGGTCGGTGCCGTTGGCATACCGCCAGAGCGCCACACCATTGACACCCAGTAGTCGCTTAAGGAAAGCCGGGTCGGTGGCGGCAACCTCACCGATGGTGTGTATGCCGTACTTGGCCAGCTTTGCTGTGGTGGCTCGTCCGCAGTAGATCATCTCGCTGCAATCCAGAGGCCAGATCTGCTCTTGATAGGTATCCCTGCGGATTTCGGTGATGGCATCCGGCTTCTTAAGGTCGCTGCCCAACTTGGCGAAGATTTTATTGTAGGATACACCGATGCTGACGGTCAGTCCCAGTTCCTCCCGGCAAGAGCGCCGGATCTTCTCTGCGATTTCCACACCATTGCCGTACACGCTGCTGCCGGTTACATCCAGCCAGCACTCGTCCATGCCAAAAGGCTCAATGAGGTCGGTATAGCGCTGGTAGATGGACTGGGTCAGCTTACTGTATTTAAGGTACTGGTCATAGTGGGGCGGTACCATGATCAGATCCTTGCATAACTGCTTTGCTTCCCAGTTTACCATACCGGTTTTCACACCGGCCTTCTTCGCCAGATCGGACTTCGCCAGAACAATGCCGTGCCGATCCTCAGTGGCACCGCACACTGCCACAGCCTTTCCACGGAGGCTGGGGTCCAGCATCATCTCCACGGAAGCGTAGAAGCTGTTCAGGTCGCTGTGAAGAATTGTCCGTTCCATCAAAAACACCTCTTTTTCGCCATATTTCTCACATTTACCTATTGACAATGAGAAGTTCGTGCCATATAATGAACACAAACTTCTCAAACTTCACACCAAGATAATAGCAACAACGAGAAGTTCTGTCAATGCAAAATGAGAAGTTTGAGAAATTAAAATTCGAGAAAATTTTCTGGAGGAGATATACATGACATTTTCCGAGAAAATCCGCTCTTCCCGTGAGATGTTAGAAATTAGCCAGACCGAACTTGCCGAGCAGGTTGGTGTTTCCCGCCGTACCATTGTTGCCTATGAAGCAGGCGAAGCCACTGCCCGGAAGTCCACCATCGCCAAGTTGGCCCGAGTCCTGAAGGTGTCCACGAAGTTCCTCTCTGATGAGAACTGCAATGATCCGCTGGCAGACATTGAAAAGGACCCCTATGTGGAGCAGGCTCGTGCATTGTACGGCGGTACCGGTGCCCGTGACATGGAAGCTCTACTGCGTGATAATACCGCACTCTTTGCCGGTGGCGAACTGTCCCAGGATGAGAAGGATGCTTTTTTTGAGGCCATCACCCAGGCCTATTTTGCCAGCAAGAACGAGGCAAGACGCAAATTCGGCCCCAAGGGATAACAGTCCAGTTTAATGGACCTTACATCAGATACACTTGTCGTGAAATAGACTCGGAAAGGAGGGGTGAAGGTGACCTATGCTGATATTTGTGCGTCCGTGCAGCATCTAAAACGGCAGTACGACGAGACAGACCCATTTCGATTGTGTAAGGCCATGGGGGTCTTGCTGCTGTTCAAACCCATGGGCAAGCACGAGACTGCCATTAAGGGCTTCTCTATGAAGTTCAAACGCATCCGTTCCATTACTGTAAACAGCGACCTTCCGGAGATCATCCAGAAGATCATTGTTGCCCATGAGCTGGGCCACGTGACACTCCATGATGCAACCGGCATCCAAGCGTTCCATGAAGTAGCCCTGTTTGACCAGGCTTCCGATTTGGAGCGAGAAGCGAACCTTTTCGCTGCCGAGTATCTTATGGAGGATGAAGAGGTACTGGATGTGCTGAACCAGGACACCACCTTCTTTGGCGCGGCAGCGATCCTCCGGGTTCCGATGGAAATGCTGGACTTCAAGTTCCGGTTGATGAAGTGGAAGGGCTACAAGCTGATGGAGCCGCCGATCCGAGCAAGGGGCGACTTCATGAAGAACATGGAGGTTCCCGATGATGCAGACTACTACAGTTAAACCGATAAAGGTATATGTGGCAGTGAAGGCGGACTTCGCTGCTGACGGTACGCTGCTTCCCCGGGTGATCACCTGGGAGGATGGAACAAATTTTGAGATCGACCGTGTGCTGGATATCCGGCAGGCCGCAGCAATGAAGGCCGGTGGCCAAGGAGACCGGTACACCGTGCGGATCGGTGGAAAGCAGAGCTATCTGTTCTTTGAACGCAGCACGAGCCTGACCGGCAACAACATCGGTCGCTGGTTCGTGGAGAGACGAGTCTCATGACAGGTAACACCTAAAATTTGCAGCTATTATTTCCGGCCAAAGAACTGAGAAGGGAGTTAGGTGCCGATATGATTACTTGGGACGAGTTGGTCTATGATCTGAACGAATTATGTAAACTCGAAAACGGGGGCGGGGCTGAAATTGAATTTGGGTACGCGGGGGCCGAGTATATAATCGTTTGCTACAAAGACTGGTGTTCCCTCGCGGCTGCAACGGAGCATGGTGTCGAAAAAACATACCGCTCACTTGGTGAGCTGGGGGCTTCTCAGGACTTCGGTTTCCGGCTGAGTGAAGTTTGGGACCAGATTTCGTTTCTTGAATGTAGGCCTGACTTTGAGAGCTTCCACTTACAGGAGATACTGGATGCTTACCGAGCCGCTTGGAACGAGCGTAAAGAGGGCAAAGCGCTACAGAACGGGGTGAAATAGCGAATGGCAACATTAAAATCATACGGTCGCGAGGTTCGAAGTGTTTTCCAGCTCCTTGGCGACAAGGAAAACGACATCACCAGTAGTATATGCTGGGCGCTTGTCAAATGTCCTCAGTTCTTGAAGAGAATTGTAAAAAAGGTGTGTGGCGTGGAGGCTGATCCAGAAGAGGTCACTATCCTGAACCAGCAGTACGATGCGGCAACGGGCATCACGGACATTGAGGTGACGGACGACCAAGCCTTCCATATTATTTTCGAAGCCAAGAGAGGTTGGCTGCTGCCTGGTGCAGAACAGTTGACGAAGTATTCGACCCGGGAGGATTTCGTACAGAAGGCGGTGGCGCATAAACACATCGTTTCTCTTTCCGAATGCACCCAGACCTATGCGGACCTATACTTACCGTTCCACGAAGTAAATGGGGTCCCGGTATCCCACCTTTCGCTGGCTGAAGTTTTCCAGATAGCGAAGGACGCACGGCTGTGTCTAACCATGAGCAGAAGCATCTGCTCGATGAATTTACCGAGTACCTGGGAGGCGTTATGACAATGCAGAATAAAACATCCAATTGGGTATATGTCGTGGCGCTGAGCCACGGTCACTACGAAGGCTGCGAGTTGTCTTGGATTGATATCGTCAAGAAGCATAACAAGTATTTTTGCCCGGTTGGTGGTAATGGCTGGCCCAAAGAGCCGCCGAACTACATCGCGTTCCGCTATGACGGTCGCCTCCAGGCGATCCACCATATCGAAGGCTACACCGTGACCCGGAATGTGCACGAGCAGATCCCGGAGATGCCTGATGAAGAGTGGACGGAGAACCATTTTGTATATTTCCTTGGTCCCGCTATCATTCCGGGAAAGACGGTAAAGACGGGTAACATTTATCGGAGCGGTCGCGTTTGGGCCATGCTGGATACTCTCTTGACCAGCGAGACGATCAGCGAAGCCCGCGACATCAGCTATCAGCGGTAAGAGGTGCGCCCATGGCAAGTAAGTACGCAGCATTGCAGACATGGCTGGAGCAGCAAGCTCCGACGCAGATCCGCTTGACAATTTCAGAGTTGGAACACACAATTGGTTTGGAGTTCCCGCCATTTGTACATAAGTATTTATGGGGCAATGATAGAACCCACACCTTGGCGAGGGCTTTCATGGGGGCCGGGTACCTGGTATCCCAGCCGGAAAGAGATAAGGAAGTGTTGGTGTTCCGATACGATCCCAAACGGAGTGCAGAACTTCTGGGAGGCAGCAGCACAAAGAGTCGCCGGAGAAAAAACAAGGAGCGCAGGCAGGATGTACCGCGCCCCTGTGCAGCGGAGGTTGAGAAATACCTGGCAGCTTGGGACGAACAGGACAGCTACCGTTTACAGGAGAAAGCCCTGGACAAGCTCTTTTTTGAGGTCTACCCGGAAAACACCTGCATTGAGGATGTTCTCATTAAAGTGACCTGCCTGAACGCCCTTTACAGCACGAATATCTTCTCACCGTTCACCGTGGCAATGCACATTTTGAAATTGGGCATTGATGAACGGCTCAAGGTTGGTGACCCTACCTTGGTCGAGGACATTGCTCTGGTCACCATGGGCAACGACGAAATGAAGAATTTTTATTCTTTCGCCACAAAATACTGCTCCCACCATCAGCCCCGTCAGTACGCTATCTGGGACAGCTATGTAGACGAGGTCTTGAAATACTTCCGGGATGTGGATGGGTTTGCAGAGTTCACCGACGCGGATTTGAAGGTACAGTCGAGCTTCAAGAGCATACTTTATCAGTTTGCTGAATTCTATGGGATCCCCCAGTACAGTCTCAAGGACCTGGATCGTTACCTCTGGCAGCTCGGCAAGGATAAGTTCCCACAGAAGCGCTATCAAAAGAACGCCGGGGATAGCCGTGAGCAAAAGGAGATGTCCAAATAAAGCAAGCTGGAATAAGGAATACTACCGGAAGATATAGTGGAGAAGCGCGTTGTGGCATGATGCCAGAAAACATCATTAAGAAATGAGAAATGCCGGACTGATAGCAAGTATCAGCCCGGCATTTTTATTGACCAGCGTTCTTATTCAATTATGTGTGTTTTACTGAGGTTACTCCGATAAGAATTCGAACTTCAAATTCAACGCCCGCTTGATCTGGGATCGGACACTGACAGACAGCACTTTATAGTCTTCCTGCTGTTCCAATGTAAACAAATAAAACGCATCCGGCTTTTCCATACAAGGAAGGATCTTTTCTGCCCGCTTGCAGCGAGATACGACATCCTTAGCTGAGCGAACAGAATAGTTCTTTTGGGTGAGTAGCCATTCTTCAAAGCCTAACTCAACGGTTGACGGGGGGCCTTGAGAAATGTATTCCAAGAGGCACGATGCTACGAATTCAGCCAGCTTCACAGGGACGGCGTTACCAATCATCTGTTCTGTGTCAGTTTTGTTTCCATCCCAGATGAAGGATTTAGGGAAAGTTTGAACCATTGCTCGTTCCATAGTGGTCAGCGCCCTAACACTCTCATTGAGTGGGCAGGCATCATTGGGGTGGCCTGGATATCCTTTGGGTACGGGCCTGTTGACACCTCGCATCGTGGGTGCTGGTTCATCGATGGAGAAAATTGCGCGCCGGCTATAGTTTCTCGGATGACGGTAGTAAAACTCAAAGCCCAGGGTGTCGCCATAATAATCACGTAAGGTCATATGCTTGTCCGAGATGCGATCCTCAATAATGGAGGAGAGTTCGTTGTCTTGTGTATCAAGGACACCAATACAGAAGAAACGCTTTCTCTTTTGCGGTACACCACAGAGACTGGCATCCAGCACCACTTCGGTTAGGCCATAGTTCGCACTCTTAAACACCGAACGCGCATAGGCATAAGCATTGCTCTTCTGGGCGCGATCAACATTCTCCATCACGAAATATTTAGGACGAATTGCACTAATAATGTCAGCGAATGCTCCGGTCAAACTGGCACGACCGGCCTCGATTCGTTTGCCTGCGTGGGAGAAATCCTGGCAGGGAGGCCCTCCTATAATCAAAGATGGATTTAATGCGGAAATGGTCTTAATAGCTGTTTCCGTGTCGGATAAATCATGGCGATGAACTGGGTGGGAGAAATTCTTCTCATAACAATTTGCTGCAACATCCCAGTATTCAAAGGCAGCACAAATGTTTATTCCGGCATTCTGGAATCCCAATGAAAGGCCTCCACATCCGGCAAATAAATCAACTGCACGAATCATTTATTTAATCCCCCTATCCAAAATAGGAAATGTGTGATATACTTTATGTGAGTAAAGATGCTGTGCGGATAATTAACCTTTGTCATTATACTGCAACAGCGACAAGACGTCAAGTAGTTGACGTCAAAATACCCTGAGGATTTGGAGGCGGAGCAAATGGCAAGCGGTCTTTTTGGAATTGAACATTCCAACCGTTCACGGGATGATCATTGGGGAAAGAACTGTTTTAATTCCAGTTTCCCTGCTGCGACAGCAAACTATATGCTTGAGAATGATATCCCTGCAATTTACATTAAGCTGGATATCATTGATGGTGCGCCCAAGGTGGTTGCGACCGAAATACCGCTGAAGGATGTATTTCGCTGTGGTGACCGACATCCCGAAGACCTGTACTTTGCCTTTGAAAGTGTCTACGAACCCTATCAGGAGTATTCCTTTGATGCCATTGATGGTATTGACCTTGTGATTAAGGATCTGGAGGGTAATTTCTTGTCTCCGCTCGAAGTAAAACTTACCGTATTACCCGACAATACTACATATAAAAAGAGTGAAAACCTTTGGGGATCTGAAATGGTTGTCCGATCAGCCACCACCTCATACTGTGCATTGGGGATGTATGATGCGGTTAAAGATGATGCACGTGCGGTGCGGGAAATCTTTGAAGCCGCCTGCTCTTCTATCCAGGGCTGGGATAATGATTTTGAAATGACACACAAAATCCCTACTTTGGCTGCAAGTATCGATGAATTTCAACGCCGGTACTATACCAGACAGAAACCGCTTCTGATGCAGACATTGTGGAAGACCCAGGGAAAGTCTCCGCTCCTTGCCGATCAGGCCTTTGACATTGTTATTTGGAGTGACTATGCCTTTTCCAGACTCTTTGTAGATAGTTCGTATTCTGTCTCTCCGACAATGAGCAGGCCGATGCGAGCCTCCGCTCGTTTGGCCCGTTGCCTATGGGAACTCAGCAAATCTGGGAAAATCCGTGTGGTAGACATTTACCGTCAGATGGCTTTCGGAAATCAGACGGATAAGGAATTCTCTATTCCGGGCAACAAGTGGAAAACTTATGTGCAGTCCGGTCGCACTACAACCCCAATTCTTCCTAAAGATGCCGTTAATCAGATTATTGAAGATGGGTACATCGAACTTCTAAGCCCTGAACGGCGTTTTGATCAGACCCTTTATTTCACAGTGCGCAATCAAGGATAAGGTCAGTAATTATGTATTGAACAAGGCCACCAGCTGGAGCTATCTCCAGACTGGTGGCCTTGTTTTTTGAATGAAAATAGCCTTATGGCGTGATACCCCCAAAAAAATAAGAAGCCCGAAGGCTTCCTATTATTCGTTATCATGGCTCATTGCTTTGAGCATTTGAATTGCTGCGGTTTTCTGGCTCGGTGTCAGACAGACCCAACAGTCAAACAGTTCTTTCATATCAGGGGTTAATTCCACCATGTCGGTGGTAGCAAAGAACTGTGACAGGGTGATGCCGAATCCATTGCAGATCGTCTCAAGGGTGGCAACGGAAGGTACTGTGTTTCTTCTGAAGATATTACCAATGGTAGACTGCGCCAAACCGCACTCCTTTGAAAGTTTGTACTCCGTCCATCCGCGTTCCCGCAATAATTGCTGGAGACGAGCGTGCGTATCCATAGCATCACCACCTTTCTCATAACTATTTTACTTCCAAGTTGAGCAATAAAATACTTACGAGTTGAAACGAAAGTAGGTATGTGCTATGATGTATTATGTATGTTCAAATGGTATTCCAGGGGGAAGCGGATATGAAAGTTACCTTTTGCGGCCACAGCGATGTAGCTCATCCAGAGGAAGTTCGCAGGTGGTTATCCGAAACGGTAGAGAAGCTGATTCAGCAGGATGCGGATATGTTCTTGCTCGGCGGATACGGGGCTTTTGACCGTATGGCAGCTTCCGTCGTATGGAATCTGAAACAAAAATATCCGCAGATACAATCCGTCCTTGTAAAGCCGTATCTTGATAGGAAGATGGACGAGAGTCAATATGACTGGACTGTATACCCCGGACTGGAAACAGTTCCTCCACGGTATGCCATCACCCATAGAAACCGCTACATGGTAGAGGAAGCTGATCTCATTGTAGCCTATGTCCTACACGGCTGGGGCGGTGCTGCACAGACGCTGGAACACGCAAAAAGGAAGAAGAAACGCATCATTCTATATAAGAGGGACGACCAATGAAAAAATGTATATTGTCTGCAATCGCCGGTGCGCTTACCATGCTCATTGCAATCATAATTGCTGCAAACATCAGTGCCGCCCAGAAGCAAGCACCGCAAGAATATGAACATCTTGATTATGTGTCCACCATCACGGAGGCGGAGTGCTATGTGTGCGGCAACGGCGGTGACTTTATCGTGTCAGCCCACTGGGGCGAGGACAATGTGGGCATTGTCAATCTGAATACATTTGAGATGATGTGGCTGGAGATCAACCGCTACGACGAACACGGAGAACTGATTGAGGAAAAGGCTGGATATATGTCCAGCATAGGGCTGAGTGACAAGGACGCGGAATCCTATGCCCATGCCTATGTCTTCCCGGATCGCGCCTATGCCAGCGTTCAGATAACCGGGGTGCAGTATTCCATTGATCGGGAAATGATCCAGAACAGGCTCTGTCAGACCTGCCTTGACTCCATCAACGACCTGTGGTTCACCGATCAGCCTCCGGCAGAGTATGCTGTGATCAGCTTTGAGGAACGGACGATCCAGCCGCTGCTGAATGCCCACCCCTGGTTCTCTGCTGGCAATTTTGGTGTTGATTGCGAATTTAGGGACAACGGCGAAATCAATCTGCTGATTCATTATTGTCCGAATAGATATGCATAGTTTTTCGTTGAAAATAGGCGTAAGGCTGTACTGTGGTGTGACTGTTGTGACATAATGCACAACTTTTTACAGTTAATTCACATTTTATTGTTAAAGTTGAATTATAATTTAAGTGGTTATGGTATACCACTGTAATCTGTTGCACAAGTACAAGTCCGGATATGTAAAGGAGGAATAACCATGTGGAAATCAGTACAAAGAATAATTTCAACCGTATTGACTGTATGTTTACTCATTACAATTTGCCCCGCCCGTGCCTTTGCATCCGAAGTAGAGCAGGAGGTCCCTGCTCCTGCCGCTGAAAGCTCAACTCCAATCATCACGCTGAAGAACTATGATGGTTCTGCAACACTTACAACTATTGAAACAACAGCAGGAACAGTTTTTACGCAGGCGGCTCTTTCAGCTGAGGTTGATTTGCTGGATGCCGTCCGTGGTGGATATAAGTTTGTCGGATGGTCCACGACTGTTGGCGAAGTAACTTCAAGCTATGTTCCTACCGAATCTTTTACCGTAAATGAATCTATGACATTGTATGCCGTGCACCGCCCACTTGTTGCAAGTGATGTAAATGCAGATATCGGTTCAGACTTTTTAACAAGTATTGAGACATTTGATACAGTTGTTGGAGATTTTGGCTTTTCAGCTGATACCTTAGCCAGCGCAAGTGTACGTTCATCTGACTTTTATTCCTATATTGATGAATATGTTGATACCACTTTGGCAGATGAGACCACTGTAGCATTATCGATTGCAGCCGCTGACAGTTCGTCTCCCACTATCAGTGCTCAGCGATTTGAACATGCATTCCAGGATGCTGTTTGGAGCAAGAACCAGCGTGCTGATGTACATTTCGCAAAAGAAGTTGTTTATATGTTCACATCTCATTACATCGATGTAGCTGAACCGCTATCAGGGACAACTATCAATCATGATCAAACATTGTATCAACTCTATATCACTGACTTGGATCGGCGCACTTATGAGACTTTCTATCAGAATGGTAGCCATCTGGATTTGTATGAAAGTATGTTTTCTTTTGTTTCGGCGCTCTGTGATGTTCCCGGCTTTGTAGAGAATGCAAGTTTGGCTTTGAACAGCAGAAAAGATAAACTCACCCGTGTCAAGGGTGCATTAGATGCTGTTATAGATGGTGTTGGCATTGCCGAAGATACCCTTTTAGCTGAAATCAACGACGCTTATTTGGATATAAGTCTTATGACTTACGTTGATAAAGCAGATCTTCACACTCAGTTGGATGATCTTGTGGAGAGCGTATACAACAATCTATCCGTGGATTATACAGATATGACAATTTCTGCCGCTACTTCTATTGTAACGGCGGCCCTGTTGCTGACAGGAAGTACATTGACCTTATCCTCAGTTTTTGGCCTTGTTGGTTTTTATTCAGACTTCTTCGCAACACTTTTTGACCGCGCTTATTATGTTACAATGCGAGCCTATATACAGACCCGTGTTGGTGAGCGCATGATGTATGCACTTGGTATGTCCGACGGAAGGAATTAACAAATGAAGTATACTAATCATCACGGCATTTCGAATTATTCCGACCACGAGGAAACGTTTTGGGACTGTTGTCTCGAACTGATCCCGATTCTTTACATCTGCATCATGACTTTGGGCGTTTGCTTTCTTTGTCGATATGGACTATATATGCAGGGTGATCCTGCTTTAGGCGCTGAAATACACACACCGGGAAGAGTATCCAAATACTACCTTGTTGTGGCTGCATTGTATTATGTCTTTTTAGGATTAGCATTACTTTTCCCCATTCGAAGAGGGTGGGAAGGTGCTACTGGTTACTCAGATGAGCATAGCACTGATGATTGGCGACTTTCTGTAAAAAAGATTTTGCTACTCGGAATATCTATTATTGGAGCAATTTTGATCTGCAAAACACGATTCTATGTTTTATGGGATGAACAAATAGCCAGCCAATGCCGTACTATCTTATTAGTCGGTGGTGCTCTTTTGGCAATTCTGGGGCATATCATTATTCGCATCGCTATCTGGAGAAAAGTAGAACCTGAACAGTGTCTCTCTTATACCGCCGCATCTGTATGCGAAATCATTACAAAGATTTGTTATGTATTGATGATAATCGGTGCGGTTATCTCTGTTCTTCTTATCCCAACAGATACCTTTTAATTATTCCCCTTATCTTTTAACGAAAGGTCGGAGGTATGTTCACTTCGTATTAAAGTAGGTCACAGTTTTCAAAAATCGGCTACCCCTTACGGGGTGGCCGATATTTTTATGCTCGAGATGGGACTCGAAAGCCCGGCCCGAGCAAAGCGAGGGTATAAAACAGTCCGGTGGACTGTTTTATAGGGCGTGGGAGAGTCCTTCAACTTTCAGACGCATTCCGTAGGAATGTGGATTGATTTGGAACATGTCCGATGCCGAAATAGGCGTTATTTTCCCTCACTCTTCCCCCTTTCCACCGCCGCGCAGCCCATGAGCCCCATTCCGCTGACCAGCATCAGCCCCACAGCCAGCGGAAGGCCCATCCCCTGCCCGGTTTTCGGGCTTTCCTCGGTGCCTTCCTCCGTTCTGGGCCTTGTGCGGATGGACCACTGGTCACCATCCCAGGGAATGGTCACCAGGAAGGGGCTGAAGGGATAGTGCCCCACCTCCGTGGTGGTCTGAACCAGCAGGTAAAGCCCCTGTTCCAGGCCGTCGAAGGTCACAAGGCAATCCACCGATTCCCGGGTGGTGCCTCCCTCCGCTTCCTGGGCCAGCCAGGAGGCCATATCCGGGGACAGAATATCGTCAAAGCTCAGTTCAAGGCCACCGTACCGTTCCAGCAGCCTGCACCCCTCCGCCGTCATGTCCCCGACCCGGTACAGCGTCACTTCCCCCTCCCGGTCCAGCATAATGCCGATGGTCCCGGTCTCCGCTGCCGCCATGGCAGAAACACTCCCCAGGAGCACCCCCAGACAAAACAGCACCGCAAAAACCTTCCGCAGCATATTCCCACATCCTTTCGTAAATTTCTTCCAGTATACATCGAATACCCGGCAGAAATTGGCGAAAGGACGAATATACACAAAAAAAGAGGTGCCACAATGGCACCTCTTTCCTTATTTGGTTCAATCCACAGCGTGCGCCTTCACATTCATAACCTGACGCTGATACAGAGAAATGCCCTTTGCCAGTACATCCATGGCCCGCTCCAGATCCTCCTGCTTCAGAACATAGGCAATACGCACCTCATTGATGCCCTTGCCGGGGGTCTCGTAGAAGGGCGCGCCGGGGGCGAACATGACCGTATCGCCCCGGTCGGAGAACTTTTCCAGCAGCCAACGCTGGAATTTATCCGCATTGTCCACAGGCAGGCTTGCCATCACATAGAAGGCACCCATAGGCTCCTCCACCACCACGCCGGGGATTTGGCGCAGCTTGGTGACGACGGTATCCCGGCGGCGGCGGTATTCCTCCTTGCAGATGCGGAAGAACTCATGGTCAACGGAATACAGCGCGGCCGCGCCCACCTGATCAACGGTAGCCACCGCCAGACGGGACTGGCAGAACTTCAGCAGCGCAGCCTGCAGCTGCTTGTTCCGGGTGACCACGCAGCCCACACGGGCACCGCAGGCGGAGAACCGCTTGGAAACGGAATCGATGATGACCAGGTTCTCGTCAATGTCCCGGAAATGGGCCATGGTGGGAACGCCGAACTTATCGTCGTAGCAGAATTCCCGGTACACCTCGTCGCAGATCAGGAACAGGTTGTGCTCCTTGGCGATGTCCGCGATCATCCGCATTTCCTTCTGATCCAGCACAACACCGGTGGGATTGCCGGGGTTGGTGATCATAATGGCCCGGGTGTTGGGAGTGATCAGGCTCTCGATCCTCTCCCGGTTGGCGTAGCGGTAGCCCTCCCAGGGATTGGTGGGCAGAGCCCGGATAACACCGCCCGCCGCATGGACGAAGGTGGTGTAGTTGGGATAGTAGGGCTCGGGGATAATGACTTCGGTGTAGGGATCCAGAATGGACAGGCAGGTAAAGAGCAGTGCCTCGCTGCCGCCGGTGGTGATGAGGATGTCATTGTCCTCCAGAGAGACGCCCAGCTCCTTATAGTAGTTCTTCACGGCATCGATCAGGATGGGCCGTCCGGGAGAAGCCTCGTATTCCAGCGTCCTGTCACAAAAGTCATGGACGGCCTCATAAAAGGCAGGAGGGGTGGGCAGGTCGGGCTGACCAATGTTGAGATGATAGATCTTCTTGCCCTCCTTCTTGGCAGCTACGGCCAGAGGGTGGAATTTCCGCATGGGAGAAGGCTCACAGCGGTTGGCGTTGATGGAAATCTGCATAATTACCTCCACTGACGGCGGTTCCGTCAGGTTTTTCTTTGAATTCTATGGTCAGGCGGCGCAGCTCAGGGCTCAGGGCCGCCAATGCGATCAAATTGGGAATGGCCATCAGGCCGTTGACCGTCTCCGCCAGAAGCCAGACGGTTTCGGTATTCAAAACCGCGCCGAGAACCACCGTAACGGTCTGCAACAGGGCAAAGGCGTTCCAGGCGTTGCCGCCAAAGAGAAACTGGGCGCACCTTGCGCCATACAGCCCCCAGCCCAGCACCGTGGCAAAGGCAAAGCAGCACAGGGCCGCCGCCAGAAACAGGGAAACCCAGCCGCCGCAGACGGCTGTAAAGGCATCCATGGTCAGCTTGCCTCCCAGATCCTCCCCATAGGGAATAGGGATGCCGCTCACAAGGATCACAAGAGCTGTCAGGGTGCAGATGAGGATGGTGTCCAGGAACACCTCCATAATGCCCATCAGCCCCTGCTCCGCCGGGTGGGATGTATTGGCAGACGCATGGGCGATGGATGCGGTGCCCATGCCTGCTTCATTGGTAAACACGCCCCGTGAGCAGCCCACCTTCAATGCCTGAAAGGCGGAACCCAGCATCCCGCCGGTGACGGCCCGGGGAGAAAAGGCACCCCGAAAAATGGCACCGAAGGCCCCGGGAACCGCCTCATGCCGGGCAGCCAACACCGCCATACACAGCAGGATATAGGCCCCGGATACAAAGGGCACCAGAAATTCCGCCGCCCTGCCGATCCGCTTGGCCCCACCCAACAGCACGGCCCCGATCAGCACCGCCAGGATCAGCCCCAGCAGAAGATTCCGGGATAGGGATGCTTCCCGGGAAAGCACAGCATTGATGCCGGTGATCACCGCGTTGACCTGGGTGGCGTTCCCCACACCAAAGGCCGCGGCCACTCCGAAAAAGCTGTAAAGGCTCGCCAGCCACCGCCATTTTTCTCCCATGCCCCGAGAGATCATGTACATGGGGCCGCCGAGGTATTCGCCCTTCACCCGGGTGCGGTAGCGCACCGCCAGAGTCACTTCGGCAAATTTGGTCACCATCCCCAGCAGACCGCAGATCCACATCCAGAAGATTGCCCCCGGCCCACCGAGACAGATGGCCCCGGCCACGCCCACCAGATTCCCGGTGCCCACCGTCGCCGCCAGGGCGGTACACAGGGCCTGAAAGGGCGATACGCCCTCTCCCCCGCCGTCTTTTCCCCGGAGCTTCCGCAGGAAATCCCGCAGTGCCCTGGGAAACAGGGTCACCTGTGCGAAGCCTGTCCGCACCGTCAGGAAGATGCCCACCCCCAGGATCAGCACCAGTGCGGGCGCGCCCCAGAGGAGGCTGTGAACTCGGGTCAGGAATTTGGTCATGTTGTCCTCCTAGAATACCACTTTTTTATGCAGAGTGCAAGATAAATCTTACATAAAATACAAAAAAGCAGCCCCTTTTTTAAAGGAACTGCTTTTGTTAACTGAATCTTTTATTCCCAGCTTGCCCAAATCTCGGGACAGTAGCCCACAGTGGCCTGCTTGCCGTTTCGGACGACGGGGGTCTTCATCAGGGTAGGGTCGTCAAAAACCTTGTCCTCCTTGGCCCGCTTGTCGTCCATGTACTTCATCAGGGTAATATCGGGAGCTTTGCCCTCCCAGTCGATAAGGTTGTCGATGCCGCCCACCGCCCGGAGGACGCTGTCAAATTCCTTGCCGGACATGCCGTACTTTTTTAGATCAATGGACTGGAATTTGATCCGCCGCTCCTTGAAATACCGCTCGGCCTTCTTGGTATCAAAACATTTGCTTTTGCCGAAGATCTGAATGTTCAATAGTATACCTCCATAAGGCACAGCCCCTGGGCCGGAGCCAGAAAGCCCGCTTCCGCTCGCTTTCCGCCGAAGAGGGCCGGGATGCTGTCCCCGCTCCGTTCTCCCCTGCCCACTTCGATCAGTGTCCCCACGATAATGCGCACCATGTTGTGGAGGAATCCGTTTCCCGTGACGGTGATCTGAATTTCCTCCCCCACCCGCGCAATTTCCAAAGAGCGAATGTAGCGGACTGTGGATTTTTTCATTTTGGCATTGCCGCAGAAGGCGGAGAAATCGTGCTGTCCCACAAAATGGGCCGCTGCCCGCTCCATGGCATGGATATCCAGTTCCTCCGGCAGCACCGTTACGAACCGCCGCACAAAAACACAGGGCTGCTCGCTGCTCCAGATGCGGTAGCGGTAGGTCTTTTCCCGGGCGTTCAGCCGGGCATGGAACCGGGGAGACACGTCCCTGCAGGAGTATATGCCGATATCCTCCGGCAGATACCTGCGCAGCTGCTCCAGAATTTCGGCGGCAGGCATGGTGCTTTCGCAATGGAAACTCGCCACCTGCCCCCGGGCATGAACCCCCGCGTCGGTACGGCCGCTGCCGCTGATCTCGATGGGTTCCCCCAAAATCCGGGAGAGGGCCGTTTCGATTTTCCCCTGGATGGTATCGTCCTTCCCGGGCAGCCGCTGCCAGCCCCGGTACCGGGTGCCGTCGTAGCAGATATCAAGCCGCAGATTCCGCATAATCTCTCAATTCCTCTCTGGCCTCCCGCTCGCTGTCCGCAGAGAACAGGAAGTTCCCTTTCCAATCATAAACCTGAATGTGTCCCCGAACATAACGCATGGTATACATAGTCATCAACCTTTCCGGGCAAGCCCTTTTGTTTGTGACTACAGTATAGCAAGCGTTAAGTCCAATAAATCGGACAGTTATAGCTTATTTTCGATCCATTCCGCCACATCCCCGTAGATCTCCGTTTTATTGATCTCATTGAGGATCTCATGGCGGCACAGGGGATAAATTTTTACGGACACATCCGTCATACCCGCCCTGCGGAATTCCTCCGCCGCCTGGCGGACACCCCTGCCGTAATTGCCCACAGGATCATCCCCGCCGGCGATAAAAAATACAGGAAGATCCTTACGCATATTGGCAAGGTTCTTCGGCTGCTGGATGTAGTGGATGCCCACCATCATGTCCCGCAGCAGTCCGGTAGTAGCCGTAAAGCCGCAGAGGGGATGGGCAACGTAGAAGTCAACGCTTTTGGGATCCCGGGAAGTCCAGTCGTAGGCCGTCCGGGGATGCTCCACTTTTGCATTGTAGGTACCAAAAATCATGTTCTGGAGCCTTTCACTGGTGTTGGTCTCCCCCACCCTTTGGGCAACAGCCTGGGTAAACTTCACCAGCGCGGGCATAGCGAAAGTGGGCTGCCAGGCAGTGCCGCAGATGACGGCAGCAGTGATGCCGCTGTCAGGGTACTTGCACAGGATGGTCCGGGCCATGAAGGAGCCCATGGAGTGCCCGAATAGGATGTAGGGAAGATCAGGATATTCCTTCTTCGTATCCGTCAGCAGCCGGTAGGTATCCGCCACGCCGTTGAACCAGCCGCCGTGGAAATGGCCCTGGATGCTGCCGCCGTCGATGGACTGTCCATGGCCCATGTGATCCTCCGCCACCACCAGGAAGCCCCGCTCCGTCAGGTAATTGGCAAAGCCGTCATACCGCTCCGCGAAGTCCGCAATGCCGTGAACTACCTGCACAACTGCCTTCGGCTCCCCCTCCGGGGCCCATTTCCAGCAATGGATCTTTCCCTGTCCGCAGGAATCAAACCAGAATTCGCTGCGCATGGGAGTTACTCCACCACTTCGTAATCCGCGTCGGTGATGGCCTGCTTCAGTGCCGCCACATCGGCGTTGCCGGTAACGGTGACAGTCTTAGCAGCCAGATCCACGACGGCGTCCTGGGTGCCGGGAACAGCCTTACAGACCTTCTCCACCCGTGCCTTGCAGTGATTGCACATCATGCCATTGACCTTGATAACAACAGTTTCCATAGTAGTTTCCTCCTCAAGAATGATTTCTTCGGTAATGATTTCCTCCGTCCCGGAAGTGACCGGGGCAGTTTTCGGCTTAAAGAACCGCAGCCGCAGGGCGTTGGTGACCACGAACACGCTGCTCATACTCATGGCCGCAGCACCCAGCATGGGGCTCAGCTGCAAACCGAAGGGCAGGAACAGCACCCCCGCCGCAACAGGAATGCCCAGCGTGTTATAGAAGAAGGCCCAGAACAGGTTCTGACGGATATTACGGATCGTTGCCTTGCTCAGCTCGATGGCAGAGCTGACAGCTGCCAGGGAGCTGTTCATCAGCACCACATCGGCAGACTCCATGGCAATATCCGTACCCGCACCAATAGCCATGCCCACATCAGCGTTGACCAGGGCAGGCGCGTCGTTGATGCCATCGCCCACCATCAGCACCCGGTGGCCCTCGCTGCGCAGCTTCTCCACGGCACTGGCCTTATCAGTGGGCAGCACATCGGAAATCACATGGGTGATCCCCGCCTTGGCGGCAATGGCCTTCGCCGTAACTTCATTATCGCCTGTCAGCATCACTACGTCAAGCTTTAATTTCTGCATAGCCCGGATCGCCGCTTCGGAATCGGCTTTCAGCACATCCGCCGCGGCAATGGTGCCAAGATACCGGCCTTTTTCGTCCGCAAAATGCAGAGGGGTCTTGCCCTCCCGGGACAGTGCGGACAGATCAGGAACGGTCACCCCCAGCTCCTCCATCAGCCGCCCGTTGCCGCCGTAGCAGCGCACACCGTTGACGGTACCCGCCACACCCCTGCCGGGGAGGGTCTCAAAATCCACGGCAGCGGGATAGGCGTTTTTCCCCATCTTTTTCAGGATTGCCCTGGCAAAGGGATGCTCGGACTTACTTTCGAGACTTGCTGCAGTACGCATCAGCTCGGAAAGGCTGGCTTCGCCGGGCAGGATATCGGTGACCTCCGGCTTGCCGGTGGTGAGGGTTCCGGTCTTATCCAGCACCACGGTATCGATGTGGTGGAGGTTTTCCAAAGACTCGGCGTTCTTAAACAGCACGCCCAGCTGTGCCCCCCGTCCTGTCCCCACCATGATGGCAACGGGAGTAGCCAGACCCAGGGCGCAGGGACAGGAAATAACCAGCACGGAAATGGCGCAGTTCAGGCTGAATTCCAGCCCATACCCCGCGATCATCCAGACAGCGAACGTGATCGCAGCGATGGTCATGACCACAGGCACGAACACGCCCGCGATCTTGTCCGCCAGCCGGGCAATGGGGGCCTTGGAGCCGCCGGCCTCCTCCACCATGCGGATGACCTGGGCCAGGGTGGTATCCTCGCCCACCTTGTCGGCCCGGAATTCCAGATAGCCCTCCGTGTTGATGGTAGCTGCCGCCACCGTATCCCCGGGAACCTTCTCAACAGGAACGCTCTCGCCGGTCAGCGCACTCTGATCCACAGAGGCACGGCCTTCCATAACCGTTCCGTCCACGGGAATGCTGCCGCCGGAGCGAACCACCACGATATCGCCCACCCGGACATCCTCCACAGGAATTTCTTCCAGGTTCTCTCCCCGCTTGACAGTTGCCGTCTTGGGGCTTAAGTCCATTAGAGCCCGGATGGCGTCGCCGGTTCTGCCTTTGGCCCGGGTCTCCAGGAATTTGCCCAGAGTGATCAGGGTCAAAATCATGGCTGCGGACTCAAAGTAGAGATTTTCACTGTACTGCTTCACCAGCTCCCAGTCCCCGTGTCCCATACCCCAGGCCATGCGGAACAGAGCCGCCACACCGTAGAGCAGAGCCGCCAGAGAGCCCACGGCAATCAGCGAATCCATATTGGGACTGCGGTGCCACAGAGCCTTCAGGCCCCGGCTGTAATACACCCGGTTCAGATACACCACAGGCAGCGTCAGGAAGAATTGCAGCAGTGCCCCCACCAGGGCATTTTCCACCCCATGATACCAGTGGGGCGCAGGCAGACCTACCATATGTCCCATGGTAAAGTACATCAGCACCGCAAGGCAAACAGCCGACCCGATGATACGCTTCTTCATTTCTTTCAGCGCATCCTCCACGGGAGCCTTTTCTTCTTTCTTTTCTTTCTTTTCGCCGGGAACAAAGGCATTGTAGCCCGCGTTCTGAACGGCGGTAATGATGGCAGCGGCCACATCGGCGTTCTCCGCCTCCACCTGCATGGTGCCCGCCAGCAGATTTACCTCCGCCTTCTTCACCCCGGGCACAGCACCCGTGACCTTCTCCACCCGTGCAGAGCAGGCCGCACAGGTCATGCCGGTCACATTGAATTTCAATTTCATGGGAATACCCCCCTTTTGTCGATTCTCGCCCAGAAAATCAGCAGGAGATTTGTACACGCCGCGAGCCACAACATTAACAATTCTTTAACAAACTCCCCTGTTCTCTGTGCTACTATTCTATCACATGATGCCAAAAACGCAAGTATGCACTATTTAGTGCCATACTATCCTTTTGGATACTATAGGAGGACACCATGGATAAGAGAGAAATCTGCCCTGTGGAAGCAACGCTGGAAATGATTGGCGGGAAATACAAGGCCCTGATCCTGTGGCACCTATCGGAGGATAAGCTGCGCTTTTCCGAGCTTCGGAAGGCCATCAAGTCTGCCACCCCCAAGATGCTGACCCAGCAGCTGCGGGAACTGGAAGCACACAACCTGATCCACCGGGAGGTCTATCCCGTAATCCCGCCCAAGGTGGAATATTCCCTGACCGACACCGGCCGCAGTCTCATGCCCATTCTGGTGGCTATGCGGGACTGGGGTGCCAATTACCTGCGCAAGAAGGATATGGAACCCTGCTGCTTTATGATGGACACCGATCCCATCGCCCAAACCAACTGACATAGGAGGATCTTTATGAAAATCAAGATCATTTCCGACAGCACCTGCGACCTGTCGGAGGAACTCATTCGTGAGCACGATATTGCCATCACGCCCCTGATCGTTATGAAGAACGGCGAGGAATTCCTGGACGGCGTTACCATCACCCCCGCCGATATCTTCGCCCATGTGGACGCAGGCGGTGCCCTGTGTACCACCGCTGCCCGGAGTGTGGGCATTTATCAGGAAGCATTCGCAAAATACGCCAGCGACTACGACGGCATCCTCCACATCAGCATCGGCTCCGGCTTTTCTTCCAGCTATCAGAATGCCAGCCTGGCTGCGGAGGAATTCGAGAATGTCCGGGTCATTGATTCCCAAAACCTGTCCACCGGTCAGGGACTGGTGGTGCTGAAGGCCTGCCAGCTGGCAAAGACCGCCGAAAGCCTGGACGCTCTGGCAGAAGAATTGCGTGCCTTCACCGCAAAGGTGGAATCCAGCTTCGTTGTGGACAAGCTGGATTATCTGGTCAAGGGCGGCCGCTGCTCCTCCGTTGCGGCTCTGGGCGCAAATCTGCTGAACCTGAAGCCCTGCATTGAGGTGAAGGACGGCAAAATGGTGGTGGTCAAAAAGTACCGGGGCAGCTATGCCAAGTGCCTGGCAAACTACGTCAAGGATCGGCTGGAGAACCGGGAGGATGTGGACAGGGGCACCCTGTTCGTGACCAAGACCACCGTAAGCGACGAATGCTATGAGGTCGTCATGAACGCTGTCCACGCCTGCGGCAGCTTTGAGAACACCTATGAGACCAACGCCGGCTGCACTGTTTCCTGCCACTGCGGCCCCGGCACCCTGGGCGTACTGTTTGTCAGGAAGTAAGCATAAATGCAGAATGTGATTTGCATTCTGCATTTTTTCTTGTTTTTTCCGCATAATGTGATATACTGTTTCCATCCTGATTTTCGAGGTATCCTTATGGATTACAATACACTACTGGACATGGCCACGGATCTTGGCTATGAGCTTGCCATGAGCGGTGCGGAGACCTTCCGCGTGGAGGAAAGCATCAGCCGGGTGCTCGCCAGCTACGGCGTACAGTCCGAGGTCTTTGCCATCCCCAACTATCTGATCGTCAGCATCCTGACGGAGGACGGAACCCCCATCACCCGGATGCGCCGCATCGGAACGCACGGCAACAATATGGATGCCGTAGAGAAATTCAGCGGCCTCAGCCGTGCCTTCTGCAACCGCAGGCCGGAACCCAAGGTCGGTATCACATGGCTGGACATTGTCAGGGGTCAGCTGGAAAACTACCCCACCCATATCGAATACCTGGGCGATTTTATCGGCGCGGGAGGCTTCGGCCTTCTGTTCGGCGGAAACTGGGTGGACGGCCTCTGCGCGGGCATCTGCGGCATTCTGGTGGGCTTTATCAGCAAAATTTTGGAGGGCCACAACGCCAACCCCTTCTTCCGTACCATCGCCACCTCCTTTGTGATGGCACTGGTGGCCTACGCCTTTGGCGCAATGGGCATCGCCCCCAATCCCGATGCCGTCACCATCGGTGCGCTGATGATCCTGGTGCCAGGCCTGCTGTTCACCAACGCCATGCGGGACATCATCTACGGCGACACCAATTCCGGCATCAACCGCATCGTCCAGGTGATCCTGACGGCAATCGCCATCGCCCTGGGCACCGCCGTGGTCTGGAGGCTCGCCAGTGGTCTTTGGGGCACCCCCGTATCCGCCCCGGCCATCGACTATTCCATCCCCGCCCACTGCCTGTTCTCCTTTGTGGGCTGTGTGGGCTTTGCCATCCTGTTCAACATCCACGGCCCCGGCGGAATGCTCTGCGCGCTGGGCGGAATGCTGTCCTGGGCGGTGTACCTGGTGGTGCTGCGGCTGGGCTACAGCGATATTCTGGCCTACTTCTGGTCAGCCCTGTTTGCCTCGGTCTATTCGGAGACCATGGCACGCATCCGCAAATACCCCGCCATCTCCTACCTGGTGGTGGCCATCTTCCCCATGATCCCCGGCGCGGGTGCCTACTACACCATGAACTACGCCATCCGGGGCGAAATGGAGCTCTTCGCCTCCCAGGGCATGCACACCGCCGCCATCGCCGGCATCCTTGCAGTAGGCATCCTCCTGGGCTCCACCAGCTTCCGCATGTACTCCGATTGGAAAGCCAAAAAGATATAATCTAAGGGGAAAACCATCCGGTTTTCCCCTTTTTGATTGTCATAAACTTGTGGCGCGGGAGACCACCGGGCAACCACAATGGGTGCGATGGCGAATGCTTAGTTCTGTGGATTTAATCTGCAATAGGCTTTCCGGTCTCGTCTGTCTTGTAAATGGAAAGTGCTTCTAACCGTTCAGCAGCGGCATTTTCCGTATTCCGCGCCATAAGTACCCGCGCGCATTCGTCAACTACAAACTCAGGACAACCCGCAGCAGCCGTAACTTCTGTGGACACCTCTACTATTGCTCCGTCTAATAAGTTGGTGTTGCCAATGTCAAAAACCTCTAGCATCAGATATTCCTCACCAATTTCAAGAACCTTTGCAGTAAAAAAATATTGCATCTTGTTGTCACCTTGCTCCAGCGGCTCTTGGTCGCCACAACCGGCCGAACCCAACACACAGACCAATGCAAAAACGAATGCTATGTATTTTCTCATACAAATTACCTCCTCATAAAACGGCCTTTTCTTACAGCTGCGAAAACACCATCCCCAAACTCTCATGGAGCACCAGATCTGCCTGTCCATCATAAGGTGTCGCGTCCCGGTTAATCAGAACAAGCCGGTTCCCTCGGTAGTAGTTGATCAGTCCCGCAGCAGGATACACCGTCAGGCTGGTGCCTGCCACGATCAGCAGATCGGCGTTATGGATGGCCCGGACGCTTTTCTCAATGGTGTCCTGATCCAGCCCCTCCTCATAAAGCACCACATCCGGCTTCACGATGCCGCCGCAATCGCACCGGGGCACCCCAACGGATTCCTTTACAAATTCCGCGCTGTGGAATTTTCCGCAGCGGGTACAGTAGTTCCGCAGGACAGAGCCGTGAAGCTCATAGACCCGTTTGCTTCCCGCTTTCTGGTGCAGGCCGTCGATGTTCTGGGTCACCACAGCAGAGAGCTTCCCCTCCTGCTCCCACCTTGCCAGCACCTTATGGGTGATGTTGGGCGCAAACCCCAGGGGCAGCATCTTCTCCCGGTAAAACCGGAAGAAATACTCGGGCCTGCGCTCATAAAAGCTGTGGCTGATAATGGTCTCCGGCGGGTAATCAAACTTCTGATTGTACAGCCCGTCTACGCTGCGAAAATCCGGAATGCCGCTCTCTGTAGATACGCCCGCGCCGCCAAAAAAGACGATGCGATTGCTTTCAGAAATCCATTGCTTCAGTGTCTCAACTTTGTCCATGCTATTCCCTCCTTGGAATTATTTTACTGCCTTTCCCCCAAAAAAGCAACACCCACCGCTTCCGATGGGTGTAATATGTTATTCCGCTGCATCCTCCGCTTCCATTTCCTTCAGCAGCTTCTTATCCTGCTTGGAGCTGAGGTCCAGCTTTGCGTACATATCCGGTCTGCGTTCCCGGGTACGGCGGAGGGCCTGCTTTCTGCGCCACTGGCGCACCTTTTCGTGGTTGCCGGAGGTGAGAATGGCGGGAATTTCCCGTCCGTGCCAGATGGCGGGGCGGGTATACTGGGGATATTCCAGCAGACCGTTGAAGTGGCTCTCGTCCTCGAAGCATTCCGGGTCTGCCAGAACGCCGGGAACCATGCGGCAGACGGCATCCGTCACCGCCATGGCGGCGATTTCACCGCCGGTGAGGACGAAATCTCCCAGGGAAATTTCCTCGTCCACGCACTCGTCGATGAACCGCTGGTCGATACCCTCATAATGGCCGCAGACGATGACGATATTTTCCATCTGGCTCAGCCGGATGGCATCGGCCTGTTTGAAGGTGTGTCCGCAGGGGGACATGTAAATGGTGTGGACAGGGCCGCCTGCCTCATCGCAGACCGCCTCCCAGCAGCGGTACAGCGGATCGGCGGTCATTACCGCGCCCCGGCCGCCGCCGTAGGGATAGTCGTCCACCTGATTCTGCTTGTTGGCAGTGTAGTCCCGGATCTGGTGGGTGTTGATGCAGATGAAGCCCCGCTCCTGGGCCCGGCCCAGGATGCTCTCCGACAGCACATCCCCCAGGGTCTCCGGGAAGAGGGTCAGAATATCAATCCTCATCGCTGCGCATCCCTTCGATCAGCTTCACCTGCATCCGGTTATTTTCCATGTCAGTGTCCAAAATAAAGGCCTTCACGGCGGGGATCATGTACTCATGCTCACCCTTGACCACATACACAGAGTTGCCGGGATAGTCCAGCACTTCCTTGATCTTACCGATGCACTTGTCCCCGGCATAGACCTCCACGCCGATCAGCTCGGCGGCGAAGATCACCTCATCGTCGATGTCCTCCCGGTAAAGCTCCATGGTCTTGCCCCGCATGGCCTGGGCAGCCTCCATGGTATCAATTCCCTCCAGCTTCACCAGATTGCAGGTCTTCTGAACGCGAACAGATTCCATGGTATATTCTTTTCCGTCAATACGGCAGCGGTCAAATTCACACAGCACCTCGGGAGAATCCAGCCAGGTCAGCACCTTGACCTCGCCCCGAACGCCATGGGTGGTGACGATCTCACCGGCTTCAACAAATTGGAGTTTCATAGTTTTCCTCCTACAGTATAACAACGAAAAATGCGTGGCAAAGCCACGCATAATCGTTAATCCACGATTTCGACCGTGACCTTTTCGCCAGTGCGCTGGGCAACAGTCTTAATAATGGTACGGATCTCCTTGGCGATCCGTCCCTGGCGGCCGATCACCTTGCCCATGTCGCCCTCGGCCACATGGAGCTCCAGCACCTTGCCGTCCTCGTCATCGATTTCGGTAACGGTGACTGCCTCAGGATCATCCACCAGGTTCTTTGCCATATACAGCAAAAGTTCCTTCATTGTGGTTCTCCTTTGGGGATCTTACAGAACACCAGCGTTCTTCAGCAGGCCACGGACGGTGTCGGTGGGCTGTGCGCCGTTCTTGATCCAGTTCTGAGCCTTCTCAGCATCAACAGTGATGGTGGCGGGCTGGGTCAGGGGATTGTAAGTGCCGATCTCCTCGATGCAGCGGCCATCACGGGGAGAACGGGAATCAGCAACAACAATACGGTAGTAAGGAGCCTTCTTAGCACCCATTCTTCTCAGTCTGATCTTAACCATGAGAGTATCACCTCCATAAATTATCTCTAAATTTGTAAATCTATATCGCAAAGCAATTTGCTTTCAGCGAACCTTTGTAGGGGGCGGCTTCCCCGACGCCCCATCAGAAGCCCTTGAAGCCTCCGAAGCCGCCCATGCGGCCCATGCGCTTCATCTTCTTGTTCATGCCAGGGCCGGAGAACTGCTTCATCAGCTTGCGCATCTGCTCGAAGGATTTTAAGAGCTTGTTGACATCCTCCACCCGAACACCCGCGCCTGCGGCGATGCGTTTCTTACGGCTGGCACCAATGATCTCGGGCTTTTCCCGCTCCTTGGGTGTCATGGACAGGATAATGGCCTCGGTGTGGGCCATGGCCTTCTCGTCCAGCTTCACGCCCTTCAGGTTGGCACCGCCGGGCATCTGGGCCAGAATGTCCTCCATGGAACCCATGGACTTCATCTGCACCATCTGGTCGTAGAAATCCTGGAGGGTGAACTTGCTGGATTTCAGCTTCTCCTCCATCTCAGCGGCCTTCTTGGCATCAAATGCCTTTTCAGCCTTCTCAATGAGGGTCAGCACATCGCCCATACCCAGGATGCGGCTTGCCATCCGGTCGGGATGGAAGGGCTCGATATCCTCCAGCTTTTCGCCGATACCGGCGAACTTGATAGGCTTTCCGGTGATGGCCCGGACAGACAGGGCCGCGCCGCCTCTGGCATCGCCGTCCAGCTTGGAGAGCATCACGGAGTCGATGTCCAGCCACTCGTTGAAGCTCTGGGCCGCGTTCACTGCGTCCTGACCGGTCATGGCATCCACAACCAGCATGATTTCGTTGGGCTTTACGGTCGCCTTGATCTCCTTCAGCTCGTTCATCAGAGCCTCGTCCACATGCAGGCGGCCTGCGGTGTCCAGGAACACCATGTCGTGGCCGTGCTGGCGGGCGTAGAGAACAGCCTCTTTGGCAGTCTCCACAGGGTTCTGGGTGCCCCGGTCAAAGACAGGGATGCCCAGCTTCTCGCCGCAAACCTTCAGCTGGGTGATGGCGGCGGGACGGTAAATATCGCAGGCCACCAGCAACGGGTTTCTGCCCTGACGCTTCATAAGACCCGCCAGCTTGGAGCCATTGGTGGTCTTACCTGCGCCCTGCAGGCCTACGAGCATCACAACGGTGGGACCGTTGGGATTGATGGTAATGTGCTTGGTATCGCTGCCCATGAGCTTTACCAGCTCTTCGTTGACGATCTTTACGATCATCTGGGCAGGGGTGAGCGATTCCAGAACGTCGGTGCCGACGCAGCGTTCGGTGACGGACTTGGTGAAGTCCTTGCAGACCTTGTAGCTGACGTCCGCTTCCAGCAGTGCCATGCGGATCTCCCGCATCGCCTCCTTCACGTCGCTCTCTTTCAGGCGGCCCTTGCCGCGAAGCTTTTTGAAGGTGCTGTTGATTTTTTCGGTTAAGCCTTCAAATGCCATTGGTTACTCCTCAAGTAAATGTGCCGCAGCCCTGATGCGCTGCGCAGTGGCGAAAACAGCCGGATCGGAAGAGGCGTCAAGTACGGTCGCAGCGTCCAGAATTTCCTGCACAGCCCTGCGGGTAAGCATATCCCGTTTGACACATCCGATATTCTCTTCCATCCGACGCAGGAGGGCCTCGGTGCGGGTCAGGTTGTCGTTCACCGCCTGGCGGCTGACGCCCATGATCTCGCCGATTTCTCCCAAGGACAGATCCTGATTGTAACGCATATCGAAGCAGTCGCGCTGCTTGTCCGTCAGCATACCGCCGTAATAATCAAACAGCAGTGCCAGTTCCAATGCGTCCATCGGTGTCCTCCCCTATCAAGGCATTTTCCTTGACCTTGGGCATTATAGCATAGCACCCGCCGGATGTCAAGTATTATTTCTTTACATCACAAATTATTTTCTTCTTTTTTGTACAAGTTTTACGACACCCCAGATTCCCCAGGCCAGCCCATCCAGTGCAAGAATCATCGCCAACACAACGCCATAAATAAACGCCGCAAATGCCGCGCCATAGACATCCGCCCAAAATCCGCCAAAGTAAACCACCCAGCAAAGAAGGTCCGCAGCAGCCACAGCCAGCAGCGGAAGCAGCTTCGCCCAAAGCCCCCGGGCCTTAAAGCACAGCACCAGCTGAACGGCAAACACAGCCAATGCCATCATCATAACAAACGGTAACGCCATATCGCTTCTCCTTATTTATAAAACACGATACCACCGGGAAATTTCCCGGCTCTTGAGAAACCCCAGACTTTCATACAGCCGAATAGCCCTCTCATTTGTGGAAGCCACCTCCAATATCATGGTCTCCCCTTCCACCAGGGACATCAGCGAGTGCATCACCCGCTCCCCTGCACCCTTCTCCGCAGCGGCCACCGCCAGAAGCTTTGTATCTTCCACCCAGCCGATGCCCAGCAGCTTTCCGTTTTCATGAACGAAGTAAGCCCCGCCCGATTCCAGAATGGTTTTCTCGTCCCGGCTTTCCAGCGTCCCGGCGTTATCCACCCGGGCCATCCGCTCATTGTAAATTTCCCGCCAGCGGCCTACGGTCTGCTCCGTCACCGGGAACAAACTGCACAGCTTCTCCCGGTCCACCCAGGCATCGCCCCGCATTTCCACCACAGCAGTATAGAGGGGATATTGCTCCAATTCCCCGTTTCCGGTGGCATAAATTGTCTCCGCCCCCGCCATTCTGCAGAAACCAACACATTCTTTCAAATGTTCCCGAAAAAAACCTTCCTGAACGTCCCGGATACGGATATAGGCCTCTTTTTTGTAGGGAATCTCCTTTAAAACCAGGCTGGACACCCCATATTCCGTTGTAAAAATTGGAAAATCCCGCATTTTTACCACTCCTTTTCAGACTATGATACCATGGATCGTTTCGCAGTGCAAGGCCAATTTTACCCTCACAGGCCAATTTTCTTTGTTGATTTTGCACATAGAAAAACGGCTCATTCCCAATATAATATTGATTCTTCGTCCAATCTTTTCCGAAATGTTTTCATTTTTCTTGTTTAGGACTTGATTTCCAGACAAAAATGTGTATAATTGCACTCATGCAAAAAAATGTTATCAAACGAAAGGAGGTTCATTCCATGAAGAAGATCATCTGCAAGAAGGAGTACGACACCGAGACCGCTACCCTGATCAAGGCCTATTCCTTCGGCGAGCTGGGCGATCCCGCTGGTTACGAAGAGGACCTGTACCAGACCCCCGAGGGCCTGTACTTCCTGCACGTCGGCGGCGGCGAGGCTTCCAAGTATCCCACCGAGGACATTCAGCGTCTGGCTAAGACCAAGGTCAAGGATTGGATGGAGAACCACTAATTTCTTACATAAATAAGGAGTCTGCATTTTGCAGGCTCCTTTTTATTTGCATTCTCTTGACAGATATGGTATGCTAAAAGGTAGAAAACCTTTTTTACAGGACGGTATCCATGAAAAAAATACTCATATCCATTCTTTTGCTGTTGCTTCTATCCGGCTGCGCCGCCCAGGAACCGGCGCAGGTGGCTGCCACCACCCTGCCCGTGTACGAATTCACCTCCCTTCTGTGTGAGGGGACAGGCATCACCGTCACCCGTCTGGTGACCGAGGAGGTCTCCTGCCTCCATGACTACTCCCTGAATGTCCGGCAGGTCAAGTCCGCCGAAGCCGCCGAGCTGATCGTCCTCAGCGGCGCGGGGCTGGAAGAATTTCTGGACGACATGCTCCTGGGCAAAGAAGCCATCGACGCCTCCCAGGGCATCGAGCTGCTCTGCCCCGAAGAAGAACATGACCACGATCACGAAGAAGAACACGATCACGAACACGAGGGCCACCACCACGACCAGGATCCCCACATCTGGCTCTCCCCCGAAAACGCCAAAATCATGGCCCGGAACATCCACGCCGGTCTCTGCGCCAAATATCCTGAATATGCGGACACCTTCGCCGCCAATCTGGACACCCTCCTTGCCCGCCTGGATGAACTGAAAATTTACGGCGAGGAGACCCTGAACGGCCTAAGCTGCCGGGAGCTCATCACCTTCCACGACGGCTTTGCCTACTTTGCGGAAGCCTTCGATCTGACCATTCTGGAAGCTGTAGAGGAGGAATCCGGCAGTGAAGCCTCCGCCAAGGAGCTGATCCACTTAATCGAGGAAGTGGAGCACCATTCCCTCCCCGCCATCTTCACCGAAACCAACGGCAGCACCTCCGCCGCCGACATCATTTCCCGGGAAACCGGGGCAACCTGCCATTCTCTGGACATGGCCATGTCCGGCGACAGCTATTTTACCGCCATGTACCACAACATCGACACCATAAAGGAGGCACTCCAATGAGATTTGCACCCCACGGGGGCTCCTGCGGCCATTCCTGCTGCCTGCGGGTGGAAAACGTATCCGTCAGGATCGGCAGCGATTCCATTTTAAAGGACGTAAATCTCCACGTCCACTGCGGCGAGATGGTGGCCCTCATCGGCCCCAACGGCGCAGGCAAGTCCACCTTTCTGAAAACCGTTCTGGGCGAACGGGAATACGAGGGCATCATCGCCTTTTCCGAGCCGGGCCAGCGGAGCAAGAAGCCCCGGATTGGCTACGTCCCCCAAAGCCCCAATTTTGACCCCAGCGACCCGGTATCCGTAGCCGACCTGTTTGCCTGCTGTATGAGCAAGCGGCCCGCCTTCCTTGGCCTGTCCAAGTCCATGCGGGAAACAGTTCTGGAATGCCTGGAGCGTGTCCACGGCACCGACCTGATCGACAAGCGGGTGGGCACCCTCTCCGGCGGCGAGCTGCAGCGTGTCCTGCTTGCCCTGGCCCTGGAGCCCATGCCCAACATCCTGATCCTGGACGAACCCCTCTCCGGCGTGGATGTGGAGGGCATGGAGACCCTGATGGACATGCTGGACGAGATCCGCAAGACCTACGATCTGTCCATCCTGATGACCACCCACGACTTTTCCATGCTGCCCCGGTATGCCGACCAAGTGGTGCTGATCGACCACGCGGTTCTCATTAAGGGCAGCCCCGAAACCGTGCTGAATTCCGAGGAATTCAGCCGCGCGTTCCACATGAAAGGAGGCCGGGCATGAGTATTTGGTACATGATCTGCAACGCTCTCCCCATTGAAATGCTCCACTGGGACTTTATGAAGAACGCCCTGCTGGCACTGCTCCTCATGGCCCCCCTCTTCGGTCTCATGTCCACCATGATCGTCACAGGACGCATGAGCTTCTTCTCCGATGCCCTGGGCCACTCCGCCTTTACCGGCATCGCCATCGGCTCCATTTTCGGCCTGGCGGCCCCCACCTGGGCAGCGGTGTTGTTCAGCGTGGCATTCGCCCTGCTGTTCTCCTATGTCCGCAGTAAGTCAAACCAGGCGGCAGACACCATCATCGGTGTCTTTTCCAGCAGCGCAGTCGCCCTTGGTATCTTTGTTGCTACCCTGGGCGGCGGCAGCTTTACAAAATATAATAAGTACCTGATCGGTGACATTCTCTCCGTCACCCCCGCTGAGATCGGTATGCTGGCCCTGACGCTGGTGGCCGTGGTGATTTTCTGGATACTGTTCTCCAACCGCCTGAGCCTGACCGCCATCCATCCCCAGCTGGCCTCCTCCCGGGGCATTCCCGTGGGCCTGTCCCAAACCCTGTTCACCGCCGCCATCGCCGTGGTAGTGACCCTCAGCATTTCCAGTGTAGGCCTGCTGATCCTCAATTCCCTGCTTGTGCTGCCTGCCGCCTCCGCGAGAAATATCGCCCGGAACCTGCGGCAATACCATGGCTTCTCCGTGCTGTTTGCCCTGTTCGCGGGCATCGGCGGCCTGACGGTCTCCTATTATTTGGGCTGTTCCGCAGGCGCGGCCATCAGCCTGATCCTGGCGGCTATCTTCGCAGTCACTTTCTGTTTCCGAAAAGCGAGGGCCTGATATGGATGTGAACATTCAGGTCATCGCCCGGATGCGCAGTGATTTCGCCACCAAATTCGGCATCCCCCGGCAGAGCGGCCTTGTGGAAGAACTGCGCTCCACCATCGTCTTTGAGCCGGAGTTCCGCAATCCCGACGCTCTCCGGGGTATCGAAGATTTCTCCCACCTGTGGATCATCTGGCAGTTTTCCGAAGCCGTCCGCCAGGGCTGGTCTCCCACAGTGCGCCCGCCCCGCCTGGGTGGCAACACCCGCATGGGCGTTTTCGCAACCCGCTCCCCCTTCCGTCCCAACAACCTGGGCCTATCCAGCGTACGCCTGCTGGGGGTAGAGCACACCCAGGAATTCGGCACCGTCCTCCATGTGGGCGGTGCGGATCTGATGGACGGCACGCCCATCTTCGATATCAAGCCCTACATCCCCTACGGCGACTGCCACCCGGAAGCCACCGGCGGCTTCACAGACACCGCAGGCGAATTTCTTTTGCAGGTAAACTTCCCCGACCAGCTGCTTGCCGTTCTTCCCCAGGATAAGCGGGAAGCCGCCATCGGTGTCCTTTCCCACGACCCCCGGCCCTCCTACCAGCGTAAGCCCGACCGGGTCTACGGCCTGACCTTTGCGGGCTTCGACATCCGTTTTCAGGTCAAAGAGGATGTCCTCACCGTCCTGGAGGTCTGCTCCCCCGAATAAATCTGCAGTTTTACCAAAAATATCCGCCCTGCTATTGACAAGCGGGGCGGAATTTTGTATAATCCGCTGGTGTGAAAAGTATGAAAAATGTGATTTTCCATCAATGAAAGAAGGTATGATATGCCTGGAGGCAAACACATTCTGGGCAAGCAGAATGCCCAGCGGGTATTCGGCACCGCCAAGGTGGGCGACCGGGGACAGATCGTGATCCCCAAGGAGGCCCGGGAGCTGTTCGGCATCAAGCCGGGTGACACGCTCCTGATCCTGGGCGAAGCGGATACGGGCCTGATCGTTTCCCGTCCCGAGGTACTGAATAATCTGGCAAACGAGCTATTGAATAATGTAAAAAAAGAGGACTGAATATGGAAGAATTACTGGAACTGTATCAGACCATGGGCGTTTCCCCCGCGGTCTACGAATATGGCGAGAAAGCCATCAAAAAGCTGGAAGACCGCTTCAAGGCCATCGACCAGGTCGCCGAGCACAACCAGGCCAAGGTTCTGTGGGCCATGCAGAAAAACCGTGTCTCCGCTGCCTGCTTCGCCGCCTCCAGCGGCTACGGCTACGACGACTTTGGCCGTGACAACTTAGAGCGGGTCTACGCCGATGTATTCCACACGGAAGCCGCCCTTGTCCGTCCCCAGATCACCTGCGGCACCCACGCCCTGACCATCGCCCTCAGTGCCAACCTGCTGCCCGGCGACGAGCTGCTGTCCCCCGTAGGCCTGCCCTATGACACCCTGCAGGAGGTCATCGGCATCCGCCCCAGCCCCTGCTCCCTGGCGGAGTACGGCGTGACCTATAATCAGGTTGACCTGCTGCCCGACGGCACCTTCGACTACGAGGGCATCCGCAAGGCCATTAACCCCAAGACCAAGATGGTCACCATCCAGCGCTCCAAGGGCTACGCCACCCGCCCCACCTTCTCCGTCAAGCAGATCGGCGAGCTGATCGCCTTCTGCAAAGAGATCAAGCCCGACCTGATCGTGATGGTGGACAACTGCTACGGTGAGTTTGTGGAGACCATCGAGCCCTCCGACGTAGGCGCGGATATGACCGTGGGCTCTCTCATCAAGAACCCCGGCGGCGGTCTGGCCCCCATCGGCGGCTATATTGCGGGTACCCAGGAGTGCGTGGATCGCTGCGCTTACCGCCTGTCCGCCCCCGGTCTTGGCAAGGAGGTCGGTGCCAACCTGGGCCTGATGACCTCCCTCTATCAGGGCTTCTTCCTGGCCCCCACCGTCACCGCAGGCGCGGAGAAGGGCGCGATCTTCGCCGCCAATCTCTATGAGCCCCTGGGCTTCCGCTGTGTACCCAACGCCGAGGAGAGCCGTCACGACATCATCCAGGCCGTGGAGCTGCGCAGCGAGGAGGGCATGATCGCCTTCTGCAAGGGCATCCAGGCCGCAGCCCCCGTGGACAGCTTCGCCACTCCCTGGCCCAGCGACATGCCCGGCTACAATGACAAGGTCATCATGGCCGCCGGTGCCTTCGTCCAGGGCAGCTCCATCGAGCTTTCCGCCGACGGCCCCATCCGTCCCCCATACGCCGTCTATTTCCAGGGCGGCCTGACCTGGTACCACGCCAAGCTGGGCATTCTCATGTCCCTGCAAAAAATGGTAGACGCGGGACTGGTGACTCTGTAAGTGAAAATTCAGAATGCTGAATGCAGAACTGCCCCATCACTCTGCATTTTGCATTCTGCATTATAGAAATCCAAAAGAAACAAAGAGGTAAAAATTATGGGTTGGTTTATTTTCTCCATCATCACACTGCTCTGCTGGTCCGGTTCCGATTTCTTCTCCAAGATCGGCTGCCGGGACGGCAAGGACAAGTACAGCCAGTTCAAAATGGTCATGGCCGTTGGCCTGGTCATGGGCATCCACGCCATGTTTGAGATTTTTGTCAACGGCGTTGAGATCAACATGGATGTGATCCTCACCTATCTCCCCGTCTCCCTGCTGTACATCGGCTCCATGACCCTGGGCTATGTGGGCCTGCGTTACATTGAGCTTTCCATTTCCTCCCCCATCTGCAATGCTTCCGGTGCCCTGGTAGCCATCATCGCCATTATCTCCGGCACTGCCGATCCCATGGAGCTGCCCCAGTATCTGGCCATCGCCCTGGCCTGTGCGGGTGTTATCGGTCTTGGCTTCGTGGAAGCCAACGAGGACGAGGAGCTGCGCGCTGCCCGTCAGGAGGCCTCTAACTACAAGTACGCCAAGTCCTGGCTGGCCCTGGCCCTGCCCATCGCCTACTGCTTGCTGGATGCCGCCGGCACCTTTGCCGACGACCTGGTGCTGGAAACTCTGAACGAGGACTCCGCCAACGTGGCCTACGAGCTGACCTTCCTGGCAGCGGGCATCGTCTGCTTCATCTACACTGTCGTCATTAAGAAGCAGAAGCTGGTACCCAAGCTGGAAGCTCCCAAGTATGTGGGTGCCGTCTTTGAGACCATCGGCCAGTTCACCTACATCATGGCCCTCGCCAGCGGTGAAGCCGCCCTGGCCGCTCCCATCATCTCCTCCTACTGCATGGCCTCCGTCCTGTGGAGCCGCCTGTTCCTGAAGGAGAAGCTCAGCTGGAAGCACTACGCCTGCATCGCCGTCACCTTCGCTGGCATCCTCATCATGGGGATCTACGACATGTAAGCCCGCAAGACGGGCAGCTAATACGTGCCCGGCTGGTCTGTAGTCGTTACACCATTGGGTACCGCTCGATTCGATACCATACATAAAATTCAGGCCACGGCAACTGCCGTGGCCTGTCTTGCTGTAAAAATGTCCTGTAGGGCGAGCGGCATGCCCCCGAAGCCCTCCGATAAAGAAACCCTGTCGAACGATGTTTCCCTCCACAAGAAAAGGCGTGACCCCCGAAGGGGTCACGCCAAAACCTTATTCTTTCGTACCGCCGCAGCCATTCCCGCTGCAGCCGCCATTGCAGGAGCCTGCATAAGGACAGCCGATGCACTTTTTTCCGCTTTTCTTTTCCTTGTAGATATAGAAGGCGGACAGGCCCAGGATCAGGACCAATATGACGATTACGATGATATCCTTCATGGAAAGCTCCTTTCGTGAAAATTACTTTTTCAGAGCATACTCCTGTGCCAGCTTCTTGTCCGCGTTGACACACAGGTAAACCACGATGCCAACCATAACAGCCACAACGATCAGACCAGGCAGGAAGCCTGCGCCCAGGGAACCGGTGGTGATCAAGGTACCGACCTGGTAGACCAGGAAGCCCAGCGTATAGCCAACGCCCAGCTGCAGACAGATGCCGCCGACCAGCCACTTCTTCTGCTTGATCTCAGAGTTCATGGCACCCATTGCCGCGAAGCAGGGAGGGGTAAACAGGTTGAACATCAGGTAAGCCAGGGCAGCAACCTTGGTCAGGCCGAAGATAGCGGCGACCTCGGTACCCGCACCCTCCACCAGCTCCAGAGCCTCGGTGTCGATCAGGTTGGAGATGCCGTAGCAGACAGCCAGCGTGCCAACAACATTTTCCTTTGCGATGAAGCCGGTGACAGCGGCAGCAGCCAGCTGCCATGCCTTCACGCCGATGACGGGCACCAGAATGGCGGCGATGGGACCGGCAATGGTAGCCAGGATGGAGCTGTTCTCAGCACCCTCCTCTACCAGCTGCAGCTGGAAGTTGAAGGACTGCATGATGTAAACCGCAGCGTTGCACAGCAGGATGATGGTACCGGCCTTAACGATATAAGCCCAGCCGCGGCTGCACATATCCATGAAGGCACGCTTCAGAGAGGGCACCTTGTATTCCGGCAGCTCCATAATGAAGAAGGACTTACGGTTCTTGTGGCCTGCGATCTTGTTGACCATCAGAGCACACAGCAGGATCAGGACGATACCCACGAAGTACATCAGGGTGCCCACCCACTCGGCACCGTCGAAGAAAGCACCGGCGAACAGAGCAATAACGGGCAGCTTCGCGCCGCAGGGCATGAAGGGGGTCAGCATGGCGGTAGCATTGCGCTCCCGCTCATTGCGGATGGTACGGGCAGCCATAACGCCGGGGATGGCGCAGCCGGTGCCGATGATGAAGGGAATAACGGACTTACCGGAGAGGCCCACCTTCTTGAAGATGGGATCCAGAACCACGGTAGCGCGGGCCATGTAGCCGCAGTCCTCCAGCAGGGAGATCAGGAAGTACATGACCATGACCAGAGGCAGGAAGCCAACGACAGCACTGACGCCGCCGATGATGCCCTCAGTCAGCAGAGCCACCAGGAAGGGATTGCCGCCCTCCAGCATACCTGCGACCCATTCCTTGAACATATCGATCAGGGTGACCAGGCCGGGAATCACCAGGCCGCTCTCAAACTCGTAGCCCTCGGCGATCCAAGGACCAACCCAGGCCTGGGAGATCTGGAACACCAGGAACATGACCACGGCGAAAATGCCAATGCCCAGAACAGGATGGGTCAGGATATCGTCGATCTTATCCTGCACGTTGCGCTCGTTGGTGAACACCTTACGGGTCTCCACGGAGGCGACGATCTTATTGACAAACTCAAAACGCTTGCGGTCGGCTGCCTCCACGGCGGCCTTGCTGGTCAGATCCACATTGCCCTGATTGTAGGGAGCCTTCTGGCCCTTGCCATTCTGGGCAACAGCGGCATTGACCACCTCAGTCAGGCCCTCATGGCCGGAGGAAGTGGAAATGGTCTCCACAACGGGGCAGCCCAGCTTCTTGGACAGAGCGGCTACGTCGATGATGGTCTCCTTCTTCTCGTTGATGTCAGCCTTGTTCAGGGCCACAACAACGGGGATGCCCAGCTCCAGCAGCTGAGTGGTGAAGAACAGAGAACGGCTCAGATTCGTAGCGTCCACGATGTTGATGATAGCATCGGGGTTCTCGTTCTTGACATAGGAGCTGGTGATGCTCTCTTCGGACGTGAAGGGAGACATGGAATAGGCACCGGGCAGATCGACTGCGATCAGTTCCTGATTTCCTGCGTAGGCCTTTTTGATAAGTGCCTCTTTCTTGTCCACGGTAACACCCGCCCAGTTACCGACCTTTTCATTGCGGCCGGTCAGGGCATTATACATGGTGGTCTTACCGGAGTTTGGATTGCCTGTAAAAGCAATTCTCATTTGAGTTTCCTCCTTATTCATTCGATATCCTTAATGTGGGTATCATTTTTTTACAAATATCGGTTATCTGATGCTAACCGGATGGTAAAAACAACCGCTCCGGCTTTTCTGGGGAGCTCAGACACACCTTGCAGTTAGATGCAGCTAACGCAAGCTTTGTAAAATCGATTAGCATTCGCTAACCACCTACATATAATATCTCCATGTCCATAATTTGTCAATACCCTTTATGAACTTTTTATGAAAATATTTATCCCGCTGATAGAACACCGCATAAATGTTATCGAATCCCGGTAACCTGGTAGCCCAGCCTCTCAACGGTCTCCTTCAACGCATCGTCGGACACCTCCACGCTGTAGGACACCACTGCGGTTTTCTTTTTCAGGTTCACTCTGCATACCACGCCGTCCAGCCGGTTCAAAGCATTCTCCACCCGGACCGCGCAGTTTTCGCAGTGCATCCCCTCAACGGTCAGCATCTTCTCCCCCAGCTTCGGTCCTTCCAGCTTTTTCTTAGAGCGGACAGTAGTGCTCCCGCTTCCGCAGCATCCACCGCCCCTGAAATGCTTCTTTGTTCGAATAACAGCGAATGCAATGACAACAAGCAGAATACCAATAATAATGTAGTTCTCCAAAATCCTTCTCTCCTTTCCGGTTAGCATTCTCTAACATTTTACTAAAATAATCATACCATGCTCTTTTTTCCTTGTCAATGCTGTAAAAACCCCGGTCTGCCAATATTTCCACAATTGACATTTTCCCACTTCTATGATATTCTATCCCAGAAGTTAGCTATCGCTAACACTCATTGTGTTAGCGTACTTTTTATGCACGTAGTTAGCCACATCTAACCGCAGACACTTAGAAAGGACACAACGCCCATGATGATAAACAAACGGCTGATCGGCACAGTCGGGGAAAGCAAAAAATACATTGCCGGGAACGTGGCCTGCCAGTGGGTCTCCCTGGCAGCCAATATTACCATGATGGGGGCCATTGCCAACCTCCTGCAAAGCCTTTATGAAGGAACCCGGTCCGGCCTTGCGGCCACCGCGGTCACCGCGGCCATTGCGGTAACCATCCGTTATGCCTGCGCTGTGGGTTCCAGCCGGATGGGATATCTCTCCTCCAAAACGGTCAAGAAAATCCTCCGGGAAATGATTTACGGGAAGCTCCTGCGGCTGGGTGCGTCCTATAAGGAACAGGCAAACACCTCGGAGGTCGTTCAGGTGGCCGTGGAAGGCGTTGACCAGCTGGAAACCTACTTCGGAGCCTATCTCCCCCAGTTTTTCTACGCCATGCTGGCTCCCCTGACCCTCTTCGTGGTGCTGAGCTTTGTAAACCTCCCCTCCGCCATTGTGCTGCTGGTCTGCGTGCCCCTGATCCCCGTAACAATTATAGCCATCCAGCGGTGGGCAAAGAAGCTCCTGGCAAAATACTGGGGCCAGTACACCGCTCTGGGCGATACCTTCCTTGAAAATTTACAGGGCCTGACCACCACAAAAATCTATCAGACCGACGCATTTAAGCACCGGGAAATGAACGAACAGTCCGAGCATTTCCGAAAGATCACCATGAAGGTGCTGACCATGCAGCTGAACTCCATCACCATCATGGACCTGATCGCCTACGGCGGTGCGGCTCTGGGCGTGATCCTGGCGACCACCCAGTTCCGGGCGGGCCATGTGGATCTGGCGGGCTGCATTCTGATCATCCTGCTGGCGGCGGATTTCTTCCTGCCCATGCGGATGCTGGGAAGCTACTTCCACATCGCCATGAACGGAATGGCCGCATCGGATAAAATTTTCCGCCTGTTGGACCTGCCCGAAGCGGGGCAGAAAACCGAGACAGTCCCGGCGGAGCATTCCATTGAATGCAAAGACCTTCGTTTCTCCTACGAAGCAGACCGGGAGATCCTTCACGGCGTTTCCATGACCTTCCCCAAGGGCAGCTTTACCGCCATCGTGGGCGAAAGCGGCTGCGGCAAGTCTACCATCGCTTCCATCCTGATGGGCAGAAACAAGGGCTATACCGGCAGTCTCACTGTCGGCAGCATGCCTCTGTCGGAAATTTCCGAAGCCAGCCTGATGGAGAATTTCACCTATATCAGCCACCAGAGCTACCTCTTCAAGGGCACCGTCCGGGAAAATCTACTGATGGCCCGGCCCAATGCGGGTGAGGATACCCTGTGGCAGGTACTGGAGCAGGTGAAGCTGGCGGATTTTCTGCGCAATGAAAAGGGCCTGGACACCATGCTGAACGAAAAAGCCTCCAACCTCTCCGGCGGCCAGTGCCAGCGGCTGGCTTTGGCAAGGGCCCTGCTCCATGACAGCCCCGTTTACATCTTTGACGAGGCCACCTCCAACATCGATGTGGAGAGCGAAAACGATATTATGGCCCAAATCCACGCCCTGGCCAAAGAGAAGACCGTCATTCTGATCTCCCACCGCCTAGCCAACGTGGCGAACGCGGATAACATCTATGTCCTGGAAAACGGAACCGTCGCCGAAAGCGGCACCCATGTCCACCTGCTGACCCAAAATGGCACCTACGCCAAGCTCTGGAACGCCCAGCAGGAGCTGGAACACTACACGAAAGGAGACGCGGAATGAAACGAACCGGATTTCAGATCATGGCCCGTCTGGTGGGTCTTGTAAAGCCCCTGGCAGGCTACATGCTCCTCGCCATCACCATGGGTCTCATCGGCCACCTCTGCGCCGCCTTTATCACCGTCTTCGGCGGCTTCGCTGTTCTGAATGTTCTGGGACTGGACACCGCCCTTTCCCTGCCCTTCCTTTTTGCCTGCCTGATTCTCTTCGCGCTGGTGCGGGGCTTCCTGCGCTACGCCGAGCAGGCCTGCAACCACTTCATCGCCTTCAAGCTGCTGGCCCTGATCCGGGATCAGGTTTTCGGTGCCCTGCGCCGTCTATGCCCCGCCAAGCTGGAGGGCAAGGACAAGGGCGACCTGATTTCCATCATCACCTCCGACATCGAGCTGCTGGAAGTGTTCTACGCCCACACCATCTCCCCCATCTGTATCGCATTCCTGTTCTGCATCGTGATGGTGGCATTTATCGGCTCCTACAATATCTCCCTCGGTATTCTTGCCTTTGCCGCTTATGTGGCCGTAGGTATCCTCATCCCCCTGGTCACCTCCAAACTCAGCGGCGACACCGGTCTTAAATTCCGCACCAAGTCCGGCCTGCTTTCCTCCTTTGTCCTGGACGGCCTCCGGGGCCTGTCCGAAACCATCCAGTACGGCCAGGGCCAAAAGCGGATGGCAGATATGAACGCCCAGACCGATGCCCTGTCCCAGGTGGAGGAAGCCATGAAGCGCACCACAGGCCGCAACACTGCCGTCACCAACACCGTCATCCTGATCTTCGACCTTGCCATGCTGTTCCTCTCTGCCTCTCTCTGCGGCTTTGAAGGCTGCCTTGTCACGACCCTGGCCCTGATGAGCTCCTTCGGCCCCGTGGTGGCACTGGCCGCCTTGGGCAGCACCCTCCAGAATACCTTCGCCGCAGGCAACCGCGTCCTGGATATTCTGGACGAATCTCCCGTTGTGGAAGAAGTCACAGGCAAGCCCGAAACCACCTTCCACGGTGCCGCCGCCGACCATGTGACCTTCGCCTACGGCGACGAAACCATTCTGGATGACTTCTCTGTCACCATCCCCGAAAATCACATCATCGGCATTAACGGCCGTTCCGGCTCCGGAAAATCCACCCTTCTGAAGCTCTTCATGCGTTTCTGGCAGGTGCGCCAGGGCCAAATAACGGTCTCCGGCCGGAACGTAGAGGACATCAACACCACAAATCTTCGGAACCTGGAAAGCTTCGTCACCCAGGAGACCCACCTATTCCACGACTCCATTCGCAGCAACCTGCGCATCGCAAAACTTGACGCCACCGACGAAGAAATCACCGCCGCCTGCAAAAAAGCGTCCGTCCACGACTTCATTATGAACCTCCCCAAGGGCTATGACACTGAGGTAGGCGAGTTGGGCGACACCCTCTCCGGCGGCGAGCGGCAGCGTCTGGGCCTTGCCCGGGCCTTCCTCCATGACGCCCCCTTCCTCCTGCTGGACGAGCCCACCTCCAACCTGGACAGCCTGAACGAGGCCGTAATCCTCCGCTCTCTCCACCGGGAGCGGAGCGGCAAGACCGTAGTTCTGGTCTCCCACCGCAAATCCACCATGGGCATAGCCGACACAGTCTATTCCGTAGAGCATGGGAGGATGAGCTGATGGACGTGAAAACCAAACGGGAGCGGGAAAAAGAAACCGTCTCCCTGATGATCGCCATTTACTGCCGCCATCACCACGGCGGCAGCCCCCTCTGTCCCGACTGTGCCGCGCTGGATGCCTACGCAAGGCAGCGCAGCGACAAATGTCCCTTCATGGAAACCAAAACCTTCTGTTCCAACTGTAAGGTGCACTGTTATAAAAAAGACATGCGGGAAAAGATTCGGGCCGTCATGCGCTATTCCGGCCCCCGGATGCTCTTCCACCATCCCGTCATGGCAATCCGCCATGTGATCGAAACAAAAAAAGAGAAAAAAAGATTGGAGAATGCACAATGAATCTGAAAAAGATCCTCTATATCCTCCTGGGCTGCATCGGCCTGGGCATCGGTGCCGTGGGCGCGGTGGTGCCCATGCTGCCCGCCTTCCCCTTCCTGCTGCTGGCCGCCTTCTGCTTCGCCCGCTCCTCCGAAAAGCTCCACAACTGGTTTGTCAATACGAAGCTCTATAAGGACAATCTGGAAGACTATGTGGCAGGCCGGGGCATGACCAAAAAGACAAAGGTACGCATTATGGTCACCGTCACCCTGCTGATGTCCATCGGCTTTGCCATGATGGGTGCCGTCCCCGTGGGGCGCATCGTGCTGGCCTGTGTGTGGGTATTCCACATTGTCTACTTCCTCTTTGGCATCAAGACGATCCCCGCAAACTCCACGGAGGCCGCCGCATGAAGAAAGTCCTGAATGCTGCCCTGCTGATTTGTTTCCTCATCACCATTCTTGTACCGCTGACCGGCGTACATATTCACAAGCTGGCATCGACCCTCTTCCTGCTGCTGAGCATTGTTCACACCGTCGTCTACCGCAGGAAGCTGGGTGTCAAGCGATATCTTCTGCTGGCCCTGGTCATCACTTCCTTTGCTACAGGCATCGCCGGGATGATCCTGGACCAGTATCCCTTGGTTCTGATCCTCCACAGGCTGCTTTCCATCGCCGTCGTTTTCTTTATGGCCATCCACATTTTTGTCTATCACAAAAGGCTTCGGTCAAAATCCGTTTAAGCAGAAAAGTGCCCTGTCCGAGCCGGACAGGGCACTTTTTTCATGTTACAGATTTAAAAATCCTTTCAGAAATTCACACCGAAGGACTCCGCCAGCTCCACCATCTGGTCATCCCGGATGGTGTTGAACCGGTGCAGATGGGAGGAGAGCATATAATTTGTGTAGGCTTTTCCACCGTCTCGATCAGGCCGCAGGTCTCGTCCATGGTCTTGCCTGCACCATAGATGCCGTGTATTCCTCAGAATTCCGGAAGACGTCTCAAGTGCTCACAGAAAAAGCCCGTAGGTTTCGACGGCATTCGATGGTAATTGGCATGGGGTTTCCTGTAAGCTGGTAGAAGGCAGGCGATCCCCCAAAAGCGACAGCTTGCCCAAAAAAGGCCGCCCCGGCTCTCCCCCGGGGCGGCTGATTTTGTTCACGAAACCGGGATCAAAAGCATCTGATCCGCTGCCGGCTCTCCTTCTAAGTGGTTGGCCTTCCGAATGGCCTCCATGGTGGAGCCGCTTTCCCGGGCGATGTCCCACAGCCGGTTTTGTCCCGCCCGGCGCAGGATCAGGGAGGGCCGTCCCGGATCCGGTGCTGTCTGCTCTCCCAATGTCAGGGCGGTTACCATGGGGATACGGGTGCGGCCTGTTGTGGTCAGCTGCAGCGGGAGGTCGGCCCTTACCGTCATACTGCCGCTGCCCAGGGCAAGCTGGGGCTCCCCGGCAGGCATGGGGACCGCTGAAACGCGGCTGTTTTCGTCCGCACGCAAGTCCAGCCTGCCCTCCCACCGGGCACCCACGGATTGCAGGGCACTGTCCTCCCCATAATAGAGCACCTGATACATACCGGGAAGTTCTAAGGAAATGCCCTCTTCCGTGGGCCGCTGCCGGGGAAAATCCGGCAGGAATTGGATGTCGGCCGCCAGATTGGCTTCCACCGGAATGTTCTGCTCGCTGTGAACCGTCTCCCGGCGGGTCTCCAGGATGGCGGGCAGCTCCAGCAGTTCCCGCTCCATACGCAGCTCCCGGCAGGGGCTGTAGGCATCCTCGGCTACCTCCACCATTTCCATATCGTCGATGAGGTACTGCCCTACCAGACCGCATTTGATCCGCAGGTGCCCCTCGTCGTCCAGATCCGGCTCTAAATTGGTAACACACATCTGGGTGTCCGCCTGGGCTTCCGCGGAGTGGCTTCCTTCCAGATCCGCAAACTGGGAGAAGGACATGGGAAAATCCCAGCTGTGGAGCTGTCCCTCCTCGGAAAGGTACAGGATATGGGCGTTGGCGTTGCCCCGGAATACCACTTTGTTTGCCAGCACCTTCTGCTCCGTCACCTCCGGGCGCAGCTGACAGTAGACCAGCTTTTCCGGCTGGGGCATGGACTCGGGCAGTGTAAGATCCTCGTCCAGCAGGAAGGTCTTCTCCCCCGCTTCCTTTGGCAGTCGGACGGGATACCGGGAGCGGAGCAGCTCCACCCCCTCCGGCATGTCCTCCGGGATGTACACCGCCGTTTCCTGTGGAGCCAACGCCTGGGCCAGTGCCGCCAGTCCCGCCCGGATCAGAATGCGCCGGGCAGAGGTTGACCGTGCATCCACGAACCGGGGCAGGCACTGGATGCTGATACTCCCCTCAGGAGTACCGTCCGGCAGATCCCAGCGCAGCTGGAAGGGAATCCAGGTTTCCAGGCACTGGTAGGGCCCTCCATCCTCCGGGGCATAGAGCACCCACACCATCATTCCGGCAGACAGGGCGATCTCATCCCCCCGCCATTCCTTTCCCCGTACCACTGCCTGTCCCCAGGCTCCCAGCACCCGCCCCACGTCGCTCATACCCTCGGTCAGCTTGATTTCCTGGGTCTGCTCCATATTCCGAACCTCCCGCAGTCTGGTATCCAGACCGCAAAGGGCCGTTCTGTTGAATTGCAATTCCATTTGGGCTCACTCCTTCTCCTGCGTTGCTGATAAAGCATATTCCTGCCATGGGCAAAATATTCCCCTATCTTCGGCGCATGACGCAAAATCCCAGAATCACCAGCACCAGTCCCCCAAAGCCGCAGAAAAACCAGGTATTCACACAATGGCCGATCATCAGACCCAGGCCAAAGCAAACCAGACACCAGCCATGGAGCTGCTTCTTTCTGCACATAAAAACACCCCCTGCACAGTGTATGCAGAGGGTGTATCGTTATTAACCGCCCAGATAGGCTTTTTTGACGGCATCGGAGCTTGCCAGCTCCGCGCCGGTGCCTGCCAGGGTGATGCTGCCGGTTTCCAGAACGTAGGCCCGGTCAGCCACCTGCAGAGCCTTGCGTGCATTCTGCTCGACCAGCAGAATGGTGGTGCCTGCCTTGTGCAGCTCCTTGATGATATCGAAGATCTGATCCACCAGGATGGGAGCCAGACCCATGGAGGGCTCGTCCAGCATCATCAGCTTAGGATGGGACATCAGTGCCCGGGACATGGCAAGCATCTGCTGCTCGCCGCCGGAGAGGGTGCCCGCGATCTGCTTGCGCCGCTCCTTCAGGCGGGGGAAGTAGTTGAATACCATTTCCAGATCCTTCTGGGAGACTTCCTTATTGATGTACGCACCCATTTCCAGGTTCTCCTGAACGGTCATCTGCAGGAAGATGCGCCGTCCCTCGGGGACGTGGGCAAGGCCGGTGCGCAGCAGCTTATAGGCTTCGGCATGGGCAATATCCTGGCCGCAGAAGCTGATCTTACCGCTGCGGGGGTGCATCAAGCCGGAAACGGTTTTCAGAATGGTGCTCTTGCCCGCGCCGTTGGCACCGATCAGGGCGACGATCTCGCCCTCACCCACCTCAAAGGAAACGCCCTTGATGGCGTGGATGGCACCGTAGTACACATGGATATCTTCAATTTTCAGCATACTTACTCACCATCCTCCTTGCCCAGGTAGGCTTCAATAACGGCAGGATTCTGCCGGATCTCTTCGGGGGTGCCCTTGGCGATGATACGGCCGTAGTTGACCACCGCGATGGCCTCACAGACGTTCATAACCAGGTTCATATCGTGCTCGATCAGGAAAATCGCAATGTGGAAGGTATCCCGGATGCGGCGGATCTGGTGCATCAGCTCCATAGTCTCGCTGGGGTTCATGCCTGCAGCGGGCTCGTCCAGCAGGATGATGGAGGGATTGGTCGCCAGGGCACGGACGATCTCCAGACGACGTTGAACGCCGTAAGGAAGGCTGCCCGCCTTCACATTGGCAACATCCGCCAGGCCCATGAAATCCAGCAGCTCCATTGCCTTCTCATTGGCTGCCTTTTCTGCCTTATGATAAGAGGGCAGGTGCAGCAGGCTGGATACGAAGGAGCACTTGATCTCGTTGTGCATACCCACCTTTACGTTGTCCAGAGCGGTCATCTCAGAGAACAGGCGGATATTCTGGAAGGTACGGGCGATGCCCAGCTTGTTCACCTTGTGGGTGGGCATACCCTTGGTATCGATGCCGTTGATCAGCACAGAACCGCGGGTAGGCTGGTACACGCCGGTCAGCAGGTTAAAGATGGTGGTTTTGCCCGCGCCGTTGGGGCCAATGAGGCCGGAGATCTCGGTGGGGCCGATGGTGATGTTGAAGCTGTCCACAGCGGTCAGGCCGCCGAAGTCGATGCCCAGGTTGCGGACATCCAGAACGGGCAGCTTGCCCATATCCTGCTCGCGCAGCAGGTTATAGGTGGGGACCTTCAGCATTTTTCTGCTGTATTCATTCATTGGTGCCCACCTCCTTCTTCTTGAAAATGCCGCCGAGCTTAGCGGTAACCACGGACATGATTTCCTTCACCTTGGGAGACCAGGTGAACAGCATGACGAGGATCAGGACAACGGCGTACAGGATCATGCGGTAGTCCGCAAGGCCGCGCATGGCCTCAGGCAGGACATACAGCACCGTCGCGGAAATGACGGAGCCCAGGATGTTGCCCATGCCGCCAAGAACAACGAACACCAGAATGTCGATGGAGGTATTGAAGCCGAACTTGGAGGCAGAGACGGCGGAGTAGTTCAGGCCGTACAGCGCGCCTGCCATGCCTGCCAGGAACGCGGAGACCACGAAGGCCTTCATACGGAAGGCGGTAACATTGATGCCAACGGATTCAGCAGCAATACGGTTATCCCGGACAGCCTTGATGGCGCGGCCCTCCTTGGAGTTGATCAGATTCAGCACCACGAACAGGGTGAAGAGGATCAGCAGAAAGCCGGCGAAGAAGGTGGAGAGCTTCTGGACACCGGTGGCACCCAGCGCGCCGCTGAGGATCACCTTGCCGCCTGCACCCAGGTGCAGCTCCGCCTGGCTCAGGGCCACGCGGATACCGGTTTCATCCTTGCCGATATACAGGTTGCCGATGATGTTTTTCAGGATCTCGCCAAAGGCCAGGGTGACGATCGCAAGATAGTCGCCACGCAGGCGGAGAACAGGCACACCGACGATCACGCCCGCGATACCGGCCACCACGCCGCCCACCAGGAGGGCAGCCATCAGACGGCCGAAGTCACTGTCCACCACGCCCTGAAGGCAGGCGGCGGTGACGATACCCGCAAAGGCACCGACGCCCATGAAGCCTGCATGGCCCAGGCTCAGCTCGCCGGAGATGCCGACCACCAGGTTCAATGACACGGCCAGCACAATGTAAGCGCAGATGGGAACCAGGTAGCCGTTAACGCTGCGGGACAGCATATCCGCATTGGACAGATATTGCATGACCACATAAGCGATGATAACGATGCCATAGGTGGCGATGTTATAGGAATGGGTTTTGAAATACTGTTTGATCTTATTCATATGGCCACCTTACACTTTCTCCTGCACGACCTTGCCCATCAGACCGGCGGGCTTGACCAGCAGAACAACGATCAGCACCAGGAACACGATGGCATCGCTGAACTGGGTGGAGAGATAGGCCTTGGTCATGGTCTCGATGATACCGAGCAAAATGCCGCCCAGCATAGCACCGGGGATGGAGCCGATACCGCCAAAAACAGCTGCGGTAAAGGCGCGGATACCGGGCATGGAGCCGGTGGTAGGCTGGAGGGTAGGCACCGTAGAGCACAGCAGCACGCCCGCGATGGCAGCCAGAGCAGAGCCGATGGCAAAGGTCATGGAAATGGTCTGGTTCACGTTGATGCCCATCAGCTGGGCAGCAGCCCGGTCCTCGGACACGGCACGCATGGCCTTGCCCATCCGGGTCTTGCCGGTGAACAGGGTCAAGGCAACCATGATGACGACAGAGGCAAGGATGGTAATGATGACCTCACCGGTGATGGTCAGCTGGCCGCCGAAGAGCTTGATAGGGGCAAAGGTGACGATGCTGGTGAAATTCTTGGGTGCGGAACCCCAGATCAGCTGGGCAGCGTTCTGCAGGAAGTAGCTGACACCGATGGCAGTAATCAGAACTGCCAGGCTGGATGCGCCCCGGAGGGGCTTGTAGGCCAGGCCCTCGATGATGATGCCCAGAACGGTACACACCACCATAGCCACCAAGATGCCCACAACAGCAGGCAGGCCTAAGTAATTGGTCACACAGAAGGACATGTACGCACCCACCATGATAACGTCACCGTGGGCGAAGTTCAGCATCTTGGCAATGCCATAGACCATGGTATAGCCCAAGGCGATGATGGCATAGACGGAACCGATGCTGATGCCGTTGATTAAGTATTGAAGAAAACCCACTTTTCTTCCCTCTCTTTCCCGACAGTCTATGACAGCACCCCGTCTTGGGGATGCTCTCATGGACTGTCGATAGTAACACAGGAGCCGGATGGGGTTTCCCCCATCCAGCTGCCGTGAATTCATGTATTTCAGTATACCATATCCTGTCGGATTATTCAACACCAACGTACACGCCGTTCTCAATCTTGACAGCCATGGGCAGCTTGGAAACCGCGCCGTCAGCAGCCCAGGTCATGCCGTCGCCGGTCAGGCCATCAAAGCTCATAGAGGTGAACTGGGCGATCATAGTCTCGCAGATCTCCTCTGCGCTCATGTCAGCAGTGACACCGGCAGCGGTGCAGGCCTGGTAGATGGCGTAAGCAACGTCGTAAGCGTCAGCAGCAAACTGGTTGGGCTCCAGGCCGAACTTTGCGGTGTAGTTCGCTACGAATTCCTGGGTCTGGGGATCGGAGGAGCTGGCGTCGAAGGGAGTCAGCAGCATAACGCCTTCAGCCAGAGCAGGGTCAAAGCCCTCGGTTGCCAGGATGCCGTCCAGGCCGTCGCAGCCGAAGAAGGCGGGGTTGTAGTCGATCTTGTCAGCGCAGGTCAGAACCTGAGCAGCCTCAGCGGCATAGATGGGCAGGAATACCAGATCGCAGCCAGCCTCCTGGCACTTGGTGACCTGAGTGGACAGGTCGGCCTTGTTGTCAGCGGTGAAAGCTTCCTCAGCAACAACTTCCAGACCGACGACAGCAGCCTGCTCCATGAACTTGGTATAGATGCCGACGGAGTAGGGGTTGGAGGAATCGTAGATAACGCCAACCTTGGTAGCCAGGTTGTGGGAAGAAATGAAGTCTGCGGAGCCGACGCCCTGGTTGGGGTCGGTGAAGCAAATCTGGAACACGTTGTCACCGGCGGTGATAACGGCAGCATCGGATGCGGAGGGAGTCAGCATGAACACACCATCAGCGGCGCACTCAGCAGCGGCAGCGGCAGCGGAGCCGGAGGTGGTGGGGCCGGCCATGATCTGCATGCCCCAGTCCATCAGGGTGTTGTAGGCGTTGACGGCCATCTCAGCGTCAGCCTCGTCGTCCTCGACACGCAGTTCGAACTGCAAACCGCCCAGAGCGTTGATCTCTTCAAAGGCCAGGGTCAGGCCGTACTCAACAGCCTTGCCATAAACAGCGTAGTCGTTGGTCAGGGGGCCGCTGGAGCCGATCTTGATGGTACCGGCAGTGGGAGCGGCATCGGTAGCGGGGGCTTCGCCACCGGCAGCATCGGTAGCGGGGGTCTCGGCGGAGCCGCAGCCAGCGAACATGGTGACCACCATCAGGGCAGCCATCAGCAGAGCAAATAACTTCTTCATAATTAGGTCTCCTTTTTCATTCTTCTTACTATAAAAAAGCGGTCACGGGAATTTCCGTAACCGTTTTTCCATACAAAATTGGATTCCCGGTTACGTTACAGCGGAATAACTCGCAGGCAAATAACGCAAATGGACACTACCGCAATAATGGCAGTGTCCAGAATGGGAATAATTCGCGCAGAGGAACATGCCGCTGCGCAGGAACAGCAGTTGGCGGTGAACTTGTGAGAAGAAAACCGTGCAGCCATGGTCATGTACCTCCTTGTTGAATGTGTCCATATTGTATCTCTCAGAAAGACATTTGTCAACGAGAAAAATACGACAACTTAACCGCAGCTTTTTTTCTTTTTTTGTGCAGAAAGTACAAAGCAGTCTTTCGGGTGCAAAAAAGCACCCCGAAACGTCGATACGTTTCGGAGTGCTGAGAATCATTCTCCGTCCATGACAGCCTTGCATTCGGTCAGGACCTTGGACAGGATGGGCACGCAGGTGGACGCGCCGTAGCCGCCGTTCTCCACCACCACGATGAAGGCCAGGGGATAGCTTTCATCCGCCACAAAGCCAGCGAACATGGCGTTGGAGGTTTGTCCGCCGCCCAGCTGGCTGGTGCCGGACTTGGCGCAGACATTCAGCCCGGGGAAATTCCAGTCGCCGTAGACGGACTGGACATTATTGCGCATAAAGGACTTGACCGTTTCCGCCGTCTCGCCGGACATAAGGCGGTCCGTTTTGGTGGTCTTGGCCTCGTAGGTCACATCCTCCCCTACTGACACCTTGGAAACAATGTAAGGTTCCGCCGCCTGGCCTCCTCCAGCAATGGCACCCATGAGGGTCATATACCGGGCGGGGTTGATCTGGTCGGTATACTGGCCGATGCAGCTCCAAGCAAAGGAAACTGGAGCAGTTTTGGACACATCGTAGTTGCCCCGGGCCGTGGTGACGCCGTCGAACGCCAGCGGCTCCGTCACTTGGAACCTTTCTACATATTTCACCATGTTTTGCTTTCCCACCAGCTCCGCAATCTGGGCAAAAGCGCAGTTACAGGATTTGGCCAGAGCGGTCTTTAAGGTGACCTTGCCGTGTGCCGTTTCACAGGTGACGCTTTCCTCGCCGTATTCTACCTTGCCGTAGCAAGTGAAGGTCTTGTCCAGAATGTCGGGCACGCACTCCAATGCTGCTGAAGTGGTTACCACCTTGAAGATGGAGCCGGGGATATAGGTGGACTGAAGGAAGCGGTTCAGGTAGATGCCCTCGTATTCGCCGCCGGGGTTTTCTCCGATGTCCGGCACATTGTCCGGGTCGTAGGTGGGTGTAGTGACAGCACAGAGGATCTCACCGGTTTTGTAATTGTACACGCCGATGGTGCCCTTGCGGCCTGCCATGGCATTGAGGGCAGCATTCTGGACCCTGGCGGAGAGGGTCAGGGTCGCCGTGCCGCCTGTACCGGAGGTATCGTAAATGCCGTTTACAAGGTCAAAGCCGGACATTTCCGCCGCGTAGTGGGACACCGCCGAGGCACTGATGAAGCCCTTCCGGTCGCCCAGCCAGTGGAGGGTGGATTTCCGGGTGGTCGTATCGGAAGCATAGGTCCGCTTCTCACCGATATCCAGGAGCATGGTAGCAGAACGGTCCGTGACGGTGCCCGCGCCGATGTTGGTGTTGTTGTACAAATGAGGGGAACCAGTGAAGGATACCCAATCGTCGCCATTCCTGGCATAGTCCCACAGAAAGAGCACCAGGCCCCCCAGCAGGATGAAAATAAACAGGCCCATGAGCCAGGTTCTCTTGGTGACTCGATTCATGCGACCTCACTTCCCTTCTGCATCCGCACAGCAAAGCTGGCGTTCTGGCGGGTGTCCGATGCCTTGACGAAGGCCAGCAGGCCCCAGGCACCGATCATACTGGTGCCGCCGTTGGAAAGGAAGGGGAACGTAACGCCGGTAAAGGGCAGTACATCCACCGTTCCCAGACAATTCAGCATAGTCTGGATCACCAGCACGCTGGCAGCGGTACAGGCACCGATGGAATAGAAGCTGCTCCGGGCAACCCGGGCGGTGCGGATGGAGAAGAAGCCGAACACAGCAATGCACAGCACGCTCATCACCGCCAGGATCAGGCCCCATTCCTCCGCGATGGTGGCAAAGGCGATATCGGAATCCGCCGCAAACACATACTGCAGCAGTCCCTGCTCCGGGCCGAGGCCCAGCAGGCCGCCGGAGGCAATGCACATCAGGGCCCGGGTCTGCTGGTAGCCGGTGTACAGAGGGTCCTCCCAGATATGCCGCCAGGTGGTGAAGCGTTGGAGGGCGTGGGGTGCGATCTGAAAGGCCAGGACCCCCGCAAAGGCCAGGGCGGTGATGGCCAGGGCTACGGTTCCCACGCTGCCGGAACGGAGGTAGGCGATCACCAGGAAGGCGCAGAAGAAGATCAGCGCGGCACCAAAGTCATTCATCAGGGCAAGACAGCCGCAGATCAGGACGGAATACACGATAAACAAAATCAGATTCCGCTTGGTCATGATCCGGTCCATGGTGGAGGCTCCCGCGAAGACGAAGCAGACCTTGGTCAGCTCCGAGGGCTGCAATGACATACCGCCGATAATCAGCCAGTTTTTCGCGCCGTAATACTCGGTGCCAAACACCAGCGTCACCAGCAGAAAGCCCACGCCTGCCACCACCGCCACATAGCGGAAGATCTTGGCCCGTTCCAGATCCCGCAGCGACCAGCCGATGGCAAGGAAGGTCACCACGCCCAGGAACATGGCCATCAGCTGCTTCACGGTCTCCCCCGGCTTTACGGTGGCGATGGCAGCCATGCCCAGGGTACACAGGAAAAAGGCTATGGTCTCCAGCTCAAAGGAGCTGCGGTGGATGGTGGCATAGAATATGTACAGCAGCCACTGGCACAGGATGATGCCGCCGAAGCCCTCCAATATGGAGGAAAAATGCTCCTTCTGTCCGGTAAGCAGATACCCCAGCACCATCACGCACTGGAAAATGGTCAAAATCAGCAGGTTCGCAACGGTATCCCAGCCGCTGGCGGCTTTCGTCCGCAGCTGGGACTGGCGGATCTCCTGCTTTTCCGTAATGGGCTGCAGCTTCATTTCCACGCCGCCGATGGAGATCCTGTCCCGCTCCTTCAGAGCGCAGATCTGCACAGGCTTGCCGTTTACCAGCACGCCGTCCTTGGAGCCGGCATCGGAGATGGTCCAGCTGCCGTCGTCATAGCGGGTCAGAACGGCATGGTTCCGGGAGACCGTGGGGAAATTGATGCAGACATCACTGGATTTGCTGCGGCCAATGACATTTTCCCAATGGGTAATGGGGATCTGGCTGCCGTCTTTTAAATTCAGCCAGGCCCAGATCTCCGGCTCCCGCTTAAAGGTCAGCAGAGGCAAGACACAGCGCAGCAGCAGCACTGCCGCCAAAATCGGTACGGCATAGCGCAGAAAGCCGATATAATCGGCGGCATAGGTATCCCGGGAGGCGATAAACAGTTCCAGCATATCCTCCATGCCATCACCGTCCTTTCTTTTTCTTTATAAGATGACACACTTTTTTCCGTATGTCAAATGAACTTTTTCTTAAGATTCCAGACTGCGCAGAAGATTGATCTCCCTTTGGTAGCCGGGAAGCTCGTTGGGGGTCTCCATGATCATGGGCTTGTCCTTCAACGCCGGGTGGTTTACGACGGCCCGGAAGGTTTCGATCCCCAGGCTGCCCTGACCCAGGCATTCGTGCCGGTCCTTGTGGCTGGCGAAGGGGTTCTTGGAATCGTTCAGATGGAGGGCTTTCAGACGGTCGAGGCCGATAATCCGGTCAAATTCTGCCAGAACACCGTCCAGGTCATTTACGATGTCGTAGCCCCCGTCGTACACATGGCAGGTATCCAGGCAGACGCCAAGGCTGTCGCTCCCTACGGCATCGATAATGGCTTTCAGCTCTTCAAATCGTCCGCCGATCTCGCTGCCCTTGCCTGCCATGGTTTCCAGCAGCACCGTCACGGGATAGCCGTGAGACAAGGCCTGCTTCAGCGCGGCGGAAATGTATTCGATGCCCACGTCCGTACCCTGGCCCACATGGGAGCCGGGATGGAAATTGTAGAAATTCCCCGGCAGGCCGGTCATACGCCGCAGGTCGTCAGCCAACACCTCCGCCGCGAAAGCCCGGGCTTCGGGGTCGGCGGTGCACAGATTCATGGTATAGGCCCCGTGGGCCACCAGCTTTCCAAAGCCGTTCTCTTTCAGCATAGCGGCGGCTTTTGCCGCGTCGGCGGGATCTTCCTTTTTGGCCTTGCTGCCCCGGGGATTCCGGGTGAAGAAGGCGAAGGTATTGGCCCCGATGGAAAGGGCTGTCTTCACCATGGCGGTATTTCCATTGGCGGCAGACAGGTGGCATCCCAGATTCAGCATAGCGTTTCCTCCTCTTGCGTTATTGGGGTATCATAGCATATTTCCACCGAAAATGCAAATTTACCATTTCCCATCCGGGGAAGATATGCTATAATATGGGGGAATTTCCCGTTTCGGAGGTAGACTATGCCAAAATCCGACAATCAGAAGCTGAAAATCTTCTATATTCTCGACTATTTAAAACAATACTCCCACCAGGAGCACCCGGTGAGAGCGGCGGAGCTTATGAATATGCTGGAACGGCAGCATAATATTTCCTGCGACCGCAAGACAGTCTATTCCGACATCACCGCCCTGCAGGACTATGGCGTGGATATTGTGTCCATCCCCGGCAAGAACGGCGGCTATTACATTGCCTCCCGGAACTTTGAGCTGCCGGAATTGAAGCTGCTGATCGACGCAGTGCTGTCCAGCCGCTTCCTGACGGAAAAGAAATCCCGGGAACTGATCGAGAAGCTGTGCCGGGAGTGCAGCGTCCACGATGCCCAGCTGATGCGGCGGGATGTGCTGGTCTCCGGCCGGGTCAAGAGTATGAACGAGACCATCTATTATAATGTGGACGCCATTCAGGATGCCATCGGTCAGAACCGGCAGATCGTGTTCCGGTATTTCGACTGGGGTATCGACGGTCAGCGGAAATACCGGGACAGGGACTACCAGGCCAGTCCCTACGGCCTGTGCCAGGACAACGAAAACTGCTATCTTCTGGCCCACTCCCCCCGCCATGGGGCCACCTCCTACCGTGTTGACCGGATGCAGGACATCCGGTTGACGGAGGAGACTCGTACCCCCTGCCCGGAGCTGACGGGAAAGGCCCTGACGGAGCACGCCAACAAACTGTTCCAGATGTTCGCCGGCGACACCACCGCGGTGAAGCTGCGGTTCCACCGGAGCCTTACCAACGCGGTCATGGACAAGTTTGGCCGGGACACCATGCTGATCCCCGACGGGGAGGATCATTTTGTCTTCACCGTCAATGTGGCCGTCTCCCCCATGTTCCTCAGCTGGGTCATCGGCTTTGGATGGAAGGCAAAGATTTTGCACCCCCAGAGCGTCATCGATGCCTGCAGGGATATGTGCCGGGAAGCACTGGAACAATACTAACTGACGGCAAAAGAGCTGAAAATATCATCCCAGGAGATCTGGGAGGTTTCGGTGGTGGCTTCGTCCCGCAGGATGGTGAGGGTATAATGGTAGCTGCCGTCGTCCAGAACCACCGCCCGGCCGATCCGCTCCCCCATCTCCCCAGCGGAGGCCCAGACAAATTCATAACGCTTCAGGCCCTCCTGCTCCGTTTCCATCACCGTCAGGCTGTCCTTCTCGTAGCCCGAGAGGGTCTGTACCGTGGCGTTCATATCCCCGCCCTCCAGGGTTTGCACATAGATCTCATAATCCTGGCACAGGTAAGCCCGTCCGTTGTCACTTTCCATGGCAGGCAGAGCCGCCTCCCCCGGCAGGTTTACGGTGATCTCCCTGGGCTGGGCCATAGCGGGCACCAGAAGCTCATCGGAAATGGTCTCATAGGTCTCCTCCGCGGCACAGCCGGAAAGCAGCAGAGCCGCCGCGATCAATAGCACAAGCTTTTTCATGTTTCCCCTCCTGAAAGGATTTGAATATGAAGTTTTTTCTGATTTACCTCCTTATAGTCAATGCGGCAGGGTTCCTGCTTATGCTTGCGGACAAGCAGAAAGCAAAGAAAAACCTCTGGCGCATCCCGGAATCCACGCTGATGACGGTGGCACTGATCGGCGGCAGTATCGGCTCCCTGATCGGAATGTACACCGTACGGCACAAGACGAAGCACTTAAAATTCACCATTGGCATCCCGGCGATCCTGATCTTACAGATCGCTCTTGCGGTATGTTTGCTGATGCGCTGACAAAATCGCCCCCGGTTCTTTGGGAACCGGGGGCTGCTTGATTCTGTTGTCTGCATCACACACCGGAGAGCATCATCAGCATATTGACGACCATGATGACCGTCAGGACGATGACACCGGAATTCAGGAAGAAGCAGCGCACGGCCCGGCGGTCGGTCTGCTCGCTGTCCAGCCAGGCCCGGATGGCATGGCGTTTGGTGATCAGCACCACGACGGCGGCAATGGCGAAGCCCAGCAGGATCACGAACTGAACCGCCGCTCCCAGCATTTCCGGCATCAGCGAGGTGAGCCGGGTCAGCAGGTCCGCCAGCACCAGATTGTTGAACATATGCAGCGCAATGGCCCAGCCAATGGAATACTCCACCGTAACATAGCCCAGCACAAGACCGATCAGGAAGGCATAGGGGGCCTGAATGAGATTTCCGTGGAAGATTCCGAACAGGAAGGCGGAGCCGAAAATGGCGAACTTCTTGCCAAAGGGCCGCAAAGTCCGCAGGGCAAAGCCCCGGAAGATCAACTCCTCGGCGATGGGAGCCATAAGGGAAGCATAGAGGAACATGCTGAAGCTGTCCGTCTGGCCGGAGACCTGCTCCAGAATGCCCACAGCGGAAAGGCCGAACAGGTTCAGGAGCATTTCCAGCACCATGACCCACAAACTGTTCACCAGCTGGCTGCCAACACACAGGCACAGGACACCAAAGAACACCGTGGCGGTCATTTTCTTTTCCTTCGCCAGGATCTCGTCATAGAGGAAATCCCCGCCCTTCCAGGCATAGAGGATCAGAAAGCCCACGCCGATGGTGGCAAGATAGCCCCAACCGTTGTTCATCAGGGCATTTTCGTCCACAACAAAATTGTAGTTTCCCGCCTGATGGGCTTCCAGCTGCTGGGCAAGGCCTTCCGCGAATATCGCCAGAACAGCCAGGATATTCATAATAAGATAGTAGCCCACCAGCGACCAGCCTACAGGGCTGAATTGGCGGCGCAGATACCGTCTTGCGGTTTTTTCATCCATGGAAATACCTCCTTACAGGGACTCGATAATGGCTTCGGCGGTCTGGATGCCATCGATGGCGGCGGACATGATGCCGCCGGCATAGCCCGCCCCCTCGCCGGTGGGGTACAGGCCCCGGATCATGGACTGGCGGCTTTCATCCCGGAGGATGCGGACGGGAGAGGAGCTGCGGGTCTCGGGAGCGGTCAGGATGCCTTCGGGATCCGCAAAGCCATGGAGCTTCTGATCCAGCTGGGGCAGGGCTTCTTTTAACGCGCCGGTGATCTTCGCAGGCAGAACTTCGTGCAGGTCGCACCAGGTGACACCGGGGCGGTAGGTGGGTTTGACACCCCCGGCTTCTACGGTGGGGATACCCTTGAGGAAGTCGCCCACCTTCTGGGCAGGGGCGCGGTAGGAGCCGCTGACCTGATAGGCCTTTTCCTCGATCTCCCGCTGCCATTTCATACCGCCCAGGGTGCCCTCATAGGGGAAATCGGCGGGGTTCACGGTGACAAGGAGGGCTGCGTTGGCGTTTTCGCCGTCCCGGTCGGCATAGCTCATGCCGTTGGTGACGATGCGGCCCTCCTCGCTGGCTGCCGCCACCACATAGCCGCCGGGGCACATGCAGAAGGTATAAACGGTCTCATTGTCCAGATGCTGCACCAGCTTATAATCCGCCGGGGGCAGCACGGGACTGACCATGCCATACTGGGCCATATCAACGGTGGCCTGCTTCTGCTCGATGCGGACACCCATGGCGAAGGGCTTGAGCTCCATGGGGATGCCCGTGGCTTCCAGCATTTCAAAGGTATCCCGTGCACTGTGGCCGATGGCGAGAACGGCATGGGAGCAGGGAATTTCTTCCCCGTCGGCGGTTTTCAGACCCACCAGCCTGTCGCCATCCATCAGAAGGCCCGTGACCTGGGTGTTGAAGCGAACCTCGCCGCCGAGGGAAAGAATACGGTTTCGCAGATTCTGCACCACCGTCAGCAATACGTCGGTGCCCACATGGGGCTTGGCGTCGTAGAGGATGTTTTCTCTGGCTCCCGCCTTCACGAACTGCTCCAAAATCCAGCCGATGCGGGGGTTATTCACGCCGGTATTCAGCTTGCCATCGGAGAAGGTGCCTGCGCCGCCTTCGCCGAACTGGACATTGCTTTTGGTATCCAATTCTCCGGTTTCAAAGAATTTCCGTACCTTTTTATGACGGGATGCCGCATCCTCGCCCCGTTCCAGGACGAGAGGCTTCAGGCCTGCCAGGGCCAAAATCAGAGCAGCGAACATGCCCGCGGGGCCGAAGCCGATGACCACAGGACGATGCTGGGGCCGGGCGTCGGTTTTGGGGACTTTATAGTAGGAAATGGGGGCAACGGATGCCCGCTTGCAGCCGCTTTGGCGGAGAATCTTCTTTTCGTTGCCATCTACCGCCACGTCGATGGTGTAGATGATTTTTACGTCCGGCTTTTTTCTTGCGTCCACGCTGCGGCGGACGATCTTTAGCTGCCGGATTTTGGAATTGGAAACCCGCAGCAGTTGGGCTGCTTCAAATTGCAGCTGGTGGGCGTTGTGCTCCGGGGGCAGGGAAATGTCCCGTATTCTGATCATAGTATTCCTCCCGCATGAAGCCCGGCTAACCGCCCGGAGCTCCATGCCCATTGTAGATTATAGCCGCCGCAGTCGCCGTCGATGTCCAGCACTTCGCCGCAGGCATAGAGCCCCGGCACGATGCGGCTTTCCATAGTCTTTTCGTCAAATTCTTTTGTCAGGATGCCGCCCGCCGTCACTTGGGCACTGTCCATGCCCATGGGCTCCGTCAGGGCCACATCGAAGAACTTCACCGCCCGGACTGCTTCCCCGATTTCCATTTCGGATAATTCTGAAATGCTCCGCTGGGCAGAGATGCCCGCCGCCTGGGTCAGGACACGGCCAAGGCGGTTATGGAGAATGCCTGTCAGCAGCTCGGAAGCGGGCAGACCGGTGGTTTTTCTGCGGAAAAGCTCCGATTTCAGGACTTCTTCCCCGATTTCAGGAAGGAAATCCAGGCGGCATTTCCAGTCACCGCTTCCCTGGCAGGCATCCCGTGAGACCTCAAAAATCACGGGGCCAGACAGGCCGTATTCGGTGAACTGCAATTCTCCCGTGCTTTCGCTGTGGAGAACCTCATTGTGGTAGATCGCTGCGTGGCAGTTGGCCCGGACGCCTTTCAGGCCCCCGACACCGCCCCAGCCGGATTTCAGCTGGACGAGGGTGGGGCGCAGCTTTGTGCAGTGGTGGCCCAGGCTCCGCAGGAGCTTGTAGCCGGACATGGTGCCGCCCAGCTTGGTACCTGCCAAACCGCCGCAGGCGATGATGAGTTTGTCGCATTCCACCGTTTCCTCTTTGCATTCCAGGCGGAAGCCGCCGGCGGTTTTCTTCACCTTTTCCACCTCGAAGCCCAGCTTTTGGGTGATATTGGGCTTTTCCAGAGCAAAACGCAGCACATCCACCACGGAATTGGCCTGGTCGGAATAGGGATACACCCGTCCAGAATCCTCTGCCACGGTGAAGAGGCCCAGACTGCGGAACCAGCGAAGGGTCTCCTCCGGGCCGAAAGCCTGGATGGCATAGGCAGCAAATGCCCCGTCGTCACCATGGTAACCCCGCTCCCCGGCGTGGAGGTTCGTCAGATTGCAGCGGCCGTTGCCGGTTGCACTGAGCTTGCGGCCCACCCGTGCCTGCCGCTCCATCAAAATGATTCGATTGTCCGGGTTTTCCGCCGCAGCCAGTGCCGCCACCATACCCGACGCGCCGCCGCCGATGATTCCGATGACCATAGTATGCTCCTTTGCAAAAGCCTATATTTTTTACATTATACTCGATAATTCGTCGTCACACAAGAAAAACTTCTTTGCAAGCCCGAAAAGATATGCTATAATGCGTTTGGTGATACAATGGATCGGAATAACATTGAAAAAATTGCCCACAGTGCGGAAGACCGGATGCTTCTGGCAAAATTGTGGGACAAAATAAACGCGGGAATGCGGAAGAACATTCCTGCCAACAGCTGCTTTCTCTCCCCCAGGGAGCTGGAAATGGCGAAGTTCCTCTTTGGGGAACCCGAAGGACTGTACGCCTTCGGCGGCTATGGAGAGGCGGAGCGGAAGATGCTTATTTTTCTTCCCGAATATCTGGAAGAAAGCGCGCTTTACGGGGAGGACAGCCCTGTGGTGTGCCTGCGGGCTTCCTTCTATGAAGGGGACAGCCCCAATCACCGGGATTTTCTCGGTGCCCTAATGGGTGCGGGCATCGGAAGGGAGACGGTGGGCGATATCTGCGTGGGCAAGGGCAGCTGTGATTTCTTCGTCACGGCGGAAATTGCTCCCTACATTTTGCAAAATTTCACCTCTGCCGGACGGACAAAGCTGCATATCGAGAGAATCCCCCTTGCGGAAGCCGCTATCCCGGAGCCGGAGGTAAAGGAGATCCGAGACACCCTGGCATCTCTGCGGCTGGACAGTGTCATTTCCTCGGGGTTTCGTATTGGACGAAGCCTTGCGGCCCAGTATGTCAGCGGTGGAAAAGCCGCCATTGACGGCCTGCCCTGTGAAAAGCCCGACAAGGCTGTGGCCGCGGGGGCGAAGATATCCGTCCGGGGGCTGGGAAAAATCAAGCTCCACAGCGTCAATGGGCGCACAAAAAAAGATCGAATTTCGGTGGTCATCCACCGCTATGTGTGAGGTAAAACTATGAATATGAACGAAGTCATCGCCCGGATCAACGAACTGGCGAAAAAAGCAAAGACCGAGAGCCTGACCCCCGAGGAGCTGACGGAGCGGGACAAGCTGCGGCGCATCTATATTGATTCCGTCAAGGCCAATCTGGTGGGCCAGCTGGAAAACACCTACATTGTCCGCCCCGACGGCAGCAAAGAAAAAGTGAAGCATAAATAAAAAACATTCCCCCGGGTTGCACGGATGTATGCAACCCGGGGGTCTTTTCGCGCTTCGGGTAAAAGGGGGTGAAAAAATGAAGGAAACCATTTGTACTGCTCTAGGACTATGCGGTGCGGCCGCTGCGGCGGCTTTCGGCGGCTGGGACACCGCGCTGGCGGCTCTGCTGGTGTGCATGGGCATTGACTATCTTTCCGGCAGCATCGTGGCACTGGTATTCCACAATAGCACCAAGTCCGAAACCGGAGCCTACAACTCCGCTTACGGTCTGAAGGGCCTGTGCAAGAAGGGTTTACAGCTGCTGTTCGTGCTGGCAGCTGTTCAGATGGACCGGCTGCTGGGTGCGGACTATGTACGGGATGCGGTATGCATCGGCTTCTGCACCAACGAGATCCTCTCCATCGTGGAAAATCTGGGCCTTGCGGGCATACCTATGCCCCAGGCGGTGGTGAACGCTTTGGAGCAATTGCAGAAAAAGTAACCAAAAGATGTCACAGCAGATTGAACGCGCCGATTTGGCGCGTTCTTTTTTTACCACTTCCATTCCCCATAAAAATCTGTTATAATGAAAAAAATTGTTTTTTCGGAGGCAAGCTATGGAATTTTTGCCCATCAATAAAAAAGAAATGCAGGAGCGGGGCTGGGAGCAGTGCGACTTTGTGTACGTCATCGGCGACGCTTATGTGGATCACCCCTCCTTTGGTCATGCCATCATCAGCCGGATTTTGGAAAGCCACGGCTACAGCGTCGGCATCATTTCCCAGCCGGACTGGAAAAATCCCAAGTCCATCGATGTGTTCGGGCGGCCCCGGCTGGGCTTCCTGGTCAGCGGCGGCAATATGGATTCCATGGTGAACCACTATTCCGTCACCAAGCATAGGCGCAAGACCGATGCCTTTACCCCCGGCGGGGTCATGGGCAAGCGGCCCGACTACGCCACCATCGTCTACTGCAACCTGATCCGCCAGACCTACAAGGATGTGCCCATTCTCATCGGCGGCATTGAGGCCAGCCTGCGGCGGCTGGGCCATTACGATTACTGGTCCGAGAGCATGAAGCGTTCCATTCTGCTGGATTCCCAGGCAGATATCCTGATGTACGGCATGGGCGAAAAGAGCATCGTGGAAATTGCCGAGGCCCTGAATTCCGGCATGGAGGTGAAGGATATAACCTACATCGACGGCACGGTGTTCAAAACCATGGAGCTGGACGAAAGCCTGCCCACCATCGTTCTGCCCGCCTTTGAGGAATTGAAGGCCAACAAGCGCAAGTACGCAGAATCCTTCAAGGTGCAGTACGGCAACTGCGACCCCTTCACCGCCAAGCGGCTGGTTGAGCCCTACGGCAAGGAATACGTTGTCCAGAATCCGCCCCAGAAGCCTCTGACCACCGAGGAAATGGACGCGGTTTACGACCTCCCTTATATGCGCACCTGGCATCCCAGCTATGCCAAAGCGGGGGGCGTGCCTGCCATTGAGGAGGTCAAGTTCAGCCTGGTCAGCAACCGGGGCTGCTTCGGTGCCTGCTCCTTCTGCGCCCTGACCTTCCACCAGGGCCGCATCATCCAGACCCGGAGCCATGAATCCATTCTCAAAGAAGCGGAGCTGATGGCGAAGGACAAGGATTTCAAGGGCTACATCCATGATGTGGGCGGCCCCACCGCCAATTTCCGCCACCCAGCCTGCGACAAGCAGCTAAGCAAGGGTGCCTGCGGCGGGCGGCAGTGCCTGTACCCCACCCCCTGCAAAAATATGAAGGCCGACCACTCTGACTTTGTGGCCCTGCTGCGGAAGCTGCGGAAAATTCCCGGCGTGAAGAAGGTCTTTGTCCGCAGCGGCATCCGGTTCGACTACCTGCTGGCGGATAAGAAGGATACCTTCTTTAAGGAGCTGGTGCAGTTCCACATTTCGGGACAGCTCAAAGTCGCCCCGGAGCACGTTTCCGACGCGGTGCTGAGCCGCATGGGCAAGCCCCGGAACGCAGTTTATAACCAGTTTGTGGATAAATATTTCGCTTTGAACAAGCAGTACGGCATGAACCAGTATCTGGTGCCCTACCTCATGTCCAGTCACCCCGGCTCCACATTGAAGGAGGCCATCGAGCTGGCGGAGTACATCCGGGAGATGGGCTACAATCCCGAGCAGGTACAGGACTTCTACCCTACCCCCTCTACCCTGTCCACCGTCATGTACTACACCGGCCTTGACCCCCGGACCATGGACAAGGTTTACGTTCCCACGGACCCCCACGAAAAGGCCATGCAGCGTGCCCTGATCCAGTACCGGAACCCCAAGAATTACTATCTGGTGCGGGAGGCATTGCTCGCCGCCCACCGGGAGGATCTGATCGGCTCCGGGCCAAAATGCCTGATCCGGGCGGTGCCCCCCAAGGCCGGCGGCTATACCGCACCCCCACCCAAGGCAGGAGCGAAGAAGCCCGCCCCCAAACCCGCAAGCAAAAAGCCCGCCCCCAAGGCACCGCCCAAAAAGGCCGGGCCTGCGCAGAAACGGACTGGTAAGAAAAAGTAAAACGCCTGTCATCCCGAGCGAATGCAATGAGTCGAGGGATCTTCGCACTCTCGATACTGCTATGCAGAAATTCGGTGCGAATATCCCTCGATGCGCTTCGCTTGCTCGGGATGACAAGGTTTTCGGAATAGGAACCTGTTATGAACATCGAAGAAATCAAAGCCTACTGTCTCAGGAAGCCCAAGGCCTGCGAGACCTATCCCTTTGGGGACTGGCCCATTTGCTATAAGGTAAACGGCAGGATTTTTGCCCAGATCTATCCCGACAAGATCACCCTGAAATGCACTGCCTTTTCCGGGGAGGCTTTTCGGCAGGCCTACCCGGGGGCCGTCGTCCGGGGCTATCACTGTCCCCCGGTGCAGCAGCCTTACTGGAACACCATTTACCTTGACCGCTTCCCGGAATCGGAGCTGCCTATGATGATCGATCATGCCTATGAAACAGTGGTGGCGGGCTTTCCCAGGAAGGTGCAGCAGGAGATTATGGAGGATAGAAAATGATCGGCAAAACCGTCACCGTTACCGTTGACCGCCCTCTGGGCACCTTCCATCCCAAGCACCCGGATATCTATTACCCGGTCAATTATGGCTATATTGAAGGCATCATGGCCGCGGATGGAGAGGAGCAGGATGCTTACATTCTGGGCGTGGATATTCCCGTAACCACCTTTACGGGGAAGGTAATCGCCATCCTCCACCGCCGGGACGATGTGGAGGACAAATGGGTGGTCGCCCCGGAAGGGATGTCCTTTTCCAAAGAGAAGATCGAACAGAAACTCCATTTCCAGGAGCAGTATTTTCAGACAGAGATTGAAATGGCACCATAAAAACAACGCCTGACGGTCATGCCGTCAGGCGTTGTTTTATTTCCGCTTATACAGCAGCATCTCGTACGAGATGCCGTTTTCTTCGCCGGATTGGAGGGTTTCCGCCAGATGCCAGCTTTCGTCCTGGTCCAGGTTGGGAAACCAGGTATCGCAGTCCACGGTGGTGTGAACCTTGGTGATATAGGCGGCATCGCAGTAAGGGAGCATTTGCTTATACACACTGCCGCCGCCAATGACGAAGCAGCACTGGGCGGATTTGGCAAGCTCCGCCGCTTCCTCTGTGGACGCGCAGACGGTGAAACCGGGGATCTCCTGTGCGGTGCGGGTCAGGGCTACGTTGACACGGCCCGGCAGGGGCTTCCCGCCGGGGAAATCTCCGATGGTCTTGCGGCCCGCGATGACCATGGCACCACGGGTGGTCTCCCGGAAAAATTTCCGGTCAGCGGACAGGGCGATGGGCTGGGTGCCGCAGCAGCCAATGCCCCAGTCGTCGTATACGGCTACAATAATTTCCATAGAAATACCTCACTTCTGGTTGGAATTGAAAATTGAGGACACATTTTCAATTTTCCATTTTCAATTATCAATTGGCCGCAGGCTTCAAATCGCCATGGGGATCTCAAAATCAAAGGGATGGAACTGGTAATTTTCCATCTGGAAGGAATTCTTGGTGAACTGGTAGAAATCCATAATGCTCTCGTCCATTTTGAAGGTGGGCGCGTCGAAGCCCTCCCGCTCCAGCATGGCCTTGACGGCGGGGATGTGGCGGTCGTAGATGTGGCAGTCGGCAATGACGTGGACAAATTCGCCCACCTCCAGGCCGGAGACCTGAGCCATCATGTGGGTCAGCACGGCGTACTGCACCACGTTCCAGTTGTTGGCGGTGAGCATATCCTGGCTGCGCTGGTTCAGAATGGCGTTCAGTTTGTTGCCTGTCACATTGAAGGTCATGGAGTAGGCGCAGGGGTACAGGTTCATCTCATGCAAATCTTCAAAGTTATAGATATTGGTCAGGATGCGGCGGGAGGCGGGGTTGTGCTTCAGGTCGTAGAGCACCCGGTCCACCTGATCCATATCGCCCTCTTTATAGTGGTGCTTGATGCCAAGCTGGTAGCCGTAGGCCTTGCCGATGGTGCCGTCCTCTCCGGCCCACTCGTCCCAAACATGGCTGCCCAGGTCGCAGATGCGGTTGGACTTTTTCTGCCAGATCCACAGCAGCTCGTCCACGGCGGACTTCCAGTAGGTACGCCGCAAGGTCATAATGGGAAATTCCTTGGACAGATCGTAGCGGTTCACCACACCGAATTTCTTGATGGTATGGGCGGGGCTTCCGTCGGCCCAGTGGGGGCGGACTTCCAGCCCCTCGTCGGAGAAGCCGTTTTCCAGAATATCCCGGCAGGTCTGCTTGTAAAGCTCGTCAGCGTAACTCATAATTTTCCTCCATTTTCACATTTCGATTATCATACCATATTCCAAAAGCCGTGGCAAGAGCGAAAACATCCCCGCAGGAAAATTCCTGCGGGGATGTGTGCGTTTATCAGCCAAGCAGATCGTTCAGACTGACCCAGCCCTTGTCGGTGCGGGCCCAGTTGCCGCTGGTCTCATAGATGTTGACAACAGTGGCCTTTTCGTAGGTGCCAACCTTCTCGTACTTGGTGCCTGCGCCGCTGCGGATGACGGCATCGAAGGCCTGAACCACCCGGGCATCGATGGCACCGGAGGTGCAGGGAACCAGATCCACATAGACCAGACAGATCCAGCCCTGATCGGTGCGGCCCCAGGCCATGTAGTCGGCAATGGCAGTCTCGTAGATCACCACGGAATCGCCCCGCTTCATGGTACCGGACTGGCTGGCCTTGGTGGAGGCCGCGCTGCGGACATTCAGGGAATTGGTGCCCCGGACGGTGCCGGTATAAAGGGCATCGCTGGGGGTGGAGGGTTTCGTCTCCTCGGGGGTTGTGGTGGTGCCGCCGGTACTGCCGGTATTGCCATCTGCGGGGGGAAGCTCGGAATCCAGCAGGACATAATCCATGCTGATCCAGCCCTGATCCACACGGCCCCACATAGTGCTGCCGTACTGTCTCTGCTCGTAGATCTCCACACGGGAACCTACCAGGATCTTGCCCACCAGGGCATTGCCAGTGCCGGGCGCGCTGCGGACATTGACCGCGTAGAAGCAGCGGGCGATGGTGCCCATCACGCTGCCCTCGGTGCTGCCGGTGTCTCCGGTAGAGCCGCCGGTGGACATCATGGTCACATAGCTCATGCAGACCCAGCCCTGATCGATGCGGCCCCAGATCATGCCCTTATTCAGCTCCTGCTCATAGATGCGAACCTCGGTGCCGGGGGCAAGAGAGGTGACCTTGGGATAGGTGGTGCCGGGGCCGGTGCGGACATTCAGATTGATGTCGCTGTGAACAAAGCCGGTGGCGTAGCCCGTGGCGGTGCTGCCGGAGGAGCTGCCGCCGGAGGTGGAGGCATTCAGATTCACATACTTCATGCAGATCCAGCCCTGGTCGATGCGGCCCCACTGGGCATCGTCCTTGGTGACAGTCTCGTAGACCTTCACCTGGGTGCCCCGCTTGACGGTGGTGACCAGATTATCGTAGCGGACGCCTGCGGAGCTGCGGACATTGACCACATCCGCGCCATAGATGACACCGGTCTGATAACCCGCAGATTCTTCCTTATTATCGTCCTTGTCCTCTTCCTTGTCGTCGGGCTTGGTTTCCTCGGGTTCCGTTTCCTCTGGTTGGGTTTCCTCAGGCTCGGTCTCCTCGGGGGTGGTCGCCTCAGGCTCTTCCTCGTCAGGCTCCACGGCAGTCAGAAGCTCCGCGTTGACCCAGCCGCCTGCTTCCCAGATGTAGACCCAAACGGCATCGTCGGTGATCTTCATCTTGGTAGCAGTGACCTGCGTTCCCTTTTCCAGGGTCTTGCCGGAAGCAACGCCGCCTGCGGTGCTATAGACGGTCACCTTAGCAGTGGTGACGAACTTCTCGGAATCCAGGGCAATGGTCAGGTACTTGGCCAGCACATAGCCCTCCTCCACCTGAGCCATCACATCGGTCTGACCCTGGAAGGTGCCCAGGGCATAGACCTTCACGGCCCGGCCCTGCTTGATGACCTGATCGGTCTTTTTGCCGTTGCTGTCATAGACCTCTACCTGGGCACTGGTGACGGCCAGCAGGTAGTTCTTGGTCTCGGTGGTTTCGTCCTTGCCGGTGGTGGTATTCTCCTTGTCGGTGGAAGTATCCTCCTTGTCAGGGTTTTCTTCCTTGTCAGGAGTATTTTCCTTATCGGTGGTATCTTCCTTATCGACCACAGGCTGCTTGTCCAGGGTCACATAGTCCAGGCAAACCCAGCCGTCCTTGAAGCGGCCCCAGTCATGACCGTTGACGGTCTTGATCTCAAAGAAGCTGAGCTTCGCGCCCTTGGACAGCTGGCCCTTGCAGGTATAGGTGGTGCCTGCGCCGCTGCGGTAGTTGACATAGGTGTGGGTAACGGTGCCGGTGGCGACGACGGTCTCGGAAGTGGTATCCTCGTCCTTCTCCGTCTCGTCTTCCTTCTTGTCGGAATCCAGTTCCACATAGTCCAGGCAGATCCAGCCCGCGCTGATGCGGCCCCACTTGCTGCCCCGGTATTCCTTGATGTCATAGATGGCGACCCGGGTGCCGGTGGCGATGGTGCCCACCTGCTTATAGATAGTGCCCGCACCGCTGCGAACCTTCAGGATGCTGCTGCAAACCACGGTGCCGGTGGCGATCACCGTGTCGGAAGTGCTTTCGGATTCCTGGATGACCTGGTCATAGTCGGTGTACATCAGGGCGATCCAGCCGTATTCACACAAGCCCCACTTGCTGCCGCTGACGGTGGTGATCCGGCTGATGGTCAGCTTTTCGCCCTGGGTGACCCGGCGGACAACTTTATTATAAGAATAAGCACCGGCATTTTCCCGAACGTTGACGCTGTCGCCGGTAACGGTAACGGAAACATTCTCCAGTGCCGTCACAGGCTCCTCCACGTCGCCCAGGCTGACCCAGCCGCCATCCTTCAGCTGCACCCACTTGATGTTGGCGGTATCCACATACTCGGCAACAATATACATGGTGACGGTTTTGGTCAGGGTCTTGATGACCTTGGCAGAGGTATCAGGGGTCTCATAGACCTTCAAAGAGGCGGCCTTGGAGGCAGACAGGGTATAGGAGGCAGGAGTACCCACCACGGTGCCGTTCTCCACACCCGCGCCCTCCGTCTGCCAATGGGCATAGAGGGTATCCCCTGCGGTGCTCTTATTCAGGACGGTAATATAGTCGCCGCCCTCGGCCTTGGTATACCAGCCCAGGAAGCGGCTGCCCGATTTGGTGGGGATGGCCTTGATCTCCACGGGAACATTGGTGTTGTAGCCCTGCATTTTATCCTCGCCCACGCTGCCGCCGTTGGCATCCAGCAGGACATATGTAAAGTTCTCGGGCGGATCGGCATCGTAAACGCCGTTCAGGTACATATTGGCCTCGGCAAGGCGGCGGTTTAAGAGGCCCTTGCTGGGCTCCCCGCCGGAATTTGCCCACAGGCAGATGTTATACAGAAATTCATTTCCAATCTCATCATTGATAATGGACTGGCGGAAGCGGCCATTGGCAGTGACCCAGGCGGTGCCGCAGTTATAGGAAAACAGAGCCAGCGCGTCATGCTCATTCTGGGTGAATTCCCGTCTTGCGGTGATGGACAGGGTGCTGACAGCCTTGTCGATGGTCTTCAGTGCTGTGCGCAGAGCCTTGTCCGCCTCCTCTTCGATGATGGTGTCTCCCTCGCTGGCGGCAGTACCGTAGCCAATGGACCACTGTCCGTTGTCCTGGTATGCCTTGGCGTGGAAGCCTTCTATCTCTTTCAGAACGGCGATTGCTTTTTCACTGGTGCTGCGGGATGCGGCGGATGCGGGCAGCGCGGCATTGGGCACCAGGCTGGCCAGCATCAGCAAAGCCAGCAGAAAACTTACGATTCGCTTCTTCATCTGACACTTCTCCTTTGTACATAGTTTCATTTGTAGCTTCATTATAGCAAGCACCGTCGAAAAATGCAACCCTATTTTTCAGTTTTATTACATTTTTGTTACCTTTTTCTTCTTAATAAATGCTTAATATTCTCAAAATTTCCCGTTAATAATAATCTTTTAAGTTTTTTACCAGACGTTGCCAGGCTCTTTGGAAACATTTTGTCACCAGTTTTTCCGCATTGACTTTCCCTTTCCGTGCTGGTATACTCGGAGAAAATACAATTCTGGGAGGGATAAGCATGGAGGAAAGAAAGGCTCTGATCGGCATGAGCGGTGGTGTGGACAGCTCTGTTGCAGCGTTTTTGACAAAACAGGCGGGCTTTTCCTGTATCGGTGCCACAATGCGTCTGTATGACAACGAGACCATCGGCGAGGAGCCCGGCAGAACCTGCTGCACCCTGGATGACGCGGAGGATGCCCGCAGCGTTGCCCGGCGGCTGGGGATCCCCCACTATGTATTCAATTTCAAAGACGATTTTGAGGACAAGGTCATCCGCAAATTCGTTTCCTGCTACGAAGCGGGCCTGACCCCCAATCCCTGCATCGACTGCAACCGGCATCTGAAATTTGACCGGCTGCTGCGGCGGGCACAGGAGCTGGGCTGCGAATATGTAGTCTCCGGCCACTACGCACAGGTCAGGCAGGACGCGGACACCGGGCGTTACCTTTTATATAAGGCGGCAGACCGGGCCAAGGATCAGACCTATTTTTTGGCCTGCCTGGATCAGACGCAGCTGTCCCACATTCTGTTTCCTCTGGGGCAGCTGACCAAAGAGGAAGTACGGAAGATCGCGGAAGAAAACGGCTTTGTCACCGCCCGGAAGCGGGACAGCCAGGATATCTGCTTCGTCCCCGACGGGGATTATGTGGCCTTCATGGAGCGGTACACAGGGAAAACCTATGCCGCCGGAGAGTATCTGGATCTCAACGGCAAGGTACTGGGCAAACACCGGGGCGCGGTGGCCTATACCCTGGGCCAGCGGAAGGGGCTGGGTATTGCCCTGGGCGCGCCCGCCTATGTCTGCCGCAAGGATGTGGAGAAAAATACCGTCACCCTGGGCCCCAGCGAGGCCCTGTTCTCCCCCGCTTTGCGGGCAAAAGACTGGAACTGGTATCCCTTCCCGGAGCTGACGGAGCCTCTGCGGGTCACCGCCAAGACCCGCCACAGCCAGCTGGAACAGGCTGCTACGGTGTATCCTGAGGAGAATGGCTTCGCCCGGGTGGAATTCGACACCCCCCAGCGGGCCGTCACCCCCGGACAGGCAGTAGTGCTGTACAGCGGCGAGATCGTCGTCGGCGGCGGCACCATTACGGAAGCTATTTGGAATGTGTAATGCGAAAACGGAGGAGCAGCCCGCTCCTCCGTTTTTTACTTCTGATATTTTCCCTTTTTTCGGCTGCCGCCTAACAGCTTTTTCCAATCGGGCTTATAGATGACCTGCACCAGCAGCGCGAAGACCGCGAAGCAGCCCAGGGTGATCTTCCAGCCCAGGGAGAAAGCGGCGTTGTGATACGAGAAGGACACGGTATGATACCCTTCCGTCAACTCCACACCGATCATGCAGTCGCCCACGAGAGTAATTCCCGCAGGCTCTCCGTCCACCTCCACAGACCAGTTGCCGTTCTGGGGGATAGAGGTATACAGCAGGCCGTCCCGGTCGCAGTCCACAATGCCCTCCACATAGGTGTTTTCGAAGACTGTCAGGCCCAGGGTGGAGGTATTCAGCACCTCATAGCCCGCCCAGAACCGCTGGGAATCCAGAATGGCCGCGCTGAGGGTCATGGTGCTGGATTCGCCCGCATCGCACATGATGCGGATGTCAATCACATCGCCGGTCTTCACATCTCCCACCGCCAGCATCTGGGGCAGGCTGATGGATTCCTTATACAGCTCCACGCCGTTGACGCTGACGTAGAAATCATTCCGCTTGGGCAGATTCAGATGGATGCACAGGAAACCATCCCGGTCGGCAACATAGCTGTAGACCACGTTGGAACCGGAGATACAATCGCTGTAGGAGCAGTAACCGCTGGAATTTTGGGTGCCGATGGTCACGTCGTTGCCGGTAATGGTCAGGTTCTCCCCTTCCAGCCCATGCCACACGTTCTCCTCCAAGCCGGTGGCGGCGGAAAACAGCTCATTTTGGAATGCGAAGGTACCGCTGCTGGAACTGAAATCCACATCCGCCAGCTCGCTCTCCGCCAGGAAACCCAGGGGAAGATAGGCGTTGTTTTCCAGCAGGTGGACTTTTCCGTAGTGGTGCACATCCGTAAAGTATTCGCTTCCCCGTTCCCGGCCGTCCCGCTCGATCATATATTTCAGGCTCAGGAACAGGTTCGCCACCGGGGAGCTCTCCTCGAAGCAGTAGCGGTTGTAGGTATTTTTTGCGCCGTAGCCCAGGGCCTGCATGAATACCGTGGTCTTCACGTTGGCGGAGCTGGTGAAGGTGGAAACGCCGTTGTAGCCGTTCAGGGCACCGTCGTTGAGGGTCTGGGAATGGGTGGTCTCCGCCCGGTAGAAGAGGGTATCCTCCTCCCGCTCGTGCATGTAGCGGATCATGGATTCCGCCTCGTCAGTGCCCTTGGGGTAGTTGGTCACGTTGGTTCCGGGGAACCATAGTCCGAAGGATACCAGGTTGGCAATAATCTCCACAGAGAGCACCACCATGGCCGCTGCCCGGGCATTGGCCCGGCGGCGGTTCCGCCGGATCTGGATCCGGGCCAGCTGACGTTCCTCCGCGTCCTCGGGAATTCTTTCCTTCCACTGTCCCCAAATGAGCATAACCAGATACAGCACCAGGAACACGCCATTATAAATGGCGTACACGGGAATCTCCATATCCCAGCCGAACAGCCCCGCCGACTGGGTGGACAGCAAATCATTGGAGCAGCACAGCACGGCAGCGGTCAGAATGCCCGCCAGCACCGTCTCGATGGGCCGGAACTTCCGCCGCAGCAGCCAGGCCCGGTAGGCCATGTACAGCATGACGAAGCTGTACAGGAAGCTGAAGCGGTAGGGGATCATATTGGTAAAGTGGAAGCCATGCCAGATATAGTCCAGCTGGCGGATGATGAAGCTGACATTGAAGAACAGCAGCAGCACCACCGCGCAGATCTTATCCCGCAGCTTTACATCCTTTGCCACCAGGTACAGGAAGGCCAAAAGGATAGTGCCTACACCGCAGTAGAGGTTCGGCAGGCCCTCCTTGAAGTTGGGCTCCAGGGAGCCGCCCATATTGCCCGCCACCTGACGCATGGCGTCCAGCAGGCCCAGAATGGTGTGCTCGCTGGCGATGTTCAGACGGAAGGATGTAGGGAATTTGTTGACGCTGGACTGGGTGGTCTGCAATGCCGCCAGGGCGGGCAGCTCCAGAATCGCCGTCATACCGATGGCAAGGACAGAGAAAAAGGCAATGCGGCACAGGTCGGCAAAGAACCGCTTCCAGCCCCGCCAACGGCAGATCTGGTAAACGAAGAACAGCAGCAGGACGAAAATGCAGGTAAAAAAGCCGATATAATAATTGGAATACACCGATTGGAACAGGGTCAGGGTGTAAAGAATGAACTTCTTATCCCGGATCAGGCTGACAGTGCCCAGAGCCACCAGGGGCAGCAGCGCGAAGGTATCCAGCCACATGATGTTCCACTGGAAACCCAGAGCCCAGGCACACAGGGCATACAGCGCACCGAACATAGAAATAGAGATATCATCCTTGCCGAAGAGCTTTTTCAGGAAAATGGCAAAGAACAGTCCCGCAAGACCCAGCTTCACGGGCATCAGCAGGGAGAAAAATTCCAGCAGCAGGCTTTCCGGCACCAGCACGCTCAAAAGGTTCAGGGGCGATGCCAGATAATAGGAGATCAGGCCCAGATAGTCCATGCCCATGCCCACGTTCCAGCTGTAGAGCAGACTGTCCCCGCTGCGCAGGGCCTTGCGGAAGGCCACGAAGAAGGGATAATACTGGTGGTACATATCGGAATAAAGCATGGAATACTTGCCGAAGGGCTCATACTGGCTGACAAGCATCACAAACAGCATTCCCACACAGGGAATGGCAAAGGCCAGGGCCAGGTAATTCCATTTGAATTTACGTTGCATGGTGATCCCCCTGATAAACGCATAGTACCTTATAGTTTACCACGGATTTTCTCACGGGTAAAGCGTTATGTCAATTTATTTTGGGAATAAAAGGTTAAGATTTTATGAAGACGGGAACATGGGCTTCGTAATGCTGGGCCCGTCGGCGGTGACGGACATCTCCGTGGTGCCGAAGAAACCGTAATATGTCCGCACCAATGTCTCCTGTTCGTTCGCTTTCAGCACCCGGATATATACAGGAAACACCGGGATATTGGCGGAATAGAAGCCGCTGTTAAATTCCCTGATTTCTTCAGCGGAAACATACTCAGCGTATTCCTCCGGCACATCCACGATTGGGTGGTACGCAAGATACCCGCACACCGCACACTCCGCCAATAGTATCACCGCCAGCAGCACCGCCCCGGCCCGCCTGCTCTTCGCCAGAAAGGCCGCAGGGACCCAGGCGATCAGCAAAAGAATACCAAGCTGAAAGCCCCAGAAAAACAGCCGCAGCAGCCAGGTCATGATAATGTCAACCATATCCGCACCTCCCGGTTTTGATATATTGAATTTACCATATTTATTATCGATTGTCAATAATTTCGTAGTTGCTGACGGATATACTGAAGAACAGATCACAGAAACAGTAAATCCACCCAAAAAACCATAGTGGTTCTTCTTTGGGTGGATTCCTTTTGTCGATATTTTCGCCGGGCGAAATCGGTATATTTTCCTTACGGAAAAATCGATATATCCGCTTTCGCGGATTCGATATGCTATAAATCCCTCTCGCACTGCAGTGCATATCGAGTGTCTCGGCACATATCGAACGCCGAAGGCGTATATCGAAAAGCCCGATAGGGATTTATATCGATGCAGGAGGAGCCTGCATCACACCTCGTCATCCAGATCCGGCTCGCCGTCGCCGTCCATGTCGGTGGTCATGATCTCGCCCACCCGGACGCGCCGCTGAATCTTCATTTCCTCCACCTGCTTGTGGATCAGCTCCTTGACGAACATGGGATCCTTGATGTTCTGCAGTACCAGATTAGGCATACTCTTATCGGAGGACATGACCGTAACGGTGCCCACGCCGAAGATCCGCTGCCATAAGGTGCGGCTGGTATCGATATCCCGGACACGGTACAGCAGGATCTCATCGTCCTTGATATTCAGGAAACCCACAGACACAAACAGCCGGTCCTCCGACATGGAGTAGCGGGTAAAGCTGATGGGCAGGCCGAAATAACGCTTCCGATCCTTCCAGAGATACTCAATGTTGACAGACATTGCAATGCCCTCCTTTGTTTTTTCTATATTGTACCCTTCCCGGGAAGGATTGTCAATAGATATCCTTTCGTAGGGGAGGGTCATGACCCTCCCCTACTGAATAACAGATAGTGAAACAGAATTTACAAAATCAGACAGATCAAGCCCGTAGCCCCTTCGTTGACGATCCTTGTCAGGGTGCCGCGGAATTTGCCCCGGACATCGTCGGGCATCCGCACCACCTTGGTGGTCAGGCCGTCCTGGATCATATCATAGACGGAGCGGCCAAAAATATTGCTCTGCCACAGCTGCTCCGGGTCTTCGGCGGTCAGGCGGTTCACCAGCTCCCGGGATTGGGTTTCATCCCCCACCATGGGGCTGATCTCCGTGTCGATGTCCACCCGCACCATGTGGATGGAAGGTGCTCCCGCTTTCAGCTTCACCCCGTAGGAGCCGCCCTTGCGGACGATCTCGGGGGGTTCCAGCTTCATTTCCTCGGAGGTGGGCATGACCACGCCATAGCCCGTGGCCTTGACTGCGGAGAGGGCATCAGAAATTTTGTCGTATTCCTGCTTCACCGCGCTGAGCTCCGTCAAGAGTGACAACAACTGGGCATCGTTCTGGATGGGAAGGCCTGCCTTACTGCTGAGAATTTCATAAAACAGTGCCTCCGGGAAGGCGATAGTACACACCACCGTGCCGTCCGCCAGATTCAGGCTGCGAAGGGAATAATCCTGCACCTGTTCCAAGTTTTGCAGCTGGGAGAGACTTTCCTCCGCCTGCCCCAGATTCTGAATATTCCCCGCCATTTCCAGCAGTGCCTGGTACAGCGCAGCCTTCACGGGATGCTCCGGCTCCAGCGCGTCCATCCATCGGGGCATGTGTACCCGCAGCTGGGTCATGGGGAAGGTATACAGCAGGGCCTTCAGCAGCCGCCCGATGCCCTCGGTGTCCAGAGCCTGGCAGTCTGCCACGATGGGATTCACGCCGTATTCCTTATATATATGGTTCTTCACCGAATTTGCCGCCTCCCCGGCGGGATTCCGGGAATTGATGATGACTAAGTAGGGCTTTCCCGTGGCCTGCATGTCGGAAATAGCCCGCCGCTCCGCGTCCACATAGTCGGCGCGGGGAATATCGGTGATGGTGCCGTCGGTGGTCACCACCAGGCCGATGGAGCAGTGGCCGTCCATGACCTTTTTGGTGCCCAGCTCCGCCGCCTGGGTCATGGGGATCTCGTGGTCATACCAGGGAGTGGTGACCATCCGGGGGGAGCCGTCCTCCTCCGCCCCCACAGCACCGGGGATCATGTAGCCCACGGAATCGATCATCCGCACCCGGAGCTTGGTTGTCCCGTCGGGGGAAATTTCCACAGCCTCCTCGGGGACGAATTTGGGCTCCGAGGTCATGATGGTTTTGCCGCTGCCGCTCTGGGGCAGCTCATCCCGTGCCCGCTCCCGGCGGTGGGGCTCCTCAATGCAGGGGATCACCAGCTCCTCCATGATGCGCTTGATAAGGGTGGATTTCCCCGTCCGCACGGGGCCCACCACCCCGATATACACATTGCCCCCGGTACGCTGGGCAATGTCCTGATAGATGTTATCCATAGCCATCCTCCTGTTCCGGCAGGAGAACGGCTCCTGCCATGGGTTTACAACAGGGTATGTCCTTGCGGAAGCAAATATGCTTCCGCAGAGTGGAGAGTGGAGTTAGGAGTGAGGAGTTAGGAATTTTCCGTATGGTGCGGCCAGCTATCAAGTAAGAATGTCACTGCGAGGCCGCGTCTCAGAAAAAACTCCTAACTCCTAATTCGCTCCCCGCGAAAAAACAATGTTAATTGTAAAAAAAGTGTTTGACAAAATCGACTTTACCCTATATAATATCTAGGCACGACTATGAGAAAGGGGGATACTATGCTGTTAGGGCTTTCCAAGATCATTGATTGTCCCGGCGCGGCCGTTTCCTTTTCCACCAGCGTTGATCTGCGTGATCTTTGCTACGGTGTCAGCTACCCTGTATCCGAGCCTGTGAAGGCGGAGGGTACGGTGCGGAACACCGCCGGGGTCCTCGTGATGACGGGTGATATCACCACCTGCATCCACGGCACCTGTGACCGCTGTGCAAGCCCTTTCGACCGGGATATCCACTTCCCCATCGATGTGGTGCTGGTAACGGAAATGGCCAACGAAGAGAACGAAGATGAATGGGTATTCCCTCTGGAGGGAGACAGCGCCGATCTGGATGACATTGTGCGGACAGTTTTCGTCCTGAATCTGGATTCCAAGCTGCTGTGCAAGGAGGACTGCAAGGGTCTGTGCCACCGCTGTGGCAAGAACTTGAACGATGGTCCCTGCAATTGCCAGAAGGAGCTCGATCCCCGATTTGCTGCTTTGAAGCAGCTTCTTGAGAACAAGTAATTCCAATTATGCTGTTAAAAGCAGTTTGACCAAGGAGGTGTCACCATGGCTGTCCCTAAGTGTAAAGTGTCCAAGGCCCGCCGCGATAAGCGCCGTGGCTCCAACTGGAAGCTGTCCGCTCCCAGCGTTGCGGTTTGCCCCAAGTGCGGTGAGCCCGTCATGCCCCACAGAGCTTGCAAGGCTTGCGGTTCCTACAATGGCCGCCAGGTCCTGGCTGTCGAGGCTGAGTAAGGCACAAAGCGGAAATGTAAGAGGAAGGCTTCCTGCCTTCCTCTTTTTCCGTCTTTTGGAGGAAGTTAGGAATTAGGAGTTAGGAGTGAGGAATTTTCTGTGACGATTCTCGAATTCTTTGAACAAAACAGTTTGCGTCAGGCCTATTGGACAGAACGCATTTCCGAAGGGGATTGGCGGGCTGCGGTGTATTTGGCGGAGCTGTTGAAGGAAAACAAGTTTGGTGAACGGTATGGGGCTAACGGGCAGGTGCTTCTGCTGACAGAGGGGGATTCGCTGGTGGCCTTCTGCACTTTGGTGCGGCAAGATGAAATCATGGATGACAGCCTGTTTCCCTGGATCGGGTTTGTCTATACCTTCCCCCGGTATCGGGGCCATCGGTACAGTCAGAAGCTCATCGACCATGCCTGTACCCTGGCAAAAGCCCAGGGCCATACCAAAATCTACCTCTCCAGCGATGAACATGGCCTCTACGAAAAATACGGCTTCATCCCCTGGCGGCAGATGCAGACCCTTGGTGGAGAAACCACCCAAGTATTTATCCGTGCGCTATAAAATGTCAATTCCTCACTCCTAACTCCTAATTCCTAATTTGCACCAATCTCCACAAATCCTCCCTGTAAATTTTGTATGAATCAGCATTTCCCCATTGCTTTTAGGGGAAATGTGTGCAATAATATGTTAGATATCCCTTTATATCGAAAGGAAGTGTATTTCATGGCAAAACCCTTAGTGGCCATCGTTGGACGGCCCAATGTGGGCAAATCCATGCTGTTTAATAAGCTGACGGGCCACCGGACCTCCATTGTGGAGGACACCCCCGGCGTTACCCGTGACCGCATTTACGGCGACTGCGAGTGGTGCGGCCGTACCTTCTCTCTGGTGGATACCGGCGGTATCGAGCCTGGCACCGAGAACGATATGCTGAAATTCATGCGCCGCCAGGCAGAGATCGGCATTGAGCTGGCGGATGCCATCGTCATGGTGGTGGATGTCCGCAGCGGCGTTACTGCCGCCGACCAGGACGTGGCGACCATGCTGCGCAAGTCCGGCAAGCCCGTTGCTCTGGCCGTCAACAAGTGTGACTCCATCGGCCTGGTGAACCCCGACGTGTTTGAGTTCTACAGCCTGGGCATCGGCGACCTGTTCGAGACCTCCGCCGTCCACGGCCACGGCACCGGCGACCTCTTGGACTGGGTGCTGGAGAACATCCCCGAAAACGACGAGGAGGATGAGGAGAGCGACATCATCAAGGTCGCCATCGTGGGCAAGCCCAACGTGGGCAAGTCCAGCCTCCTGAACCGCATTCTGGGCGAGGAGCGGGTCATCGTCTCCAACGTGGCGGGCACCACCCGGGACGCCATCGACTCCTACTTTGAAAACGAGACCGGTAAGTATTGCTTCATCGATACCGCCGGTATGCGCCGCAAGAGCAAGGTGGACGATGCCATTGAGAAGTATTCCAACATGCGCTCCATCAACGCCATTGAGCGGGCTGACGTGTGCCTGATCCTCATCGATGCCAACGACGGCGTAACCGAGCAGGACACCAAGATCGCGGGCCTGGTCCACGAAGCAGGCAAAGCCGCCATCATCGTAGTCAACAAGTGGGACGCAGTTGAAAACAAAGAAACCAACACCATGCGGGACATGGAGGCCGATGTGCGCAACGGCCTGAGCTACATGCTCTACGCCCCCGTGCTGTTCCTGTCCGCCCTCACCGGCTCCCGTGTGGACAAGCTGTATCAGGTGATCCAGGAGGTTCACGCCCAGAATACCAGCCGTATCACCACCGGTGCGCTGAACAGCGTCCTGGCCGATGCCACCGCCCGTGTTCAGCCCCCCACGGACAAGGGCCGCCGCCTGAAGATCTACTACATGACCCAGGCCAGCACCAAGCCCCCCCATTTCGTCATTTTCTGCAACGATGCGCGGCTGTTCCACTTCTCCTACCAGCGGTATCTGGAAAACCAGATCCGGGAGGTCTTTGGTCTGCAGGGTACGCCCATCCGCATCACCATCCGCCAAAAGGGCGATAAGGAGGATGACTGATGGTATTTTCTATCATTCTGGCCGCTGTCATTGCCTACCTGCTGGGTAATCTGAACGGTGCCATCGTGGTCAGCCGCCTGGTGGCAAAAGAAGATGTCCGCACCCACGGCAGCGGCAACGCGGGTCTGACCAACTTTGTCCGCAGCTACGGCTCCGCCACCTCCGTATTCGTGATCCTGATCGATATGGGCAAGGCCGTGGCGGCCTGCCTGGTGGGCGGTCTACTTCTGAAATCCTACGGCTATTACACCGAAGGTGTGGCACTGGGTGCATTGTGTGTGATCCTGGGCCATGACTTCCCTGCCCTGCTGGGCTTCAAGGGCGGTAAGGGCATCCTCAGCGGTGTCACCGTCGCCCTGATGATGGACTGGCGCATTGGCCTGTTTGTATTCGGCATTTTCCTGGTAGCATACCTGCTGACAGGATATGTTTCCCTGGGCTCCGTGCTGTCCTCCGGCTCCTTCGGATTTATCTACGCCTGGCTCCATTGGGGGAACCCCTTCCCCATCTTTGTGGGCTTCTTCCTGAGCGCGCTGATCGTATGGATGCACCGGGGCAATATCGTTCGCCTGGTAAAGGGCGAGGAACGCAAAACAAATCTTTTCGGGAAAGGAAAAAAGCAATGAAAGCAGCAGTTGTCGGCAGCGGTGCCTGGGGTACGGCCCTGGCCATCCGCCTGTGCAAGAACGGTCACGATGTGACCATGTGGACTTACGAAAAAGAGCTGATCCCCGAAATGGAGACCACCCACCGAAATCCCCGGCTTCCCGCGGCGGTTCTGCCCGAAAGCCTGAAGATCAGCGGCGACTACGCCTGTGTCCGCGGCTGCAAGCTGGTGGTCATGGCAAGCCCCTCCTTCCCCGCCCGCAGTGTCTGCCGGGGCGTCGCTCCCTACATCGACGAGGATGCCGTTGTGGTGTCCGTTACCAAGGGTCTGGAAGCAGGCACCCACATGCGCATGAGCGATGTGGTGGCCCAGGAGACCGGCCGGGATGTGGTGGCCCTCACCGGCCCCAGCCACGCCGAGGAAGTGGCAATCGATGTGCCCACCGGACTGCTGGCTGCCAGCTTTGACCAGCAGAAGGCCGAGTTTGTGCAGGACGCTTTCATGGCCGACTGCCTGCGGGTCTACACCAGTGCCGACCCCGTGGGCGCGGAGCTGGGCGCGGCCCTGAAAAATGTCATCGCCCTGTGCGCCGGTATCACCGACGGCCTGGGCTTCGGCGACAACACCAAGGCCATGCTGATGACCCGTGGTCTCACCGAAACCGCCCGGCTGGGCGTTGCCTTGGGTGCGAAAAAGGAGACCTTCACAGGCCTCGCCGGCGTGGGCGACCTGATCGTCACCTGCACCTCCATGCACTCCCGGAACCGCCGGGCCGGTATCCTGATCGGCCAGGGCAAGGACGCCCAGACTGCCATGAAGGAAGTGGGCGCGGTGGTCGAGGGCTACTACGCCGCCAAGTCCGCCTATGAGCTGGGCAAGGCACAGGGTATCGATATGCCCATCACCGAGGCAGCCTACAAAGTGCTCTACGAGGGTGCGGATGTGAAGGAAGCCGTTCGCAGCCTGCTGAGTAGACAGCGCAAGGCCGAATCCGAAAACCCCGGCTGGCTGTGATACCGATTTTCAATCAAAAACTATGCCGTCAGGCAGTGCCCTTTTTATTAGAAATGAAAGATTTCTAATAAAAAGTAGTATGAGAAATGAAGATTATAATGAACAGGGCCTTCCCGCTTGGGAAGGCCCTGCTGCTTTATTTTCCTGCTTTTATGAGGTTGCCGACTTCCTGATATCCGATCTTCCGGTAGCAGGCGTTGGAGGCCCGGTAGTTTGCATCGGTATAGAGTGTGGGCACCAATCCGTCGGCAAGGATCGTTTCCGTCACCTTATGGACCAGATGGATGGCGTAGCCCTTCCGGCGGTGCCCCGGGAGGGTATAGACGGAAGTGATCCGGCTGTAGGGCCCGTTGTCCACTTTAGCAGTCAGGGCCACGATCTCTCCCGCGTCGTTTCGCCAGGTGAACAGGGTTTTCCGTTCCACACAGTTGCGCACCTTTTCTTCGCACTGCTGTGGGCTCAGATCAAAACCCTCCATCTCCATGGCATATCGTGCCAGACCCCGGTAAGGAAAGGAATATCCTCCTCTCCTGCCAGCGTCATGCCGCCGTCACAGGGGTGGTCAATGGGGTGGATGGTATCCAGCCGGTAGGACAGCAGCCCCATTTCGGGCTTTGCCTGGCAGAAATAGGCATCCCACTCCCGCAGCCGATCCAGAAGCTCCGCGTTGAGGTTCCAGAAGAAGCCCTTTTCCAGGGGGAAGGATTCCTTCAGACACCGGGCAATATCTTCAATTTTTTCCATATCCCTGCACCAGACCCACACCGGGAAGGGCGGGCAGGAATAACAGATGACCGTGTTTTCCTGATCGGTATAGATATCCATGCAGCTTCCCTGCAAAATCTGGATCAGCACCGAGTAGGTAACGGCATCCCCTTCCAGAAGCTTCGCCGCCTCCGGGCAGCTTTGATCCTGATAATGCTGTAACATGCCGATCCCTCCAAAAAAGTATTTTGGATATTATAGCACCGGATTCTCCATTGTCAACGGGGCAAAATAAAAACGCTGCTGAAAACTCAGCAGCGTATTTATCAGCCAGGGAAATCAGATGGCCCGCTCGACCTTATTGGAACGGAGGCATCTGGTACAAGCGTACACATGGCAGGGAGTTCCGTTAACGACAGCCTTAACGCGCTTGACGTTGGGCTTCCATGCACGATTGGAACGTCTGTGGGAGTGAGAAACCTTGATACCGAAGGTTACGCCCTTACCACAAAAATCACACTTAGCCATTTCATTGCACCTCCCATCTGAAATGATTACTCAATAAAACTACGCCTTTCACACGCGCTTGGATATGATACCAAACTTTGCGAAAAAAAGCAAGTGTTTTTTTGAAAAATTTTTTGTTTTTTTGAAAATCTATTGATATTCCCCCCGTGGGCGGATATAATGTATAAAATATATTCTGCGGGGTGTTTCCATGATCGATACATACAGCGTTCTTCTCAAGACCATGGTGAAGGATCTGAATCTGGAGGTGGCCTACCGGGCCACGGATTTTGATGCCATTCGTCTGACCGTGGAAGATGTAGCAAGGCCTGGCCTGCAGCTGGCGGGCTATTTCGACCATTTTGAGCCTATGCGTCTGCAGGTCATGGGCAATGTGGAAATGAGCTACCTTGCCAAGCTGGACGTTGGCGACCGGGCGAGGATCCTGGATCGGCTGTTCTCCTACAAGTTCCCTGCCCTGCTGATTGCCCGGGACATCCCCGTGGGGGATCAGTGCCTGGTCATGGCAAAAAAACACAACATCACCATTCTCCGCTCCCCGGAGCCTACCAGTGCCATCATTTCCTCCATCATTACTTACCTAAAATCCGCCCTGGCTCCCCGGATCACCCGCCACGGCGTGCTGGTGGAGGTCTACGGCGAGGGAATCTTCCTGATGGGTGACAGCGGCATTGGTAAAAGTGAAGCGGCTGTGGAGCTCTTAAAGCGCGGACACCGGCTGATCGCCGACGATGCAGTGGAGATCAAGAAGATCGGCACCAATATTCTCGTGGGCACCGCTCCCGAGCTGATCCGCAACTACATCGAGCTGCGGGGCATCGGCATCATCAATGTAGCAAAGCTGTTCGGCATGGGTGCCGTCCGTGACCAGAACGAGATCAACCTGGTGGTGAACATTGTCCCCTGGAACACCCAGGAGGTCTACGACCGTCTGGGCCTGGAGGATCAATATATGGAGCTGCTGGGGGTCAAGGTGCCCATGTACACCATCCCCATCACCCCGGGCCGTAACCTTGCCATGATCCTGGAGGTCGCCGCCATGAACAACCGCCAGAAGAAGATGGGCTACAACGCCGCCGTGGAATTTACCGAACAGATCAACCGTCATTTCGACGCGAATATGGGATAAACTATGAAAGAATTTACCATCGGCCCCAATGACGCGGGCCAGCGGCTGGATCGGTTCCTTGCCAAGGCCGTTCCCCTGCTGCCTGCCTCCCTGGCCCAAAAATACATCCGCTTGAAGCGGATCAAGTGCAACGGAAAGCGCATCGACCGGGATACCCGCTTAAACGCCGGGGACGTTTTGCAGCTGTACATCAACGACGAATTTTTCGACAAGCCCCGGGAGGACAACGCCTACCTGACGGTAGCCGCCCCCAAGCTGAACATCGTCTACGAGGACGAGCACATTCTCCTTGTGGACAAGCGGCCCGGTCTTGCCGTCCATCCCCACAACGGAGCGGAGTACGGCCGCACCCTCATTGACCACATCCAGTCCTACCTGTACCAGAAGCGGGAATGGCGGCCCCGGGAGGAGAACGCCTTCACCCCCGCCCTGTGCAACCGCATCGACCGGAACACCGGCGGCATCGTGATCGCCGCCAAGACCGCCGAGGCTCTGCGGGTGATGAATCAGAAGATCAAGGACCGGGAGCTGGACAAGCGGTATCTCGCCATCGTGGAGGGCACTCCAAAACCCAGGGAAGGCAGCCTGAAAGGGTATCTTTTCAAGGATGCCAAGAAAAACCGGGTCTTCGTCACCGACACCCCCCAGACGGGAGCCAAAAGCTGCCAGACCAATTACAAGACCCTTGCCTCCAAAAACGGCCTGTCCCTCGTAGAATGCGAGCTAATCACCGGGCGCACCCACCAGATCCGCGCCCAGTTTGCCCACGCGGGCCATCCGCTCTTAGGCGACGGCAAATACGGCAAGCTGGACAAGCGGTTTTACCGGAACTACCAGGCCCTCTACTCCTACAAGCTGACCTTCACCTTCACCACCGACGCCGGTTCCCTGGAGTATCTCAACGGCAAATCCTTTCAGGTGGAAAACGTGGACTTTGTGGAGGAATATTTCCCCGGTACAAGAATATAGCAATTTGCCCGCCTCTGATTGGAGGCGGGCATCGTATTTATACGCCGACGTGGATATATCCACCCTTTTTATCCTCATATTCTCCCGTGATGATGGTGGAGGTGATCCCGGTGAGAAATTCGCCGTCGCCGGAGTCGGTTCCCTTCTGTTCCCAGCGGAACACCTTCGCCAGAGGGGCCATCTGTTCCCGGATGGTGGGGCCGCCGCCCTCGATCAGAGCCAGGGCCCAGCGGTTGGCTGCCGCAGCCTTCTCCGGCTCCTCCAGCTTCTTCCAGCACTGCTCCAGCACCAGCACGTCCGTCAGGAGCAGATAGAGGTTCTTGAAGAAGATTTTGGAGATGGCCTCCACCGCTTCCCCGTCCTTCTCCTCGTTGGCCAGCAGCCGGGCCAGGGCGCGGTCGTTGAGATTGCCCACATTGCCCTCCTTGTAGTATTTCCGGGCAGTCTCCCAGTCCTGCAGGTTCTCATACTGGTTTCCCAGGGTGCTCAGCAGCTCGAACCGCTTCATGCCGGTTTTGTCCTCTGTCAGGGTGAACAGCCGCTTGGTCAGGGCGATGGCCTGCTCAATGTATTCCGGCTTATTTTCCCGGACATGGCTGTCATAGTACACATGAGCCGCTTCTTCCACCACTTCGGCATCGTTGGGGTAAGCCCGCAGCAGCTTCTCCGCCAGGGCGCGGGCTTCGCCGTTTTTGTCCGCCTTGTCGAAAGCCTTCATCTCCTGGATCAGCGTATTCTTCCGCTCCCCGTTCACCGTATGGCCCATCAGGGTATCCACGGATACCTCAAAAAAGTCTGCCAGCTCCATCAGGACGGTCAGCTCCGGGGCGGCCTGGCCTGTCTCCCACTTGGACACGGAGGCGGCGGATACGCCCATGGCCTCCGCCAGCTGCTCCTGGGTCAGCTCCCGCTCCCGGCGGTATTTGCGGATCATTTCGTTAAGTGTCATAAGGATTCCTCCATTTTTAAATTCCAAAGCTGCTTTGTACCTGTATCATACCAGCCGGGAGGAGAAATTTCCACCCACTGTTTTTCCATTTTGGAAAGTTTCTTTTTAACTTCCGGTTAATAATTTCATGCTTGAATTCCGGCGGCTGCGGGAGTATAATGTAGAAAAAATTTGGAAGGAGATTTTGTCATGACCCTTTTTGTAACCAGCAGTCCCTTCGTTGACGGGGCTGACCGTGCCATTCTCTCCAACGCCAACGGCTTTATCGACCGGATCCGGGATGCGCTGCCCCCCTTCCCCCGGTGCCTGTTCGTCTGCTCCGACCCGGAACACCGGGACATGACCTGCCAGTTCGGCGCGGATGTATTCTCCGCCTTTGCCGACGCGCGTATCCCCTTCAGCAGCTACGCAGTGCTGGACGCTTTCAACGCAGAGGACGCGGAAGCATTGGTGGCGGACAGTGACCTGATTGTCCTGTCCGGCGGCCATGTCCCCACCCAGAATGCGTTTTTCCAGGAAACCGGACTGCGGGAAATCCTGGAGGGCTATCCAGGTGTTGTGGTGGGCATCAGCGCAGGCTCCATGAACTGCGCCGATGTTGTATACGTCCAGCCCGAGGAGGAGGGGGAATCGGCCCCGGAATTTGAGCGGTTCGCCCCCGGCCTTGGCCTGACGGAGGTGAACATCCTCCCCCACTACCAGAAGGTAAAGGACAACATTCTGGACGGCCTGCGGCTCTTTGAGGACATCACCTACGCCGACAGCATGGACAACGTTTTCTTCGCTCTTCCGGACGGCAGCTACTTCTATCAGGACGACGAGAGCCTGCTCCTCTTCGGCAAGGCCTACCGCCTCAGCGACGGCATTCTGGAGCAGCTGACTGAGGATGACGAATGTCTGGACATGGCGGAACTGGATTGAGTTTTCTCCCCTCCGGCACCTTGCCGGAGGGGCTTTTCTGTCTTTCTGTGAATAACATTTGACTTTTTTGTGAATTTATAGTACCTTATAACTCTAGGAGTGATTACATGTTAGAATTTATCGAAACCATCAACAATTATCTGAACAATTTCATCTGGGGCGTTCCCGCCATGGTGTGCATCATCGGTGTGGGATTGTACCTGAGTGTCCGCACGGGCTTCCTGCAGATCCGAAAATTCGGCTACTCCATGAAATGTACCATTGGCCGGATGTTCAAGAAGAAGGAAGCCGCTGACGGCTCCATCACCCCCTTCCAGGCGGTCTGCACCGCTCTGGCCGCCACCGTGGGCACCGGCAATATCGCAGGCGTAGCGGGTGCCATCGCTATCGGCGGCCCCGGCGCGGTATTCTGGATGTGGGTCTCCGCCCTGCTGGGCATGTGCACCAAGTTTGCCGAGGTGACCCTGGCGGTCCACTTCCGGGAACGGAATGCCGACGGCGACTATGTGGGCGGCCCCATGTACTATATCAAGAACGGCCTGGGCAAAAAGTGGATGTGGCTGGCCTATGCCTACGCCGCCTTCGGAGTCTGCGCGGTCTTTGGTACCGGCAACGCCACCCAGGTAAACACCATCACCGCCGCCATCAGCACCGCTCTGGCAAACTACAATCTGCTTTCTCCTGAAAATATGGGCACCTCCAATCTGATCATCGGCGTGGTCATTGCCGCTGTGGTGGCCCTGATCCTTATCGGCGGCATCAAGCGCATCGGCAGCGTCAGCGAAAAGCTGGTGCCCCTGATGGCTCTGCTGTACATCATTCTGGGCGTTGGTCTGATCATTATGAAGATCGACCGGGTTCCCGCAGTTCTGGCCAGCATCTTCCAGGGTGCCTTTACCCCCTCCGCCGTCACCGGCGGCGTGGTGGGCAGCTTCTTCGTCAGCATGAAGAACGGCGTTTCCCGGGGTATCTTCTCCAACGAAGCGGGCCTCGGCACCGGCTCCATCGCCCATGCCTGCGCCGATACCCGCAAGCCCGTGAAGCAGGGCATGTTCGGCATCTTCGAGGTGTTCATGGACACCATCATTATCTGCACCATGACCGCTATGGTGGTGCTGCTCAGCGGCGTGGACATCACCTTCGGCAAGGCCGCCGGCGCGGAGCTGACCATCAGCGGCTTCACCACCGTCTACGGCAACTGGGTCTCCATCTTCACCGCCATTGCCATGGTCTGCTTCGCCTTCTCCACCATCATAGGCTGGGGCCTCTACGGTGCCCGCTGCGCCGAATTCCTGTTTGGCGACAAGATCACCAAGCCCTTCAACATTGCCTACTCTCTGGTATCCATCGTGGGTGCCACGGTGGATTTAGGGCTCATCTGGGGCATCAGCGATACCTTCAACGGCTTTATGACCGTCCCCAACCTGATCGCCGTGTTCCTGCTGACCCCTGTGGTGTTGAAGCTCATTAAGGAGCACTTTGAGAACGAGAAGACCCCCTCTTAAGCATCCGCGCAGCTTCCAAACGGAGGCTGCGCTTTTTTATTTTTGAAAAAGCGAAACCAAACCGGATTTTTTGCGGCTTATACAGTGATAGACAGAGAGAGGAGGGGCATTTATGGAGGACAGCGAGATCATTGCCCTGTATTGGGAGCGGAACGAGGAGGCCATCACCGAGACTTCGGCGAAATACGAAGCGTACTTATCGAAGGTTGCCAGCAACATTCTGGATGACCCCGAGGACAGCCGGGAATGCGTCAGCGACACCTACTGGAAGGCCTGGAATTCCATACCGCCCCACCGGCCCGGGAACCTGTCCGCCTTTCTCGCCAAAATCACCCGGGAGCTTTCCATCGATGTATTCCGGCGGCAAAACAGCGGCAAGCGGCAGGGCTCCCAGTATGCCCTCTCCCTCTCGGAGCTGGGGGACAGCTTCGGCAGCGGCGTTACCCCCGAGGAGCAGCTGGAAAGCAGGGAGCTGACCCAGGCCATCAACCGCTTCCTGCGCACGCTGCCGAAGGATACCCGGAACCTGTTTCTCGGCAGGTACTTTTTCTTCGATTCCCTAAAGGACGCGGCGGCATACTGCGGCATGACGGAAGCGGGAGCCAAGAGCCTGCTCCACCGCACCCGCAAGCGGCTGAAAGCATATCTGGAAAAGGAGGGCTTTACACTATGAATACGGATAAGCTGATACACAACCTGGGTAACATCGACGAGGATCTGATCGCCGAGGCGGCGGAGCTGCGCACACGGCAGAAGCGGAGGCCCCGCCTGCCCCGGTGGGCCGCGGCGGCTGCCTGTCTGGTGCTGGTGATGAGCCTTGCCGTCACTGCCGAGGCCTCCACCGGGGCCGTCAGCAATCTGCTGGCTCCCCTTTTCGGCTGCGCCCAGACGGAGATTGTGGACAGCATCGGCATCCCCGTGGGGGCATCCGTCTCGGCAGACGGCTATACCCTGACGGCAGAGGCCATCATCGGTGACCGCTACAATTTTGCCGTCGTCTATTCCCTCACCCGGGACGACGGCCAGCCCATTGCCGAGAACGCGCACTTTGCCACATGGGACCCCAGTAAAAGCCGCCACGGCAGCGGCGGCGGAAGTCTGCGTACCGTTCCCGATGAAGAGGACCCCAGCCGGATGTATTTTATTGAGGAATGGAGCGTCAGCGGCTCCGTTATCGGGCGGCAGATGTCCGTAACGATGGGCGACCTGGTGATTTACGCCCCAGACGGCGAGGACATCCCCCTTGCCTCCGGCCCCTGGGAGCTGACCTACACCCTGCGCTACGAGGATTCCGGCAAGACGCTGCCCCTGTGGAATTTGCCAGTGACCCACCCCGACGGCACCCAATATAAATTCAAAAAGCTAGACATCTCCCCCGTGGGCCTGCATCTGGATTTCACCATTCTCGACCCCGTATGGGGGACGGTGCATACGCTGCACGAGCAGGTCATCCTGCGGCTCAAGGACGGCACAGAGCTGCTGCTGGAAGGCAACGGCAGTTACCACCACAAAGGGGGCGGCAAGACCGCCAAGGGTAGCTACTCGGCCATGTACGGCATCCCCGTCCCCTTTGAAGATATGGAAGCCCTGATCATCTGCGGTACGGTGTATCCGCTGGAACTAACAGAATAACGCGTTCCCCAAAAATAACACCACCGGCAGCAATGCCGGTGGCATTTTTGTTGTACATTTTTCACGATTCCTTCCCTCCGGGCATATCGTATATGTGTCAATTTCACATTTCTGCCGCAGGGGACTTGACATTTTTTAAATCCATGCTATTATATCGATACTAGGTTATCGGTAAATATTTACCGAATCTTAACAAGTATAGAAAATCATGGAAAGGGGAATTCCTATGAACAATACTTACCATCCCGTAACCAACACCGAAGAACTGACCGCAGCCATTGCCCGTGTCCGGGCCGCCCAGAAGCAGTTTGCCACCTACACCCAGGGGCAGGTGGATAAGATTTTCCTGGCTGCCGCCACCGCCGCCAACCGGGCCCGTATCCCTCTGGCCAAGATGGCCGTGGAAGAGACCGGCATGGGCGTTGTGGAAGACAAGGTCATCAAGAACCACTACGCTGCCGAATACATCTACAACGCCTACAAGGACACCAAGACCTGCGGCGTGATTGAAGAAGACACCGCCTACGGCATTAAGAAGATCGCGGAGCCCATCGGTGTCATTGCTGCCGTTATCCCCACCACTAACCCCACCTCTACCGCCATTTACAAGACCCTGATCGCCCTGAAGACCCGCAACGGTATGATCATCAGCCCCCACCCCCGGGCCAAGAAGTGCACCATTGAGGCTGCCAAGATCGTTCTGGACGCAGCCGTTGCAGCAGGCGCGCCTGAGGGTATCATTGGCTGGATCGACGTTCCCTCCCTGGATCTGACCAACCAGGTCATGCGGGAAGCGGACATCATTCTGGCTACCGGCGGTCCCGGCATGGTGAAGGCCGCCTACTCTTCCGGCAAGCCTGCCCTGGGCGTTGGCCCCGGCAACACCCCTGCCGTCATTGACGATTCCGCCGACATCCTGCTGGCAGTCTCCTCCGTTATCCACTCCAAGACCTTCGACAATGGTATGATCTGCGCCTCCGAGCAGTCCGTTGTGGTGCTGGACAGCATCTACGAAGCCGTCAAGGCCGAGTTCATTGCCCGGGGCTGCCATGTGCTGACCGCCGAAGAAATTGACAAAGTCCGTTCTACCATCATTATCAATGGTGCGCTGAATGCCAAGATCGTGGGCCAGTCCGCCTATACCATCGCAAAGCTTTCCGGCGTAGAAGTCCCCGAGACCACCAAGATCCTCATTGGTGAGGTGGAGAGCGTGGAGCTGAGCGAGGCCTTCGCCCACGAGAAGCTGTCCCCTGTTCTGGCGATGTACCGGGCCGCAGACTTTGCTGACGCCCTCGACAAGGCAGAGCGTCTGGTAGAGGACGGCGGTTTCGGCCACACCGCCTCCGTGTACCTCAACACCATCACCGCAGCGGAAAAGCTGAACGCCTTCTCCAACCGCATGAAGGCCTGCCGTATTCTGGCGAACACCCCCTCCGCACAGGGCGGCATCGGCGACCTGTACAACTTCAAGCTGGCTCCCTCCCTGACCCTGGGCTGCGGCAGCTGGGGCGGCAACTCCGTTTCCGAAAATGTGGGTGTCAAGCACCTGCTGAATATCAAGACCGTGGCAGAAAGAAGGGAAAATATGCTCTGGTTCCGGGCACCTGAGAAGGTTTACATCAAGAAGGGCTGCTTACCCGTGGCTCTCGCCGAGCTGAAGGCCGTCATGGGCAAGAAAAAGGCCTTCATCGTCACCGACTCCTTCCTCTATAGCAACGGCTACACCAAGCCCGTGGAAGCCAAGCTGGACGAAATGGGCATCCAGCACACCACCTTCTATGATGTGGCTCCCGATCCTTCCCTGGCCTGCGCCAAGGCCGGTGCGGCCCAGATGGCGGCCTTCCAGCCCGATGTGATCATCGCCGTGGGCGGTGGCTCCGCTATGGATGCCGGTAAGATCATGTGGGTCATGTATGAGCACCCCGAGGCCGACTTTATGGATATGGCTATGCGGTTCGTGGATATCCGCAAGCGTGTCTACACCTTCCCCAAGATGGGCGAGAAGGCCTACTTTATCGCGGTTCCCACCAGTGCCGGTACCGGCTCCGAGGTCACTCCCTTCGCCGTTATCACCGACGAGCAGACGGGTGTCAAGTATCCTCTGGCGGACTACGAGCTGATGCCCGACATGGCAATCGTGGACGCGGACATGATGATGAACGCCCCCAAGGGCCTGACTGCCGCCTCCGGCATCGACGCGGTTACCCACGCCCTGGAAGCCTACGCCTCCATGATGGCTACCGACTATACCGACGGTCTGGCCCTGCGCTCTCTGAAGGTGATCTTTGAGTATCTGCCCCAGGCCTACGACAACGGCCCCCAGAACCCCAAGGCCCGGGAGAAGATGGCTAACGCCGCCACCATGGCAGGTATGGCCTTCGCCAACGCCTTCCTGGGTGTGTGCCACTCCATGGCCCACAAGCTGGGTGCCTTCCACCACCTGCCCCACGGCGTTGCCAACGCCCTGATGATCGAGGAGGTGCTCCGCTTCAACGCCGAGGAAGTCCCCGCCAAGATGGGCACCTTCCCCCAGTATGACCACCCCCACACTCTCGCCCGTTACGCCGAGGTTGCCGACTACCTGGGCATTCCCGGTGCAACCGCCGAGGAGAAGCTGGAAGGCCTGATCGCCAAGATCAACGCTCTGAAGGAGCACTGCGGCATCAAGAAGACCATCCGGGACTACGGCATCGACGAAGCCGACTTCCTGGCCCGCCTGGACGAAATGACTGAGCAGGCCTTCGACGACCAGTGCACCGGCGCAAATCCCCGGTACCCCCTGATGTCGGAGATCAAGCAGATGTACCTGAACGCTTATTACGGTAAGTAATTCCCCAGGCTCCCACCCTTTACGGGCGGGAGCCTTTCATATTTTCCCGAATCCTGCATATCCTGTTTCGGGGGGGATAGCATATGATAAAACAAAACTGGAAAACCTACGCCTTTTGGATTCTTTTGGCTGAAGGAACTGGTGCCCTGTCCGGGTGGCTTTCCCGGGAGGGGATGCAGCTTTATGAGCAAACCGTGACCCAACCGCCCCTGTCGCCGCCCATGTTCCTGTTCCCCATCGTCTGGGGTATCCTCTATGCCCTGATGGGTATCAGCGCGGCACGGATCAGCCTGGCCCCGCCCTCACAAGACCGTAGCCGGGGTCTGAATCTGTTCATCGCCCAACTGATCGTAAATTTTTTCTGGAGCCCGATTTTTTTCAATGCCCAGGCCTTCGGCTTTGCCCTGCTTTGGCTGCTGCTTCTGTGGGTGCTGGTGCTGGGAATGATCCTGACCTTCCGGAAGGTGGACCCTCTGGCAGCATGGCTGCAGGTGCCGTACCTGCTGTGGCTCACCTTTGCGGCCTGGCTGACCTATGGAGTATGGCAATTCAATCGATAAAAAGAGAAAATACACAGTGTCTCCTCTTGCATTAACATTGAACTCCCACCCGATTCTGGTGGGAGTTCTGCATTCCTCAACCGTTTATAACAAAAAACTACTCCCGCCCAATTCAGGGCGGGAGTTTCGCTTGTTCTTCACTTTACCGATTCCAGATAGCCTGCCCTTCCGGTTTCGTACAGGTTATTCCCCCGGCTGTCGATGACCACCGTTACCGGGAAATCCTCCACCTCCAGGCGGCGGATCGCTTCCGCGCCCAGGTCTTCATAGGCCACAATCTCGCTTTTTTTGACGCAGCGGCCAAGCAGCGCGCCGCAGCCGCCGATAGCTCCGAAATAGACGGCCCCGTGGATCTTCATGGCTTCCACCACTTCTTCTCCCCGCTTGCCCTTGCCGATCATGCCGGTCTGGCCCAGGGCAATGAGGGTGGGGCTGTAGGCATCCATCCGGTAGGAGGTGGTAGGGCCCGCCGAGCCGATGACCTGGCCGGGCTTCGCGGGGGTGGGGCCCACGAAATAGATGACGCTGTCCTTTAGGTCAATGGGCAGAGGCTTTCCTTCCTCCACCAGGGCGCACAGCCGCTTGTGGGCCGCATCCCGGGCGGTGTAGATGGTGCCGGACAGCAGACAGCTGTCCCCCGCTTTTAAGGCTCTCGCCTGCTCCCGGGTCATGGGAGCGGTAATGGAAATGGGCATTTACAGCACCTCCGTCTTGTGCCGGGTCACATGGCAGTTGATGTTCACCGCCACGGGAAGGCCCGCAATGTGGGTGGGGAAGGTCTCAATATTTACGGCAAGAGCGGTGGTCTTCCCGCCGAAGCCCTGGGGGCCGATGCCGAGAGCGTTGATCTTCTCCAAAAGCTCCCGCTCCAATTCCGCGTAGAAAGGATCGGGGTTGGGCTCCTCCACGCTGCGAAGCAGAGCCTTTTTTGCAAGGTACGCCGCCTTGTCAAAGGTGCCGCCGATGCCCACGCCCACCACGATGGGCGGACAGGGATTGGGCCCCGCCTCCTCTACGGTCTTCACCACAAAGTCCTTCACACCCGCCAGGCCGTCCGAGGGGCGGAGCATTTTGATTCCGCTCATATTTTCACTTCCGAAGCCCTTGGGGGCCACCGTGACCTCCACCCGGTCTCCGGGGACGATTTCCGTGTAAAGAACAGCGGGGGTGTTGTCCCCGGTGTTCACCCGGCACAGGGGATCACGAACCACGCTTTTGCGCAGGAAGCCTTCCCTATAGCCCCGGCGGACGCCCTCGTTGACTGCCCCGGTCAGGTCGCCCGTGATATGCACATCCTGTCCGATTTTCAGAAAAACACAGGCCATGCCCGTATCCTGGCAGATGGGCTGGCTGCCCTCCCCTGCCGCTTCAAAGTTCTCAATGATCCGTTCCAGAATTTCCCGTGCCTGGGGCCAGACTTCCCCCTCCAGGCTCTCCCGAATGCGTTTTTGCATATCACAGGGTAAAAAGCAGTTGGCCTCAATACACAGCCGCGCCACCGTTTCCGTGATGACTTCCGCACTGATCTGTCTCATAATTTCCCTCCATATGGGCAAAAGCCAGTCAAATGACTGGCTTTTTACATCATTATGCCAACGTAGCCGCCATGACGGCCTTGATGGTGTGCATCCGGTTTTCGGCCTCGTCGAAGACAATGGACTGCTCGCTCTCAAAGACCTCGTCCGTGACCTCCATGGCCGTCAGACCGAACTTGTCGTGGATCTGCTTGCCAATTGTGGTGTTCAGGTCATGGAAGGCGGGCAGGCAGTGCATAAAACGGCACTGTTTTCCCGCGTTCTCCATCATAGCCATGTTCACCTGATAGGGCTTCAATGCCTCGATCCGCTCCTGCCAGACGCTGTCCGGCTCGCCCATGGACACCCACACGTCGGTGTAGATCACATCCGCACCCTTTGTGGCTTCCATGGGGTCCGAGATAAACTCCAGCACTGCCCCGGTTTCCGCAGCAACGGCCTGACACTGGGCAATCAGCTCGGCACTGGGAAAATATTCCTTGGGGGCACAGGCAACAAAGTGCATACCCATCTTGGCGCAACCCACCATCAGGGAATTGCCCATGTTGTACCGGGCATCGCCGCAGTAGACCAGCTTTTTGCCCTTCAGGGAACCAAAATGCTCCCGGATGGTCAGGAAATCCGCCAGAATCTGGGTGGGATGGAACTCGTTGGTCAGGCCGTTCCAGACGGGAACGCCCGCGTATTTGCTGAGGTCTTCCACAATGGTCTGACCAAAGCCCCGGTACTCGATGCCGTCATACATCCGGCCCAGCACCCGGGCAGTATCGGCAATGGACTCCTTCTTGCCCATCTGGGAACCGGTGGGGCCGAGGTACGTCACACCCATGCCCAAGTCGTGGCCCGCCACCTCAAAAGCGCAGCGGGTACGGGTGGAATCCTTTTCAAACAGCAGAACAATGTTCTTTCCCTCGCACAGCTTGTGGGGGATGCCTGCCTTTTTCTTGGCCTTCAGGTCTGCCGCCAGATTCAGCAGATATTCCATTTCCGCAGGGGTAAAGTCCAGCAGCTTTAAAAAGCTTCTATTTTTCAAATTCATGGTTATCCTCCCTTATTCGGCACACACGGCCTTGATAACGTCAATGGCCTTGGCCAGCTGGTCGATGGGAATGTTCAGGGCAGGCAGCAGCCGCACCTTGTCCTTGGCGGTAAGACACAGAACGCCGCGCTCCATGCAGGCCATGACCACTTCCTTGGCGGGCTTCACGGTCTTGATGCCGATCATCAGGCCCAGACCCGTGACGCTCTCGATGCCGGGAGCATTGTACAGGCTAGAGAACACATATCCGCTCTTGCGGCGGACAGCGGACAGGAAATCCTCGTCCAGCCGCTCGATAACGCTCAGCGCGCCCGCGCAGCAGACGGGATTGCCGCCGTAGGTGGAGCCGTGGTCGCCGGGGCCCAGCACATTCTGCACCTTCTCCCCCATCAGTGTCGCGCCGATGGGCAGGCCGCCGCCTAAACCCTTGGCGGTGGACACGATATCGGGGGTAATGCCGAAATGCATATAGCTGTACAGCTTGCCGGTGCGGCCGTTGCCGGTCTGCACCTCGTCGATCATCAGGGGGATGTCCTGCTCCTTGGCAAGCTTTTCCGCGCAGTGGAGGAATTCGGGGGTCAGGGGATTCACACCGCCCTCGCCCTGGACGCATTCCAGCAGAATGCCGGCAACCTTGTTTTCGGCAACGGCCTTTTCCAGTGCCCCGCAATCGTTAGCGGGCACATGGACAAAGCCGGGGGTCAGGGGCTGGAACAGCCGGTGGAAATGCTCCTGGCCCGTAGCCGCCAGGGTGGTGAGAGTTCTGCCATGGAAGCTGTTCACCAGAGTGATGATGGTGTAGTATTCCCCGCCCTTTTTCTCAGCGGAATACTTTCTCGCCACCTTGATGGCGCATTCGTTGGCCTCCGCGCCGGAATTGGAGAAGAACACCTTCTTCATGCCGGTCTTATCGCACAGCAGCTTTGCCAGCTTGGCGCAGGGCTCGGTATAGTAGAGGTTGGAGGTGTGCTGCAGCGTCGTCAGCTGTGCAGTGACCGCCTCCGTCCACTTGTCGTCGCCAAAGCCAAAGGCGGTAACGCCGATGCCGGAGCCCAGGTCGATGTACGCCTTGCCATTTACATCGGTGGCAATACTGCCCTTTCCGGAGACCAGTTCTACCGGGAATCTGCCGTAGGTCCCGGCCACATATTCTTTATCCAGAGAAATGATGCTCATATTCATCAGCCTTTCATAACCATGGTGCCCGCGCCTTCATCGGTCAGCAGCTCCATCAGAATGGAGTGGGGAATACGGCCGTCCATGATGACCACATTGTTGACACCGTGATTCAGCGCATCAATGCAGCAATCCACCTTGGGGATCATGCCGCCGGAGATGACGCCATCTTCATAAAGCTTCTTCGCCTCGGAGATGGTCACCACGGGGATCAGGGTGGAAGGATCGTCTTTATCCATCAGCAGGCCCGCAATGTCCGTCATCATAATGAGACGCTCGGCACCCAGGGCACCGGCGATATAGGCGGCGGCGGTGTCGCCGTTGATATTGAAGGTGTTGCCCTGCCGGTCGCTGGCGATGGTAGAGATCACGGGGATGTAGTTCTTTTCCAGCAGGTCGGTAATGGGCTGGGTGCGGATCTTGGTAATCTCGCCCACATAGCCCAGGGCCTCGTCCTTGGTCTTGGCCTCGATGATGCCTCCGTCGATGCCGCACAGGCCCACGGCATGGCCGCCCTTGATCTGCAGCAGGTTCACCAGGGTCTTGTTGACCCGGCCCGCCAGCACCATCTGGACGATGTCCACAGTCTCCTTATCGGTGACCCGCAGGCCGTCCACGAACACGGACTCCTTGCCCAGCTTCTTCATGGTCTGGCTGATCTCCGGGCCGCCGCCGTGAACCAGGACAACCTTCACGCCAATGAGCCACAGCAGAACGATGTCCTCCATCACCTGCTGCTTCAGCTGCTCATTGACCATGGCATTGCCGCCATATTTGACCACAACGGTCTTGCCGCTGTATTTTTTAATGTAGGGCAGCGCGGCGGTCAGAACCTCCGCCCGCTCCATATTGGAAAATTCGTTTTGCATGGCGTTCTCCTTAGGTACGGTAATCGCCGTTGATCTTCACATAATCGTAGGTCAGATCGCAGCCCCAAGCGGTTGCGCCGTAGGGGCCGTCGCCCAGGGAGACGAAAATCTCGATCTCCTTTTCCAGCAGGATCTCTTTGGCGACCTCCTCGGAGAAGGGTACGCCCGCACCGTTCAGGCAGACGACCACCTCGCCCTTGGCACTCTTGAAGGAAACGCCGATCTTACTCACATCCACATCCGCGCCGCTGTAGCCGATGGCGCACAGCACCCGGCCCCAGTTGGCATCGGCACCGAACATGGCTGCCTTCAAAAGGCTGGAGCAAATGACGCTCTTGGCGGCGGTCTTGGCGGCCTCCTCGGTATCCGCGCCTACGGCAACGCATTCCAGAAGCTTAGTGGCACCTTCGCCGTCCCCCGCGATCATGCGGCATAGCTGGACGGTGATGGTGTTCAGGGCCTCCATAAAGGCCTCAAAATCCCAGCCCTCAGCGGTGATCTCTTCGTTCCCCGCCATACCGTTGGCCAGCACAGTGACCATGTCGTTGGTGGAGGTATCGCCGTCGATGCTCAGCATATTGAAGGTCTTGGTGATGTCATGGGACAGGGCCTTCTGGAGCATGGCGGGGGAAATGGCCGCGTCGGTGGTGATGAACACCAGCATGGTAGCCATATTGGGATGGATCATGCCGCTGCCCTTGGCGATGCCGCCCATGCGGCAGGTCTTGCCGCCGATGGTAAACTCCACGGCAATTTCCTTCGCCATGGTGTCGGTGGTCATAATTGCCTGAGCCGCAGCCGCACCGCCCTCAATGGACAGTCCAGCAGTCAGCTCCTCCATGCCCGCCGCGATAGGCGCAATGTCCAGTGGCTGACCGATGACACCGGTGGAGGCAACCACCACGTCGCTCGCGGAAATGCCCGTCTCCCGGGCAACCAGCTGGCACATTTCTTCCGCGATCTCGATGCCGTTGGCGTTGCAGGTGTTGGCGTTGCCGCTGTTGCAGATGACCGCTTGGGCATAGCCATCGGAAATATTGTTTTTGGTAACGGTCAGGGGCGCGCCCTTGACCAGATTGGTGGTATATACGGCAGCGGCGGCAGCCTTCTTCTCGCTGACGATCAACGCAAGATCCTTCTTGGAATGGTTCTTGCGGATGCCGCAATGGACGCCGTTTGCCCGAAAGCCCTTTGCGGCACAAACGCCGCCGGAAATCAGCTTCATAGTCTCTTCTCTCCTATATTTTTATACGCAGAGGCCCGTTGCCTCGTCAATTCCCAACAAAATATTCATATTCTGGATCGCCGCGCCGGATGCGCCCTTACCCAGATTGTCGAACAGGGCAGTGACCATAGTCTGGCCTTCGTGGCCCGTCACCAGCAGCCGCATGGTGTCCTTCCCCGCAAGAGTGCTGGCATAGATGACGCTTTCGTCTCCACCCAGAGGGGCCACAGTCACCAATCTTTCATTTTCGTAATGGCGGCTCAGCACTTCCCAAACCTTTTCCGCATGGTAGCCCGGCAGCAGAACGGAAGTCGCCATGCCCTCGTAGAAATCGCCCAGAATGGGGGAAAACACAGGGGACCGGGTCAAACCGCAGACCTTCTGCATTTCGGGCAGATGCTTGTGGTTCAGGTTCAGGCCGTAGATGCGGTGGCTTTCATGGCGCACATCCCGGTTTTCGTCCTCGTATTCGGCAATGAGATTCTTGCCGCCGCCGCTGTAACCCGTCAAGGAGTAGGCCGTCAGAGGGAAATCCACAGGAATCACGCCCTTGGCAACCAGGGGGCACACGGATGCAATAAAACCGCTGGCGTGACAGCCAGGGTTGGCAATGCGGCTGGAACCGGCAATTTTCTCCCGGTGTGCGGGAGACAGCTCAGGAAAGCCATAAGCCCAGGCGGGATTGGTTCGGTGGGCGGTGGAGGTGTCGATAATCTTCACCTTGCTTCCCTCTGCCAGCGTCACCGCTTCTCTCGCCGCAGCATCGGGCAGGCACAGAAAGGCGATATCCGCGCTGTGCAGCGCATCCTTCCGGGCATTCGCATCCTTTCGCAACTCCTCGGGAAGCTTCACAAGCGTAATATCCTGCCGTGCGGACAGACGATCCGCGATCCGCAGGCCTGTGGTTCCGGCACTGCCGTCAATAAAAACCTTGGTCATTTGGCAAGCATCTCTTTCACATAAGTAATCTGGCTCTCCACAGAAGCGACGGAGGTGCCGCCCCGGGAGATCCGCTTTTCCACACAGGTCATCAGATCGATGGCCTGATACAAATCGCTGTCAAACAGTTCGCTGTATTCCTTGTAGGTTTCCAGAGGCAGCTCCTCCAGAACCGTATTCTTCTGAATGCACAGGGCCACCAGCTGGCCGGAAATCTTGTACGCACTGCGGAAGGGCATCCCCTTCTTTACCAGATAGTCGGCAAGATCCGTGGCATTGATGAAGCCCTTCTGGGCCGCCAGCTTCATGTTGGCGGTGTTGGCCTTCATGGTCTGCACCATGCCGCCGAAGACCTTCAGGCACATCTTGACGGTATCCACAGCGTCGAACACCGCTTCCTTATCCTCCTGCATATCCTTGTTATAGGCAAGAGGCAGGCCCTTGAGGGTGGTAAGCAGGGCCATCAGGTCGCCGTAAACCCGGCCGGTCTTGCCCCGAACCAGCTCCGCCATGTCAGGATTCTTCTTCTGGGGCATGATGGAGGAGCCGGTGGTGTAAGCGTCGCTCAGCTCCACGAATTTAAACTCCCAACTGGACCAGAGGATGATCTCCTCAGAGAACCGGGACAGGTGCATCATCAGAATGGACAGGCTGCTCATCAGCTCCGCGCAGAAATCCCGGTCAGATACGCCATCCAGGGAGTTCAGACAGATGCCGTCAAAGCCCAGCTTTTCCGCCTCAAAATTTCGGTCGGTATCATAGGTCGTACCCGCCAGAGCGCAGCAGCCGATGGGCGACTGGTTCATACGCCTGCGGCAGTCCGCCAGCCGGTCCACATCCCGCAGCAGCATCATGGCATAGGCCATCAGGTGATGTCCGAAGGTGATGGGCTGTGCCCGCTGGAGATGGGTATAGCCGGGCATGATGGCGGACTTGTATTCCTCCGCCTTGGCAGTGACAGCGGCGATCAGCTGCTTCACCAGCTCAGAGATTTCGTCGATTTCCTCCCGCAGATACATGCGGATATCCAGAGCCACCTGGTCATTGCGGGAACGGGCGGTGTGGAGCTTCTTGCCCACATCGCCGATGCGCTGGGTCAGCACCTGCTCCACGAACATGTGGATATCCTCGCACTCCATGTCGATGGAAAGCGCGCCGCTTTCGATATCCTTCAAAATATCTTCCAGTCCGGCCACCAGCGCGTCAGCATCGTCAGGGGTGATGATGCCCTTTGCCGCCAGCATGGCCGCGTGGGCCATGGAGCCGGTGATATCCTGCCGGTACATCCTGCTGTCAAAATGGATGGAAGAATTGAAATCGTCCGCGATCTTTTCCGTCATGCCGTCTGTCCGTCCGGCCCACATCTTTGCCATGGTGGATTCTCCTTGATTAAGCTTCTTTAGGGGAGGCAACGCCTCCCCTATTTATATAAGTATATTACTTGTTATTCATTGCGTCAACCATCGCCTTGACCTTGATGGGCAGGCCGTAGAGGTTGATGAAACCGGCAGAGTCTGCCTGGTTGTAGTCGCTTTCGCCGAAGGTGGCGATCTCCTCGGAGTACAGGGAGTAGGGGCTCCACACGCCTGCGTTGATCATGTTGCCCTTGTACAGCTTCAGCCGCACCTTACCGGTAACCGTCTCCTGGGTCTTGTCCACAAAGGCTGCCAGAGCCTCACGCAGGGGGGTGAACCACTGGCCGTTATAGACCAGCTCGGCGTAGGTAATGGCCAGACGCTGCTTCTCATGGAGGGTCATCTTGTCCAGGCAGATGCTTTCCAGAACGCTGTGGGCCTTGTACAGGATGGAGCCGCCGGGGGTCTCGTAAACGCCGCGGCACTTCATGCCGACCAGCCGGTTCTCCACGATGTCCAGCAGGCCAATGCCATTGGCACCGCCGATCTCGTTCAGCTTCAGGATGATATCCTTGGCGGACATCTTCTCGCCGTCCAGAGCCACGGGAACGCCCTGCTCAAAGTCCAGGGTGATGTAGGTGGGCACATCGGGAGCCTGGATGGGGGAAACGCCCATTTCCAGGAAGCCGGGCTTCTCATACTGGGGCTCGTTGCCGGTGTCCTCCAGGTCCAGACCCTCATGGCTCAGGTGCCACAGGTTCTTGTCCTTGGAGTAATTGGTCTCCCGGTTGATTTTCAGGGGGATGTTGTGTGCCTCGGCGTACTCGATCTCCTCTTCCCGGGACTTGATATCCCACTCACGCCAGGGAGCAATGATGGGCATGTTGGGCGCGAAGTGCTTCACGGACAGCTCAAAACGAACCTGATCGTTGCCCTTACCGGTGCAGCCGTGGCAGATGGCATCCGCGCCCTCCTTGATGGCGATGTCCACCAGACCCTTGGCAATGCAGGGACGGGCGTGGGAAGTACCCAGCAGGTACTCCTCGTACACAGCACCGGCCTTCAGGCAGGGCATAATGTAATCATCCACATACTCATCGGTCAGATCCAGCACATACAGCTTGGAAGCGCCGGTCTTGAGAGCCTTCTCTTCCAGGCCTTCCAGCTCGTCGGCCTGGCCCACGTTGCCGGAAACGGCGATGACTTCACAGTTATTGTAGTTTTCCTTCAGCCAGGGAATGATGATGGAAGTATCCAGGCCGCCGGAATAAGCAAGAACGACTTTTTTGATGTTATCTTTATTCATAGTAATGTCCTCCAAGGAAGGTTAATTGTATGTGACGCATTATACATCCGTGTCCAGTTTTTGTCAACACAAAATGTATATATATTCATCCTCTTTAAATAATATTCACCCTATTGCATACACAAATCCAAAAAATCACAGCCCATTTTGTACATTTTTACCATTTCCTTTTCGCTTCAAAAGGGCGAAACTCCCGGGCACCTGGGTGTCCGGGAGTTTTTTCTTATGTATGCAGGTGAATATAAATTCACTTTTATTCATTTATATGGAATATCCGCCCTTACTTATTGTAAACAGCGGTATCCAGCTTGCCCTCGCTCTTGGCAACGGCGATGGCAGTCAGGGAGTCACCAACGCAGTTCAGGGAGGTGACCAGCATCTCAATGGGACGGTTGATGGCCAGGATCAGGGAGTAGGCGATCAGGGCCTGCTCATTGGTGAAGCCCACACCGGAGAGGATGGTGAACAGGATCACCGCGCCCGCGCCGGGAGCTGCAGGGGTGCCCATGGAGGCGATCAGAGCCAGCACCATGATGATGACCAGCTGGAAGACAGACACATCATAGCCGCCGCAGCCAGCGATAAACAGGGTGGCAACCACCTGCATGATGGCGGTGCCGTCCATGTTGATGGTCATGCCCAGGGGCAGGACAAAGGAAGCGATCTGCCGGTCCACGCCCAGCTCCTTGGTGGTGGTGTCCAGGTTCAGGGGCAGGGTCGCCGCGCTGGAGGAGGTGGAGAAGCCGAAGACGATGACCTTGAAGATCTTCTTGATGAAGATGTAGGGGTTCTGCTTGCACACCAGGCTGACATACAGGGGGTAGCCGATGAACAGGTAGGTCAGCAGCAGTGCCACAGTCAGCACACAGTAGGTAAGGGCGGGCTTCAGATAGTCGATGCCGTAGGTAGCAAAGGTGCGGCACAGCAGCATGAAGATGGCGATGGGGCCAAACTTCTTAACGGCAAAGTTCAGGAACACAACGATGATCTTGCTGACCTCGTCGCAGAAGCGGTAGATCACGCTGTCCTTGCCCAGGTTCAGCTGGTTCATGCTCAGGCCAACCACAACAGCGATAAACACAACACCCAGCACCGCGTTGTTGACACTGAAAGTGGAGCCGATATTGCTGGGAATGATGTTTAGAATCACGTTCAGAGGATTGGAGCCGGTGGAACCTGTGCTGGCGGTAACGCCCTCAATGGTCACATCGAACAGGCCCGCGTTAAAGAAGAACAGGGCGATGGTGCCTGCCAGCAGCAGGGCGATGCCGCTGGTCATCATGAACCAGCCAATGGTCTTTGCGGAGACACGGCCCAGGGTGGAGGCTTCGCTGATCTCGCTGATAGCCATGACCACGGAGCAGAACACCATAGGCACAATGATCAGCTGGAGGGCTCGGATAAACAGCTGGCCGCCAAGGTAGAACAGGCCCAGAGAGCTTTCGCCGCCCGCGGCAGTGATATCCTGGAACAGCAGGCTGTTAATAGTCTTCCACAGGGAGCTGTCCGCGCCCAGGGTCTCCCGGGCTGCCATAAACAGCAGGCCCGCAAGGATGCCCATGATCATGGCAGCCAGCATTTGAATGGCAAGTTTGTTATTGTCGTTTAGTTTCTTCATATAACGCTCTCCTTCTTTCTTTAAACTTTTATATTATACCAGAAGTATAGAACAGATGCAAGAAGCTTCTCCTGGTATTCTGTGCAAAATTCGCCTTATTTGCAAACACAGCCTGCAACAGGATGAGGCACAGCGCGATGGCGGTGATGATACTAGACCAAGGGGCCACCAGCTTGCCGTTGACCAGCACACCGAAGAAGGTGCCGATGACATTGCCCACGCCGTGGGAAATAGAAAACAGACACCTTGACACCTTACATCCGACGCATTTTGGCCCCTAAAAAGAATTCACAAAATTTTAGTATACTTTTTGTGGATTCTGTGCTATACTATCTTAGAATGCGCCGGGATGGGCAGACCCGGGCAAACACAAGAAAAGAAAAAATGCAGGCGTTTTTCCGAAAAAAGGCGATTCAGGGCCGGATTCCGGGAAGGCGGTTGCTTACTTGTTATGTTCAAAATCTGAAAGGAGTATTTTTTTGGCAGAAAAACTGAAAATTATCCCTCTGGGCGGTCTGGATGAGATCGGCAAAAACATCACCGTCCTGGAATACGGCAAAGATATGATCGTGGTGGACTGCGGCGTGGGCTTCCCCGAGGAGGACATGTACGGCGTGGATCTGGTGATCCCCGACTTCTCCTATCTGGTGGCAAACCAGAAAAAGCTGCGGGGCTTCTTCATCACCCACGGCCACGAGGACCACATTGGTTCCATTCCCTACGCCATGCGGCAGGTTAACTGCCCCATCCACGGCACCGCCATGACCAATGGCCTCATCAAGCTGAAGCTGGAGGAGCACAAGCTGCTGGACAAGGTGAAGCTCATCACCCACAAGCCCGGCGATATCGTCAAGGCCGGCTGCTTCCAGGTGGAGTTCATCCATGTGAACCACTCCATCGCCGACGCGGTGGCCTTCGCCATCCACACCCCTGTGGGCACCGTCATCTTCACCGGCGACTTCAAAATTGACCCCACCGCCAAGGACGGCATGATGGATCTGGCCCGCTTCGGCGAGCTGGGTACCCAGGGTGTCCTAGCCCTGATGGCCGACTCCACCAACGTGGAGCGCAGCGGCTACACCCCCAGCGAGAATCTGGTTGCCGAGAGCCTGGACCGGCAGTTCAAAAACTGTGACCAGCGGATCATCGTCACCACCTTCGCCTCCAACATGCACCGCATCCAGTCCATCCTCGCCACCGCCCAGCGGTACGGCCGGAAGGTGGCTGTCACCGGACGGAGCATGGAAAATATGCTGAAGGTGGCCCAGGAGCTGGGCTATCTCAAGGTCAAGCAGGGCACCATCGTGGACCTCGCCGCCATCAAGAGCCTGCCCAAGAACAAGATCGTCATCGTTTCCACCGGTTCCCAGGGTGAAAATATGTCCGCCCTGTACCGGATGGCCTTTAACACCCACAAGCAGGTGGATATCACCGCAGGCGACCGCATCATCATCTCCGCCTCCGCCATCCCCGGCAACGAGAAGGCCGTTTCCAAGATCATCAACGAGCTGTACCGCAAGGGTGCGGACGTGGTCTATGAAAAGAGCGAAGGGCTCCACGTTTCCGGCCACGCCTGCCAGGAGGAGCTGAAGATCGTCCACGGTTTGGTGAAACCCAAATTTTTCCTCCCCCTCCACGGCGAGCAGCGGCACCTGCAGATCCACAGCAAGCTGGCCCAGACCATGGGCATGAACCCCAAGAACATCCACATCGGCGAGATCGGCACCGTCTTTGAGCTCACCGGCAAGACCTGTAAGGTCAACGGCTCCGTGCCTGCGGGCAAGGTCTTCGTGGACGGCACCGGCGTGGGTGATGTGGGCAGTGTTGTCCTTCGTGACCGGAAGCATCTGGCGGAGGACGGCATGATCGTGGTCTGCGTGAACCTGAGCAGCGAGGACGGCAGCGTCATCACCGGCCCCGACATCATCACCCGCGGCTTCATCTATGTCAAGGAATCCGAGGAGCTGATGGAGGAGCTGCAGCAGGTGTCTATGGAGGCCATCGAGCGGTGCCAGCGCAAGCGTATCCGGGACTGGTCCAGCATCAAGTCCGCCATCAAGAGCGACCTGAGCGGCTACCTCTATAAAACCACCAAGCGGAATCCCATGATCCTGCCCGTTATTTCTGAAATCTGATTAAAAACCGGATGTGCGCGCACATCCGGTTTTTAGTTGAAAGTTGAAAATTGAAAGTGGAACGTTATTGAATCTGCTGCGCAGATGTATTAAAATATAAAAAACTTAGCCGAAGGCTATTCCGAAACTTTCAACTTTCCTCTATCAACTTTCAACTCATTCTCAAAAGAGGTTATCGAAATGCGTTATTATTTCGCCCCCATGGAGGGGTTGACGGACAGCATTTACCGCCGTCTGCATCACAAGTTCTTTCCCGGCGTGGACCGCTATTATATGCCCTTCCTCTCCCCCACCGTTCATCGCACCCTGACCCACCGGGAGGACCGGGAGCTGCCCATGGCGGACAGCGAGACCTTCACTGCAGTGCCCCAGCTGCTGACCAAGGTCCCCGAGGATTTCCTCTGGGCCGCCCGGCAGTGCACCAACCGGGGCTACGAGGAAGTAAATTTAAATGTAGGCTGCCCCTCCGGCACCGTGGTCTCCAAGGGCAAGGGCAGCGGCATGCTGCGGGATTTAGACGCGCTGGACAAATTCCTGGACGCTGTTTTCCGAGATACGCCTCTTCCCATTTCCGTCAAGACCCGGCTGGGCATCGAAAATCCCGACGAATTCCCTGCCATTCTGGAAATCTACAACCGCTATCCCATCAAAGAGCTGACCATTCATCCCCGGGTGCGCAAGCAGTTCTACGACGGCACCGTGGACATGGACATGTTCCGCTATGCCGCCGCCAACAGCCGCAATCCCCTGTGCTACAACGGCGACCTGGCCTCCCTGGAACAGGCGGAAGCCATCCAACGGGAATTTCCCCAAATCGAAGCCGTTATGATTGGCCGGGGGCTGGTAGCTGATCCCGGAATGCTCAGCGGCGGCACCGACAGAAAAGCCCTGGAAGCATTTCTGAACGCCCTGCTGGAGGAATACACAGAGGCCTTTGGTGGCAGCCGCAACGCCATGTTCCGCCTGAAGGAAAACTGGGGCTTTCTCCACGACCGCTTCGAGGGCTGCGACAGACTGTGGAAAAAGCTGAGAAAAACCACCGATCTGGAAGAATATAAGCGCATCACCGCCGAAATTTTCCATACCCTGCCCCTCAAGTAGACACAAAAAAGACCTGTCCAGGCGGACAGGTCTTTTTGATTGCAAAGGAAAATTACACGCCGGAGTAAGCAGCGAAGCCGGCATCGACGGGCAGGACCACGCCGGTGATAGCGGAGGCGGACTTGTCGTCGCACAGGAACAGGGTAGCACCGATCAGCTCGTCAGCATCCACAAAGCGGTTGGTGGGGGTGCCGGACAGGATCTTGTGGGAACGGGCGGTGGGAGTGCCGTCAGCGTTGTACAGCAGAGCCTTGTTCTGAGCGGAAACCAGGAAGCCGGGAGCGATGGCATTGCAGCGGATGCCGGTGCCGGCAAAGTGGGTAGCCAGCCACTGGGTGAAGTTGGAGATACCGGCCTTGGCAGCGGAGTAAGCGGGGATCTTAGTCAGGGGGATGTAAGCGTTCATGGAGGAGATGTTCAGGATAACGCCGGACTTCTTAGCGACCATGTCCTTGGCGAAAGCCTGGGTGGGCAGCAGGGTGCCCTGGAAGTTCAGCTTGAACACGAAGTCAACACCGTTGGGCTCCAGATCAAAGAAGGACTTGCCGCCTTCCTTCGCCTCGTGCTGGTACTCGTTGTCAGTGGTAGCGCGGGGGTTGTTGCCGCCGGCACCGTTGACCAGGATATCGCAGGGGCCCAGATCAGCCAGAACTGCCTGATGGACAGCCTCCAGAGCCTCGGGATCCAGAACGTTGGCCTTGTAGCCTTCCATGACGTAGCCTTCAGCCTTGACCTCGTCGGCCAGCTTCTTGACGGCTTCCTCGTTCAGGTCCAGAGCAGCGACCTTCGCGCCGGACTGTGCGAAAGCACGGGCCATTGCGCCGCAGATCAGACCGCCTGCGCCGGTAACGACGACGACCTTGCCGGAGTAGTCAATGTTCAGGGGAAGATTCATGATAATTACCTCCAATTGATTTGGGCGGGGTAAAATACCTCTGCCGCATTATTATGACAGATACATTATAGTCGATTTGCGTTCTTTGTGCAATAGTGATTTGAAATTTTTTTGTAAAACCATCGAATTTGTGGAAATAGTCAAATCCGGAAGGTTTTTCCTGTGAAAAAGTTCCCCTGCTTTCAGCAAAAAAGGAGCGGGTAAGCCCGCTCCTTTCCGGTATTGAGAACTATCAGGCGTTAGCCACGGTGACCTTGCCGTCCAGCTTGTCCAGCATATCCCACACGCCCAGCATGTACATGATGCCCAGGGCACGGTCGTACAGGCCGTAGCCGGGACGGACATTGCCGGGGCCCTCATCCCACAGGTGACGGCCGTGGTCGGGGCGGATGTAGCCCTCGTAGCCGCAGTCGTGGTAGGCCTTCAGAATCTCCAGGATGCCGGTCTCGCCGTCGCAGTCGCGGTGAGAAGCCTCGGAGAAGTCGCCGTTGTCGAAGTGCTTGACGTTACGGATGTGTGCGAAAGCAATGCGGTCGCAGTGCTTGCGGACGATATCGGCAACGTTGTTGTTGGGATCGGCATTCAGAGAGCCGGAGCACAGGGTCAGGCAGTTGCAGGGATGATCGACCATGGACAGGAAGCGGTCGATGTTCTCGGCATTGATCAGCAGACGGGGCAGGCCGAAGATATCCCATGGGGGATCGTCCATGTGGATGGCCATCTTCATGCCGCACTCCTCGCAGGTGGGCATAATGGCTTCCAGGAAGTACTTCAGGTTGGCCCACAGCTTCTCGTGGTCAACATCGGCGTAATCCTTGAACAGCTGGTCCAGCTTGGCCATACGCTCAGGCTCCCAGCCGGGGAAGGACATGTTGTACTTCTCGGTGAAGTCTAGGATGTACTTAGCCATAGCGTTGTAATCGTCCTGAATCATGCCCTTTTCATAGAACAGGGCGGTGGAGCCGTCGCCGACCTCATGGAACAGGTTGGAGCGGGTCCAGTCGAAGATGGGCATGAAGTTGTAGCAGATGACCTTAACGCCAAACTTGGACAGGTTGCGGATGCACTGCTTGTAGTTCTCGATCAGAGCGTCACGGGTGGGCTTGCCGATCTTGATGTCATCGTGAACATTGACAGACTCAACGACATCGCCGTTGAAGCCGTACTTGTGGAGCTGGTCCATGACCTCAGCGATCTCTTCCTCTTCCCAAATCTCGCCGGGCATCTTGCTGTGCAGTGCCCAAACGATGCTGGTAACGCCGGGGATCTGCTTGATATCGGAAAGCTTGATCTTATCGTTGCCTTCGCCGTACCAACGGAAACCCATGTGCATAGGCATAGTAAATTCCTCCATTACAATAATTTCGTTCCCTCCCCCACAGGCAGAGGTAACGATTTTGGCTGAATAGATTATAACACAAAAATCCCCCTTCTGACAACGAGCTGTTCCAAAAATAATCACCAAAATTCGCGGCTCAATTTTAGATAAGAAAACCAGTTTTCCTGTCCATTTGATCCAATTCTGTTCTTTTTTGCAGTCCCCTCTTGTGATTTTTGCCATACTGCGCTATAATGGAGCCAGATTCTATACCCTCAGGAGGCACCCATGAAAAACAAGCTGACCACCATATTTACCTTCCTATTCGTCCTGTTCGCCATTTGCTCCGCCTTCTTCGGTATGCCAGGCGACGAAACAGAGTCCGTCTACGATTCCATGTCCATCCCCACCACCGAGGCCCTGTTGGCCGAGGACGGCAGCTATACCACCAAAGAAGACGTTGCCCTGTACATCCATACCTACGGCTGCCTGCCTCAGAATTTCCTCACCAAGGAGGATGCCCGGGCCTTGGGATGGGAAGGCGGCAGCCTGGAAAAATACGCCCCCGGCTGGTGCATCGGCGGCGACGTCTTCGGTAACTATGAAGGGCTTCTCCCCGAAGCAGAGGGACGGATCTGGTATGAATGTGACATCGACACCCTGGGCCAGGACGACCGGGGCGCAAAGCGCATCGTCTTCTCCAGCGACGGTCTGATCTACTATACCGAAGACCACTACGAGAGCTTCGAACTGCTTTACGGCGAGGAATAACATGAACGAAATCACCATCGACTGTGCATTGATCCACAGCCGAACATCCTTCCACGAAGCCTTTTCCTTGGCCCTATCCTTTCCCGAATGGTACGGCAAAAATCTGGACGCCCTCCACGATTGCCTGACGGCTGTCCATGAAGACACCAAGCTGCATCTGCTCCACTGGGATACTCTGGAAGCCAACCTTGGCCCCTATGCAGCCAACGCAAAGAAGGCCATACTGCACGCCGCCTCCGCTAATCCCAAGTTTGCCGTTACCTTTATTTAAATGGAATATCGCAGGGCGGGGTCACGACCCCGCCTTCCGTATATCAGGAATTGAGAAAACGAGCTTCGCAGGGGCGGATGCCTACATCCGTCTCCTGCAAAGCAATCGCAGTACCTTGCGGCAATCCGACACCAAACCGCACACAAAAGCGGGATTTTCTTCCGTCCCTTTGCTACAATGATGCCAGACAGGAGGGATATTCATGGACTGGATCACCGGAATTCAAAACGCCATCAATTATATCGAAACCAACCTGACCAGCCAGATCGACTACGACCAGGCAGCCCGGGAGAGCTTTTCTTCCAGCTACCATTTTCAGCGGGTGTTCAGTATCCTCTGCGGCTACACTCTGGGGGAGTACATCCGAAACCGCCGTCTTTCCCTGGCGGGGACGGAGCTGGCCACCGGCAAGGAAAAGGTCATCGATATCGCGGCGAAATACGGCTACGAAAGCCCCGACAGCTTCGCCAAGGCGTTCCAGAAATTCCACGGCATCACCCCGTCGCAGGCGCGCAGCGGCGGCCAGCTGAAATCCTTCTCCCGCCTGTCCTTCAAAATCACATTGGAAGGTGGAAGTATTATGAATTACCGCATTGAAAACAAGCCCGAACTGATCCTTACCGGCTTCAAAAAGCGTTTTGTGGGCAGCCCCGAGGATATGAAAATGCAGGATCACGAATTCGCCTGCGCAACCCGGCTCAACCAGTACATTCTGGAAGGCCTTGCCCACGACTGCGACACCAGCTACACGGTGCTGACCAATTTCAGCCCCGAGGGCTACGATTTTTACTATTGCTCCAAGTTGACCGAAGCCTCCCGCCGGGATATGGTGGAGGAGATCGGCGAGGAAATGGCAAGCCGCTTTGAGCACATCACCATTCCCGCCGGGCAGTATCTGGTCTGTGAGACGGAGCGTTGCAAGTACCCCGTTGACGAGATCGACGAACTGCGCCGTAAAGCCGTCACCGAATGGCTCCCCTCCTCCGGCTACCAGCTGACCGACGCTCCCGAAGTCAACGTCATCCACTGGTACTGGCAGGAGGGAAATGAAACCCTGAACAGCTCCCGCTATTGCGAACTGTGGCTGCCCATCGTGAAGAAGGGATGATGGTATGCGTAACTGGGCAAGAATGGTTCCCGGAAAGAAGAAGCCCACACCACTGATCCCCAACAGCTGGTGCTGGGACTGGAAGGACCAGCACTCTCCCACACCCAGAAAAGAGCCCCGGGACCCACCCACAACATTTCCCAAATAAGTCAACACCCGTCCCCTTGAATCGAGAGGACGGGCATTTTTAGCTTAAAAGCGTTTATTTTGAGTTAGAGAATTTGTTGAAAAATGATATAATATTTGTTATTCAGACAAAAGGAGGAACCGAAATGGAATTCTATGCCCATACTCGCCAGGACGGCACAGGAGAGGAAGTCCGGCAGACAGTGGCGGAGCACTGCCGGGGAGCTGCACGATATGCCCGGGAATGCCTGGATGGGGTTGGACTGGGAGAAGCGGGATATTTTGCCGGGCTGGTACATGACATGGGTAAGATGAAGCAGGAATTCGCGGATTATCTGCTTTCCGGTCAGGGCGTCCGGGGCAGCGTGAACCACTCCTTCGCAGGCTGCAGGATGGTGCTGGAGCAGTTTCACGGAGAAAATGCCGCAGCCTGTTCCGATCTGACTGCGGAGCTGCTGGCCTATGCCATAGGCGGGCATCACGGTCTGTTCGACTGCGTAGATGAAAACGGAAATTCCGGATTCCTCCACCGGATGGAGAAGCAGAACATCGGGTACGCCGAAAGCAGGAAAAACTTTCTGGATCACTGCGCATCCGAAAAGGAACTGGCGGAATGGTTTCAAAAAGCGGATGCGGAGCTCACAGGGGTTTATGAAAAGCTGGGACCGCTGGCGGGAGAGGATCCCACCGAATCCGCCTTCCATCTGGGGCTGCTGGCCCGGCTCCTGCTGTCCGCAGTCATCGAGGGTGACCGAAGGGATACCGCGGAGTTCATGAACGGTGTCCGCTATCCATCGGGACCGGCAGACCGCCCGCATTTCTGGACCGAATATTTGGTCCGGGTGGAGGAACGGCTGGCGGGCTTCTCCCGAAAAACCGCCATCGGCCGGGCCCGGGGAATGATCTCAGATCGCTGCCGGGTCTTCGCGGAGAAGGAAAGCGGCGTATACCGGCTGAATGTGCCCACCGGTGCGGGCAAGACTCTCAGCTCCCTGCGCTTTGCCCTTGCCCACGCGAGCAGATGGGGAAAACGGCGGATCATCTTCACCGCTCCCCTGCTGGCCATTCTGGAACAGAATGCTGCCGTGATCCGGGACTGGCTGGGCGATGACAGCATCGTTTTGGAGCACCACTCCAATGTTCTGCAAACGGAGGAAGGGGACGGGCTGGATCTGCGGGAGCTGGCTGTGGAAAGCTGGAACGCCCCGGTGATCATCACCACGCTGGTGCAGCTGCTGAACACCCTGTTTGACGGGCGAACCACTTCCATCCGCCGATTCCAAAGCCTCTGCAGCAGCATCATCGTCATTGACGAAGTCCAGACTGTGCCCACCCGGATGCTGACGCTGTTCAATCTGGCGGTGGATTTTCTGTCGGAGGTCTGCGGGGCTACGGTGCTGCTGTGCTCGGCTACTCAGCCCTGCCTGGAACAGGCTGCCCACCCGCTGCGAACCTGCCGGGGCGATGTGATCCCCTATGATGAAGCTCTTTGGGCACCCTTCCGCCGCACGGAGATTCTGGATGCCGGAAACAAAAATTTGGAGGAAATTGCCGAATTTGCCCGGGAAGCCATAGACGAGGTGCAAAGCCTGTTGGTCGTGTGCAATAAAAAGGATGAGGCGGAATACCTGTACCGTGCCCTCAGCGATGCCGCTGACCTTTGCTGCCATCTGTCCGCCGCCATGTGCACCGCCCATCGACGGGACACGCTGGCGAAACTGAACGCCGCGCTTACCGCAGGCAGAAAATGCCTGTGTGTTGCCACGCAGGTCATAGAGGCCGGCGTGGATATCAGCTTCCAGCGGGTGATCCGGCTGTCGGCGGGCATGGACAACATCATCCAGGCAGCAGGACGCTGCAACCGCCACGGCGAGCAGGAGCAGGCCGTCCCGGTATACATCGTATCCTTCCTTGGCGAAAATCTGAGTCGTCTGACGGACATCCGGCAGGCAAAGGACGCAACTACCAGTCTTCTGGAAGCCTACCGCCGGGATCCGGGACGGTTCCAAAAGGATCTTTCTTCTGATGATGCCATTCGCTTTTATTATCAAAAGCTCTATCGTGCTATGCCCGGTGGATTCCAGGACTGCACGGTGAAAGAGAAACGGGTGACCCTATACGATCTGCTGTCCTTTAACGCCAAATACTGGGACGACAGCAGTCCCTTCTATGGAAAATACATGCTGAATCAGGCCTTCCGGCTGGCGGGCTCCCTGTTTACAGTCTTTGACAGCAATACCCAGGATGTGGTGGTACCCTATGGAGAGGGTGCAAACCTGATTGCAGAGCTGGCCGGGCAGAACGCACCGGACCAGGCATTCCTGGCAGACTGGCTGAGACGGGCGAAGCCCTACACCGCAGCCCTGTACGATTATCAGGTTCGTGCTCTTGCGGAGGCATTGACGGAGTATGGCGGCGTGATGGTGCTGAATTCGGAATTTTATGAGGATGCTGTGGGCCTGACCCTGAAGCCCGGGCAGCTCGATTATTTGGAGGTGTGACATGAAAAATACCCAATATCCCAATGTGGTGGAATTCGAGGTTACGGGAGATTATGCCCTCTTTTCCGATCCGGTGATGCGCATCGGCGGAGAGAAGTGCAGCTATCAGATCCCCACCTACGAAGCCCTGAAAGGGATCGTTTCTTCCATATATTGGAAGCCTACGCTGATCTGGTACATAGACGCGGTTCGCATCATGAATCCCATTCAGATGGAGGTGAAGGGCATCCGGCCCATCAAATACCACGGCGGCAACGACCTGGCCTACTACACCTATCTGAAAAACTGCCGCTATCAGGTGCGGGCCCACTTTGAATGGAACGAGAACCGCCCGGAACTTATCCATGACCGCAATGAAAACAAGCACCACCAGATCGCCCTGAAAATGATCCGCAAGGGCGGACGGCGGGACATTTTCCTGGGCACCCGGGAATGCCAGAGCTATGTAGAGCCCTGCGTTTTCGGCCAGGGTAAAGGAGCCTACGACGGCATCCCCCGGCTGGATTTCGGCCTGATGTACCACGGTATCACCTATGCCGACGAGGCCTATTCCGAGAATACCAGCGGCAAAATGACGGCACGGTTCTGGCAGCCGGTGATGGAACAGGGCATCATCCGCTTCCCCCGCCCCGAGGAATGCCCCCACCACAAGACCCTGCGGGACATGGAAATAAAACCCTTCGGTGAGGAGCTGGACAACTTCACCGGGCTGAAGGAATTTGGGGAGGTGACATAATGGGACTGCTGCAAAAGGCCGTGGAGACCTATGACAGCCATGAAAGCTTGGTAGGCAAATACCGGGATGGAAAAGCCGTATTGGCCCCGGTATCCCACATCGTAACCACTGCCAATCTGGAAATCACCATCGACGAGGACGGAAGGTTTGTCACAGCTGCGGCTGTTGATAAATCGGAGCCGAAGATCGTGATCCCCGCCACGGAAAGCTCCGCCGGACGGACAAGCGCACCCTGTGCCCACCCCCTGTGCGAGCAAATTGGCTACCTGATCCCCCAGAATGCAGTCAAATACCAGCTGTATATGGAGCAGCTGGCGCAGTGGGAAGCATCGGATCATACCCACCCCAAACTGACGGCCATCCTACGGTATATCCGGGGTGGGACTGTCCTTGATGACCTGATAAACGCGGGACTTGTGAAGCTGGACAGCAAGGGTGCACCGGAAAACGAAAAGCTTCTGGTTCGCTGGCGGGTGCTGGGAAGCGGAACGGATGCCTGCTGGATGGATGAAGAGCTGTTCCAATCCTTTATCCGCTATTACGAAGCAAAAAATGAATCCCAGCGGATGCTGTGCATGGTGACCGGAGAGGAGATTGCCCTGGCAGGGCAGCACCCCAAGGGCATCATCCCCATCAACGGCAATGCCAAGCTGATCTCCGCCAACGATTCCAGCGGCTTTACCTACCGGGGCCGCTTCACAGAGGAATGGCAGGCGGCAGCCGTAAGCTACGACGCTTCCCAGAAGGCCCACAACGCCCTTCGCTGGCTGGCGCAGGAGCAGGGTGTGATCTTTGGCGGACGAACCTTCCTGTGCTGGAATCCCCAGGGACGGACTGTTACCCCGGTGACCCTGCCCTTCCTGCGGCCCCCGAAGCCCATTTTCTACCCATCTGAATATCGGGATGCCCTTCAGAAAAAGCTGGCGGGCATGAAGACGGAGCTGAAGCTCACCGACGATGTGGTTATTGCCGCCTTTGACGCCGCCACCACCGGACGGCTGGCCTTGACCTATTACAATGAGCTTCAGGGCCATGATTTCCTGCAGCGGCTCCACGACTGGGACGATAGCTGCGCATGGATAAGCTGGCGGTTCGGTATCCAATCCCCTCCCCTGTGGCAGATCATCAACTGCGCCTTCGGAACCCAGCAGACGGAAAAGGGTACCGCAAGAATGAAGACCGATGACCGGGTTATGCGGCAGCAGATGCAGCGGCTGATCGCCTGCCGGGTAGACAGGGCCCCCATGGGCGCGGACATCGTCAAGGCGTTGGTTTCCCGCGCTTCGCGGCCCATGGCTTATGAGAACTATGTATGGGAAGACATTCTGTTCACCGCCTGCGCGGTGATCCGAAAATATCGATATGACAGATTCAAGGAGGAATGGAAGATGGCTCTGGAGCCTGAAAAGAACGACCGCAGCTATCAGTTTGGCCGGCTGCTTGCGGTCATGGAAAAGGTGGAGCGGGATACCTACGACAGCAGTGAGGGCCGGGAACCCAACGCCATCCGGCAGCAGTCCGTATTCTGCCAGCGGCCCATGTATGCCGCGCAGAATCTGGAAAAGCAGCTGGAACGGGCGTATTTCCCCCGGCTGAAGCCCGGCAGCCGCATTTGGTACAAAAATCTGATTGGTGAGATCCTGGACACCATCAGCACGTTCCCCCAGGAGGAGTGGAATCTACCCCTGGAGGACAGCTATCTGATGGGCTACTACTTGCAGAGATCCGCCCTGTATACATCCAAAACCAACAATATGGAGGAGAAGAACCATGAGCAAGCTGAATAACAAGATCGATTTTGTGGCCCTGGTGGCTGTTGACCGGGCCAACGCCAACGGCGATCCCCTGAACGGGAACCGCCCCCGGACGGATTACAATGGTTTCGGCGAAATGAGCGACGTGTGCATCAAGCGCAAGATCCGCAACCGGATGCAGGATCTGGGACAGCCCATCTTTGTCCAGTCCGAGGACCGGTGCGACGATGGCTTCGGCAGTCTCAGCGAGCGGGCGTCCAATGAAATGAAGGGTGAAAAGAACCGGGACGTTTACGCCCGGAAGGCCTGTGAAAAGTGGCTGGATGTCCGCACCTTTGGCCAGGTCTTTGCCTTCAAGGATGCCAAGGGTGTTTCCGTGGGCGTTCGGGGGCCTGTGTCCATCCATCAGGCGGTCAGCGTCTCCCCCATCGAGGTGGAATCCCTGCAGATCACCAAGAGCGTCAACGGTGAGAAGGGCGAAAAGGGCGGTGCCCGCACCTCCGATACCATGGGTATGAAGCACTTCGTCCGCTTCGGCCTGTATCTGTTAAAGGGCTCCATTAATGTGCAGCTGGCACAGAAGACCGGGTTTACATATGAGGATGCCCAGGTGGTGAAGGAGTGCCTGCGGACACTGTTCGTCAACGATGCCTCCTCCGCACGGCCTGAAGGCTCCATGGAGGTTGTAAAGCTGTACTGGTTCGAGCACAACTGCCCCGCCGGACAGTATTCCGCCGCGAAGGTCCACCGCAGCGTGAAGGTAACTCCCAAGGTGACCGGCGGGGTGCCCCAGAGTGTGGAGGATTACGAGATCACCCTGGAGGAGCTGCCCGGCCTGATGCCTGAGATTATCGATGGCGTATAAGGAGGAAGAATACCTGCAGCTTTCGGGCCTGCAGCACTTTTCCTTCTGCCGCCGCCAATGGGCACTGATCCACATTGAGCAGCAATGGGCAGAAAATTTTCGGACTGCCGACGGGCGCATTCTTCATGAAAAGGCCCACGATGCCTCCCAGCGGGAACGGCGGGGCGATCTGCTGATCACCCGGGATATGAGCGTCCATTCCGCTTCGCTTGGGATCAGCGGCTCCTGCGATGTGGTGGAATTCCGCCGGGACAGCGGCGGGATTCCTCTGCCGGGCCAGGAAGGACTGTGGCAGCCCTATCCCGTGGAATACAAGCGGGGCGTGGCCAAAATCGTGGACGCGGATCGGCTGCAGCTGTGTGCCCAGGCCATGTGCCTGGAGGAAATGCTCTGCTGCGATATCCCTGAGGGGGCCCTGTTTTACGGGGAGACCCGGCGGCGGGAAATCGTTGCGTTTTCCGAAGAACTTCGGGAGCAGGTTCGGTCTCTTCTGACGGAAATGCACGAGCTGTACCGCAGAAGCCACACTCCGAAGGTCAAGCCCTCCAAGGGCTGCAATGCCTGTTCCCTGCGGGAGCTGTGTCTGCCGAAGCTGATGAAAAAACGCAGTGTCACGGACTACCTGCGCAAAAGTTTGGAGGAGCCCCAATGAGACATCTTCTCAATACCCTTTTCGTCACCTCCCAGGACGCTTATCTGTCGTTGGAAGGCGAGAATGTGGTCATAAACCGGGAGAAAACTGTAGTTGGGCGGTTCCCGCTGCACAATCTGTCCATGATCGTCAGCTTTTCCTACGCGGGAGCCTCCCCTGCCCTGATGGGTGCCTGCGCGGAGCGAGATGTAGGCCTGGCCTTCTGCACCCCAAGGGGGAAATTTCTCGCCCGGTCATCGGGGATCAGCCGGGGAAACGTACTTCTGCGCCGAACCCAATACCGCTGCGCCGACGATCCCGGGGAAAGCTGCCGCATTGCCCGGAGCATGATTTTCGGCAAGCTTCACAACGCCCGCTGGAGCATGGAGCGGACCCGGCGGGATCACAAGCTCCGAATCGATGAGACCGCCTTCCAGACAGCCTGCACCGTCCACAAGGAGTTGCTTCCGCAGATTTTGGAGGTCACCGACCTGGAATCTCTCCGGGGACTGGAAGGCGCGGCGGCCAATGCCTATTTCGGTGTCTTCGATGACATGATCCTGCGGCAGAAGGAGGACTTTTTCTTCCGCGGCAGGAACCGCCGTCCGCCCCTGGACAATGTGAACGCCCTGCTATCCTTTGCCTACAGCCTGCTGGCCAACGACTGCGCCTCCGCTCTGGAAAGCGTGGGTCTGGATGCCTATGTGGGCTTTCTCCACCGGGATCGGCCCGGCCGGACTTCGCTGGCCCTGGATCTGATGGAGGAGCTTCGCCCCTGCATGGCAGACCGTTTCGTACTGACGGTCATCAATAATCGTGTGCTCTCCGGGACGGATTTTGAAAAGGCCGAAAGCAGTGCTGTCCGCATGACCGATGACGGCCGCCGGAAGTTCCTGAAGCAGTGGCAGGAGCGGAAGCAGGAAGCCATTACCCACCCCTATCTGGAGGAAAAGATCCCCTGGGGGCTGGTACCCTATGTGCAGGCACTGCTGCTGGCGAGGTATCTCCGGGGCGATCTCGATGGCTATCCGCCCTTCCTATGGAAATGAGGCTACGCTATGATGGTGCTTATCACATACGATGTCAACACCGAAGACGCCGCCGGACGGAAGCGGCTGCGGCAGATCGCCAAGCAGTGCGTTAATTACGGCCAGCGTGTCCAGAATTCCGTATTCGAGTGCGTTGTGGACGCGGCCCAGTGCCGGCAGCTTCAGCACAAGCTGCTTAAGATCATGGACGAGGATAAGGACAGCCTGCGGTTTTACTATCTGGGCAACCAGTATCAGGCTAAAATCGAGCACTTCGGCTGCAAGCAGACCTACGAGGCAGAGGGCGTTCTGATGGTCTAGTGCGAAGCGGAAGAACGCAGCGATTCCCGGACAGGTTCGCACCGGAAATTCTCTGCATGACTGGGGTATTTTCCCCTTAATAACTTCTGTGAATTTATTTTTGCGGAAAATGTAAACCAAATTTGTTCATTGCGCAAAAGATACGAACGCCGTTTTTGTATACTTTTGCAGTCCCACCCCTCACGGGGTGGGTGGATTGAAATGATTCCGGCCCCGCCCTCCAGGGCAAATGCCCGGGTCCCACCCCTCACGGGGTGGGTGGATTGAAATTATTTTCCCGAACAGCTGTTTGGTAAAATGAGTGGTCCCACCCCTCACGGGGTGGGTGGATTGAAATCCCATTTGCGGAGTGGATTGACCTTCTAGAAGAGTCCCACCCCTCACGGGGTGGGTGGATTGAAATATCGGATACCACACCTTAACCGAAATAAAATTCGGTCCCACCCCTCACGGGGTGGGTGGATTGAAATCACAACTACGGCCTTTGATGACCTGGTGGAAGAGTCCCACCCCTCACGGGGTGGGTGGATTGAAATGATTTGTATAATCTACTTGCCGCCCTGGCTGCCGGTCCCACCCCTCACGGGGTGGGTGGATTGAAATCATATATTCGTGAAAAAATCCATGGTGCTACCCTGTCCCACCCCTCACGGGGTGGGTGGATTGAAATATGATCGCAGGCATTCTTATCGTATTCAAGATCAGTCCCACCCCTCACGGGGTGGGTGGATTGAAATCCCGACAGAATAAGGCACCCTCAAACAAGGAATTGTCCCACCCCTCACGGGGTGGGTGGATTGAAATCTGAAATTAACAACCAATATCGTTGTATCTGTCGTCCCACCCCTCACGGGGTGGGTGGATTGAAATTGGGCTATGACACCGGGGGCGTGGACGGCATCTGTCCCACCCCTCACGGGGTGGGTGGATTGAAATTTTTTGTATTCATAGGAGTTCCACCCCTCCGCCGGTCCCACCCCTCACGGGGTGGGTGGATTGAAATCGACGTTTTTGCCGGATGGCTACCGCCAGCAGGGTCCCACCCCTCACGGGGTGGGTGGATTGAAATGGTTTCGGTCATAAGTATCACCTCCTTTCAAGGTGTCCCACCCCTCACGGGGTGGGTGGATTGAAATTCCGGGCCCCTGGACGTGGAAAATCAGCTGAATGTCCCACCCCTCACGGGGTGGGTGGATTGAAATTCGGTTGTCAGATGCTTGGACATGGCGTCCATGGGGTCCCACCCCTCACGGGGTGGGTGGATTGAAATCTCCGGGGCTTGATTTGATCCCGCAGGGCCTGGGTCCCACCCCTCACGGGGTGGGTGGATTGAAATAAATACACTGCGAATCTGGCAAGCTATCAAGGAAGTCCCACCCCTCACGGGGTGGGTGGATTGAAATAGAACGCAACAAAAACCAAGAAAGCAGACAAATGTCCCACCCCTCACGGGGTGGGTGGATTGAAATTACTATCGAGGTAAAATATGAGTGACATTAAAGAAGTCCCACCCCTCACGGGGTGGGTGGATTGAAATTCTTGTTGTGCTGCCATTGCTTCGGCATCCGGCAGTCCCACCCCTCACGGGGTGGGTGGATTGAAATTCCCGCTGGAGGCATCCGCAGGACTTGCTGATCCGTCCCACCCCTCACTGGGTGGGTGGATTGAAATCCAGATATAGGAGTGATGTCCCTTGACGGAGGTAGTCCCACCCCTCACGGGGTGGGTGGATTGAAATGGCATCTATCGGGACGAGATACACTATTCTGCCGAGTCCCACCCCTCACGGGGTGGGTGGATTGAAATCCGAAAGTCCGGTGCGCTGTGTTCCATCCCTTCCGTCCCACCCCTCACGGGGTGGGTGGATTGAAATTTCCTTGGCTCTCTGGATGCTGACGGTGAATTGGTCCCACCCCTCACGGGGTGGGTGGATTGAAATCTGTGAGCTGGATACCCTCAACGCCGTGTATTCCGTCCCACCCCTCACGGGGTGGGTGGATTGAAATCAGAAACAAAGTATACATTTCCCAGAACCGCCAGTCCCACCCCTCACGGGGTGGGTGGATTGAAATCTGATCATATCTACAATACTACAGGGGCCGAAAAGTCCCACCCCTCACGGGGTGGGTGGATTGAAATAGAAGCGTGTTGACCTGCAGCAGCCTTGGGAGATTATCGATAAGAGTCCCACACCTCACGGGGTGGGTGGATTGAAATACCGACAGCAAGTGCCGATACGATAGGGACTGCGGTCCCACCCCTCACGGGGTGGGTGGATTGAA
>JAFTXW010000054.1 GCA_017461445.1 Oscillospiraceae bacterium
GAAAATTCCAAATCAACGAAATCGCTCGAATTTTCCGAGTGCCGCCCCACATGGTCGGCGACCTGGAAAAGTCGAGCTTTTCCAATATTGAGCAGCAGTCCCTTGAGTTTGTCAAATACACCCTCGACCCCTGGGTGGTGCGTTGGGAGCAATCCATTCAGCGTGCCCTTCTGACCCAGGATGAGAAAGCGCTGTATTTTGTCAAGTTCAATCTGGAAGGCCTGCTCCGTGGCGATTACCAGAGCCGTATGAACGGCTACGCCATCGGTCGCCAGAACGGCTGGATGTCTGCCAACGATATCCGTGAGCTGGAAAACCTCGACCGCATCCCTGCGGAAGACGGCGGCGACCTGTACCTCATTAACGGCAATATGCTCCCCCTGAAAAATGCGGGTGCTTATGCAAACATCACTACCGAAGGAAAGGAGAACGAAACCGATGAAGAACAAGAAGTTCTGGCAGTGGAAAAACCAGATCGTAAACGAAAGCGATGAGGCCGTGCGTGTTCTGGAGCTGAACGGCACCATTGCCGAAGACAGCTGGTTCGACGATGACATCACCCCCAAGATGTTCCGCGACGAGCTGTTCGCAGGCACCGGTGATGTGGTCATCTGGATCAACAGCCCCGGCGGCGACTGCATCGCTGCAAGCCAAATCTACACCATGCTCATGGACTACACCGGCAATGTCACCGTCAAAATCGACGGCATCGCCGCATCCGCTGCATCCGTCATCGCCATGGCAGGCACCAAGGTTCTCATGGCTCCCACCGCACTGATGATGATCCACAACCCCGCCACCTTTGCATTCGGTGACCACGAAGATATGCGTCGTGCCATTGAAATGCTGGACGAGGTCAAGGAGTCTATCATCAATGCCTACGAGATCAAGACCGGCCTGTCCCGCGCCAAGCTCAGCCACCTCATGGAGAACGAGACCTGGATGAACGCCAACAAGGCTGTGGAGCTGGGCTTCGCTGACGGCATTCTGGAGGATGCAAAGCGTATGTCCGCTGCTGATGCCTACGCCTTCTCCGGTAAGACCGTGGAGGCTGCCATCATCAACAAAGCCCGTGCCAAGGCCAAGCCCGCAGCACAGGCCAAGACCACCGGTCGTTCCGTGGACGAACTCATGGAGCGGCTCAATCTGCTGAAATATTAAATTTTTGGAGGTAACAACTATGACTATCAACGAACTGCGCATTAAGCGCGCCAAGGCCTGGGAGGCCACCAAGGCATTCCTGGATTCCCACCGCAACACCGATGGCGTTCTGTCCGCAGAGGACGATGCCACCTACACCCGCATGGAGCAGGAAGTCGCCGATCTGGGCAAGGAGATCGCCCGTCTGGAACGCCAGGAGGCCGTTGACCGCGAGATGAACGCTCCCACCAGCCAGCCCCTGACCCAGAAGCCCGGCAACGCCAAGACCGACACCAAGACCGGTCGTGCCGCCGATGCATACAAGGATGCCTTCTGGAATGTGACCCGTTCCAAGGAACCCGTTTCCTATGAGGTTCGTAACGCCCTGCAAGTGGGTGTGGATACCGAGGGTGGCTATCTGGTCCCCGACGAGTTTGAACACACTCTGGTGCAGGCTCTGGGCCATAAGCGTATCGTCCGTGACCACGCCTATGTGTTCCAGACCAATTCCGGTAGCCACAAGATCCCTGTTGTGACCAATAAGGGCAGTGCGGCCTGGGTTGACGAGGAAGGCGGCATCCCCGAGGGTGATGATACCTTTGGTCAGCAGACCATTGGTGCCCACAAGGTTGGCACCATCATCAAGGTCTCCGAGGAACTGCTGAACGACTCCGCTTTTGACCTGGAGGGTTATTTCACTTCTGAGTTCTCCCGCCGTATCGGCAATAAGGAAGAGGACGCCTTCTTCAACGGTGACGGCGTGGGCAAGCCCCTGGGCCTGCTGGCTGACAAGGGTGGTGCCGAAATCGGTGTAACCGCAGCTTCAGCAACCACTATCACCGCAGATGAGATCATGAATCTGTTCTACGATCTGGAAGCTCCTTACCGTGAGAACGCCATCTGGGTTTTCAACGATGCCACTATGGGTGCTATCCGCAAGCTCAAGGGCAATGACGGTCAGTACCTGTGGCAGAAGGCTCTGCACGAGGGTGACCACGAGACCCTGCTGGGTAAGCCCGTGTTCACTTCTCCCTTCATGCCCGAAATGAAGGCTGGCCTGAAGCCCGTCCTCTTTGGCGACTTCAACTTCTACTGGATCGGCGACCGCCAGGGCGTTACCTTTAAGCGCCTGAATGAGCGTTATGCCGACACCGGCCAGATCGGTTTTATGGCTACCAAGCGTGTCGACGGCAAGCTGGTTCTGCCCGAGGCTATCAAGGCCCTGCAGATGAAGGCATCTGCGTAAGCGATAATCCCATAACGGCAGCATCGTAATGAAGCGGTGCTGCCGTTTCCCTTTGGAGGTGACCTGATGATTACTTTGGAAGAAGCAAAACAGTATCTCCGGGTCGACTTCCCGGATGACGACGATCTCATTACCGGACTGATCTCCACAGGCCAGAGCCTGTGTATGGATATCGCCAGGATGGAGGACGCTGACGAATTCTCCGCCAGCGGCGAGAACTCCCGCACTGCTGTGCTGTATGCCGTTGCCTATCTGTATGAGCATCGGGAGGAAGCCGACCACCATGCTCTGACGCTGACCCTACGGGCACTGCTGTCCGGTATGCGGAAGGAGGCCTTCTGATATGGATATCGCTCTGCTGAATACACGCATTACCATCCAGAAGGCCTCCGTCACCGCAGATAAGATTGGTAACCGAAAGAACGGCTGGACGGACTACTACAGCTGTGCGGCTACCGTCAGCGGTGAAGCATCCAGCTCCGTCGGCAGCGAAAAGGATGCCGCTGGCACCACAGTTGACCATTCGGACATCTCCTTCACCGTCCGCTGGTGCAATGCTGTATCCCAGGTCGACTCTGTAGGGTATCGCATTCTGTTCGGCAGCGGTATCTACAACATCCTGGCTGTGGATCACATGAGCTTCAAAAAGAAGTCCATAAAGTTCCGCTGCAAGAAAGAGGTACGATCCTAATGGCCGGAGTCAGTATTGATGCCATGGCGGATGCCATCATGGAAGGTCTGTTGGAGTATGCCGACATGGCTGCCGACGAAATGAAAACCGCCGTGAAGAAGGCTGGCAGAACTGTGCGGAAGGAGATTCAGGCTGGCGCTCCCGTGAAGTCCGGCGCTTACCAGAAGAGCTGGGCGGTAAAGACCACGAAGGAGTCCTCCAACGCTCTGGAGGTGGTCGTTCATTCCAAGAACCGCTACCAGCTGGCACACCTTCTGGAGAAGGGCCATGCCAAACGCGGCGGCGGTCGTGTGGGTGGTAAAGCCCACATCGCCCCTGCCGAGCAGTCCGGCATTGACCAGCTGGAACGAGACATTGAGAGGGCTTTACAGCATGGATAAATTACTCGCTATTTTGGCGGAGGTCGGCATTCCTTTTGCCTACGACCACTTCGCCGAGGGGGAGTCCCCGGACCCGCCCTTCATCTGCTATCTGCTGCCGGGTACGAACCACTTCGCAGCAGACGGCATCGCTTACTTCAAAATCAATGAAGTGAATATAGAGCTGTACACCGACATCAAGGACTTGGATGTGGAACAGCGACTGGAAGCCGTGCTGGATCAGCATGGCATTTTTTACGCCAAGTCCGAGGTATGGATCGAGAGCGAACGGCTCTATGAGGTCCTGTATTCTTTTGAATTGGAGGCTTAACTATGTCTACGAAAAACAACA
>JAFTXW010000055.1 GCA_017461445.1 Oscillospiraceae bacterium
TAAAGGAATGCAACCTATGAGTACCGAGAAGCAATACATAGCCCGTATCTCCTACGGCAAGGACAGTCTGAAAATGCTGGAGGTCATAAAAAGCCGGGGCCTGCCCCTTGACAGGATCACCACCACGGATGTCTGGGCTACGGATACCATTTCCGCAAACCTCCCTCCCATGCAGGAGTTCAAGGACAGAATGGACCAGAGGATATGGGATATGTACCGCATCCAGGTCGAACACCTCTGCGCTCTCAATCCCGACGGCACCAAAAAGACCTACGAGCAGATGTTTTATCACATCCCCAAGCGTAAGAATTTACAATCTGTTCAAGTAGAGAGAGAGAGAGAGAGAGAGAACGGCCCGGAACTGACCCTCAGTTCACAACCTGTTCATGTAGAGAGAGAGAGAGAGAGACGGTTCCCGCCCGGCTCCATCCTCGGATTCCCGGACCTCTGGAATCCGTGGTGTCAAGCTGGACTCAAACGGAATGCCCATGCACCGAGTGCAAGGTACCATTACCGGCTTCCCTCCCAACAGCAAGTACAGTTGGTGCCAGAAGCTCAAAGTACGCTTCATGGGGCAGGATCAAGGGATGGCCTCTCTCCAACAAATCTCTGCAATGGTGTCAGCATCTCAAAACCAGGATCAAAACACCCTTTTTAGACTGCCCGCCCCGACGGGCCAAAAGAAATATCGTGGATTATCTCGGTATAGCCGCCGACGAGCCTGCCCGGTTCGGTCAGCTTAACGCCCGGAAGCGTGCGCCGCTGGTGGAATTTGGTATTGACGAAGATCTGTGCGGACTGTACTGCCAATACAACGATATGCTCGGTCCCACCTACGAAACCTCATGCCGTGACGGCTGCTGGTTCTGTCACAACCAAGGAATCGAACAATTACGCCTCCTTCGACGGAACTACCCCGAACATTGGGCCTTGCTGATGAAATGGGATTTAGATAGTCCCATCTCTTTCAAAGCCGACGGCCACACAGTACATGATTTTGACAAGAGATTCCAATATGAGGACGAAGGCTGGCTTTTCTTCAATCATCGGCCCTTCCGATGGTCGATGATTGAAGAAAAGCCAGCCTTCCGCTGCTGGAACTTCGAGGAAATATCGTTTCTCTAGGAGGGAGAGTATGAAACGAGCAAAAACAACACCACAGATAGGCCAGACGAGCCTATTTCAGAAAATCGCCGTTGACAACTTTGCCGGCGGCGGTGGCGCATCCATTGGCATAGAACTGGCCCTCGGCCAGCCCGTGGCCGTGGCTATCAACCACGATCCCGCCGCCATTCTGATGCACCGTACCAATCACCCCCACACCGAACACCTTCAGGCATCCGTCTGGGATGTGGATCCCGTCGAGGTCTGCAAGGGCCGTCCCGTGGGCCTTGCCTGGTTCTCCCCGGATTGCAAGCACTTCTCCAAGGCCAAGGGTGCCTCCCTGGTGGATAAGAAAATCCGTGGTCTGGCATGGATCACGCTGCGGTGGGCCGCAAAGGTTCGCCCGGATGTGATCATGCTGGAGAATGTCGAGGAATTCCAGACATGGGGGCCTGTCCGTAAGGGTAAGCCCATCAAGAAAAAAGCCGGACAGACTTTCCGAAAGTTCATCCAGCAGTTGGAGGATCTGGGATATGTCGTGGAATACCGGGAACTGATCGCCGCCGACTACGGCGCACCCACCACCCGGAAACGGTTCGTGCTGGTGGCCCGGTGCGATGGCAAGCCCATCCGCTGGCCGGAACCCACCCACGCCCACCGGGACAGCGAAGCGGTCAAATCCGGGAAACTGCTCCCATGGCGGTCTGCTGCTGAGATCATCGACTGGACCATCCCCAGCTATTCTATTTTTGCCAGCAAGGCAGAAATCAAAGAAAAGTACGGCGTGAAAGTGGTTCGCCCCCTTGCCAATAACACCATGCGCCGGGTGATCCGTGGCGTGGACAAGTTCACGATCAAGAGCGGCAATCCCTTCATTGTGGAGTGCAACCACAGCGGCGACAGCCATACACGGGCCATTGACGAGCCTGTGAACACCGTCACCCGGAAATATACCGGCGGTGTCTGTGGCCCGGTGCTGGCCCCTCTGACCATCCCCAACACTTGCAACTCCGTTGGCTCCCCTGCCAGCGAGCCGGTATACACGGTCACTTCCGCAGGCAACCAGCTTTTCGTGGCTGCCAACCTTATGAGCATCGGCCAGACGGGAGGCGGCGACCGCATCCGGGATATGCAGGAGCCAGCACCCACAACGGTTTCCAAACAGGAGGCTTGCATGGTGGCTGCCAATCTGATCCAGTACCACACGGAGCAGAGCGAGAAGGTACGGGGCCAGAGCATGAACGATGCCATTATGACCGTAGATTCCTCCAACCGCTACGGCCTCGCCTGTGCCAATCTTGTGGAGTATTACGGCAACGGCAACCCTCTGGATGTATCCCAGCCCATGCACACAGTAACGGCCCATGACCGGGAAGCGGTGGTATCTGCCCACATCCAAAAGTATTTCGGCGGCGTGGTAGGTGTCGAAGCCTCCGGGCCGCTGCCCACGGTGACCACCGCTGACCACAATGCCCTGTGTTCCGCCCATGTGGTCAAGTTCAAGGGGCAGGAGTTGGGACAGCACCCCACCGACACCCTCAACACCATCACCGCCCAGGGTAACGAGTATGCCCAGTGCAACGCCGTGCTTGCCAAGGCTGGCGGCCACGATCTGGGCCACTGGCCAGAAATCCGGGCATTGCTGAATCAGCATTGCGGGTACCATCTGGCCGATGATGAAGTGATCCTGCTGGTTATCTTCGGCGTGGCCTACTATATCGCAGACATTACCCTGCGAATGCTGACCCCACGGGAACTGTACAACGCTATGGGCTTCCCGCCGGATTACATCATTGATTACGACTACACGGGTAACAAATACCCCAAAAACGAACAGGTGGCCCGCTGCGGCAATGCGGTATGTCCCCCTCTGGCCGAGGCCATGGTACGGGCAAATATGCCGGATATGTGCGGGGCCAAGATTAGAACAATGGCAGAGCTGAACGATGCCATTGCAGTATAGGAGAATACGCCATGGAATGTAGAAACTGTCCTAACCTCAAAAATTGCCAGCGGCAGTGCATGAAACTGCCCGGTGGAAAGAACTGTGGTGATTGCCAGCATGTAGACTGGTGTACCAAGGTCTACGGTGTAAAGCCGGAAAATACCTCCTGTGATTTCGAGCCTATCCGCTTCAAGCAGAAGGAGGACCCCAATGGTTGAGCAAAAAGTTCTGAATGATCTCTTCGCAGCCTTCCCCGATGCAATTATGAACCATAATTTGGAATTTGTGGCAGATCCCCACCGGCGTGTAAATTCCTACTTCCGTCTGGATAACTGCGAGACACGGACAGATGCCATTGCAAAGCTGCTGGAATGGCTCTCCCGTGAAGCCTACAAGAGTGAGCATTTCCATGTGAAATGGAGAAATGACCAAGTCCATGAATATCACCTTAACGGCATCAACCGTTTCTGCGGAACCGACTTCACCCCGGAAGACATGAAGATTATCTACACCTATCTCGGTAATTCCTGCAATCACCAGAGAACGCTTTCCTTCATCCGCAGCGGTTACGATATGTCGGTGCTGACTGGTCCCTGGTGGGAGGTAACCGATGAATAAAGAACCCTTCTTTTTCACCTACACCAAGCCTTCGCTGGACTGGTATGAAACCTTCAATGTGCAGATCGCCCCGGACGATTACACCTACTTCCGTCTGGAACGCCGGTTCGGTCCCTCCTGGTGGCTGATCGGTATGGTCTATGAGGACGAGGACGAAGGCCCCGCCTGGATTGAAACCGAGCTAGGCGAGTTGGTCGGCTCCAACCTTTATTCGTTCATCGAATGGGCCAAAACCCCGTGGGGAAGCAAGATCATTGAGGTCAAGGCTATCAGCGGAGAGTTTAATATCATCGACGATATCGCCGATATTGCAAGGAGGATGCAAAGTGAACCCCGAAACATTGAGTAAAGACACCCAGTATATCCGGGAGCAGATGCCCGTGGGTGAACTGCTCTGCCAGCTTGCCGAGGAAGCCTCTGAGCTATCGCAAGCCGCCCTCAAGCTCCGAAGGGTATCGATGGCACCAACCCCACCCCCGTCACCGTGCAGGAGGCATTGGAGAACCTTACAGAGGAAATATCCGATGTCATGCTCTGTTGCAGAATGCTCGATTTTGACCCGACCGCATGGGTATATCAGTCCATCGGTGATGAAAAGACCCAACGCTGGGCGGCCCGGATCGCCGTGGCCCGTGCAAAGGAGGCTGCGAAAAATGGCTGACATGATCTTCCTTGCCAAGGGTACCGCCAAGATGGGAATGTGTAAACGTGATGGTGACGGCAATATTGTCACCCAGACCCTGGCCACCTTCACCATCGAAGGCACCGGCCCCTGCATTGCCGTCGGCACTATCGACACCGAAACCCACCAAATCAAAGAACCCGTAAGTGCCATCTATGGCGATTGGGATGCCGCCGGGTACCTGGGAGCCGTATTGCAGATGATCAACCCTTCCCGAACCCTCAATATCCCGGATTTTAAGAGCCTCATTATTGAAGCATTCAACAATGGCTTCGATATCTGTGAACATTGCGACCCGGCCTATTTTTGCCGGGAGTGCATCGTTGCCCAATGGAAAGCGGAGGCAAAGGAAAATGGATCTTGACCTCTGGCGGCCCCATGAGAAGTATATCGCCATCTGCGCCAAATGCAGCCGCGAAGGTCTGAAGAAGAACATGGTTTCGCTCTATGTGAAAGATGGTGCCTACTCGCAATTACGAATCCTATGTCACATTTGCCGCCGGTGCATGCCCGTGCTTCTGGACGAACTGGAAGTGTCCATGCCCGATTAAGTCACCCACACATCCACAATGGAGGAATATATGAAGAAATCCAAAAAGAAGGCCGCCGTCACCGCCCCGGCCTGTGAAGATAAGAACGCCCCCGTTTGTACCGCCTGCGAGTTTTGCCGCAAGCATTCCCTCTCCGAGGGCGGCAAACTGCTGGACTTCTGCCACCATCCCGTCTGGAAGGTCACCAGGGCGCTCAAACGCCGCTGGATCCGCAAGGATGAAATGGGTACCACCTCTCCCGCATGGTGTCCCCTGCGGGTGCCAGCTAAGGAGGGTTAACCTTGAAAGTCACATTGCAGAAACCAAAGATCATTACCTTCCTGGTTACCCAGGAGAAGACCGATTCCGATTACGGTTCATGCCTTTGGGCCAGATTCTACATTGATCTTGAGAACTACACCCTTTGCATCGAATCCGATTGCGGAAATTACTCCTACGGGTGGAAACCCACTCCAACTACTGAATCATTTCTCCACCTGCTTTCACGCCTCACCTCCGACTATCTGATTCAGAAGCTCGCATCACTGTCCGAGGTCGATGGTGACACCACCTGGAAGAATATCGAGGATGCCATAAAAGAAGCTGCAGTTTATGAGGATATCCACCTTGATCTCACAACATGGGAAGATGTGAAAGAAGCATGCTATATCAGCCATGATGGACGTGACATCATGGAGGCGATCAAGGATGCGCTTCCGGCTGACCTGTGGGACACCTTAGATACTGACTGGCTGTGGGGCTGTGTTGAGCGGGACTATTCTGCACAGGCAAAAAGGATCGTGACGATCTTTGATACCTACATAAAGCCCAAAGTCAAGGAGCTTCTGGAGGTAGAGCCATGAAAGCTGTCCTATTAAGCATCCGGCCCGATTGGATCGAGAAGATTCTCAACGGAACCAAGACCATTGAAATCAGAAAGCACCGGCCAAAGTTACAGCCCCCCTTCAAGTGCTACATATATTGCACCAAATCCCGTATAGCCTACGGAAGTTTCGGTGTAAATGGCAAGCCCCAGGAATGCGGTGCTACCGTTGTCGGCGAATTCATCTGCAAAAAAGTGTCCCGGTACAGCACCTTCGGCGACCCGGAAAATGATGAAATCACCACGGATGAAATCTTATCCCGCTCCTGCCTCGCTCCCGATATGTTGCGCCGGTATGAACTAAAAGCTGATTACCACATCGGCCTCTATGCCTGGGACATTTCGGATGTTGTGATCTACGATACCCCGAAAGAATTAAGCGACTTCAAACAATGTCACCGATGCGAACTGTACGAAGGGTGCCGACAGCACGAATACAGCTGTGATGGCAGCCACAACTTGACCAAACCACCGCAGAGTTGGTGTTATGTGGAGGAATTGACCCCATGAAGGAACTGTTAGAAGAAATCCGGCGGTCTGGCCGCCTTATCGCCGAAGGCTGTACCCTCATTCATAAAACACTTTATCTGGTCTGGATAGACCTTCACCTCAGCCTGTTCATCCGGGGTTGCCAGAAGAACAAGCGGCTGTTTATGCGGTGTGATACCCTTATCCGTCGCTACAATGCCAAGTTCGGCGGTGATCTGTCCATGGACAAGAAGGTATAGGAGGACTGGCTATGGCAGGAACCAAATGTACCCTCGAACACCGCAGATGTACCACCGTTGGCCGTTGCGCCGGTTGCGGATGGGAAGCAAATGAGATCCAGCGCAGGAAAGAAATTATGGAAGAAATCGGCTTGATCGTCTGTGAAGACGGTTTGAGCAGGCTGTTTGTCGGAAAGGTGGAAGAAGATGGCGAAGAGTAAGGAAAACGACATTTTGATTTCCAGAAACCGGGCAATCCGGGATCTGAAGGAGTTGCAGACCGTATTGGCTGCTGAAGGTGATCCCTTCCTCGCCGGTGCACTGAATCGCCCCATTGGCTGCCTGGAAGGGCAGCCAGCGGCAGAGGCCGTCCCCATCGAGCAGTACAACGATCTGCGGGATGCCTTTATTGATTTCGTCTGCTCCGGGATTCCCAATCCTGCCCCCTACTGCGGGAACCGCTGCCCGGAATGTGTTGACGGCCGGGGCTGGTGCAAAGAGGATCCCGGCACCTGTAGGGGATTCAATCCCGCCGGAGAAAGGAGAACCGATGGCAAATAGATTTTACGCCAAGGGTGAACTGAAAGATAAGAAAATCCTTGCCGCACTTAAACAGGCAGTAAAGGATTATGACGACGGCGCAATTGCAGAAGTACATGATGTGCTGCTGGAAATCGCTGCGGCTATCGAAGAATGGGAGGATTTCGAATATGGCAACATGTAAGGACTGTCTGGGCTATCAGTTTTGTAAGGCTAACCGTACCCTCGATTATAGCAACTACCTCGGCTGTGTGAATGTGGAAAGTAATTGCAAACTTTTCATTCAGTCCAGCATCTCCACAGATTATATCAGCCGTTCCCGCCTTCTCCGTGACCCTTATTTTCAAGAGGGACGGTACCCGGAATCCCCCCTTCTCAGAATGGCTATCGGCGAGCAGCCCGCCGTCCATGTTGTCCCCGTTAACTATGTTCTCAGCAACATCCCCAAAATGACAGCAAGCAACCCCGTTGTAACGAATGGGGATAAAATCCGGGCCATGAGCGACGAAGAGTTAGCCGAAGAAATCATGTGTCCCCACTATTCTGAACATACTCTTTGCTCTCGACCTACCGATTGCTTGTCATGCTGTATTGAATGGCTGAAACAGCCTGCGGAGGTATAGCCATGGGAAATCCTAAAATGTACGGTATCAATTCCACCTTCACCCCCAATTCCAAGATGGATATGCGGTACCGCCGAAAGCTGTATGACCGGGGCCGGGTCATTGCCGAGCGTGACCCTTCGGAAGCCCGTGAACGCCGGCAGATGAAGGAGCTGGAAAGGATGAAGGCTGATGCGTATCGGGCTGGTTGATGTAGACGGTCACGGAGGATTTCCCAATCTGGCCCTTATGCGGATTTCCGCATATCACAAGGCCCAGGGCGATTCCGTTGTATGGTGGAACGGTTTTGAACACTATGACCGGGTATATATGAGCAAGGTTTTTACCTTCTCCCATGACATTGATACTGTCATATATGCCGACGAGATCATTCGGGGCGGTACCGGCTATAAGGATTACGGCAGGCTACCCCCGGAGATTGAGGCCATGGCACCAGATTACACGATCTACCGCATTTCAAGCAGGCAATCGGCTTTCTGACCCGTGGATGTATCCGCAACTGCCCGTGGTGCATTGTCCCCCGGAAAGAAGGTTCCATCTGCCCCGCTGCCACATGGCAGGAGATCAAGCGGCCAGACAGCCGGGAGATCATCTTCATGGACAACAATGTGCTTGCCCATGACCACGGCCTGCAACAGATTGAGGAACTGGGCAACGAAAAGATATGGGTGGATTTCAACCAGGGGCTTGATTCTCGTCTGATCGATGATGATGTGGCCCATCTGTTGGCCCGGCTTCACTGGATCCGCTTCGTGCGCATGGCCTGCGACACTCCCGCTATGATCCCATGGGTGATAAAAGCCGCCCAGCGGCTTGTTGATGCAGGAATTGCCCGGAGCCGCCTGTGGAGCTATGTGCTGGTGCAGGATGTAAAGCAGGCCCACGAAATTGTTGTCACGCTGGACGATTGGGGGATTCAGCCATTCGCCCAGCCATATCGGGACTTCGACGGCGGTGAGCCAACAGATGAACAAAAGGATTTTGCCCGATGGGTAAATAACAAAGCCGCTTTCCATTCCTGCGAGTGGAGTGAATATAAACGGAGGTAGCCCATGAATAACCTTCTGAACTACCCCGGCGCAAAATGGGGCATGGCAAAGGAGATCGTTGCTCTGATGCCTCCCCACCACTCCTATGTGGAACCGTTCTTCGGCTCCGGGGCGGTACTGTTCAATAAGCCGCCCTCTCCCATCGAAACGGTCAATGACATTGACGGCGAGATTGTGAATTTCTTCCGGGTGCTGCGCCAGCGGCCCGACGATCTGGCCGCCGCTGTCAGTATGACCCCTTATTCCCGGGATATTTTCGATGATGCCCATAGAAATCCCGGGTCAGACGATTTTGACCGCGCCTACCGTTTCGCCATAAAAAGCAAAATGGGATATGGTTTCAAAACCAACACCAAGACCGGATTCAAAATCGACGTCTACGGCCGGGAGCGTGCATACTGCCTCAGCTGCTGGAACCGGCTCCCCGCTGATCTGCTGGAAGCCGCCCAACGGCTGAAGGAGGTTCAGATTGAAAACCTTCCCGCCCTGGATCTGATTCGGAAATTCAACCACGATAATGTTCTGATCTATGCCGACCCGCCCTATCTACTGCAAACCAGAGGTTGCAAGCAGTACCGGCACGAAATGACCGAACAGGATCATGTGGAACTGTTGGATGTGCTGAAACAGCACCGAGGTTCCGTGATCCTCAGCGGGTACCCGTCGGAACTGTACGACCGGGAACTGGCCGGGTGGAGCCGTATCACCCGAAAATCCTACAATCAGAACAAAGAACAGCGGACGGAGGTGCTGTGGTGCAATTTCCCCGTAGAGCATCAAAGCACTTTCTTATAAAAAATTCATTGGAGGTAAGCATTTGAAACGTAAGAATTTTGCCATTGTCGCCCTTTTCCTCGCTGTGGTGCTGGTGCTGGCCGCTGCCATCGGCGGCATTGCCCATCATGCCAAGCAGCCCCAGCAGCTGGAAGAAGCCGGCGAACCTATCGTAAGCACCGAGCAGATCGGTGATGCTCAGTATCGCTTCACCTATGAGCGTGTAGGCGGCACCGATGAAGAACCCCTTTATCAGCTGGTCATTGAAGTTGTCGGAGATGAACCCCTCATTATCGAGGGCGGCAGCATCCTCGGCGGACACTAAGGAGGAAAACACCATGAAAGAAGCATTTGTTTCCAAAGAGAAAGTTTTGAAGATTCTGGATCGTATCGGTCAGAAGGCCGATAGCTGGGCATTTGCCGAAGTCCAGCGGCTGAGAACCGTGGATTTCATCGAACCCGGTACCACCGTGTACATTGCCAATGCAAGATACCGGCAGGGACAGATGGAATACTGGACCAGCACTGGCGGCTACCGTCCTTCCGACTACGATAAGATCGGCAAGACCATTTTCTTCACCGAGGACGAAGCCGACCGGAAGGTCAAGGAGTGGGAGGATACCGGCTATGATCCCCAGCGGAACAACCATCACCGCAATAATGGCTACCACAACGATGGTTTCCAGCGTGACGGCTTCCAGAAGGGCGGCTCCCGCAAGCAGGGCTTCAACGGTAAGAACCGTCGGTACTGATGGCTTCCTGCATCGGATGCCGCTGCCAAATCTGCGCCCGGAACTGTAACCTTGATCCGCATTATTTCACCCCCGGCGAAGTAGACGAGTGCTGCTTCAACTGTGACGATTGTATACTGACCAACGGTACAAGTCGGTGGGATGCTGAGAAAGGGTGCTATTCTGGAAGATGGAAAGGCGAATGTCCCGATTATCTGGATCCCATAAAGCACATCGAAGCAAAGGCCGAGGCCGCCCGGCGTTCCCTCCATGTGGTCCGTAATAGCAGCCCAAAGCCATGATGGAATCAAAAGTGATTCTATCAGCCCGTACATAAGCCTGTTACGATCAAAAAACGGGGAATATGATCGTAACAGGCCCCACAGCCCCCCAAAAAGGAGCATTTATGAACACCGATGTTGATAACAGCACCACAAATGATGTCCGGGAGCGCTGCTTGAAGCCCTCCAAGTACCTCATAACTGACCGTTTTGGTGGCCACATCTGCGGCTGGGACACCAAGAAATGCGGGTATACACCCTCTATACTGCGGTCAATGCAGGACGCCGGGTATCTCTACTATATCAACGGCAAGCTGCAGGAGCGTGTGTAACGCCCGTACTAACCTCCAATAAAATCATAAAGCCCAGTGTGGACACCGGGAAAAAGAAATATTCCCCTCAAAATTTGAGGGGAATATACTCCCACTCCTTACCACGCATAAGAGTGTAGACCGAGCGGGAGACAGAGTAGAGATTTTGGAGGAAAAATATGACCCCTGCTGAACACCAAAAAGACCCCCGCCGCCAGTATATCGGCATGATGAGCCGGGCCGCTGGCAGGAACTTTGAAACGATCATTGACGAAGCCTGTACCTACTACCGGGATCGTAACATTGCCGACATTGAGAAGACACCGGAGCCGATGAAGGTATTGCGCTCCCTGGGTGATGGCCGTTTCGTGGCCTGCTTCGAGAAGAAAGCACAGGCAGACTATAAAGGCACTATGTACGGCGGCTGGTCCGTCAATTTTGAAGCCAAGGAGACCGAAGCCGACAATCTGAAACAAAGCTGTGTGACCGATGCCCAGCGTGAACGGCTGGAACGGGCATATCAGTATGGTGCCCATGTCTTTGTCCTGGTAACATTTGGGTTCCAGACCTTTTACCGTATCCCTTGGGAGGTATGGCGGAGCATGAAGGAGCGTTTCGGACATAAGTACATCACACCCCAGGAAGCGGAGCCGTACCGCCTACGTTTTGCCGGTCCCGGCATTTTGATGTTCCTGGAGAATTTGGAATGAGGTAATATTATGAGCCAGAGAAGAGAAAAGAAGATTCGCCGTCTTGAACGGCGTGTCCGGGATCTGGAGGACGAAGTTAAGTTTCTCCACATCGTGCGGCAGATGGAGGCCATGGATGCAGCCTATGACCCCATCCCCACCCGCAGGCCGGGGCTGTTCCGGCGATTGTTCCGCACCCTTTTCGCATAGGCCCATAAAAAGAAGCCGCCCTCTCGCATACAGCGAAAAGACGGCCCGTGGCAGGACTATTCTACCATAAAGGGAGGCTTCTGACAATGGGGAAAAACCAAACACCCGACATTGAAACGATAATCCGGCAGGCCGTGGAAGCTGGCCGGGTTGCGGGAATGAGTGACTTCAAGGATATTTTCAAAATGACCGAGAAGCGGTTACGGGAATATCAGACCATGAAGATCAGAATTGCGGACAATAAGGAACGCTTAGAGGAACTTCGCAAACTCGGCCCCAGAGGGAGGAGCCGCAGCATTGTCCGTTATCAAAAGTCGGGCGTTCGCCTTGAGCCGGAGGAAATCTTCGATGCTCTGGTAATCGATATGGAAAGCACCATCAAGGCGGACGAGGAAGAAATTGAGATGATCGACCGGGCATTGTCCCTCATTGCAAAGGACAGCTATTCCCTTGCCGTTACCGGAAAATACCTTGAGGGTATGACCGATGAAGAAATCGGCGAGAGTATTGGATGTGACCCCACCACCGTGTGGCGTAACCGCAAGCGGCTTTTACAGACGGTTATGACCTACCTGTATGGTGTCCGGGCCGTCCGCTGACCGCCCCGTTTTGCAATACAATGCTGAAAAATCGTGCAATAGACAAGTGCAATTTTATGTGATATCCTTGATCCATTCTCAAAGCTATGCGAACCCGCCCATGGTCATCCATGGGCGGGTTTTTTGCTGGACGGAGGTTTATATGGCAGCAGTAGATTACCCTCGGCACCCCTGTAATGGGTGCGTGTGGAGCAGCGATACCGGCATTGGTATTTACTGCCCCTTCCCGAAGTGCATCGGAAAGAGATCCATTATCAAGAACACCGGGGCTGAGGCCCCGAAGAATAAAACCGACAAGGAGAAAGGATGATATCAAGTGCGAGACATTATGCAGATCATTGTGCGGCCCATTGACAGCATTCGCCCTTATGGGAACAACCCCCGTAAGAACGACAATGCCGCCCGTGTGGTAGCAAAGAGCATTGAGAAGTTCGGTTTCAAGCAGCCCATTGTCATTGACAACAATGACGAGATCGTGGCAGGCGAAACCCGCTGGAAAGCAGCCAAACTGCTGGGTAGAACCGAAGTTCCCTGTGTTCTGGCTGACGATCTGACCCCCGAAGAAGTCCGGGCCTACCGGCTGGCCGACAATAAGGTTGCTGAGTATTCCGAGTGGGACGAAAGCAAGCTGGAAGTGGAAATCGCCGCCCTCGCCGGGGAAATCGATATGGCGGAGCTGTTCGGCTTCTGTTCCGAAAACTCCCAGTTCGCCCTTCCCGGTATGGAGAGCCACATTGACAGCTTCTTTGAAAGCGGTGTGCAGACCAAGCCCAAAGGCGAAGCCCCGGAGGCTCCCCCGGTCGATGATGCGGATATGCTTCCCCATTACAGCATCACCATTCCCGATGCTGACCATGAGGTTGCCAAGCTGGTCACCGACATTCTCAAGGGCCGTGGCGTGGAGTTTGAAATGGAGGAACTGTAATGGAAGATCACAAGAAATTCGTTATCTGTGCCGTACAGGTCCCCGGCTTCCATCGCTGGGAGAATGCCCCGGATGATCCCCGGTTTGCTTTCCTCCGGGATCGTCACCGCCATGTGTTCCACATCCGCATGGATTTCGAGGTTTCCCACGGGGACAGGGAAATCGAGATCATCAACCAGGAGGAATGGATCAAGCGGGTACTGGATTGCCACTATGGCACCCCCTGCGAGTTCGGCGGTATGTCCTGCGAGGATATCGCCGTTGCCCTGCTGAACGATCTTCACGCCTATTCCTGCGAAGTCCTTGAGGACGGTTACGGGGGTGCGAGGGTTGTTCGACAGTAACATCAAGATTCACTTCGCCGGAAGCGATGGCGAAGAAATATTCTATGCGGCACTCTCAGCCGCACAGACCAATTACAGGCTGTATTCCTGCTACAAGTACATATACGGAAAGCAGCCGGATTCGGATTTCCGGCTCCCCGACGGCCATGTTATCAAAGAACAGGACAGAGCGAACCGCCATGTCATACAGGACAGCGGTCTTTTCACTCTTATGTTCGGTGCCGGTAAAGGCATGAAGCAGACCCGTCAAAGCCTCACCATGTGGCAGGATAGTTTGATGGAGTTCGTAAAGCAGAACGGCATTCAAGCCTCCTGTGTCGAAATTGACTGCCAGAAGATTTTGGGCGTAGAAGATGCCTGGTACTTCCGGGAGAGGATGCGCAGGCTGTTGCCCGGTAATAAGCAGATCAATGTATTCCACTTTGAGGACGGCAGGAATGGTCTGGACAGGCTGATAGAATTTGCTGATTATATCGCTATCAGCGTCCCGGAAATCCGCATTGTGAAGCCTAAGACCTTCCGGGAGGATACCAAGTATCTGGCCCACTACATCAAGAACAAGAAACCCGAAATTGATATCCACCTTCTCGGCTGTACTGACTTCAAGATGATAGCCGAGAATAATTTTTGCACATCTGCTGATAGTACCAGCTGGCTCAGTGGTGTCAAGTTCGGCCATTTTAACGACGGTACCCGCATGGGCCATGTGAACGAGTTCCGCCGTGACCTGTTTTTGGAGCGGCAGGCCCAGGTCAAGGCCATTCTGGATCAGCGGCAAGTGGTATTGAAACCCAAAACGCTGAACTACTGTACCAATGCCAGCCTCTGCGCTACCATCTGCAAACAGCGGTACGAGCGGTCCGCAGGGCCGCAAAACTAAGAGTAAAACTAGGAGTGAAACTATGAGAAAGACGAACACGAATCTGACGATTCTGATTATCCTTTTCGTGATCAGCATCGTCATTGCCAATGTCGTTGGCGCACGAACCATTACCACCGGCCTCCATCTGGGAGGCATTGAACTGGCCCTCAGCGGCGGTGCCATCACCTATGCCGTCACCTTCCTGTGTACGGATATCATCGGTGAGATATGGGGCAAGGAAACCGCAAAGGGTGCCGTTAAATATGGCTTCATAGGCCAGTTATTCGCCACCGCCTGCATTATCATTACCGGCTGGTTCCCGGCCACAGATGCCGTCATGGACGGCGCATACAACACCCTGCTCGGTCAGAACTGGGTATTTGTCACCGGCTCATTATGTGCCTATTACGCTTCCCAGTCCTGGGATGTCGCAGTATTCCACAGAATCCGGGATTGGTATATCAAGAAATACGGCTCCACGCATGGTGGTAGATGGATCTGGAACAACTGCTCCACCATGACAAGTCAGATTTTGGACACCGTAATTTATGCAACGATCAGCTTCGGCCTCGGCCTGGGCTGGATCTGGACACCCGCAGGCCGTGCCGACCTTCTGGGTATTATGATTGGACAGTATCTTTTGAAGGCTGGTCTGGCCCTGCTGGACACGCCTTTTTTCTATTTCTTCACTCGCAAGGCCAGAGAGCAGTAAAGCAAATTAGCCCATAAAGGGGGGAAGGAGGGTATGGCGAAAACAGCGAAGAAGGAAGAGCGAAATCCATGGGAAAGGCAAGAGAAAGAAAGCCCCCAGGCTTATGAAGCATTTTGCATTTTCCGGGATACAAAAGCAACCGAGCGTTCCAAGCGGGATGTTGCTCACCAGCTCTCCAAGAATGAAAGCCTGATATACAAGTGGGCCTCCCTCTACCAATGGAATACCCGTGTACTGGAATATGACAACTGGATAGAACGGCAGGCCGCAGCCGCAGCCGTTGAGCGGATCGTCAGTATGCGGAAACGGCATATCAATATTGCCATGAAGATGCAGGAAACCGGCCTCAAGGCGCTTTCCAATCTGAACCCCAATATGATGGAGGTAAACGAGGTCCGTTTGTTCTTGAAAACAGCGCTGGAAATCGAAAAGGCCAACCGTACCGACGAGGTACAGCACTCCCAGCCGAAGGGGCCGCCGCCCTCCGCCGCTCCCTCTCAGCAGGGGCCGCAGTCTGATTCCAGCATTGTAGATGATTGGGTCGCTGCTGTTCTGGCCGCAGACGATGACGAGGATTGAAGTATTCAAAAAGCGCATCAAGGTCTACCGCAAGAACCCCGTAAAGTTCTCCAAGGATGTCCTTAATTTTGAACCAGACGAGTGGCAGAGAACCGTCCTCATGGATTTGGCAGAATACCCCCGTGTATCCGTCCGATCCGGGCAGGGCGTGGGCAAGACCGGCGTTGAAGCCGTGGCCGCCCTGTGGTTTCTCTCCTGCTTCCCCTATTCCCGTGTGGTCGCTACGGCTCCCACCCGGCAGCAGTTAAACGACGTCCTCTGGGCGGAAATAGCAAAATGGATGGACCGCAGCCCCATCCTCCCGGAAATCCTTACATGGACAAAAACCCGTGTTTATGTAATCGGCAATGACCAACGGTGGTTTGCCGTGGCTCGTACAGCCACCAAGGCCGAGAACATGCAGGGCTTCCACGAGGATAATATGCTGTTCATTATAGACGAGGCATCCGGTGTGGCCGAGCCGATCATGGAAGCAATTCGTGGTACCCTTTCCGGTGCCAATAACAAATTGCTGATGTGCGGCAACCCCACCCGCACCTCTGGATCCTTTTACGATAGCCACCACGCAGACCGTGCCAGCTATCGGTGTCACCAGGTAGACAGCGAGAAAAGCCCCCGTACCAGTAAAGAAAACATTGAGGCATTGGCCCGGAAATATGGCCGTGATTCCAATGTGTTCCGTGTGCGTGTCAAAGGGGAATTTCCCTTGCAGGAAGATGATGTTTTCATCCCCCTGTCCCTGGTTGAAAATTCCATTATGACGGAATATGAACCACTACCCAAGCCGCACCTTATCCATATCGGCTGCGACGTTGCCCGTTTCGGTGATGATAAGACCATCATCGGGTACCGCACAGACGAAAAGTTCACCATCCACAAGAAGCGGCACGGGCAAGACACCATGAAGACCGCTGATGATATCATTGCCCTGGGCGAAAGCCTTGTGAAGAAATATAAGCTGTCCCCGCAGACGGACAACCTCATTCCCGTCAAAATCGACGATACCGGCGTTGGCGGTGGTGTTACCGACCGTCTGAACCAAATAAAGCGCAATGATCCGAACCGCTTTTGGTGGCTCGATGTTATCCCCATCCGGTTCGGTGCAAAAATCAAGCGGCAAAAGTATTACGACGATACCACATCCTACATGATGGCAGTCGTTAAGAGGCTCCTGCAGCCTGTGGACGAGGACGGCAATCCGAAACCCGTTGAGCTGATATTGCCCAACGACCCGGATTTGGTCGCCCAGCTTTCATGCAGGAAGTACCACATCACAGAAAACAGTAAAATCAAGCTGGAGAGTAAAAAGGACATGAAGAAAAGGGATCTTCCCTCCCCGGACGAAGCCGACTGCTTGCTTTTGGTCTGCTGTCCCGTTAAACCCTCCAAGCCTAAGAAAGGAGCCAAGTCCTAGTGTCAAAGAAGAAAAACCGCAGGAAGATTGACACCACGATCATCAAGGCTTCCGAGCCTATCAAAAAGGCGGATACTTCCGTACAGCTTAATAAGCACGATCAGAAGAATTCTGCTGACTGGCTGGAACCTCCCGTTGATCTGAACGGTCTGAAGGTGCTGGTAAACAATAGCACCATCCTCCCGCAGTGCATCCGCTCCTACAAAAACAATATCGCCGGCTTCGGTATCGGTATCAAATACCGGGACGATGCCGAGGAAAACACGGAAATGTCCACAGAGTTTACGCAGGCCGCAGAAATCGTTGACCTCTTGAATATCGAGCAGGATACCAAGAAGGTTTTCGAGGATCTGATTGAGGCCCGTGAGACCTACGGCATTGCCTATTTGGAAGTAATCCGCTCCATGGATGGCAATGTGCAGGAGGTTTGTTTCATCCGGGATACGCCCTCCATGCGTAAGACCCGGCCGCTGGAACCCTATATTGACACTTCCTATTTCTACAAGGGCCGAGAGGTCAAGAGAAAGAAGAAGTTCTGCAAATACCGCCAGCAGGTCGGCGGCAACACCGTGTATTTCAAGGAGTTTGGCGATCCCCGTATTATGGACCTCCGGGACGGCAAGTATGCCAAAGATGGAGAATCCATTGATCTTCAGTACCAGGCAAATGAAATTCTCGAATTTGCCATCGGCACGGAGCCTTACGGCGAAGTACGCTGGATCGGACAGGTTTTGAGTGCCGACGGCAGCCGCCGGGCCGAGGAACTGAACAACAACTATTTCCGTAACGGTCGGCATACCCCCCTTATGATCATCGTTAAGGGCGGCACGCTGACGGAGGAAAGCTTCACCAAGTTGCAGGGTTACATGGATGGTATCAAGGGAGCCGCTGGACAGCACTCCTTCATCATTCTGGAAACCGAGGCAGCCGATGATCGTACCGATTTCACCGATGCGGAGCAGCCCGAAGTGGAAGTGAAAGACCTTGCCAGCATCCTCCAGAAAGACGAGTTGTTCCAGGATTACCTTGACAACAACCGCCGCAAGATCCAGTCCTCTTTCCAGCTCCCCGACCTCTACACCGGATATACCACCGATTTCAACCGGGCCACCGCCATGGTCGCCATGGAGGTTACCGAAGAACAGGTGTTCCAGCCGGAGCGGCAGAGCATCGCATGGATCATCAACAACCGCCTGCTGAACGCCTACCGTTTCAAACACGTGGAAGTGTTCTTCAAGTCCCCGGATATTTCCAACCCCGACGATCTGTTTAAGATTTTGACCGTCTGCAACAATGCCGGCGGCCTCACCCCCAACAAGGCAAAGGATATCGCATACAAGGCCATCGGCGAAACCGCCGAGGACTTCCCCGCAGAATGGGGCGATGTTCCCGTTGCGGTGCAGAAGTCCCAGAGCATGAGCATGGCCCCCGATTACGGCGCTCTGACCGCCGGTATCGAAAAGCAGATTGCCAAGGCCACAGCCGCCCATGACGATGCCGCCATTGTTGCCGTTATGAAGGAAGTAAAAAGCCTGCTGGTCAAAATGAGCAAGGAGGGCTAACCATGTGTATGTACTGCGGCCCTCTGATCAAGGCTATCGATGATTACATTGCCAAGGCCAACAGCGACCTCATTGCCCTTCTGGAATCCGAGGGATTTGTACATCCCGAAGATACCGTGGCATTTGCAGAGTATATCGAGGATCTGTTGACCGAGGCCATGGAGGACGAAACTGCTTTCATCCTCAGTCGCATCGAGGAAGCCCTTGACCTTGAGCATTTCGCTTCTGCGATTTGGCCGGATGTGAAGCTGACCGACACGCTGAAGGTGAAAATCGCTGAAATCTTCAAAGAGCAGCTGGCCACATTCCTCCCGGAATATGCCCAGTATTACCTTGAGCAGAGCGACCCGGATTTGACCCTTTTCACCGTTACCCAGCGCACCCAGGCATGGGTGGAGAGTTGGAGCGAGGAATTGGGCGATCTCATGGAGCTTACCAGCCATACCCAAATCGAATCCATCTTGAAGGAAGGTTTGGAGAACGGCGACGGTATCGCCGAGTTTACCAAGCGCATTGTTGACAGCGGAATCCGGGATGAACGGTACCGAGCCAGACGGGCTGCCTTAACCGAAGTCCTCCGGGCGCACAGCGTGGCCCAGCAGGAAAGCATGATGCAGTCCCCTGTGGTAGACGAGAAGATGTGGAGACATACCGGCTCCTACCGCAATGAACCCCGGAAAAACCATGTTGCCATGGACGGCCAGCGGGTACCCAAAGGCGAGTGCTTCGAGTTAAAGGGTGCCGACGGCCGCACCTACAAGCCCATGTATCCCCGTGACCCCATTCTTCCTGCCAGCGAATCGGTCAATTGTCATTGCATTGCCCAGGCCGTTGTCAATGAAGATATCCTCGGCCTGTCCCTCAATGAGCGCAGGCAGATGCAAAAGGAAATCATCGAGGAAATGGACGATGAATGGGAAAAGGAACTGGATGCCAAGAACAAGGCCAAGGCCGGTATCGAGTAACTTACACGGATTTAACACGAAAATTCGCACGCCGTGCGATAACTAACACGTACCGTGCGTTAGAACCATGATAAAAAGCAGCTTTACGGCTGCTTTTTTATATTTTACCCCACATGAAGGGAGGTGTAAGGAAATGAAGCAGAAGAATGTCAGAAAGGCCTACGAGATCACCGATGCAAGAATCTCTTTCGTCAGTCTCGTAGACAAGGCCGCAAACCAGCGTCAGTTCCTCATTACCAAGGCTGAGAATGGACAGGCCACCTTCTCCACCTATGGCCGTATCCTCAAGGCCGATGCCGAAAGCCATTTCGTCACCGGCGTTGTCTACGAACCCATGGTCGAGGACAGCCACGGCAACTACATGACCGAGGCTGAGATCACCAAGGCGGCCTACTGGTTCGCCAAGAACGGAGATAAGGTTGACCTTCAGCACAGTTTTGATCCGCTGCCCGGTGCTACCGTTGTCGAAACCTGGATTGCGAAAGCAGATTTCAATATCGGCGATGAAGTGGTCAAGCAGGGTACATGGCTTATGACTGTGGAAGTCACCGATGAAGCTGTATGGGACGGAATCTTGAAAGGCGAGATTACCGGCTTCTCCATGGGCGGCATCGGCAATTACAGCGAGGAGGATACTGATTTGGAAACCGTTGAAAAGTCTGCCCCCGCCGCCCCCTCTGAGGAAAAGCGTGGTCTGCTGGCAAAGCTGGCCGAAACGCTGGGCTTCAAGATGGTGGCAAAGGGTGAGATGGCAGAAATCTACGCAGAGAAAAGCCGTGGTTCCCTGTTCTGGAATGCCTTTTACACGTTGGAGGATTGCCTTTACCATTGGGATCCTGTGACCTGTACCTATAAGTTCGAGAGCGACGAAACCAAGGTAAAGGAAGCTCTGTCCGACTTCAATGTCATCGTGACCGATCTGCTGACCAATGAGAATTCCATTGTGTCGGCTCTGTCCGCCGCCGCCCCCATCCAGAAGGCCGGCAAGAAAATGTCCGCAAAGAATCTTTCTACTCTGACCTCCATCCACGAAACGCTGGGTACCTTCATCAAGGAATTTTCCGATGATGATACCTCCCAGACCGTGACCAAGGAGGCAGGCCCCACTACTGAAAAGGAGGAAACCGAAGTGACCAACACCGAAATCGACGCAATTGCCCAGGCTGTAGCCAAGGCGCTGAATCCCGCCCCCGCTGCTGCTCCCGAAGCCCCTGCGGCCCCCGCCGCTGAGACCCCCATCACCGCCGAGGCCATCGAAAAGATGGTTGCCGCCGCCGTGCAGAAGGCCATGCCCGCCGCCGAGGCGGCTCCCGAAGCCCCCGCAACTCCCGACATTCAGACCATGATTGACCAGGCAGTTGCCAAGGCCATGGAGCCTATTCTCAAGAGCCGTGGCCTGCCCACCAATCTGAACGGCAACCCCGCCCCCGTGGAGAAGGCTGAACAGCATTACCTCCACGGTATTCTGTAATCTACAAGGAGGATAACACTATGCCCACTAACGAGCAGATCATCAAGAACGCCGGTACCATTACCACCGGCACCGTAAACGACGGCCTGCTGAATCCCGAACAGGCCCGCAGATTTATCCAGCAGACCTTCGAGGCTACCCCTCTGGGCAGCCTGGTTCGTCATGTTATGCGTAACGCCAAGACCGGCGAGATCGACAAGATCGGTATCGCTTCCCGTATCCTGCGGAAGAAGACCGAGAATGTGGACGACGGCTACCGTGCAGGCGTGGAGACCGACAAGATCGAGTACGCCACCACCGCTGTCCGTCTGCCCTGGGAAATCACCGAGGAAACCCTGCGTGAGAACATCGAGGGTGAGAACTTCGAGAACATCGTCACCAATCTGATGACCACCCAGCTGGGCGTTGACACCGAAGACCTGTATCTGAACGGTGACACCGCTACTCCTTCCTCCGATCCCGACTACGACTTCCTCAAGATCAACGACGGTTGGATCAAGCAGATTAAGGAGGGCGGCCATGTCTATGATGCCTCCACCTCCAACGGTCTGGGTCTGGATCTGTTCTACAACGCCCTGGCTACCATCCCCAACAAGTACAACAACGGCAAACTGCGCTGGGTCATGTCCCCCCGCCGTGCTCAGCAGTGGGAACTGTACCTGCTGGAGAAGGTTATCGGTGCCGGCGGCGCTGTCCCCGAATCCGTCTACAAGTCCCCTGCGGGCATCCCCGTTGTGCAGGCTCCCAAGATTCCCGATGATATGATCCTGCTGACCGACCCCCAGAATCTGGGCGTTGTCAACACCTACGAGGTTCGTATCCGCAAGACCACCGAGGGCAAGGAAGCCATTATGATGGACAAGCGTTTCTACGTCATCCATCTGGACTTCGACCCCATCATCGAGGAGCTGGATGCAACCGCCATCATCACCAATCTGGTGTAAGGAGGCTGCCCCATGAAGTACCATCTGAGACTGAAGAAGGCTATTTCCTACACCGGCGCAGTCTGCGCCACCCGTAAGGAACCCGATGCCTACACCGAGGATAAGAAGGTAGCCGATGCCGCCGTGGCATCCGGCTACTTTGAACTGGTGGAAACCATTCCCGATCCCGATGCCGAGACCCCCGACGAGATCACCATCAAGGGCCATCTGGATTTCGACGATCTGATGTCCATGACCAAGGACCAGCTGAAGGATCTGGCTGCCAAGCTGGAAATTGACACCACTGGTTTCAAGGTTAAGGAGGACTACGCCAAGGCGATCAACGCCGTGGAGGTCGAAGCCCCCGCCGACGAAATCAGCACCGAGGCCGATTTCTCCGAAGAGTAAGGAGGCCCCTATGCGGTACATCCTTACTGCAACCATGACCGGGAGGGCGGCTTCTCCCGGTGCCGAAAGGAATTCCACCCATGGCAACTAGACCGTGGGTAACCCCAGAGGAAGTCAAAGCCTATACGGAAATCGAAGTTGTCCAGAAGCGCACCGATGCCCGGCTTGCCGTGGATATCGCCAGAGCGGAACAGTATGTTATTAAACAGACTAACAACAAGTTCGCTGGTGATGATCCCATCCCCCAGGCCGTCAAGACCGCTGTCATTCTGCTGGCTGAGGCTTATGCCAACAATGCCGTGGAATCCTCCAAGAAGGTCAAGTCTGAGACCTTCGACGATTACAGCTATACCGCATCGGATAGCACGCTGATCTCCATTTCCGGGCTTGACCTTGCCTCCCTGCTGGATGAATTCACCATTGCCGCACCCAAAAACGGTGTCATTATGAGGATGCGTAAATTATGATTGAAGATTTCTTTGACCATAAGTGCAACATCTTTCATGTGGTCAAGGGTACCGGCTCCCCCGGTTTCGGGCTGCCTGGATCCCCGACCTTCGACTACAGGACTGTTCCCGATATTGCGGAACAGTCCTGTCATTTTGGTGTGCGCAACGGTGAGATGAACACCACCCAGCAGCAGCCGCAAAACGATCTGTACGCAAGACTGAAATTGTATCTCCCCTGCGGCACCGACATTCGTTTGAACGATAAGGTGGTGGACTGTACCACGGGACTGACCTACACCGCAGAGGTGCCGAGGAACATCCGGGGACACCACATCACCGTCTATGTCAAGCGTGAAGGCCCCGGAAAGGCCCTGTAATGGCAGTTGAAATCGAAGTCACCGAGTTTCGGGAATTCTTCAAACTGTGCAGGGAGGCCGCCCGTGGGGACTTTCGGAAGGAATGCGAACAGTTCCTTGAGGCGTTAGGTTTTGAGTTCCTCAGACTGATTCAAGATGAAATCATCCGGCGGAAGGTCATGGACACCCGCCTGCTTCTCAATAGTTTTCACAAAGACGGCGACGGCAATGTGTGGAGCCTAAGTGAAGGCGACCTCACATTGGAGGTCGGCACCAATGTCAAGTACGCTGGTTATGTAAACGACGGCCATTGGACGAATCCGAAAGGCGTGGCTGTGCGCTTCGTCCCTGGCTATTGGGAAGGTGAGCGTTTTATCTACGATCCCAAGGCTGACGGAGGAATGGCCCTCAAGCAGAAATGGGTACCCGGCTCCCATTATTGGGAAGCCGGGCTTCGTATTCTGGACAAAATGCTTCCCTCCCTGCTGGAAGAAAAGCTCCAGGAGTGGTTCGATAATTATTTCTCATAGGAGGATTTACAATGCTGATTGAACAGGAGATTGCAAGCATTATGCGCTTCCTGCTTGATGCTGCAGGTAATCCCAATCCCTATTACTACTCCGTCCCGGAGAAGTTCATCACCCCCGCAGTCTATTTCCCCACCCCGGAGGTCGGTACCGGGGGTGAAACCTTCCGAACCTACCGCATGGAATTTGCATGGTTCATCACCTTCCATTGCGACACCACGGAAGCAGCCTATGCCCTTTCCCACAAGGCACTCGGCGCAATCATGCGCTCCCGGATGCTGATCCCGCTGATCGGTGAGGACGGCAAAGCGGCCGGGGGCTATGTGCGGATCACCAGCGCATCGGAAAAGGGCGTTGATACTGGTGTATACCAGCTGTACCTTACCTTCGTCAGCCGCCGCCCCTACGATGCGGCAGAGGTCGAAGCCGCCAACAATTTCATTTTGAATATGATTCCTAAGTCCGGCGTGGCTATAACTTCGCCGTAAAGCCCGCCCGGGCGAACCATAACCGAATTTTATCCATAAGGAGGTAAAAGGACATGGCAAACACAAACACCGCTCCCAGCGAAGCCCCTACCCCCGGAATCAAGTACCAGCTGAGCAAGCTGAGAGCAAACGCCGAAGCCCTTTTCGGCGTGTCTGCCAGCACCTTTGCCGGTGCTACGGCAAAACTCCCCGACGGTGAGTATACCGTCAAAGAAATCAAGGCCACCATCAAGAAGTGGCTGAACAAGGAGGTCAAGTAACCCATGGCAAGTGGCATTTTTGAAAAGGGTGTCGGTGCTGTTCGCCCCGGCACCTATGTCAATTTCGTGGGCAAGATGAAGGAGGCCATTGATAGTGCCAACGGCACCGTCGTGCTTCCTCTGTCCGGAACCAGCTACGGTCCCGCCCACAAGTTCATCAAACTGACCGCCGATGCGCCCGATGCGTCCCGTGCCCTGCTGGGCCACAGCATTTACGACGATTCCGACGATATGCTGATGATCCGGGAAGCCTTTAAGGGAGCCGGTACCGTGATCGTCTACATTCTGGCCGAGGGCAAGACCGCAGCCACCGGCACCGGCGGCGGTGTCACCGCAACCGCAAAGTACAAGGGTACTCTGGGCAATGCGCTGACCTATTCCATCGCAGCCAACCCCGTGTCCGGCTACGATGTGGATGTGTTCATGGCTGGCGTTAAGCTGGAAAGCTATGAGGGTGTTACCGAAGTCGCCGAACTGAGCGGCAGCCAGTACATCAACTTCGCAGCCACCGGCGGCGCAACCCTCAGCGCCACCGCTGGTGTCACCCTTGCCGGCGGTGAAGACCAGGCCAGCACCAACGGCGATATCACCACCTTCCTGGATGATATCGAGGGCCAGAATTTCGACATTCTGTGCTTCCCCTTCGAGGATGAAGATCTTCACGCCTCCCTCAAGGCCAAGGTCAAGTATCTGCGTGATTCCGTCGGTAAGCCCATCCAGGCAGTCGCCCCCATGTGCGCACAGGACTATGACGGCATCATCAATGTCACCAACTCCTATGCCCTGGGTGATAAGGAACTGACGATGGCGCAGGCCTGCGCCTTTGTCGCCGGTGTTTCCGCTGGCGCAGGCAAGACCGTCAGCAACACCTACCGCACCGTGGATGGTGCTACCGCCGTCGTGGGCATCAAGCCCCACAACAAGGCCGTCATGGCTATCAAAAACGGCGAACTGTTCTTCTCTGTGTCCGAGGCTGGCAATGTTGTTATCGAGTACGATATCAACAGCATGGTCACCGTCCCCGCAAACCGGGATGCTTCCTACAAGAAGAACCGTGTCCAGCGTGTCTTTGCTGCCTTCCAGCGGGCATTGCAGGCCACCTTCCCCCCCGGCAAGTACAACAACGACGAGGACGGCTGGGAGATCATGGAGGGCATGGGCCGCACCATTCTCAAGCAGTTCGGCCCCACCTCTGAGGGCGGCGACGGTGCCATCCAGAACATCGATTATGACAACGACTTCAAGGTGGATCGTGAACTTTCCAAGGGCGACGAGACCTATTTTGAGGTCGGTATCCAGGCGGTGGATTCTTCCGAGAAGCTGTATTTCACCGTCGCTACCCGTTAAAGGAGGTAACAACCTATGGAGTACAACAAGTCCCCCATTTCTCTGAAGGAGGGTAAGGTTTTCATTGACGGCATCGAGTGTCTGGATTGTGTGTCCTGTACCATCCAGTTTACTCCCGATGTCTGGACCGGCAAGACCCTCGGCGAGAAGACCAACAGTTCCCGGTGGACTGGCTACAGCATCACCGGCAACATTACCCGCCGCCGTTCCACTCCCTGGCTGGCTGATACCATCGCCAAGTATAAGCAGACCGGCAAGACCCCGGAGCTGACGATCCAGGGCATTATGAATGACAAGGGTTCCGACTACTATGCCGATAACGGCAATTATACCGTGACCGCCGTCGGCTGCGTGCTGACCGGCGCACTGCCTCTCACCGCTCTGGACAGCAACGGTGATGTGGTTGACGATAACATTGCCTTCAACGCAAAGGATATCGTCTAAGCCTGTCCGTACACCATACCATACCAAGCCCGCCCCCGGTCCATCCGGGGGCGGGTATTCACTTTTATGTAAGGGAGTTTTTATCATGGCTAAAAAGAATCTGAGCTTTTTCATGCGTTCCACCGAACCCGAAATCGTCAAAGCACCCGGCCCCGCTACCTTCCGGGATGATGAAGGCAAGGTTATCGATTTTGAGATTAAGGTGCTGACCCAGAAGGAGATCACCAAGATCAACAACAACTACCGTAAGCGCACCATGGCTACCGATAACCGGGGCAATCCTCTGGTTCTGAACGGCGAAGTGGTCTGGAAGACCGAGAAGGATTCTACCCGTGCATCCTGCCACATGATCGTGGAGGCCCTGCAGTATCCCGATCTGAAAGACCCCGATCTGATGAAGCATTACAACTGCGTGGATGTCACCGAAATGCCCCTGCTGGTGTTCTCCCGTCCCGATGAATTTGCCCATGTTTCCAAGATCGTTATGGCTGCTCTGGGTCTGAACGCAGGCTCCGAGGCCGTGGATAAGGACACTCTGGACGAAGCAAAAAACTAATTTCCCACGAGGGCAGCGTTGAATGGTGGGCGCACATTCTGTGGCAGCGGCACGGCCTCCGCATGGAGGACTTTGAAGCCATGCCAAGAGAGCGCCAGCTTTTCTACATTGCCTCCGAACAGTATCACGTTGAACACTCTCGTGGGAACTCCAAGTAAGGAAGGAGGTAGTCAATGGTAAATTTAACCGCAACATTCCGACTGATTGACGATATAAGCGA
>JAFTXW010000056.1 GCA_017461445.1 Oscillospiraceae bacterium
CGATACGATCTGTACACTGACTAACCACACCATTTCCAGCATCACGGGCAGAGAGTGGATTCTTAAATGTTTTAATTAGAAACCAGTATTACTCAACAATTCCGCCTTCGACGACCAGGGAATCCGGGTCGGCGGCCTCGCCGTACACAGGGGCCAGGGTAGCCTCATAGTCGGCATGGAAGAAGTTCTCCCCGCCCAGGGCTTCGATCTCGCCGTTCAGCCAATCCAGCAGGGTGGTGTTGCCCTTCTGGACAGCGGGAGCGATGGTATCCGCGTTGCCCAAAGCGTCGATACCGACGGTAAAGCCGGGGTTGCTGAGGGCCCAGGCCAGAACCTCCGTGTTATCCGTGGAGAAGGCATCGCCGCGGCCGTCCAGCAGGGCGTTGTAAGCATCGGCGTACTCATCGTACTTCTGCAGCTCCACATCGGGGTAGTTCTTCTCGAAGAAGGTCTCGGCGGTGGTGCCCTTGACCACGATCAGGGTCTTGCCGTTCAGCTCCTCCACGCTGGTGATCAGCGCATCATCGGGGGACACAACGCCCAGCATGACCTTCATGTAAGGCAGGGCAAAATCCACCTGCTGCGCCCGCTCTTCGGTGACAGTGAAGTTCGCCAGAATGATATCCACCTTGCCGGTCGCCACATATTCCACACGGCTGGCAGGATCGGTGGAAACATACTCTACTGCCACGCCCAGATCCTGGGCGATCCGTTCCGCGAAGTAAACATCATAGCCCTGGTATTCGCCGTTTTCGTCCACATAGCCGAAGGGAGCCTTGTCGCTGAAAACGCCGATGACGACCTTGCCGCTCTCCTTGATCTCGTCCAGGGTACGGAAGGAAGCGTTGGATACGGCAGTTGGGGAAATGGAAGCGATTTCCGTGGGATTTTCCGTATCCGCAGGTTCGCTGCCGCAGCCTGCCAGGCTGCCCAGGATCAGCAGAGCGATGGTCGTAACCGCGATCAGCTTGCGAAGTGTGTTCTTCTTTTTCATATCAATTCCTTCTTTCAAAAGATTCAATTTCACTGGGGATTTTATTTCGTTTTTCATAGGTAAAGGTCTGCAGGAAGTCCTTCGCCCGTTGGGTCTTGGGGTTCGTGAAGAACTGCTCCGGCGGAGCTTCCTCCACGATTCCGCCTCCGTCCAGGAAGAGGATCCGGTCGGCAATGGCCCGGGCGAACTGCATTTCGTGGGTCACGATCACCATGGTCATGCCCTGTCCGGCCAGCTCCAACATCACATCCAGAACCTCCCGAACCATTTCCGGGTCCAGCGCGGCTGTCACTTCGTCGAAGAGCATCACTTCCGGATTCATGCACAGGGCCCGGACGATGGCAACCCGCTGTTTCTGTCCGCCGGACAGCTCCCGGGGGTAGGCTTTCCGTTTTTCCCAGAGGCCCACCCGTTTCAGCAGCTTTTCCGCCTGCTGCTCCACTTCCCCTTTGGCGCGCTTCTGCACCTTCACAGGGGCAAGGGTAATATTGTCGAGGATATTTTTATGGGGAAACAGGTCGTAGCTTTGGAATACCATGCCGATCTTTTGCCGCTGCTTTGTGATATTTTTGCCGCCGGAGGTGATGGCCGCCCCGTCAAGGCAGATGATGCCTTCCGTTGGGGCTTCCAGGCCGTTCATACAGCGAAGCAGCGTACTTTTGCCGCAGCCGGAGGGGCCCAGAACCACGACCACCTCTCCTTTATGGACATCCAGGTCGATGCCGTTTAAAACGGTCTCGGCTCCAAATTTCTTTTTCAGCCCCGATACCTGAAGCTGGATCGATTCTTCCATGGTCTGTCACCTCCATCGCTGTTCCAGTTTCTTCGCCAGGCTGGAAATGGGCCAGCAGGCAAGAAAATACAGCGCAAATATCACACCATACACCCACAGCGCGGCAGTGGGGTAATCAAATCGGTTGGCGTCAATGATCTGTTTGCCCACCTTCAGCACTTCCGTGATGCCGATGAGAACCACCAGGCTGGTGGTTTTGATCATGCGGGTGGTCAGGTTGATGGTCAGGGGGATCAGCCGCCGCATGGTCTGGGGGACGATAATGAAAACAAAGGTCTGTGCCTTTGTCATGCCCAGGGCCGCCGCGCTGTCATACTGGTGCTTTGGGATGCTGATGAGCGCGCCCCGCACCAGATCGCCCATCTCCGCCGTTCCCCACAAGGTGAACACCAGAACCGCACTCAGCTCCGCGGAGAGGTTCCAGCCAAAGGCTCTCGTCACGCCAAAATAGGCAATGAACAGCAGCACCAGCTGGGGCATGATGCGGATAAATTCCAGATACACCCGGCTGAGTGTCCGGGTAATGGGATTTTTCAGGGTCATGAACATGCCGAACAGAATGCCCAGAGGAATGGACAGGATCACCGCGATCAGGCTGATGCGCATGGTCACCCAGAGGCCTTCCAGCAGCCGCAGGAAGTTTTTTCCCAGGAACAGAACGTTAATTCCCGAATCCGGCATACCGCAGCCTCCTTTCCAGAACCGACGCCAGAATGGAAACCGGCAGCAGAATGATGAGGTAAGCGATCACCAGCATCAGCAGTGCTTCATCGGTTTCATAATAAAGGCCGATCAGGTCTTTGGTCACATACATTAGATCCGCCAGGGCGATGCCGCTGACGACGGATGTCTCCTTGATCAGGAAGATCATATTGGCACAGACGCCGGGAACGGACACCGCCAGAGCCTGGGGGAAGATCACTTCCTTCATCATCAGCAGCTGTCCCATTCCGAGGCTGGCTGCGGATTCCAGCTGGCTCTTTTCAATGGATTCCAGACCGCTTCGGATGGACTCCGCCATGTAGCTGCCGCCCAGGAAGGTCAGTCCGATGATGGCGCAGCTTTCCGCACTGAGGACAATTCCCAATTTGGGTAGACCGAAATACAGGAAAAACAGCTGAACCAACAGGGGCGTATTTCTGCTGAGCTCGATGTACACCGCAACAATTCTATGCAGGACCGGCACACGATAGTATCGCAGAATGGAGCAAATCACGCCCACAAGAAGGGCCAGCAGGATCCCCCAGAAAGCAATGGCCACCGTCAGCTTCGCCGCGTCCACATACCAGGGCAGGTATTTGACCATAAATTCGGTATTCAATTGGTTCCAAAAGTCGAATCTCAGACGCATACTGTCCGCCATCTCCCTGCCTATGGATCATTCATTTCGTATTATCCTATTCAGAAACACCCAAAAGTGTCCTGCGGAAGGATGGTTCTGCGGCGGCACATTCGCCCGAACCGGAAGTTTGCTCTGACGAGCTGTTCAAACACATTCTTCATATGGCTAACCTGCCTTCAAAAAATTTAACCGGGAAAACTCCGAAGAAGTCTCCCGGTTAAAAGCAACGAAACTGTCCTGCCGGCATCCTACGCGGCACACAGTTGAGCCTTAAAAAAGGAGAACACATCGGGTCGGGGCATACGGAACGCCATGCACATACCGCAACAGTACATGTACATCCGCATTCTATTCAAGGAGGAAAAAGAAGTCTTCATGAAATGTGTTCTCCTTTCTTTTAGCATATATTCCTACTTGTTTTGTAGGAATTACGTTGGTGGTATTATAGCGCGCCTGGTTTCGCTTGTCAATGGGAAATAAGCAAAATTTTCCATTTTAGACAGAATGAAAAAACAGCCATTTGGAAATGGCTGTTTTTTGTTAAAAAATCCATATCACAGTGCCGAATAGTCCACAAACATCATGTGCATATCCTTTTCATTATCCCGGTACACGTTGCCATGATCCGTCCCCTGGAACAGCCTGCGGCCATCCTGGTAGGCGCACAGCACCGTGAAGGGATGGGGGTTCCAGCTGCCCCGGTCCAGCGGGGTAGTCGCGAAAAGAATTGCCTCCTCCCGCTGGCTGTAATAGAGAGAATCCGCGTAATTTGTATGGACATAGAGCATTTCTCCATCGTAAATCAGCAGATTCAGCTTGTTTCCCTTGGCCATGTCACCTACCAGCCCGTCCAGCAGGGAAAACCTCTCCTCTTTTGTCAGCCCACGGCCCAGTTCCAGCTGACGCTGGTTTACCTGATCCACCAGGAAGCAGAGAATCCGCTCACTGTCCGTCCGGCCCTCCTGCTGGTGCAGGTAGGGATCGTGCCGGGGGTAATCAAAAATCGTCCCATTATGGGCCAGGGTCCAGCAGCGGTCATAATTGTCCCGCAGCACAAAGGGGTGACAGTTCACATACTCCATCATGCCCCTGGTGGCAAGACGGATGTGGGCGATCATATTTCGGACGCTGATTTTCTGGTGAAGCCGCTCCTTTAGATACGCACTTTTGATGGCCTGCACCGGCTCCTTTTCCAAAGAAACGGAATTCTCATAGAAGATGGCCATGCCCCAGCCGTTGGCATGGGTCACACTGTGAGAAAAGAATTCTTTCAGCAGGCCGTTCACTTCGATCTTCCGGCCGGAGCTGACCCCAAACAATTCACACATCCGCTTCCTCCTGCCGCTGCCAGGCCAGCTCCAGACCCTTTTTCACAAAGCCCCCATCGTAAGCCTGGCGGATCTTCCAGGCATAGCGGTTGTCGCCGTCAATAAACTTTTCCCGTTCAAAGGCCAGAACCTCCTGTACGTCTTCCGGGAAATCCCTGTAAAACGCCGACATCCGTTCCAGAACGCTCAGGGCGGCATCCGTTACAGAGCAGACCTCCCCGTTGGGCGGCACGATCTTCACCGTTTTCAGATCATAATGGGCAGCATTTTTGAAATTCTGCACCGCCTGAACCTGGTCTTTGGTGGAAAGCGGCTCCCGGGGTGTAGCCGCCAGCCAGACCAGGAATAGCTGGGCAAAGACCAGATCCCGTTCCTCGATGCCGCTTGGCACCAGGGGATTCAGGTCAAACATCCGCAGCTCGATATGGTCCACCCCCTGCTCCCGCAGGGTGCTCAGCTTGTTCACGCCCCGGGGCTTCAGGCGAATGGGATAATACAGCTCCGTGGGGAACCGCAGCAGCCCATCGTCCACATACCGCTGGATGCTGTCCGCATAGGCGCGAATATTGGTGTAATCAAAAATCGGAGCGAAGTAATTCCAATACCCCAGTTCACTGCACCGGGTAGATGCCAGACCATTGAAGGTATTGGCATCAAACTTGCCTTTTTCCACGAAGGAGCTGTCCAGCAGGGGACTGGCGGCTGTCACCGCCACCAGCAGCCAGCCGTAGGCCGCCGCCTTCTCCGCCAGAGCCACATACAGCTGATTCTTATATTCGGTAAAATCCCCTTCCCCGCTGAGGGCAAAATCCTCCCGCAGCAGCGTTTCGTCGAAGGAATAATTCACATGGATGCCGGAGAAGGCCATTTTATAGCGTCCGTAACGGTCGGAAAGATACTCCCGGTATGCCGTCTTGTCCGCCTGCTCGCCGTAGAAGCGGGCAACGGGGATATCCTCCTCGTTTCGGATGTAGGGCGGATTGGAGAAGGGCCACAGGTATTCCCGCTTGGGCAGACGCTTGATGGTTCTCTGGATCTGGTGGTCGTATTTTACCAGTGCCGCCACCGCTTCCGCCGCGCTGTGCGCTACCGGCGTGTTGATCTCCGTCTGATTTTCACAGAAATCCCGGACGATATGGTCGTCGTTTGGGAAGGGGTGGCTGGTGTGGGAGAGGAAGCCCTCTTCATCCACCCGCAGGCTTTCCTTTTCCAGGCCGAAGTTTCCCCGCAGAAGCAATTCTCTGATTTTCGGATGATCTGCGTGCAGCACGATCATTCACTTCCTTTCCCTTGCATCCAGCCGGTTCCGTCCGCGTGGCGCAGAATGAAGTCGGCCTGCTCTTCCAACTCCTCTACGGAATCGGACCACAGCAGATAGATATAGCTGCCCATGCCGCCGGAAATGGCCTCCGGGGGACGGTTTTCCAGCAAAATTCTGTCCCAATACCGGCTGCGGACTTCCTCCGGCCAGTGCAGATACCGTATTTTTCCGCCCCGGCCCACATGGGTCACATATCGCTTAAAGGTATAGTTGGGGAAGGAACGGTTCTCGTTATACACCAGGCTCTCCGCCCAGATCTGGTAAACATCCACGTCATAGGTGTAGTTCATCTTGTCCGGGATTCGCCCGCCAGGGGCCCGCATATTCACTTCCAGGCCCAGAATTTCACCCTTTTGGCCCAGTCCCTCCTTGTCCTCGTCCAGCCGGAAGAACTCAAAATGGAAGAAGCGGTTCCGGGGGCAGAACGCCGCCACCACCCGGCTGCCGATGTCGAACAGGTCACTTTCCTGCACATTCTGGGAGTAGCTGACGTTCTCGCCGCTGCCATGGAGCATTTCCATAGGCGTCTGCACCATCACCTGCCCGGCGCAGAAGAGGATATTGCCGTCCCGGTCAGTGATGCCGTCAAAAGTCTCCACATGGCCCGGCACGAACTCCTCCATGATGAAGGGAATGTCCGGCTTGGCGGCGAAGAAGGCCTGAAGCTCCTCGTCGCAGGTCAGCTTTTCCGTATTGGACGCGCCCACGCCGGTATCGGGCTTCACCACCACCGGGTAGCCCACCTGCCGGATAAAGCTCCGGCAGCCCTCCAGGTCGTCCACCAGATGGAACCGGGCAGTCTTGACCCCCGCCTTCCGATAGCCCTTCTTCATCTCGGACTTGCGCTTCACCGCGTCCAGATCAGAAGTGTGGAAGCCGGTGGGGATGTTGAAATCCGTCCGCAGTCTGGCTTCCAGCTCCAGCCAGTATTCGTTCTGACTATCGATGTAGTCGATGCGGCCATAGCGGAAAATGTAGAACGCCACAGCCTTGTACACTTCCTCATAGTTTTCCAGGCTGTCCACCCGGTAGTATTCGGTGAGAGAGGCTTTGCAGTTGTCGCTGATGTTGTCATACGGGGTATCGCCGATACCCAGAACGTTCACGCCCATCCGCTTCAGCCGGTCGCAGAACTGGTAGAAATGGAGGGGAAAATGGGGAGAAATAAAAATCACATTCATAGCCTTTTACTCCTATGTCCACAAATAGTCCATCCAGACAGGAAGCTGATACTCCCAGCTGGATTCGTTATGTACGCCGCCCTCCTGGCGGAAAAGATACGTCTGCACGCCCTTCTGCTGCACCAGATACTCCAGATGCCGGATGCTCTGCTCCAGGTGCCAGACCCCCTCGGGGGAATCCTCGGCGGTGCCCCAGCTGAAGAAAACTCTGGTATCCGGGGAGAAGCTGCCGTTCCCGATCTCCCTCTTGAAATCCTCCATGGCGGGAAGCAGCGCGGGAGAGATCACCGCCGCCTTTGAAAAAATGTGGTTATACCGCAGCACTGTGAACAGTGACATCATGCCGCCCATGCTGTAGCCCGCGATGGCGGTGGCCTCCCGGTGGGGCCAGGTGCGGTAGTTTGCGTCGATCCAGGGCTTCAGCTCCTGAACGACCCAGTCCATGGTCGCGCCGCCCCGGCCCCAAAGGTCGCCGTAGATGCGGCTCTGGATATGGTAGGGACAGTATTCATGGACCCGCTGGATATCATCGGCGGCGCAGGCAATGCCCACCACAATGAACTTTTTGCCCCAGCGGTCCAGGAAATCCTTCATGCCAAGGCATTTTCCGAAGGTGGCGTCGCTGTCAAAATACAGGTTATGCCCGTCAAACATATAGATGACCGGGTACCGCTCCTGACTGTTATTATAATCATCCGGCAGATACAGATGAATGCCCCGGTTCTCTCCCGCGGGAGAAAAATAACGCTCAAATTTCGTGACCATTCACAGCCCCCCTTTCCTTCCGTAAGGCTTCCGCCGCCAGTTTCAGCCGTTCCAAAGCCTGTTCCAGCGTGGCTCTGGGACAGGCCAGCACCACCCGCTGGAACTGCCCGCCATTCCCGCCGAAAATATGACCGGCATCCAGCCACAGCTTTGCCCGGTTCACGATAAGATCATCCAGTCCGCGCCGGGACAGGCCCAGCCCGGAGCAGTCCAGCCACGCGAAGTAGGTACCCTCCGGTTCCACCAGCCTGATCTCCGGGATGTTTTCCCCCAGATAGGCCCGCAGATAGTCCAGATTCTCCCGCAGATAAGCCCGGCACTGGCCCAGCCATTCCCCGCCCGAAGCATAAGCGGCCTGACAGGCCACGAGACCCAGCGTGTTCAGCTGAGAATAGCCGCTGCGGTCGATCTCTTTCAGGAAAGCCTCCCGGATCTGCCCGCTGGGGATCCAGATGTTGGACACCTGCAATCCCGCCAGATTAAAGGTCTTGCTGGGGGCCGTGCAGACGATGGCCTGCTCCGCCAACTCCGGGTTGGCTTCCAGAAATACATGGTGAGGATGCTCCTCAAAAGAGAAGTCGCAGTGAATTTCGTCGGAGATCACATAGATATTGTATTTTTTGCAGATCCCGCCGATCCGCCGCAGCTCCTCCAAGCTCCACACCCTGCCCACAGGGTTATGGGGGCTGCAAAGAAGGAACAGCTTTACCTGCCGCTCCACGATCTTGCGCTCAAAGTCCTCAAAATCAACGGAATACCGTCCATTCCGGTAAACCAGTTCATTCTCAACCACCGTTCTGCCGTTATCCCCGATCACGCTGAAGAAGGGGTAATACACAGGGGGCTGGATCAGCACCGCGTCACCGGGCCGGGTCAGGGCCCGCACCGCCATGGCCAGGGCATAGACCACACCGGGGGTCTTGACCAGCCACGTCTGCCTGGTCTGCCAGCCGAACCGCCGGGAAAACCAGCGGGCAACCGCGTCGTAATAGTCCGATTTCACATCGCTGTAGCCGAAAATTCCGTGATCCACCGCCCGGTGCAGGGCTTCCAGAACCGGCCTGGGCGCGGGGAAATCCATATCCGCCACCCACAGGGGCAGAACATCCGCAGGCTTGCCCCGCTCCACAGCAAAGTCATACTTCAGACTATTCGTATTTTGGCGGTCAATGACCGTGTCAAAATTATATTGCTCCATTGGCTTATTCCTCCAACGCCTGCTTTAAATCCGCGATAATATCATCCACGTGCTCCAATCCCACGGACAGCCGCAGCAGGGTTTCCGTAATGCCCAGCCGCTCCCGCATATCTTGGGGTACATCATTGTGGGTCTGAAGCACGGGATAGGTGATCAGGGATTCCGTACCGCCCAGGCTTTCCGCGAAGGTGATCAGCCTTACCTTTTCCAGCACCCGCCGGGCGGTTTCCACGCTGTCGGTCCGGAACGAGATCATACTGCCCGCGCCCCGGGCCTGTCTGGCGTTTATTTCATAACCTGGATGCTCCGGCAGGCCCGCATAGTACACCCGGGTGATCTTCGGGTGTGTCTTGAGCCAGCGGGCCACCCGGAGGGCATTTTCCTGCTGGCGTTCCATGCGGACTGACAGGGTCTTGATGCCCCGCAGCATCAGCCAGCAGTCAAAGGGTGCCAGGATGCCGCCCGTTGTCTTGGCGATCATACGCACCCGGTCCGCAAGCTCCTGAGAAGCGCAGGAAAGGAAGCCGGAAAGAGTATCGTTGTGTCCGCTGAGGAATTTGGTGCCGCTGTGCAGCACGATATCCGCGCCCAGCTCGATGGGATTCTGCAAATAAGGTGAAAGGAAGGTGTTGTCCACAATGAGCAGGAGCTCCTGTTCCCGGGCAATTTGCGCGCAGGCATGCAGATCGGTAATGTTCATCATGGGGTTACTGGGGGTCTCGATGTAAAGTGCCCTGGTACAGGGGCGAAGCTTCGCCCGGATCTGCGCGGCATCCGTGGTATCCACAAAATCCACGGCAAGGCCATTCTTGCTTCCAATGGTCTGCAGCAGCCGGGTGGCTCCGCCGTACAGGTCCTCGGAACAAATAATGTGATCCCCGGGCTGGAACAGCTCAAAGCAGGCACTGACGGCCGCCATGCCGGTGGCAAAGGCCACCGTATCCCGGGCTCCCTCCAATGCGGAGATGGTTTCTTCCAGCCGCTGCCGGGTGGGATTCTGCACCCGGGAATAATCAAAGCCCGTGGACTGTCCAACGCCGATATGTCCAAAGGTCGCGGTCTGATAAATGGGAAAGCTGACTGCCTTATTTGTATCCTGACAGCTGAAATCGGAATTTCCGTGAATACATCGTGTTTCAATGGATCTGCTCATATGGGACGACCTCCAGTTCTTCTGCTGTTACGAAAAAAGCCCGCCTTCTGCCATAGAAGACGAGCAAAACGCACGTGGTACCACTTCTGTTCATCCCGGCAAACGCCGGAACCTCTTTTCGGATATCCAACAATATCCTTTGCTGTAACGGGCAGACCCGGCGTGACTTACCTTTTCGCTCAGCCACGCTGCTCCGGAGCCATGTTCATCCGATGCGCACCGTCTTCTCTCAGCAAACAAAGACTCTCTGGAAGATGCGCGGTTCGAACTACTCTTTCCTTCACTGCATTTGAAACTATATGTGGTTTTTTATAATTATAGGAAATGTCTTCCGAAAAGTCAAGAACTAAAGAAGTAGTTATGTAGGAATTTATTTTGTGGAGCCTATTGACAAGTTCTTTTTATTCCGCTATAATCCCCATAAACCAACTGGTACAGTGGGTTAAGCAAAGTGAAAACGTCCGACCCGCATACGGGGTGTCCTGCAGAAACGGACGCCCCGCTTTTTTCGTATTCTCATTCTTCCAGAGGAGTATCAAAATGAAAAAGAACATGCAAATTCCTATTTTACCCATTCTGGCCGCGGCGGTGGTTGTGGTCGCGGCCGCCGTGACCCTGCTGCCGAAGCTGTCTCCGGATACGGCTCCCCAGCAGTCTGAAAGCGCGCAGATCGCGGAAAACGGCGACCTTGTCCTTCAAATTGAGGACATCGGAACGGAAGCCAGCTTTATCGATTACGACGCGGATGGCACCACCGTCCAGCTGTTCGCGGTTCTGGCCTCCGACGGCACCGTCCGACTGGCACTGAACACCTGCCAGGTCTGCAACGGCTCCCCCTATGCTTACTTTACCCAGGAGGGCGACTGGTTTATCTGCCAGAACTGCAAGAACAAGTTCGCCTCCACCCATGTGGGCATCGTCAGCGGCGGGTGCAACCCCATCCCCATCACCGACGGGGTCTACACCCAGCAGGAGGGAACCATCCGTATCCCGGCATCCTTTCTGACGGAAAGTGCCGCTTTGTTTCAAAACTGGAAGAACTTTTGACCCCGGAGGATCCTATGGAAAAGCGGCATTTTGATATCGGCGGCATGACCTGCTCCGGCTGCGAACGGGCCGTCGAGCGGGCGGTATCCCGGCTGGATGGCGTTCATTCTGCCCGGGCGGACCACCAGAAGGGGCAGTTGGATGTGGAATTTTCCCCGCCCTGCACCCCGGAAAGAATCGGGAATGCGGTAGAAAAGGCGGGCTATGAAGTCACGGATAAGCCCCGGAGCAAAATGGACGCCCTGTATCTGCTGATCATTCTGCTGGGGCTTTCCGTCATCGCCCGGCAGCTTGGCTGGACGGAGATTTTCCGGGCAGTCCCAACGGTAAGCGGCCAGCAGCTGGGATATTTGACCCTGTTCCTTACCGGCCTGCTGACCTCCGTCCACTGCATTGCCATGTGCGGCGGCCTGAACCTGGCACAAAGCATCAGCGGCGAGCACCACAGCCCCATCTGGGGAAGCCTGCTGTATAATCTGGGGCGGCTGACCAGCTATACCCTGATTGGCGGCCTTCTGGGGTTTATCGGGGAAAAGGCAGCCATTACCCTCCGGGTACGGGGGCTGATTGGACTGTGCGCGGGCATCGGAATGCTGCTGATGGGCATTCGCATGCTGACGGGCTTTTCCCTGCCCCGAAAGTTTCGGATTTCCTTACCAAAGGGTCTGGTAAAGAGGCTGAACGCCTTCAAAAAATGCGGCCCCTATGCTGTGGGATTGGTCAACGGCTTTATGCCCTGCGGCCCGCTGCAATCCATGCAGCTGTACGCCATCGCCAGCGGCAGCTTCTTTGTGGGAGCCTCATCCATGTTTTTCTTCTGCCTGGGAACGATCCCGCTGGTGCTGCTCTTCGGCGCGGCTGCGGGAATTCTGAAACAGAACTGGCGTCAGAAAATTCTGCAGCTTGGCTCCGCCATGCTGGTTCTGATCGGACTTTCCACCATGCAGAACAATCTGGCTCTGACCGGGGTTACGCTCCCCTGGGCCAAAAGCGGCGGCGAGAGCACCGTCATCAGCTCCACCATAGACGGCGGCGTACAATATGTTTCCACCACGCTCCGGGCCAATGGCTATGACGATATCCGGGTCACTGCCGGAATTCCGGTCATCTGGACCATCACCGTGGAGGAAGCGGCCCTGAACGGATGCAACAACGAAATTTTCCTCCCGGCCTTTGACCAACAGGTCAAGCTGGAAGTGGGCACCACGACCATTTCCTTCACGCCGGAAAAAGCCGGCACCTATCCCTATACCTGCTGGATGGGGATGCTGCAAAATACGATCACTGTAACCGAGGAATAACTATGCTGAATCAATTTTCAAGAACCCAGCTGCAATTTGGCGCGGAGGGTATGGAAAAGCTGTACGGAGCACGGGTAGCCGTGTTTGGCATCGGCGGTGTGGGCGGCTACACGGTGGAAGCCCTGGCCCGCAGCGGCATCGGCACGCTGGACATTATCGACGACGACCGGGTATGCCTGACCAACGTAAACCGCCAAATCTTCGCCACCCGGAAAACCGTGGGACAATACAAGGTCGATGTTGCGGAAGCGCGCATTCTGGAGATTAATCCAAATGCCATCGTCCACAAATACAAGACCTTCTACGCGCCCCAGACGGCGGATCAGTTCGACTTCACCCAATACGACTATGTGGTGGATGCCATCGATACGGTGACCGGAAAGCTGGAGCTGGTGGAGCAGGCCCGGAAGGCCGGTGTCCCCATCATCAGCAGCATGGGTGCGGGAAACAAGGTGGACCCCACCGCCTTTGAGGTGGCCGATATTTATGAAACCTCCGTCTGCCCCCTGGCTCGGGTCATGCGGCGGGAACTGAAAAAGCGGGGAATTGAAAAGCTGAAGGTGGTCTATTCCAAGGAGCCGCCCATGACCCCCATCGACGATATGACCATCAGCTGCCGGACCCACTGCATCTGCCCGCCCGGCACCGCCCGGAAGTGCACCCAGCGGCGGCAGGTGCCGGGAAGCAACGCCTTCGTCCCCTCCGTGGTGGGCCTGATCATTGCGGGAGAGGTGGTCAAGGAGCTTTCCGGCTTCACAAGATGATTTTATGATAGAAGGGCGTGCCGCATTTTTGCGGCACGCCCTTTCTGTTTCTTCAAATAACGTAGTCATCCCCGACGGAATCATGCTCCATCAGGTCTGCGATGGTCACGCTTTCCAGATACTGGCGGATGACCTGATCCAGCCCCTTCCAAAGCGAAAGGGTGCGGCATTTTGCCTGCTTGGAACAGGCATCAGCCCCTTCCTCCAGGCAGGAAACGGGGGCCAGGGATTCCTCCGTCAGGCGCAGGATGCTCCACACCGTGTACTGCTCCGGGGTTTTCTTCAGCTTGTAGCCGCCGCCCTTACCCCGCAGGCTTTCCAGCACCCGGGCTTTCACCAGCATCCGAATAATGCTCTCCAGATACTTTTCCGAAATCTCCTGCCGCTGGGCAATGCCCTTCAGGGAAATAAATTCATCGGTTTGGTGCTCCGCCAGATCGATCATGACCCGCAGCGCGTAACGTCCTTTTGTAGAAATCAGCATATGGTATCCCTCCTGTTTCTTTATATCCTATTATACAGCAAGGTTTGTAGGGAATCAACCAAAATTTTCGTCATATATCTATTGACAAATCCGATTCGGCGTTATATAATCCATATAATCCTAGCAGGAAGGTAGGAATTAATGATGAAGAACCGCTTACCATACTTCCGATGTTGATGCTCTACCTGTCATTGCGCAAGCTCACACAACACAACATCCATATCAGGAGGAATTGATTATGAGTAAGATTTATAAATCCGCAGATCAGCTGATTGGCAAGACCCCTCTGCTGGAGCTGGTACACATTGAAAAGGAACTGGGCCTGGAAGCCACCATCCTGGCCAAGCTGGAATATTTTAACCCCGCAGGCTCCGTCAAGGACCGCATCGCCAAGGCCATGATCGACGATGCAGAGGCCAGCGGCAAGCTGAAGCCCGGCAGTGTCATCATTGAGCCCACCTCCGGCAATACCGGCATCGGCCTGGCATCCGTAGCCGCGGCCCGGGGCTACCGCATCATCATCGTCATGCCCGAGACCATGAGCGTAGAACGCCGCCAGCTGATGAAGGCCTACGGTGCCGAACTGGTGCTGACCGAGGGTGCCAAGGGCATGAAGGGTGCCATTGCCAAGGCGGAGGAGCTGTCTAAGGAGATCCCGGGCAGCTTTATCCCCGGCCAGTTCGTGAATCCCGCCAATCCTGCTGTTCACCGGGCCACTACCGGTCCCGAGATTTGGGAGGACACCGACGGTCAGGTGGATATCTTCGTGGCAGGCGTCGGCACCGGCGGCACCGTCACCGGCGTGGGCGAGTATCTGAAGAGCCGGAATCCAGACGTGAAGGTGGTCGCCGTAGAGCCCGCCACATCTCCCGTTCTGAGCAAGGGCACTCCCGGTGCCCACAAGATCCAGGGCATCGGCGCAGGCTTTGTTCCCGCCGTCCTGAATACCGGTGTCTATGATGAGATCATTCCCGTAGAAAACGAGGACGCTTTCGCTACCGGAAAGAAGATCGGCAAGGCCGAGGGTGTTCTGGTGGGTATCTCCTCCGGTGCGGCGGTTTGGGCGGCCATCGAACTGGCAAAGCGGCCCGAAAACAAGGGCAAGACCATCGTGGCTCTGCTGCCGGACACCGGCGACCGCTATCTGTCCACCCCGCTCTTCGCGGATTAAGCAACGCCGATAGGCGGTGTCTTCTTATTTAAAATTGAAGATTTTAAATAAGAAAGAGTGTCAGATGCCAGCCGTTTCCGGGCTGCCCCATAATAAAAATTTCTCCAGGATCTCAGAAATGAGATCCTGGATTTCTTTTGTTAAAAGAGAACCACCCGCTATTGCGGGTGAAGCGGAAAAAGTTATACTTATGGATGGAAAAAAGGACCTCCAATGATAGAGTAGTAGCAGGTTCGCCAACCACTACAAAACAAAATCAGAGGAGGTCATCCAAATGGGCAACCATAGTTTGGCACATACTAAAGACGTTCATCGGCAGGGGTAGAATACCCCCATCCATGAACGCCTTTGCTCATACTGGCATTATATTCCACAGGGGCGCGTTTGTCAATGTGAACAATGGTCAAAAACTTTTTTTGTGCAGGGTGTTGACAAATGGAGTTCGCTGGTGTATGATGCACCCATAAGGCAAAGGCGTCTTTGAGCTACGGCTCGAAGACGCCTTTTTTATTTTTTGTCGAAAAGGAGCGTTTGTTTTGGGTACTGTTTCTGATTATTTTGGCTGCCTGGTGTTTGATGACCGGAGCATGAAGGCCAATTTAAGTGCCGATATTTATCAGTCCCTGCGCAAGACCATCGATCAGGGCGCAAAGCTGGATGGCAGTGTTGCCAATGCGGTGGCAGCAGCAATGAAGGATTGGGCCATCGCCCATGGCGCGACCCACTTCACCCACTGGTTCCAGCCGCTGACCGGCATTACCGCCGAGAAGCACGACAGTTTCATTTCCCCCGCACCGGATGGCGGCGTTATCATGGATTTCTCCGGAAAGGAGCTGATCAAGGGCGAGCCTGACGCATCCAGTTTCCCCTCTGGCGGACTGCGGGCAACCTTTGAAGCCCGTGGCTACACTGCCTGGGATCCCACCTCCTACGCCTTCATCAAAGGAAAGACCCTTTGCATCCCCACGGCCTTCTGTTCCTACGGCGGCGAGGCTTTGGATAAGAAAACGCCCCTGCTGCGTTCCATGGAAGCCCTGAACCGTCAGGCCATGCGGATTTTGAAGCTGTTCGGCAACGAGGATGTAAAACGCGTCCACACCTCCGTCGGCCCGGAGCAGGAATATTTCCTGATTCCCAAGGAGCTGTATGAGAAGCGCAAGGATCTGATCTATACCGGCAGAACCCTGTTCGGTGCCAAGCCTCCCAAGGGGCAGGAAATGGATGACCACTACTTCGGTGTCATCAAGCCCCGTGTAGCGGCTTACATGGCGGATCTGAACCAGGAGCTGTGGAAACTGGGCATTCTGGCAAAGACCGAGCACAACGAGGTCGCTCCCGCGCAGCACGAACTGGCTCCCATTTACACTACTACCAACATCGCCACCGACCACAACCAGCTGACCATGGAGATCATGCAGAAGGTCGCCGCCAAGCACGGTCTGGTGTGCCTGCTCCACGAGAAACCCTTCGCCGGTGTCAACGGCTCCGGCAAACACAATAACTGGTCCATTGCCACCGATACCGGCGTGAACCTGCTGTCCCCCGGTGAGACCCCCTATGAAAATGCCCAGTTCCTGCTGTTCCTGTGTGCCGTCATCAAGGCTGTGGACGATTATCAGGATCTGCTGAGAATTTCCGTGGCCACCGCAGGCAATGACCATCGCCTGGGTGCCAACGAGGCACCTCCCGCCGTTGTGTCCATCTTCCTTGGAGATGAACTGCAGGGCATCCTGGACGCCATCGAAAATGACACGCCTTACGAGGCAGCCAAGAAGAAGACCATGAAGCTGGGTGTGGATGTCCTGCCCCGGTTCGCACGGGACACCACCGACCGCAACCGTACCTCTCCCTTTGCGTTCACCGGCAATAAGTTTGAGTTCCGTATGGTCGGTTCCTCCAACTCCATCGCCTGCGCCAACATCATGCTGAATGCCGCAGTTGCAGAGTCTCTGAAGATCTACGCTGACCGTCTGGAGGGTGTGGAGGATTTCGAAACCGCCCTGCATGAGATGATCAAAAAGACCATCAGGGATCATAAGCGGATCATCTTCAACGGCAACGGCTATGATGAAGCCTGGCTGGAAGAAGCCGCCCGCCGTGGACTTTCCAACTATCCTACCACCCCCGACTGTATCCCCCACAGCCTGGATGAAAAGAATGTCAGAATGCTGACGGCGCACAAGGTGTTCTCTGTGGCAGAGCTGCGATCCCGCTGCGAGATTCAGCTGGAGAATTACTGCAAGACCGTCATCATTGAGGCCAACACCATGATCGATATGGCCCGGAAGCAGATCCTTCCCGCCGTAGCGGGCTATGCTGCCGAGCTTGCGGGCAACCTGGCGGCAAAGAAAGCGGTCTGCCCCGATCTTGCCTGCGGTTATGAGACCGGTCTGGTCACCAAGCTTTCTGTGCTGACTGACCAGATCGCAGCGAAAACCGATGAGCTGGAGGCCGTGGTGCTGAGCCTGAAGGATGCCGGGGACGTGACTGCGGAATCCTACGCCATCCGCAATGCTGTGATCGGTAAGATGGCAGCACTCAGAGCCGTGGCGGACGAGGCGGAGACCCTCACCGCCGAGAAGTACTGGCCCTTCCCCACCTACGGCGAGCTGCTGTTTGGTGCGCGGTAAGAATTTCGTAAGAAAGAAGAACACCCCTGGGAGAGCCGCATTGCGGCTCTCCCACAGGTTGGTTATGGAGGAAACGATAACGAATTATCTGAAAGCATTTGCAGAAAATGATATTACCGATGAAGAATTTGCGGCAGAACGCAGTCAATATTCCCATGCCCGGCCCTTTACGAAGGAATCCCTGCTGTACCGGGAGATTTTTGATACTATTTTCAATTTGAAATCTTTCACTTCAAATTGAAAGACGTCGCCTGACGGCGTTGTCAATTCTGTGATTTTCGAAATAGAAAATCACGGGATCCCGTCTCATATTGATCTTCATATAAAAACTTCAATGCCTCGCATTAAAGTGTTTAATTGAATATCAGTATGAAAAATACTATCCGGGTCAGGGACAGATGATCGTGGATTTTGGGATGCCAAACAAGGAATGGGAAAGCTGCAACGTCAGCAGCCCCTCCGCCAGAGTGCTGGCAAGCTATGGCGCGAGCGGCAAATAAACAGGAGGAAAACAAAATGGCAAACACAGCAATTGTAGGCATTAACTGGGGCGATGAAGGCAAGGGCAGAATGGTCGATCTGCTTACGGAAGATTTTGATATCGTCATTCGCTATCAGGGCGGAGGAAACGCCGGGCACACCGTTATCAATGAATATGGCAAATTTGCCCTCCATCTGCTTCCCTCCGGTATTTTTCGCAAGGGAGTGGTAAATATTCTGGGCAATGGTGTTGCCCTTGATCCTGAAAATCTGTGGATCGAAATTGAGGATGTGACCGCCAAGGGTGTGCCCATCACCCCGGAGAATTTAAAAATCAGCGGCCGGGCATCCCTGCTGCTTCCCTGGCACCGGGAGCTGGATGGCCTGGAGGAAGCCCGGCTGGCTGACAAAAAATACGGTTCCACCAAGCAGGGCATTGCCCCCTTTTATGCGGATAAATATCAGAAGAAAACCATTCTGGCAGGCGAGCTCCTGTATCCTGACCACCTGAAAGAGCATCTGAAAGACCTGATGGAGTGGAAGAACCTGACCCTGACTTCTGTTTATGGAGCCAAGGCAGCAACCATGGAGAAACTGGAAAGCTGGATCGCTACCTATTGCGAAAAGATCAAGCCCTTTATCTGTGACACCGGTATATTCCTCCGGGATGCACAGGCCGCAGGCAAGAAGATCCTTTTTGAGGCGCAGCTTGGTGCCCTTCGGGATCTGGACTATGGCATCCATCCTTATACCACTTCCTCCAATGCGATTGCTGCCTATGCACCTGTGGGCTCCGGTCTGCCCTCCGCCAGAATCGATGAAGTGGTCGGCGTAGTCAAGGCCTACTCCACCTGTGTGGGCGAAGGTCCCTTTGTCTGTGAGATGTTTGGCGAAGAGGCGGATGCCCTGCGGGAAGCAGGCTTTGAGTACGGCGCGAAAACAGGCCGTCCCCGCCGTGTTGGCCCCATCGATATTGTGGCCACCCGGTATGGCGTACAGGTGCAGGGAGCAACCAATATTGCTCTGACAAAACTGGATGTTATGAGCTATATGGAAAAGATCCCGGTCTGTACCCGCTATCTGGTGGAAGGCAAGGAAACCGACGAATTCCCCTTCCCGACCCTGCTGGAAAAGGCCCAGCCGGTAATCGAATATATGGACGGCTGGAAATGCGGCATTTCCGATGTCCGCAAATGGGAAGACCTGCCCATTACCGCACAACGGTATGTCGAGTTTATCGAACAGCAGATCGGCTGTCATATTGGCTACGTTTCTGTTGGCCCGGAGCGGGACAGCATCATCATTCGGTAAGGAGAGAAAGAAATGACAAACAAATACGAATCCCCCCTGAGTTCCCGATATGCATCCGAATATATGCTGCATCTGTTTTCTTCTGATATGCGCATTCAGACATGGAGAAAGCTTTGGGTGGCACTGGCCCGTGCAGAACATACATTGGGCCTTCCTGTAACGGCGGAGCAGGTGGCGGAGCTGGAAGCCCATATCACGGATATTGACTACGAATGTGCCGCCGCCCGGGAGAAGGAGGTCCGCCATGATGTGATGGCCCATGTCTATGCCTATGGCAAGGCTGCCCCCTCTGCCGCGGGTATTATTCATCTGGGTGCCACCAGCTGCTATGTGACCGACAATGCGGATATCATCCTGTACCGGGATGGCCTGAAATACCTCCGGCAGGAGCTGCTGAAGGTTATCGCGAATCTTGCGGAATTTGCAGACAAGTATAAAGCTGTGCCGACTTTGGGTTATACCCACTACCAGCCTGCCCAGCTGGTGACGGTGGGCAAGCGGGCGGCCCTCTGGATGCAGGATTTTCTGAGCGATCTGGAAGAACTGGATTTCGTCATTGGCAGCATGAAGTTCTTGGGCTGCCGGGGCACCACCGGAACGGAAGCCAGCTTTCTGGAACTGTTTGAAGGTGATACGCATAAGATCGATGAAATGAACCGCCGTATCTGCATGGATTTCGGATTTGAAGAATGCTGCCCGGTCTGTGGTCAGACTTATCCCCGAAAGCTGGACAGCAGAATTCTGAATGTACTGTCTTCCGTTGCCCAGAGCTGCTATCGGATGGCAAATGACATCCGGCTGTTACAGCATGACCGGCAGGTGGAGGAGCCCTTTGAAAAGAATCAGATCGGTTCCTCCGCTATGGCCTACAAGCGCAATCCCATGCGCTGTGAGCGGATCTGCAGCCTTTCCCGCTACCTGATGGCGGATGCGCTGAATGCCCCCATGACCGCTTCGACCCAATGGCTGGAGCGGACACTGGACGATTCCGCCAACCGCCGCATCTCCATGCCGGAGGGCTTCCTGTGTGCCGATGCCATTTTACGTCTTGCTCAAAATGTGACCAACGGCCTTCACGTCAATGAGAAGATCGTAGAGAAGGCCGTCCGGGAGTACCTGCCCTTCATCGCTACGGAAAATCTGATGATGGAGGGCGTGAAGCGGGGCGGAGATCGGCAGGAGCTGCACGAGATCATCCGCAAGTGTTCTATGGATGCTACCGCAAAAATGAAGAACGGTGAACCTTGGGATTTGCTTTCTGACTTGGCAGAGTACCCCGAATTCGGTATGACAAAGCAAGAGATGGAAGCCGTTCTCGATCCCATGCGCTACATCGGCAGATGCCCCCAGCAGGTGGCCCGGTTCCTGGAGCAGGTATCCCCGCTGATTGCGGGCATTACCAAAGAAGAAACCCAAATTAATCTGTAAGGAGACAGTATGGACGAGAAGATTCTGGTATTGGATTTTGGCGGACAATACAACCAGCTGATCGCCCGGAGAGTCCGGGAGCAGCAGGTCTATGCCGAAATCAAGCCTTACAATAAAATCACAACCGAACAAATCAAAGCTGCCGGATACAAAGGGATCATTTTTACCGGAGGCCCTAACAGCGTCTATGACGAAACGTCTCCCCATTTTGATCCTGCGGTGCTGGAACTGGGAATCCCTGTTCTCGGTATTTGTTACGGGGATCAGCTGATGGCCTGGATGGCCGGCGGTGAAGTCAGCAGTGCAGACAGCGGCAGCGAGTACGGAAAGACCATGCTTTACCGCAGGGAATGCCCCCTGTTCCGGGATATCCCCCATACCAGCGTCTGCTGGATGAGCCACACGGACTTCGTGAGCCGTGTTCCGAGCGGCTTCCGTGTGATCGCCCACACCGACAAGTGCCCCTGCGCCGCCATGTGCGACGAAAACCGAAAGCTCTACGGTGTTCAGTTCCACCCGGAGGTGACCCATACGGCATACGGAAAGCAGATGCTGCATAATTTCCTGTACGATATCTGCGGATGCCGCGGACTGTGGCGCATGGACGGCTTTGCGGAGCGGAGCATCGCAAAATACCGCAAAGAGCTGGCCGGAAAGAAGGTTCTCTGCGCCCTCAGCGGCGGCGTGGACAGTGCCGTGGCGGCAGTGCTGCTGCATAAGGCCATCGGCGATGATCTGACCTGTGTATTTGTGGATCACGGCCTGCTGCGAAAGAACGAAGGCGACTGGGTAAAAAGCATTTTCCGGGGACAGTTCGGAATGAACCTGATTCGGGCCAATGTGCAGGAACGGTTTTTGAAAAAACTGGCAGGTGTAACGGAACCCGAGCAAAAACGGAAGATCATCGGTACGGAATTCATCCGGGTATTTGAGGAAGAAGCCCGCAAGCTGGGCAAGGTAGAAGTGCTGGTTCAGGGTACCATTTATCCCGATGTCATTGAAAGCGGCGCGGGTGATGCCTCCACCATTAAGAGCCATCACAATGTGGGCGGCCTGCCGGATGTGATGGAGTTCGAAGAAATTGTGGAACCCCTGCGGGATCTTTTCAAGGACGAAGTCCGCAAGGTCGGCCTGGAGCTTGGGATCCCTGATGAACTGGTGTTCCGTCAGCCCTTCCCCGGCCCCGGTCTGGCGGTGCGCATTATCGGGGAAATTACTCACGATAAACTGGAAACCCTCCGGGAAGCGGACTGGATCTTCCGGGAGGAATTGGAAAAGAATCCGGTCAGGAATATTGCCAGCCAGTATTTTGCGGTCCTTACGGATACCCGCAGTGTGGGCGTTATGGGAGATATGCGAACCTATGGTCATACCGTTGCCCTGCGCTGTGTGACGACGGACGACTTTATGACCGTAGACTGGACCAGGATTCCCTTCGGGGTGTTGGAAAAGGCAAGCAGCCGCATCACCGGTGAAGTCCCCGGCATCAACCGGGTGGTCTACGATATTACAAGTAAGCCACCGGCTACTGTGGAATGGGAGTAACGGTAAGGAGGAACTTTTATGTGCGGAATCGTCGGATATACAGGCATACAGAATGCCGCTCCGGTGCTGCTGGAGGGCCTGAGGAAACTGGAATACCGGGGGTATGACTCTGCCGGGATGGCGGTGGTGCAGGATGGCAGGATCGCCGTCAGCAAGGTAACGGGCCGGATCGCCGGTCTTGTCGAAAAAACGGAGGATGGAAGACTTCTGCCGGGCACAACCGGCGTCGGTCATACCCGCTGGGCCACCCACGGTGCCCCAACGGAACCCAATGCGCACCCCCATACCAGCAACGACGGACGGTTTGCAGTGGTGCATAATGGCATCATTGAGAACTACATGGAGCTTCGGGAGGAGCTGACCCGTAAAGGATACCACTTTGAAAGCGAGACAGACACCGAAGTGGTCGTCCACCTGGTGGAAATGTACTACAAAGGGAATCTGAAGCAGGCGGTCATGCGCACTTCCGCAAGGCTGCAGGGATCATACGCCCTGGGTATTGTCTGTGCCGATGAACCGGGAAAGATATTTGCGGTTCGGGAAGCCAGCCCCCTGATCCTGGGTATCGGCATCGGAGAAAATTACTTTGCCTCGGATGTGACCGCACTGGTTGCCTACACCCGAAACGCGATCTATCTGGAAGACGGCGAGTTCGCGGAGCTGACACCGGACGGCATTCAGGTGTACGACTGCGCAGGCCGCCCCATCCAGAAGAAGATCAGCCGGATCACCTGGGATATCCAGGCGGCGGAAAAAGGCGGCTATGACCACTTCATGCTCAAAGAGATCATGGAGCAGCCCAGAGCGGTCAAGGCGACCATGGCACCCCGGATCAAGGGAAGTGACATCGTTCTGGATGATGTGGATATTGACCTGAAGCAGATCAACAAAATCGTCATCACCGCCTGCGGCTCTGCCTATTACGCAGGCTGCGCCGCAAAATATGCCATCGAAAAGCTGTGCCGCATCCCCGTTCTCACAGAACTTGCCAGCGAATTGCGGTATTCAGACCCTTTGATCGACGGGCACACTCTGCTGATCGTCCTGTCCCAGTCCGGTGAAACCGCCGACACCATTGCCGCCATGCGGGAATGTAAGAGCCGGGGTGCCAAAACCCTGGCGGTCGTAAATGTGGTTGGCAGTACCATTGCAAAAACCGCGGACTGGTGCCTGTACACCTGGGCTGGCCCAGAGATCGCGGTGGCCACCACCAAGGGCTATACCACACAGCTAACTGTGCTGTACCTGTTCGCCCTGTATGCCGCGAGAAAGCTGGAAACCATTGACGATGCAGCTTATCGGAAGCTGCTCACTTCTCTGAAAGCACTGCCCAAGCTGCTTCAGCAGGCACTGGACATGAATCCGAACATCACCCAGCTGGCGAAGAAATATCACTGCGCTTACTCCATGTTCTTCATTGGCAGAAATACCGACTATGCCGTTGCGCTGGAGGGTGCGCTGAAGATGAAGGAGATATCCTACATCCACGCCGAATCCTATGCGGCAGGCGAATTGAAGCACGGCACCATCGCGCTGATCCATGAGGGGCAGCCGGTAATCGCCCTGTGCTGCAACGATTCCATTACGGAAAAGACCATGAGCAACATCGTGGAGGTCAAAGCCCGGGGTGCTGAGGTGCTGGCAGTGGCCTTTAAGGACAATCAGAAAATCGTTTCTCTTGCGGATGATATGATTTTCATTCCCAAGGTGAACACGCTGTTCAGTGCCGCAGTGGAGATCGTTCCCCTCCAAATCCTTGCTTACCATGTGGCAAAGGAAAATGGATGCGATATTGACAAACCGAAGAATCTTGCGAAATCCGTTACCGTTGAGTGAAGGAGAGGATACAGGTGACGAAATATATATTTGTGACCGGAGGCGTGGTTTCCGGTCTGGGAAAAGGTATCACTGCGGCATCCTTGGGCCGCTTGCTGAAAGCCCGGGGGCTGAAGGTCGCTGCCCAGAAGCTGGATCCCTATATCAACGTTGACCCCGGCACCATGAGCCCCTATCAGCATGGCGAGGTCTATGTTACCGAGGACGGCGCAGAGACCGATCTGGACCTGGGACACTACGAGCGGTTCATTGATGAGGATCTGAACAAATACTCCAATCTGACCACCGGCAAGGTCTACTGGAATGTGCTGAACAAGGAGCGTCGCGGCGAATACCTGGGTTCCACCGTTCAGGTGATTCCCCACATCACCAATGAGATCAAGAAATTTGTTTACCGGGTCGGCAGAGAAACCGATGCGGACGTGGTCATTACGGAGATCGGCGGTACCATCGGTGATATCGAATCCCAGCCTTTTTTGGAAGCGGTGCGGCAGATTTCTCTGGAGGTCGGTAAGGAAAACAGCCTGTTTATCCATGTGACGCTGGTTCCTTTCCTTCGCGGTTCCGAGGAACACAAGTCGAAACCCACCCAGCACTCTGTCCGGGAATTGCAGGGTATGGGTGTGAAGCCGGATATCATCGTCCTGCGCTGCGATGAGCCCCTGGAAGAAAGCATTTTCCAGAAGATCAGTATGTTCTGCAATGTCAAGCCCGACTGTGTGATCGAGAATATCACCATCCCGGTGCTGTACGAAGCCCCCCTGATGCTGGAAAAACAAAATTTCTCCGGTATTGTCTGCCGGGAATTGGGGCTGAAAACACCGCTGCCTGTTCTTGCGGAATGGGAACAGATGGTGTCGAAAATTTACAGCCGCAGCAAAACCGTTTCCATCGGTCTGGTGGGCAAATATGTGCAGCTGCACGATGCCTACCTGTCTGTTGCGGAAGCCCTGCGCCACGCGGGCTACGCACTGGATGCGGATGTGGATATCCAATGGATCGATTCGGAGACCCTGACGCCCGACTGCTATGAGGAAAAGCTGGTGGGACTGGACGGCATCCTGGTTCCCGGCGGCTTCGGCAGCCGGGGCATTGAAGGCATGATCCTTGCGGCGAAATTCGCCCGGGAAAAGAAAGTGCCTTACTTTGGCATCTGTCTGGGCATGCAGATTGCGGTCATCGAATATGCCAAAAATGTGGCAGGACTGCGTGATGCCAACTCCGGTGAATTTAAACCGGAGGGAGCCCACAAGGTCATCGATTTTATGCCCGGGCAAAGCAATGAGATCGATAAGGGCGGCACACTGCGTCTGGGTGCGTATCCCTGCATGATCGCACCCGGCACAACGATGGAGCGGTGCTACGGTGTGAACCAAATCAGTGAACGCCACCGCCACCGCTATGAGTTCAACAATGAATACCGCACCATCCTGACGGGTGCTGGACTGACCCTGAGCGGTACCTCTCCTGACGGGCGGCTGGTGGAAACGGTGGAGCTGTCCGACCGGGCATTCCATGTGGGCGTGCAGTACCACCCGGAATTCAAGAGCCGTCCCAACAAGCCCCATCCGCTGTTTGTGGGTTTTGTCAAAGCCAGTCTGGAGGGAAAGGCATGAACCGGGATTACAATAAGAAGATCATTCTGGAGGACGGTGCGGAGTTCTACGGGTACGGCTTCGGTGCTGACCAGGAAATGACGGCGGAAATCGTGTTCAACACCTCCATGGTGGGGTATCAGGAGATCCTCTCCGATCCCTCCTATACCGGGCAGGCTGTGGTGATGACCTATCCGCTGATCGGCAACTACGGTATCTGCGCAGAGGATTTTGAAACGGACAAGCCAAGCATCAGTGCCATGATCGTCCGGGAATACAATGACGATCCGTCCAATTTCCGTGCAGTCCAAACCTTGCAGGGCATCATGCGGAAATACGGCATCGTTGGCCTTGCCGGTGTGGATACCCGTGCTTTGGCCCGCCACATCCGGGATAAGGGAACAGGCAAAGCACTCATCTGCGATGCCACTGTACCCAATATCGTGGGTGTTGCCAGACTGAAAATAAACGCACTGCGCCGGGATCAGGTGGAACAGGTCAGCACGAAAACACCCTGGAGATCCTCTGCGGAGAATGCCAGATTTCATGTGGTTGCCGTTGACTGCGGTATCAAGCACAATATCATCCGCAGCCTGAACCGAAGGGACTGCGATGTGACCATTGTACCGTGGAATATTTCGGCGGCAGAAGTAGAAGCGATGCACCCGGATGGGCTGTTCCTGTCCAACGGCCCCGGGAACCCGGAGGACGCAAAGCCGGTCATCCAACTGGTGCGTACACTGAAAGGAAAACTCCCGGTTTTCGGTATCTGTCTGGGACACCAGATCCTTGCGCTTTCCTACGGTGCCAGAACCTATAAGCTGAAATTCGGTCACCGGGGCGGCAATCACCCCGTAAAGAATCTGCTGACCGGGAAGGTGGAGATCACCTCTCAAAACCATTCCTATGCGGTAGATGCCCAAAGTCTTGACGGCACCGGCTTGGAAGTGACCCACATCAATCTGCTGGACAATACCGTTGAGGGCCTGCGGTGTGCAGCGGACAGGGTGTTCAGCGTGCAGTATCATCCCGAAAGTGCTCCCGGCCCTCAGGACAGCGAATACCTGTTTGACGAATTTATCCGCATGATGGAGGAATCGAGAAATGCCTAAGAGAACAGATATCCATAAAATACTGGTCATCGGTTCCGGCCCCATCGTCATTGGTCAGGCGGCGGAATTCGACTATGCCGGCACACAGGCCTGCCTGGCTCTGAAAGAGGAAGGGTATGAGGTCATTCTCTGCAATTCCAATCCTGCCACCATTATGACAGACCCGTCCATTGCGGATAAGGTCTACATGGAACCCCTGACCCTGGAATATATCGCCCGGATCGTCCGCTACGAGCGTCCGGACGCCATTATCCCCGGTCTTGGCGGCCAGACGGGATTGAACCTTGCCATGCAGCTGGAAAAGAAGGGCATTCTGAGAGAATGTCATACGCGGCTGCTTGGCACACCCAGCCACAGTATCGAACAGGCAGAAGACCGGGAGCTGTTTAAGGAGCTGTGCGAAAGCCTGGGCGAGCCTGTACTGCCTTCCAGGATTGCAAACACCATGGAGGAAGGTTTGAAAGCGGCCCGGGAGATCGGATATCCGGTGGTTTTGCGGCCCGCTTTTACCCTCGGCGGTACCGGCGGCGGCTTCGCGGACAACGAGGAGGAGTTCCGGGAGATCATGAAGAACGCCCTCGTGCTGTCTCCTGTCCATCAGGTGCTGGTGGAGAAGTCCATCAAAGGCTATAAGGAGATCGAATACGAGGTCATGCGGGATGCCAATGATACTGCCATCGCCATCTGCAACATGGAAAACCTCGACCCAGTCGGCATCCACACCGGCGATTCCATCGTAGTCTGCCCCTCCCAGACCCTGACCAACAAGGAATACCATATGCTCCGGGATTCTGCTCTGAAGCTGATCCGTGCGCTGAAAATTCAGGGCGGCTGTAATGTGCAGTTTGCCCTGGATCCCAAATCCTTCCAGTATTACCTGATCGAAGTCAATCCCAGGGTGTCCCGTTCCTCCGCGCTGGCCTCCAAAGCCAGCGGCTACCCCATCGCCCGGGTTTCCGCAAAAATCTGCGTGGGCATGACGCTGGATGAAATTCGCCTTGCCAACACCTGTGCGGCCTTTGAGCCCGCGCTGGATTATGTGGTGACAAAAATGCCCCGGTTCCCCTTCGACAAATTCTCCGATGCCAACAACCGCCTGGGAACCCAGATGAAAGCCACCGGCGAGACCATGAGCGTGGGCAGAACTTTTGAGGAAAGCCTCCTGAAAGGTATCCGTTCCCTGGAAATCGGTGTGTACCATCTGCACATGGGGAAATTCGATGACTGGGACAAGGATGAACTGCTGCGCTATATTGCCATCGGCACCGATGACCGCATCTACGCCATTGCTCAGCTTCTGCGGTTGGGTACGAGGGCGGAGGAGATCGTGGATGCCACGGGCATCGATGCGTTCTTTATCCGTAAGCTGCGAAACATCGTAGAATTGGAGCAGTATCTGAAAGATCATCCCAATGACGGCGGCGCGCTGTTTGAAGCAAAAAAGAGTGGCTTTCCGGATAAAGCCATTGCAAAGCTCTGGGGCGTGCGGGAGGGGGATATCTACACTCTGCGCAAAGAACAGAATATCCTTCCCGGCTACCGGATGATCGACTCCTGTGCCGTGGAATTTGACAGCTATATTCCCTATTTTTATTCCACCTACGAAACGGAAAACGAATCTGTGGTATCGGACAGGAAAAAGGTCATCGTTCTCGGCTCCGGCCCCATCCGCATTGGTCAGGGCGTGGAATTTGACTATTCCACCGTCCATGCCATCCAGACCATCCAAAAGGCAGGCTATGAAGCCATCATTATCAACAACAACCCGGAAACAGTTTCCACCGACTACACCACTTCCGACAAGCTGTACTTTGAGCCGCTGACTGTGGAGGATGTGATGAATATCGTGACCCTGGAGCGGCCGGAGGGTGTCATTGCGTCTCTGGGCGGGCAGACCGCCATCAACCTTGCACAGCCACTGACTGACCTTGGTGTAAAGATCATCGGAACCGACTGTGCCGCCATCGAAAAGGCGGAGGACAGAAATGTCTTTGAAAATCTGCTGAACGAGCTGAATATTCCCCGGGCAAAAGGCAAAGCTGTTACCAAAATCGAGGATGGTGTGGCTGCTGCCCGGGAAATCGGCTACCCGGTTCTGGTGCGGCCCAGCTTCGTCCTTGGCGGACGGGCTATGCAGATCGTGGCGGACGAGGAACATCTGCGCCGCTATCTGCACACTGCCGTGGAAATCGATGAGGATAAGCCTGTGCTGGTGGATAAATATATCCGGGGCAAAGAGGTAGAGATCGATGCCATCTGTGACGGTACAGATGTATTCGTTCCCGGCATCATGGAGCTGGTGGAGCGCACCGGTGTCCACTCCGGCGATTCCATCAGCGTGTATCCCTCCTTTTCCATTTCGGATCAGGTCAAGGGGATCATCCTGCAATATGCGAAAAAGCTGGGGCCAGCCATTGGCATTCGGGGACTGTTCAATATCCAGTTTATTGTAGATAAAGACGATAATGTGTATATCATCGAGGTCAATCCCCGATCCTCCCGAACAGTTCCATTCCTGAGCAAAGCCACCGGTTATCCTCTGGCGGACATTGCTACCCTGGTGTCTCTGGGCCACAGTCTGAAAGAGCAGGGTATCGATATGCTGTATCCCGACGAAAAGACGCGGTATTATGCCAAGGCTCCCGCCTTTTCGTTTGCCAAGCTCCGGGGACTGGATGCCTATCTCAGTCCGGAAATGAAGTCCACCGGCGAGGCCATCGGCTATGATAACTCCCTGACCCGGGCACTATATAAGGCACTGCAGGCCTCCGGCGTAAAGCTGCAGAACTACGGTACGGTCTTTGCCACGATTTCCGACGAGGACAAGGAGGAGGCCCTGCCCCTGCTGCGCCGCTTCTACGCGCTGGGCTTCAATATCGAAGCCACCGCAGGTACAGCGGCATTTCTCAAAAAACACGGTATCCGTACCCGTATCAAGGCAAAGGTGGATGACGGCTCCACGGAAATTCTGGATTCCATCCGGCAGGGTCATGTGACCTATGTCATCAACACCATGGATGTCCGCTGTGAGGACATTCACTCCGGCTCCAGCCAAATACGCCGCTGCGCCGTAGAGAACGGCGTAACCATGCTGACGGCACTGGATACCGTCCGGGTGCTGCTGGATGTGCTGGAGGAAATCACTCTGGGGATTTCTACCATCGACGCATAACGATTTGAAATTCAGATTTCAAATTGAAAATAGTATGAAAGCGGGGGAATCTCCCACGGGCTACCCAACATGCCACCGGCATGTTGGGTACGGCTGCTTCGCAGCCGCCGCCCTTTCGATCCCACACAGTTCATAATGAAAAAACTCCGATACCTTTTCAGGCATCGGAGTTTTTTTCATGGTGAACGACGGCACTCGGGATAGCTGCTCGGAATAGTAGGCAGCCATGCCTTCAATGACGGCTTCCAGAATGATACCCTCCGGGGTATCCGGGATGGCTTCGGCTACATAATAGATTTTGACACCGTTTTTCTTCAGGTGATATTTGTTGAGGGCGATCTCCTCTTTGTTTCGTCCGATCCGGTCGGTCTTCCAGACGATCAAAGCATCGAATGCATGTTTTGCCGCGTCGGCAAACATACGCTGAAACTGTTCTCTGTTGTCGTTTCGCCCGGTCTGCGCGCGGTCCGCATAAACCTTTACAATGGTCAGTCCATGGGCAGCGGCGAAGCACTCAGCCTCTGCAACCTGACCCTCGATGGACCGCTCACCCTGTCTATGACTGGAAAAACGGGCATAGACAACAGCATTCACACAGTTTCCTCCTTTGCAAGCTCCAGATCCAGCGCCATTCTGACCATGTTTTTGGATTTGATATCTGCCTGGTCGTAGGCACGGGCAACTTCGTATGCATCAGCAGATACTTCTGCAGGAACGTAATCCTTCACACCCAACCAGACTTCCAGCGGCACATTCAGGGTATCAGACAACTGCATTGCCAGATCCAGCGGAGCAACCTTCATCTGCCGGGTAATAATCGTCCGGACCTGCTTATCTGTCAGACCGGTTTTCTGAATAACCCCGGGAATGTCTAGACCCATTTGATCTGCGGTAACCTCAATGAAGATCTTATAGAAAGGCTTCTCCTTTTTCTGTGTCCAGAACATGGAGGACACGGCCTCAGCCTCTTCGTCACCCAACAAATAATCTGCGGATACCTTCAGCGCCTCGGCATATTTACGCACAACTTCGATTCTGGGGGAGCGGTCCTCTCGTTCATACCGGCTGAGAATCTGCTTGGATGTTCCCAGAATTTTGGCGAACTCGTCCTGTGTCAAACCCATGTCCTTTCTGATCTCGCGCAGTCTTCTACCAAACTTCGTATATTCCACATCCACATCCTGCAGGCTTTCGGTGATAAATTGCTATAAAGTTGATGTGATGACTGCCTTTAGCACACAGGCACATAGATTTGCATCACATTACCGGAGTATACCTCAAAATTGCATTTCTCATCATCGTGACGATAGCCACTGCCTGGGAACCATTCCTTGAAAATATATTGCCACAGATCCTTGATTGCCTGAACGTAACCAGCCTGACCGAGCGTCTCGAGTTGGGAGTCCAGCGTGAAAATTGCGTATTTTGCCGCCGGGACCTCCAGCACTTCCATGCCGTTTGCTACATTGCCGACCGGTTCCACTCTTTCTCCAAAAAAGAACCGCATTTCAAAATCGCCTGTTTCCTTGCATAGCCAGAAGGCGATCTCCGTGCCGCATTTATTCTCTATTCCTGCATAAGCAGTCTTGTTCATAGTTGAAAAATCAATAACAGACCAATAGGCAGCACGGTCTTTAATGCGACACAGACGTCTCCAATCAGCCTCATAAGAATACCCGACTGCATAAATCTTGTTTTCTTCTCGAATGACAGGTTCCATATTGTTTCTCCCGATAAGCGTATTTCTTCTGAAATTTTAATCAAATAGTAGTAGAGAAACGATAGTCCGTCCACACTTCCAATGCCAGCGGCATCAGGCAGAGGACTGCATAGCCGACGCAGAACAGGATGTCCGTTGCAGCTATCGGCTCCCAGATAATCAGGGGGTCGTACACCATATCGGTCAGCCCCAGCAGGATTGCCATGACGGTCAATGTCAGGCAGGCAAACAGGGTGATGACGTACGCCCGGTCACGGTTGTCGAAACGGTAGATAGAAAAGGCTGTTCTTCCACGAAGGGTGCTGCCCCGGCTCCGCATGGAATCAGACATGGTTGCAAGAGAACCGATGGTCCAGGAAATCAGCATAGAGAAAATGCGGATTCCGTTTTTCAGCCGCTGCCAAAGGTTGCCTTGATCAATTCCTTTACCCAGTCCCTTTCTGGCTGTATGAATCCGTTTTGCTTCACCTTTGATTCTCGGCACCATACGAAGCAGGATTGCCAGGAGCAGTGAAAGTCGGGGGCTTGCTTTGCCAAAGAGGTACACCACCTTGTCCGAAGAAAAGACGGAATACACACAGCTCATCCAAATCATCACGCCTGCCAAAGATACACCCAGAACGATACCATAAACCAGGGATTCCACCGTCATATTGTTGCCGATGAAATTCTGCCGCAGGACCGTCATGCCAAAGTGATGCAGGCTGCTGTAATAGAGAGCAAAGGCTGCGATTACCGGCAGCAGGCACAGGTTGAATACCAGGGCTTTGGTGCCGTTTCGTTTCAGACTGTAGGCAAACGCACAAAGAAACGAAATTGCCAGAAACACCGGGTGCTGAAAGGCCAGCATCCCAAAAATCACAGCAGCAAAATAGATCAGATTCACTGCCGGGTGGCAGGCTTCAAATCCCATCGTCATCCTCCATCATGCCGTACTGCACTTTCACCCTATCCAGCTTTTCCAGCAAGGGCTCTCCCAGGAAACGGATTACCAGGAAAGTGGCAATCGCCTGACTGATATTCACCGGCAGACCTGCTGCATACTGGGCAGCGGCACCGGCGGCGGTGATGTTCGACTGAAGCAGGAATACTGTGCAGGTGTCCAGGATGGGGCCGATCAGTACCACAATCAGAATTGCTCCGAATATAGCCATATGCATGGGCTTCCGCTTGAGAAGCTTCTTCTGATGGGCAAGCCCCACCACCAGTCCAGCAATGCCGTAGGCCATCATCTGCCAAGGGGTGTGCGGACCCTGTCCGAAGAAGAAATTGCTAACCAAGGCAGTCATGGCACCGATCAGGAATCCGGTTTCCGGACCAAAGACGATGGCAGACAGCATAATGATGGCATAAGTTGCCTTGAAGTTGGGGATGGGAATCACCACGCGGCCCGCAACTGCCAGTGCGCACAGAACAGCGATCACTACCAGCTCCCGAGCCTGGGGTTTCCGGCCCTCAAAGGCAAGAAAGAACGGTAGCATGATCTCCACCAAAATCAAAGTGCTGGTGAGATAGTAGGAGCGTCCGGGAATCTTGTGGCCAAAGAAAATGGTCAGAGGAATAAGCAGCAAACACAGCAACGTTGCAATTTTGGATTTTTTCATATTAGCCCTCCATTACGTCGGCACCCAAGTCCGCACCCAGACCGATGCAGGAATAGAGCCACTCGATCTTATCGCCTGGCTTGACTTCATAGCTGGAGCAGCCGTAATTGGGGAAAGTGCCATTGACCTGATACATCCAGCCGGATTCCGCGCCACAGTCGAATTCGTACAGGTGACAGATACCCTCCAGATAGTAGCTGTCATACAGAGGTGTCCAGCTATATTCCAGGGGGATATCTGCCGCCTCGCAGACCCGTTGCAGCACATCAAATACATTCTCACCGGGAGTGAATTCCACCGTAATTTCCGGCAGAATCACACCGTCGGCCGGAACATAGGGAACCTTTGCTTCTTCCAAAAGATTTTGATTGTCGAGGACTGTATCACAGCGGATGGTGATGGTGCAGATGTTTTCCGTATTTTCGGATGTGACCAGCCGGTTATCAGGGATAGCGGCAGTTTTGAACTCACTGCCCAGAGCGGGCTTCTGATTAAGCACACCCGTCTGAATTACGAAGCCAATGCCCAGCACGGAAATCAGCAGGATGATAACTACCATAATTGCGTTGGAAAACTTCTTTTTGCCCAGCTTCTTTTTCAGAGCGAAGCACAGAACAAGCAGTGCCGCGCCAACCGCCAACACCACCCACAGCCAAACCATGTTGTTATCCTGTGCGCGCTGTTCCTGCACAGTAGGCTTCTGAGGTGTAACAGTGAAGCCGTCCGTCATATCGTAAAGAGGGGTCTTTCCCTCCAGCATGCGAAAATAGGCAGTCAATGCATAGTAGCCCTGCTCTGTTGCGATGCCGTCAACCTTGCCGGAGTGAATGTGCTTGAAGCCGCCGCCCTCTACATAATAACCCAGTAAGCCATCCAGGGCAGACATGCCATTCTTTACAAACCGCTCGTCCGTATTGGGGTCAATGCCCAATGTACACAGTGCCACAATCACCTGGGAAACAGACTCACTGCTGGCACCATACTGGCTGGGGAAATTACCGGTTTCATCCAGCATACCTGCAAGCACCGTAATGGCGGCATCCAGCGCACTCTGAACATCTGCATCCTCCCGGTAGGGTGCAAGTGCCTGGATCGCCATGGAAGTCACATCCGGATCGGCGATATTGCCGGAAGTTGCCCAGCCGCCGCCGGGTACCTGGAAATCCAGAATGGTGTCCACAAGGGTTTCCCTGTTGATCCCCTCCGGCATTTCGTACTTTCCACAGTCAAAGGCGATCAGCGTCCAAATCACACCGCTGACGCCAACCTTGCGGATATAGCCCATATCGTTCAGACCTGCCAGCAGGTTGTGACCACCCACATTGGTAGGGTCTTTGCCAATGGCAGTCAGCGCCACAGTGAAGCGGCAGTTGGTGGTGCATTTGGTGGCATGGAGCCGCCCGTTGTCGTCGATTTTTTGATCCACATAGGCAACCACGCTGTCATAGTAGCTGTCGGGCACTTCTCTTCCACTCCGGGCGAAGCCCAGCGCCATCCACTCGCCGCCGGTGGAACCGGCAGAAGGATCACCTAAAGCGGCCATGTAATCCCCGGTGGTTTCAAATGCTTCCCGGATTGCGGTATCTTCCGCTGCCAAAGCGTTGACCGGGAGTGTTGCTATGATCAGCAGTACAAGTATAAGGGACAAAACTCGTTTCATCTTCATTTCTCCTCATGGTAAGCAATCATGCCAAACAGGAACAGTTTGCCAGGAATCCAGCCGAACTGCAAACCGCAGCGATCAGCAAGCTTTGCTACATCAATGCAGTAGGCGGACATACAACTGATTCTTCTTTCGGGATGGGCACAGGGAAGGCTTTCTTTCCGCTTGCAGGGGATCGCAGAGGGGGCAGCCGTTGTAGCCGGTACAGAATCCGACACAGCCAGCCTCCCGCACACCCTTCATCAGCCGCAGAACAGCTGCATTATGGGTTTCCTTTGCGTGACGGACGGCGCACTTATCGTCAAAGCCCTCAATATCCCAAATGGTGGAGATCACCAGCGCCTTATCCTGGGCCAGAATGGTCTGGTGCAGCGCCTCTACGGTGCCGCAATCAGGAGGACAGGAATAATTGGCACCATATTGTCCACAGAGATTCTGCTCACAGAATGCCCGGAATTTCGGGTCTACCGGCACATCCTTCGCCGGGATCACAGCGGCATAGAAACCTTCCGCTTTTGCCAGCTCCAACAGTTTTTCTTCCATATCGCAAATCTCCTTACTTTTTCTTAGGTTCTTTCAGTCCTGCTGCTTCCAAGGCTCTCGGCCAAGGGCCAAGGAAGGTCTTGATTCTGGCGCGGGTGGCATCATCAAAGTCTTTTTTTGTGGGAGGCCGGCCCAACTCCTGGGCTTTGCGTTGAAGCTGGCTGATTGCCCAAGTTTTTTTCTGTTCGTCAGTCATAGGTATCATGGTAATTCCTCATATGTATTGCCACGGATGACATATCCGCAGCCGTTCTTTGGCTGCCATTCATAGCGGTTCTTATTTTCGTTGGGGAACAGATGCTCCATAATGGCAGCGATCACACCGCCATGGGTGATGATGCAGGTGTCCTCCTGAAGTTCCGAAAAGGCTTGCAGAACACGCTCTCGCATCTGCACACCGCTTTCGCCATTGGGAGGGGTATTCGCATCGTTATCCCCGGTGAGCCATATCTGATATGTAGGCGTGTCTTTTAGTTCCTCGTAGCTGTGCATTTCGAAAATGCCGAAGTCCACTTCCCGGAACCGGGGCTCGACTTCGTACTGCACATTCCCAAAGAGAATCTGTAAGGTCCCATTCGTCCGCTTCATGCCACTGGTAAGGAAGCGGACATTTTTAATGTCATAGCAAAACCGGCTCAATTCTTCTCTGCCCCCATCGGACAGGGACAGGTCGGTGCTGCCGCAGTATAGATGACGCTCATTGGCTTCTGTCTTGCCGTGGCGAATCAAGTATATGGTCATTTTAATCGCTGCTCCAATCCGCAGAATATCCTGCTGACCTGGGTAGCTTCCTTGCTTAGATACTGTGCCAGCCGTCCGGTTTTCTGCCGCCATGCTCTGGTTTCTGCACCCATGGGAACTACACCGCAGAAGATATCCTGGAGGATTAGAATGCTGTCCTGCCATTGCTCCCGGTGGGTTTGAAAATAACCGATGGGGTCAGGATGGCCATAGGTGAATTCTTCAATTTTATAGATGCACCGCTTAGAGAAGTCGATTTCTCCGGTGCCGCAGGTATGCACATCCGCATCTGTAATGTCAAAGGCGTTCTTGGCAAAATCCAGCTTGCCCTGATAGGCTCCACCAATAATCAGAATCATATGTACCTCCCGTTTTTTCTGTCATTCCGAGCCAGTGCTCACACTGGCGTGGGAATCCCCATCGGTACAGGAGATTGCCACATCGCTTCGCTCCTCGCAATGACGCAGTTTTTTAGATGAGTGCATAAACTGCTACGGCGCACAGCTCACCAATGGTCAGTGCGTAGCCAGAAATGTCACCATTCATGCCGTCCAGAGATTTGTAGGCCCGGTGCAGGGCAAGGCCGTAGCCAGCCAAACATCCAATGAGAGCAAATCCATACTTGCCGCAGAGCAGGAAGCCTGCCGCAAGGAAAATGCATAGCATGACCGCCAGCACCACCATGTGGTACTTCGGTTTTTGCTGATCCGCATACTGGCTGGTGGACATGGGCTTCAATCCAGTCACCGCCAGAGCGGAGCAGCAGCGGCTGATTGCAGGAATAAATATCAGAATCAGATAATTGGCATCGTTGGATGCAGATGCAAATACCGCAAACTGGGCGATCATCAGCAACACGATGCCGATAACCGCAAAGCTACCCACATGAGAATCCTTCAGGATCTCCCTTCTGCGCTCCAAGTCCCGCCAGGATTTCACCGCATCGGTCACATCCATATAGCCGTCCAGATGGAGAAATCCGGTGACGATGTAAGGATAGGCCGAGAGGATCAATGCCGCAATCATTGTGGGTAGATTCAGCAGACGACACAGCCAAGCTAAACCGGCCCAGATTGCACCAATCTCCAAGCCCACAATGGGCAGGAACAAAAGCATTTTGTCCCTGGCCTTCTCGTCCCACACCTGGGGTGCGGGGATGGCACAGAACATACTCTGGCACATAGCAAAAGCATGAAGATAGGTTTTCATATGCACAGATCCCCCTTGTGAATGATTGGCTGGCCTGCGGACACTTCAATGACGGTACCGCAGACCTTTGCCAGTCGGCGGTCGATATCCGCCAGACACTTACGGTACATCTCGGTGTTTTCGGAATACTTTTCCGCATCGGAATAGATATAGTCACTGACAAATACTGCATGGCGGACAGTATGAGCAAACTCCACCAGTTCGTCGGCGCATCGGTGTGCCGCCTCCAGATCCATTTCATAGTTCTTCTCCACCGGGAACAGGGAGTTCTGGATTAACGCCGTGACACTGTCCACCAGAAACACACCCTCCTGATCGGCAGTTTCCAGGCAGTCCATGATATTGCGGAAGCACTCCACGGTTTCAAAGCCCATGCCGTCCCGGTCTGCGATGTGCCGCCGAATGCGGTCATCGTCCTCACTCCCAGTGGAGATCATGGTTGCCACATAGTAGTGCTTCCCGCCTTTGGAAAGAGTAACCGTCAGATCCTGGGCCAGAGTGGACTTGCCGTTCTTGGCACCGCCAGAGATAAAATAGGTCATTTCGCACCCTCCACGGAGAACTTGTCGCCCTCCCGGATCTCATCCAGGTAACCATCATCGATACCCGCCTGGTCGAAGGTAGCCATATCATTGATGATGGCGCAGGCTGCGGTAAGAATCTCAAAAGCCAGGGGGCATCCGCTGCCCTCGCCCAGCCGCATACCCAGCAGGAACAAAGGCTGCAGCTCCATAGCATCCATAGCAAGCCGATACCCGATCTCATAGGATGCGTGGCTGGGGATCAGGTAGCCTTTTACGTTGGGGCAGAGCTTGCAGGCACACAGGGCAGCAACGGCGGAAATAAAACCGTCAATGACCACCGGGCGGCGGGTTACAGCCGCACCGATGAACGCACCGCACATGGCGGCAATGTCGAATCCGCCGACTTTCGACAGCACGTCGATTACATCGTTTTGTTCGGGACGATTGATAGCAATAGCATCCTTGATGACCTGCTTCTTTTTCAGGAAACTGGCATCCGTAATGCCGCCACCCCGACCCGTAACAGCCTCCACATCCGCATCCAGAAGAACGGACAGCACCGCAGAAGAAGTGGTAGTGTTGCCGATACCCATTTCTCCGATGCCGATCACATCCGCATCGGTAGTCTGTGCGAACTGAATGCCGGTGAGTATGGCCTGAATCGCCTGCTCCCGGCTCATAGCAGGACCGTTGACGATATTCTGTGTTCCATAGGCGATCTTGCGGTTCAGTACCGCAGATTCCTTGATGTCCGCATTGACACCCACATCACAGACAGTAATATCGCAACCGAAATGCTTGCAGAGGGTGGATGCACCGGTCTTATGCCGGGTCAGGTTGATTGTCTGCATCAGGGTCACGGACTGGGGCGCGCTGGAAACACCCTCTGCCACCACACCGTTGTCGGCAGCAAACACCAGCAGATGTTTCTTCTCAATTTTGTTATGTACCTTTCCGGTGATGCCTGCAAGCTGGATGGATAAATCCTCCAGCCGTCCCAGACTTCCGGGAGGCTTGGCAAGCTGTGCCTGCCGCTCTCTGGCTGCTGCCATGGCAGCTTCATCCAGCGGCTGGACAGAATCAAGATAAGTCTTTAACTCCATAGCATCAACCTTCCTTCTTTCGGGCCAGTTCCGCAATTTGGCTGAACTTGGAAAGCACATAATCATAACCGCCTGCACTGTGGGGGATCAGACACCCGGAGCAGTCCTTGATTCCTTTTTCGGTATAGGCAAAATTGCCGCCGCATTGATCTCCAAGGGCATATAGCGGGCAAAAGCAAAACAGACAGTTGAAATTTTCGTTTTTGGTTTTGTGACAGGGATAATATTCACATTCCCGATTCTGAAAGAATGCATGGCTGTTTTTCATAGCTGTTCCTCCAAAAGCCAACGGATAGAAGGTTCTGCGTTCATCAGCTCCAATGTCAGGGTTGCGTTGGGGCATTTTTCTTCGATTACCGCAAGCAGTTCCTTCATGGGAATTGTGCCATCCATCAGCTGTCCGTGGGCATCCCGGCTGGTATCGTTGTTGTGAATATGGAAGTGTGCCACGAAACGTAAGCACCTTTCCAGCCATTCCATAACCGGAACCTTGGAGTAAGCATTCACATGGCCCACATCCAGGCACATCCGAATCCGGGGATCGTTTACCTGCCGGACGATTTCCGTCAGCATAGCCGGTTCTTCCTCAAACACATTTTCCAGACAGAACACCATGTCCTCTGGGATCTCCTTGACAAATTCTTTCCAGAAAAGAACCGACTGCTCGGTGTACCAAATAGGAAAATAGATTCTCGGATTATAGCCGCCGTGGACAACGATTTTCTTGATTCCATAGTCCTGTGCGATCTGAATCACCTGACGGTACCGCTCCGCAGCTATCGCTCTTACCTTCGGATCGATGGCACAGGGGAATAGTTCGCTGAAGGGAGCGTGGAGCACAAACCGATCGGAGCAGGCCAGCTTCTCCCGGATCAGCGGATCGACCTTCTCGAAATCCGTGTCCAGAAACCAGGGTGTGCAGAACTCTGCAATCTCAATGCCAAAGCCGTGCTGCTTTGCAAGGATATGGGCATTTTCATCAATGGTGGAAAGGTAGAATTTATCCATGCCGGTTCTCCCTGTAAAGGTTCACCACATCTTCCGCCGTGACTGCCATAGAAAAAACATGGCGGCTCATGCGGTTGGCTGCGGTGGTATAGAAACTGTTATTGCCGAAGAAGCGGCGGGGCGTGTCGGTGGTCAGCACCTGACCGTCAAAGAACATGGACACCGCATCGGCATACTTGGCGCAGAACTCCACATCGTGGGAAACCATGACGATGGTGATGCCCTGCTCCTTTAGCTTGCAGAGAATTTTCGCCAGTTTTTCCTTGAAGAAGCTGTCAATGCCCTTGGTGGGCTCGTCCAGCAGCAGGAGCTTGGGCTGGGTCAGCAGAACTTTCGCCAGGGCGGCTCTCTGCTGCTCACCTCCGGAGAGATCGTAGGGGTGGCTGTTCAGGAGATTTTCAATCTCGCAGGTAGCGGCGATTTCGCTGATTTTTGCCTGATCCTTGGTCATTTCCTCCAGCTCTTCCCGGACGGTTTTGGCTACGAACAGGCTCTTGGGGTCCTGCGGGAGCATGGCAAGACAGCTTTGGAACAACTCCGTGGACTTATATTTTTCAATGGGCTTGCCGAAGATCTTCACCTTACCCCGGTAGGGCTTGCAGATGCCGCAGATGGCCTTGAGCGCTGTGGATTTACCTGCACCGTTGCCGCCGACGATGGCATACAGGCTTCCGGCAGGCACTTCGGCACTGACACCCCGGAGGATATCGGGACTGTTTTTCTCATAGCGAAACCACAGTTCTTTCAGTACAAGGGCGGGATTTTCAATCTCATCAGGCAATTCCTGCACAGGGAGCGCGTTCACTTTTGCTCCCTCTGGGAAGGACTTGCTCAGCCAGTTTCGGCCCTCCCGGACGGTCAGGGGACAATCGCCGTTTCCGTCCGCGCCATAGAACACCCGGACTGGGGTGGGCATTGCGGTGAACATATCGTTTTTCTGCTCCCACAGGAGCTTGCCGATATTCCGGGGCGTATCGTCGGCAATGACTTTGCCACCATCCATGACCACTGCCCGGTCCGCATAGGGGAAAATATCCTCCAGGCGGTGCTCGGTAATGATGACAGTGGTTCCCAGTTCAATGTTGATCTTCCGTACAGTGTTCAGAAAATCCGACGCGGCGATAGGGTCGAGCTGGCTGGTGGGTTCGTCCAGAATCAGCACCTCCGGCTGCATGGCCATGATGGATGCCAGGTTCAGAAGCTGCTTCTGTCCGCCGGAGAGGTTCGCCACATCCCGGTGAAACCAATCCTGGATGCCGAAATAGCAGGCCATTTCCGCAACTCTGGCGCGCATGGTCTTCTGGTCACAGCCCAGACTCTCCAGACCGAAGGCTAGCTCGTGCCAGACCTTATCCGTGACGATCTGATCGTCGGGATTCTGCATCACATAGCCGATTTTACTGGACTGATCCCGCTGGCTGACCTGCTCCATGGGGGTGCCATTGAACAGAATTGCACCGCTTCTTTTGCCACTGGGAGTCAGGACGGACTTCAGATGCTTCAGCAGGGTGGTTTTGCCGGAACCGGATTTGCCGCACAGGACGATATACTCGCCCTTTTCAATGGTGAGGGACACATCGTCCAAAGAGCGTTTATTCTTTGCGGCAGCATAGGAAAAGGTCAGATTCTGGATCTGGAAATGTGCCATACAAGAGCCTCCTGTAAGTGTAATAAGGTGGGAATCAGAGAAAGAAAACCATACAGCAGTAAGCCGATGGGAGAAATCGGAGCCAGATACCACTCTGGGGTGAATGTGGCTGTGGTGTGCCCTGCGGAGATCACGGCAATCAATGCTGCAGATAGAACAAAAATCGCTGAGAGCAATCCCCAGTCACGCTTTGCCATCCGGTAAATCATAAAGCTGGTTCGTTTCGATGTGCCGTAGCCCCGGCTTCGCATGGAGTCGGCGGTGACGATGCTGCCCTCCAATGCCCAGGTGATCAGGCACCCGAGAACTGTCATGGCTTCGTCCGTGCCGGACATTTCCTTGCCAATGGACTGTCTCGCGCCGGTGATCTGCTTACCTTTCCGAATCAGGCTTGGCACCATGCGGAAGATCATCACCAAAAGCAACGAAAGGGAGGGGATGAGATTACCGAACAGACTGGTGAACTTATCCCCGGTCATCAGGTTGCTGTAGCAGGAGAACCAAAGGATCATGGTCAGGAACATCCCGCTAAGCACGGCACCGTAGACCAGTGCTTCGAGTGTATAGGGGATTCCGAATACTTGAAACAGAATCGTAGCGCCATCCCGGTTGACCAGCGGATTCAGCAGGATCACCGCCAGAAACAGCGGCAACATCATGGCGATCCGTTTCAGTCCCTTGCCACCATGGAGAAGCAGGAAATAGCTGAGTGCTCCCACAATCCCGGCAACCAGAAAAGCCGGATGCAGGATCACAACACCGAACCCCAATACGCTGAGAAAAAATATGAAATTGACTGCCGGATGATACCCGGAGAATGCATCCCGCATTGTTAAGTCCCTCCAGAAAACAGAAAAAGCTCCCGAAAATCGGGAGCTTACAGTAACGCAAAGCGACCATGCCGCTGTTGCGGCACGGAATAGTGCATGCATCTTTTTGCATCCCGCAGGATGCAAAAAGGATACGCATAATTTCCGGTTGCCGCGCAAGCGGCGAGGAAATTGCGTTTGAAATTAATTATTTCTATGCCAGAGCATAGAAATATCCGCTGGACAGCCCCCAAGAGTCCTGCGTACAGATCATTCGTCCGTATTCCGACTCCGGACGCCATCTTGTATGTCTCTTCTCAGCTTGCGCCAATGAGATCATACGGCTTTATGTCCGTCTACGGCGGCTTGGTACCGTTGGGATTTTTCCCCATTCCAATTTAACGAATGTTCTTCAAAAGCAATATAACAGGCTTTCACCTTTTATATATCGTACCACACTATGTCGAAAATCGCAATCCCTTTTTCGATTGACAAAACGGGGCCAAAGTGCTATTCTATTGGCAAGTGAATATCCGTTTGAGTGCCTGTGGGTGTGGTAACAGCCCCATGGGAGAATAGAGAATCGTGTGCAAATCACGAACGGTACCGCCACTGTATGCGTGGAGGTTCTGCTGTTGGGCGAAAGCCGGTCATTGGGGTTTCCCTGAGAAGGCCATGCAAAACCTAAGAAGCGCAAGTCAGGAGAACTGCTTAAACGATGTGAACCACACCGGGGTCTGCAAGTACGGACTGCGGTGGTCTTTGACGCGGAAAAACGGCTGCGGCAATTCCTTCGGGAGTTGCCGCAGTTTTTGTTGTCCCGGATGTCCGGAAGTACTCCCCCCTTCTTCCGGTGATTGCCCTTCCGGGGCAACACTGCGGCAAAGATGGCAGGCATCCACTGAAAACTCTTTTTTGATGATTTAGGCGAGAGATTTGTGCCCAAATTAAGATTTGTAAAGTTCGGAATACTTTGCGTATTGCGAACTTTACAAAACGAGAAGTTGGGTGCAAAGATCCGGCTAAATCGCAAAAGGTGAGTTTTTAGAGGTGCCCTTAACAGCAAAATCTGCATAGCAACGCTATGAGATCTGCACGATCTGTCAAACAGGTGCGAATCCTGTACGTGACCGCCGCCGTGAACACACGGCATCTTTCTTCTTTCAGTGCCGCAATTGAGAAAAGAAAGATGCCCAGTATAGTCGGAAAAGACAGACCGTGTTCCCAACATACATACGCCGCGAGATCCGGCCAAGGGAAATATATCATATAAGGAGAGTAATGAACATGAAGAAAATCATCGCGCTTTTACTTGCTTTGGTGATGGCTCTGTCCCTGGTTGCCTGCGGCGGCACCGACACGCCTGATTCCACCTCCACCACCCAGCCTTCCGTAGAATCCACCCCCGCAGCATCCGACAGCGTCGGTGCCAATTTCACAGTCGTAGTGACAGATCTGGATGGCACCGAAACCACTTTTGAGTACACCTCCGAAGCAGCCACTGTCGGCGAAGCTCTGCTGGCAGAAGGTCTGATCGCAGGTGACGAGAGCGACTGGGGCCTGATGGTTACCACCGTCAACGGCATCACCGCTGACTGGGCAACCGAAAATGCTTACTGGGCATTCTACATCGACGGTGAGTATGCACAGACCGGTGTCGATGCTACTGAACTGACTGATGGTGCTACTTATAGCTTCACCAAGACCATTTCCTACACCGTGATGGGTGAGGGTGCAACCACCTTCTACTTCACCGCCAAGGATCTGGACGGCACCGTTACCAAGTACGAAATCCATACCGATGCCACCACCGTGGGCGAAGCACTGGTCGCTCTGGAACTGGTTTCCGGCGACGAGAGTGACTGGGGTCTGATGGTCACTACCGTCAATGGCATTACTGCTGACTGGGCAACCGAAAATGCTTACTGGGCATTCTACATCGACGGTGAGTATGCACAGACCGGTGTTGATTCCACCGAAATCACCGCAGGTGCTACCTATGAGATGGTCAAGACCATTTCCTATACTGTGCTGGGTGAAGGCGAAACCACCATCTATGTCACCGTTAAGGACGTGGACGGCACTGTTACCAAGTTCCAGGTCAATACCGATGCAAAGACTGTTGGTGAAGCTCTGCTGGCTGTGGAACTGATCGCAGGTGATGAGAGTGAGTATGGCCTGTATGTCACTTCCGTCAACGGTATTACCGCTGATTGGGACACCGAAAAGGCATACTGGGCATTCTACATTGGCGAGGAATACGCACAGACCGGCGTCGATGCTACCGACATTGTTGCGGATACCGAATATTCCTTTGTAAAGACCATTTCCGAGTAATCCGTGGACCACACTTGCATCGTCTGCTGTGATTCCCTGGAAAGCCACCTGGAAGCAGCACAAGTAAAAATGGGGACGAATTTCCCGGTGTATGCGCTGGACAGAACGCTTCACGCGCAGCCGAAAAATATGCGCCAAAGTCTTCTGGATACATTGCATGCTTTGCCTGAACCCATGACTACCGTCCTGATCGCCATGGGTTACTGCGGCGGCTCACTGGATAACATCTGTGCCAGGCAGCGGCTTGTCATTCCCAATTTGGATGACTGCATCACGATGCTTTTGACCCGGACGGATGCGCAGCAGGGCAACCTGAAGCAACGGGGGCATATGTATTTCCGTGACAGTGAATGTGGCGGAGTCAATGTGCAGCGGATGCTGGATAACCTGTGCCGGGAGTACGGTATGGAGCGGGGCGTCGGAATCTTCGGCATGTGGTTCGCGGACTACACCCACGCAGACATTATCGATACCGGTGTATTCGACTGCTACGAGGAAAGCTATGTGGAGTCAATTCAGAAACAAGCGGATTTGATTCGCTGTGAGCTGGACTATGTGGAGGGCAGCAACCGCATTCTGGAGAAATTGGTTTCCGGGCAATGGGATGAACAGTTCCTGATCGTCCAACCCGGTACAGTACTCACAAAATCCGCGTTTTCTTTAGGCGAAGAATTCACATACGGATAAAGAAAAGGATACAACAATATGAATAACTACACCAATCTGAATGGCCGTGAGGATCTTCTGGAATCCATCACCGCTCTGGAAAAGGAACTGGCTGCCAAGACCGGCAAAGATGTTGCCCTGGTTGCCTACAGCCCTGTGAAATATGCCGCGCTGAGCGAGGATGCCGAAGCACTGGCTAAGATCACCGAGCTGGAGCAGCTGCTTAGCAAGAAGACCGGCAAGGACATCGTTCTGGTTGCGTTTTCCATCTAACCAAATTGCGCACAAGGCCGCTGATGCAGTTACGCATCAGCGGCTCTTTTGCGCAACTTATTGTACCTTATCAAAACCGATCCTACCTCTGCTGGACCATGTCGCCGGAAATCAGCAGTGTGATTGAATACTCTCCTGAAGCTGTGTCCGAGGAAAGCATATTCCGGATGGCAGAGAGTGTTCCTGTGTCATAAAAGAAAAATCCCGCGGATTATCCTGTCTTATCAGGAAAACCGCGGGATAAAAAGTAATTTGAGCAAAAGAAATCCCACCTGATTACTCAGGTGGGATTCTTTCAGTGAACGCAAATCATTCCTCACGATGTGCAGGGTTCGTATTTGCGCGTCATGGTGACCCGTACGGGAATCGAACCCATGTTACCGCCGTGAAAGGGCGGTGTCTTAACCGCT
>JAFTXW010000057.1 GCA_017461445.1 Oscillospiraceae bacterium
GGGCGGCGGTACCTTCGACGTGTCCATCCTGGACATCGGCGACGGCATCATCGAGGTTCTGGCTACCGCGGGTGACACCCGTCTGGGCGGCGACGACTTCGACCAGCGGATCATGGATTACCTGGTTGCCGAGTTCAAGAAGGCCGAGGGCATCAACCTGGCAAACGACAAGGTCGCCATGCAGCGTCTGAAGGAGGCTGCTGAGAAGGCCAAGATCGAGCTGTCCGGCGTTACCTCCACCAACGTGAACCTGCCCTATATCACCGCTGACGCTACCGGCCCCAAGCACCTGGACGTGACCATCACCCGCGCCAAGTTCAATGAGCTGACCGCTGATCTCGTCGAGCGCACCATGAAGCCCGTCCGTCAGGCTATGTCCGATGCCGGCCTGAAGGCATCCGACCTGCACAAGGTCCTGCTGGTTGGCGGCTCCACCCGTATCCCCGCTGTCCAGGAGGCCGTCAAGACCATTACCGGCAAGGAAGGCTTCAAGGGCATCAACCCCGATGAGTGCGTCGCTGTTGGCGCAGCCATCCAGGGCGGCGTGCTGACCGGCGATGTGCAGGATATCCTGCTGCTGGACGTTACCCCCCTGTCTCTGGGCATCGAGACCATGGGCGGTGTGTTCACCCGTCTGATCGACCGGAACACTACCATCCCCACCCACAAGAGCCAGATCTTCTCCACCGCCGCTGACGGCCAGACCTCCGTTGAGGTTCACGTCCTGCAGGGCGAGCGTGAGATGGCTGCTTACAATAAGACCCTGGGCCGCTTCCAGCTGGGCGGCATCGCTCCCGCACCCCGGGGCGTGCCTCAGATCGAGGTCACCTTTGACATCGATGCCAACGGTATCGTGAAGGTTTCCGCTAAGGACCTGGGCACCGGCAAGGAGCAGCAGATCTCCATCACCGCTTCCACCAACCTGAGCCAGGAGGACATCGACAAGGCTGTCCGCGAGGCTGAGCAGTACGCCGCCGAGGATAAGGCCCGTAAGGAAGAGGTCGATACCCACAACATGGCTGACCAGACCGTTTACCAGACTGAGAAGACCCTGAACGAGCTGGGCGACAAGATCTCCGCTGACGAGAAGGCTTCCATCCAGGCTGCCGTTGACAAGCTGAAGGAAGTGAACAAGGGCACCGACATTGCTGCCATCAAGGCCGCAACCGAGGAAGTACAGCAGGCCTTCTACAAGGTCTCCGAGAAGCTGTACCAGCAGGCAAATCCCCAGGGCGGCGCACAGGGCGGTAACTACCAGCAGCCCGGCGACGACGGCGTGGTTGATGCTGACTACGAGACTGTTGACTAAGAAATAAGCCCGAGGGGCGGCAAAGCTGCCGCCCCTTGTTGGTGTATCTGTGATTTTTCACCGTAGCGGAGGGTCATGACCCTCCCTTACAATGTTTTTCGTGAGGTATACGAAAATGGCAGAAAACAAACGTGATTATTATGAGGTACTGGGCGTTGAGAAGGGTGCCAGTGCCGAGGAGATAAAGAAGGCCTACCGCAAGAGTGCCATGAAGTACCATCCCGACCGGAACCCCGGCGACAAGGAAGCCGAGGAGAAGTTCAAGGAGGTAGGCGAGGCCTACGAGGTTTTGTCCGACGACGACAAGCGGGCCCGGTATGACCAGTACGGCTTTGCCGGTGTGGACCCCAACTTCGGTGCGGGGGCCGGCGGTTACGGCGGCGCGGGCTTTGGCGGCGGTTTCAGCGGCTTTGGCGATTTCGGTGATATTTTCAGCGAATTCTTCGGCGGTGGCGGCGGAAGCAGCCGGGCATCCGCCCAGAACGCCCCCCGCCGGGGCGAGAACGTCATGGCCCGGCTGGAGCTGACCTTCGAGGAAGCGGCCTTTGGCTGTGAGAAGGAAGTGGCCTCTCAGCGGATCGAGAACTGCTCTGTCTGTAACGGCAGCGGCTCCGCCGACGGCGTTATCGAGACCTGCTCCCAGTGCCACGGCTCCGGCCAGGTGCGCACCACTCAGAATTTCATGGGCATGCATATGCAGTCCACCACTACCTGTCCCACCTGCTCCGGCCGGGGCAAGATGGTGAAGAACCCCTGCAATACCTGTAAGGGCAAGGGCAAGGTTCGCCGCACCAACCGGGTGAACGTGAAGATCCCCGCAGGTGTGGACGCGGGTCAGAGCGTCCGGGTTCGCGGCGAGGGCTGTGTCGGCTCCAACGGCGGCCCCAACGGCGACCTGCTGGTGGAGATCTACATCAAGCGGCACCCCATCTTCACAAGAGAGGATCGGGATGTGCTCTGCGAGGTGCCTATTTCCTTCACCCAGGCGGCCCTGGGCGCGAAGATCCAGGTGCCCACCCTGGACGGCAAGGTGGAATACGACCTGCCCGAGGGTACCCAGACGGGCCGGGAGTTCGTCCTGCGGGATAAGGGCATTCCCGAGGTGAATAACCCCCGCCGCCGGGGCAACCACCGGTTCACCGTCGTCGTGGAGACCCCCACCCACCTGACCAAGGAGCAGAAAGACCTCCTGCGCCAGCTGGAAGGCACCATGGTCCACAGCGAGACCCCCAAGATCAAGAAGTTTTTCGATAACCTGAAGGACTTCTTTGAATGAATTGAAAATTGAAAGTTGAAAATGGAAAGCTATTGTATTTCCTTTGGAAATGTATTAGAATAGTCGCAAAGCGACACCTTATTTTTCATTTTCAATTCTGCGAAGGAGGCCACATTATGAAGCGCGCGGATTATATCAGCTGGGACGAATATTTCATGGGCATCGCCATGCTGGCGGCACGGCGGAGCAAGGATCCCAATACCCAGGTGGGTGCCTGCATCGTATCCCAGGACAACATCATCATCTCTACCGGCTACAACGGTATGCCCAAGGGCTGCTCTGACGATGAATACCCCTGGGCGCGGGAGGGTGATGACACCAAGTATCCCTATGTTGTCCACGCGGAGCTGAATGCCGTCCTCAACGCCAACGGCCGTGACCTGCGGGGCAGCAAGCTGTATGTGGCCCTGTTCCCCTGCAACGAGTGCGCCAAGGCCATCATACAGAGCGGCGTGAAGGAGGTTTACTACCTTTCCGACAAGTATTCCGACTCCATGGCCACCCTGGCCTCCAAGCGGATGCTGGACTCCGCCGGGGTCAAATGCACCCAGCTGCGGACGAAGCTTAAATCCATTACTCTGGACTTTGTGCCGGAGGAGGAGAAGGGGAAGTAATGAAAGCAGAAGTGGAGATTCAGCCCTATGATGGCAGTATCCACCTGACTTGGACAGAGGGTTTTGAAATCATCTGCAGGGAGGATCATGGTGCCGTCCATATCCGGGCCAATGCAGAGGGCTTGAAATCTTTGGCCAGCCTTTGTCTGACCTTGGCACAGGAAACTGTCCCTGAATACAGCCATGTCCATCTGGATGAATTCAATTCTCTGGAAGATGGGTCTGTGGAATTGATTATTGAAAAGGGATAATTGCATCAACAGGAGGAGCAGACGCTCCTCCTTTTGCTTGTCATCCCGAGCGAACGAAGTGAAGTCGAGGGATCTTCGCACCACCGATACTGCAAAGCAGAACTTCGGTGCGAAGATCCCTCGACTCGTTTCACTCGCTCGGGATGACACGTGTGTTCGTTACATTCCTCACTTCTAATTCCTAATTTTTAAATAACTCCACTCTTCACTCTCCACACTTCACTCTCATCATGCGGCGGCGTCTTTCATTTTTTGTCTTACCACATTGGAAAGTCTTGCGATGAATTCGCCGTTGGTGGGTTTGCCTTTGCAGGCGTCTACGGTGTTGCCGAAGTAGCGGTTGAGCACCTTCAGGTCGCCCCGGGTCCAGGTGACTTCTACCAGGTGGCGGATGGCCCGCTCCACACGGGCGGCGGTGGTGTCGAATTTGGCGGCGATCTGGGGGTAAAGGCCGAAGGTGATGCTGTTGATGACGGCCCGGTTTTCCACCACCAGCAAAATGGCCTCCACCACATAGGGGTGGCCCACCAGGTGGTCCGGGGCTCCCAACTCCAGCAGCAGCTCCCGCACCAGATATTCCGGGTCCAGCCGCAGGGGCTGGCGGGTGCGGGACAGGTAGCCCATCACCTCCGCCTTGGCCTTCTGCCAGTCGGCCTCCTTCTCCGCGGTACACAGCCGCATCAGGGCTTCCATCTGCATTTCCAGTGTTTTCATAAGTATATCCTCCTAAAAATAATATGTGTGGTATACTCTCTCCCGAAGGGAGAGGCAAGGGGAATTGTTCCCGTTTTGTTGGACGGAATGTGTGGTATGCTGTTTTCCGACAGCAGAATGGAATTTCCGCTGAAACAGGCTTCTCATTTCTGTATAAGTCTACAAAAGTCGCCTTATTTATCGTTTTTGAGTTGACTACAGTAATCTTTTGTGGTATGATTTTGATGTTGATTAGAAAAATACCAGCCAAGAGATTACTTTAGTAGCTCGTTTGCTCGCATTATAACGCTACTTTAGTAGCTTGTCAACCCTTAGTTTGACTACTAAAGTAATCTTCTTGCAAAATACACAAATGCATAGGGGGAACTTTTGTGTTTTTTAACAGATTTCAGGCGTTATGTGCCGAACGGGGCATCAGTGTTTACAAGGCCTGTACCGAGATCGGCCTGAACCGTTCCGCGGTTGCCAAGTGGAAGAACGGCGGCAGTCCCAATGGTACCACCGCCGCGAAGCTGGCAGAATATTTTGGTGTCACAACGGATTATCTGCTCTGCCGGGATACGGAAAACGTGCCTGCCGATGGCGGCAAGCACGCTGTCAGTGACGAGGATATCAAGTTTGCCCTCTTCGGCGGCGACGGGGAGATCACCGACGCCATGTACGACGAGGTGAAAAGGTTTGCCGCCTTCATCAAAAAACGGGAGGCGGACAAGAAGGAGTAGCCATGGAGATCCGCGCCCTCTATGATCTTGCGAAACAACAGAATATAGAGGTTATTCCCTTTCCCATGCCGGAAAACGGCTCCATGTCCGTGATGGATGAGAACGGTGTCTGCTGCATCGGCATGGACGACAGCGTTCGGGACGGGGGCGTGCAGGAGCGGGTCCACCTGGGCCACGAGATCGGCCACTGCGTCACCGGCAGCTTTTACAACATCTACGCCGCCGTGGACTGCCGCCAGCGGCATGAGAACCGGGCCAACAAATGGGCCATTGCCGCCCTGATCCCGGTGGACGACCTGGACGAAGCGGTGGCCCAGGGCTGTACCGAGTTGTGGGAGCTGGCCGACCGCTTCGGCGTGACGGAGGATTTCGTCAAAAAAGCCGTCTGCTACTACGTCCACGGAAATGTGGCAACGGAGCTGTATTTTTGAATACTCTGATACAAAGGAAACGCCGCAGCATTTTGCTGCGGCGTTGGTTTTTGGTTAAATAATGACCGTATAAAACCCGTGGGGGTCTACGGCAAAGAAGATGGTGGTCTCCCCAAAGATCAGGTCGCCCCAGGAGATTTCGGTGGTGACGGCGGAGTAGTCCGTATCCCCCTCATAGGCCATAACATTCTGATATTTTCTGGAAACGGATTCCGGGTCATACTTGCTGAATTCCTCTCCCAGTCCTTCCAGATACAGCCGGCAGAAGGTTTCTATGGCTGTGCCGACATCATAAATGTAGCCATCGGCACTGTCGGGTTCCATGTTGTCGTGGAAGGAAACGGTGCAAACGGTGCCTGTTTCATCATCCACGATCAGCTCCAGCGTACCGCCGCCGTTGTAGGCTACCCTTATGCGCCAGTAGATGTTGCTCCAGGCCCGTTCACTGTCCCAGTAGACCAGGAAGGCCTGACAGCCGATATCGGTGGAATCGAACTTGGGACTGTAAGGCAGCAGCCCCGCATCGTAATATTGGGCGGCTGTATCCTGGGCCAGGTTCCTCAGCTCCTTGGTGGTCATCTCTGCCATGGAATCCGGAAGCTCCAGGGAGCCGGCGAAATCCTTCAGGATGGCGATCTTCGCGGTCATGTTCAGCTCCGCGCCGTCCCGGGTGTCGATGTCCAGGTGGATCTGCCGCAGCTGGGCGTATTCGGTTTTGCCGATGCTGGCCATGTCCTGGGCGTTGCCCACCAGCCGGGGCAGGAAGCCCCCCAGCAGGATCAGCACCGCCGCCAGGAGAAGGGCGGTGCCCTGTTTCAGCTTCATACCCGCTTCTCCTCCTTTCCGTAGAGGGTGACGGTGATCCGGGTGCCCTTGCTGGGCTGGGAATCAAAGTGGATGGAGCCGTTGTGCAGCTCTACGATCTGCTTGCACAGGGCCAGCCCCAGACCCGCGCCGCCCTGCTTCCGGGAGCGGGATTTGTCCACCCGGTAGAAGGCCTCGGTGATCTTGGTCAGCTCCTCCTTCTCCATGCCCCGGCCGTTGTCGGCTACCTGGAACTGGCAGCCCCCGGGGATGGCGGTTGCCATGACGGCGATGATGCCCTCCCCGTCCATGGCCTTGCCCGCGTTGTCAATCAGGTTATAAAGGAGGGACTTCACCAGGTCTGGCTCCAGTGCCACCCGCTTCTGCTCCGCCTTGCAGACCAGGCGGATGCCCTTTTTCTTTAAGGAGGGGGCCAGTGCCCGCTCGATTTCAGCCACATAGCTGGCAAGCCACACCCGCCGCATGACGATGGCGTCCTTTTTTAGCAGGATCAGATCCAGCAGCTTGAAGGACAGCTTTTCCAGACGCTTGCCCTCGGAATAGATGTAGTCCGCCGCCATGATCCGGGTGTTTTCGTCCAGATTGCCCTGGCGCAGCAGGTCGGCAAAGCCGATGATGGAGGTCATGGGGGTCTTGAGCTCGTGGGCGAAGGCACCCATGAAGCTTTCCTGCCGCTGCATTTCCGTTTCCATGCGGCTGATGTTTTCCTGTAATTTGTCCGCCATGGCGTCAAAGTCCCGGGACAGCTGTCCGAATTCGTCGGGGGAACTCAGCTTCGACCGGGTGGACAGGTCGCCGCCGGAGATCTTCCGCACGGCTACCGTCAGCCGGTGGAGCCGCCGGGTCATGGCAAAGGACAGCACCGCCGCCGCTCCGGTGCCGAAGAGCACCACGATGATGTACACCACCGTGTACAGCCGCAGCTGGGTCTGCCGGGCGTTGTAGACCTGGGACATATCGAACCGGGCGGAGAGGGTCAGCTGCTCCTCCCCGGCGGTGATGCGGCTGAGCACCACCAGCCCGTGGCCGTACAGATCGTCCACCAGGGAATAGCAGCACTGGACTGTGTCCGAAAGGCTCAGCTGGGCTACGGCCAGGGCCTCGCCCCGGCTTTCGTAGATCACCTGGCTGTCGCTTCGCAGGATCAGGGCCTGCCAGTTGCCCATGTTCTGCTCCGCCATTTGGGAGAGGGCCGTGGACAGGCTTTCGTAATCCGTCTGGCTCACCATGGAGTTCAGCAGATACAGGGTGCTCTGGACGGATTCATAGGAGCGCAGGGCCGCGTCGGTCTCCGCGTCCAGGGACACCTGAAAGGAGACGGTGATCAGGATGGTTCCGCCGATGCTCAAAGAGAGGGCAATCAGCAGGGAGATGGTGAGAATGAGCTTTACACGGTAGCTCATGCACTATCCCTCCAGCCGGTAGCCCATGCCGTACACCGGACGGATGCGGTCGTCCCAGTGGAGCTTTTTCTTCATCCGCTGGATGTGCAGCTCCACGGTGCGGGTGTTTTCCGGGTATTCGCCGCCCCAGACCCGCTCGTAAATGGTGTTTTTCGACAGCACCACCCCCACATTCCGGGCAAACAGCAGTGCCAGCTCATATTCCTTCCGGGTCAGGGGAATTTCTTCTCCACCCCGCATCACCTGCATGGAAAGGGTGTTGATCTCCAGATCGCCCACCTGCAGGGTGGTCTGCAGCTTTCCGTGGCGGCGCAGCACGCCCTCCACTCTTGCAAGCAATTCCAGAATGTCGAAGGGCTTTACCATATAGTCCTCCGCGCCCATCCGCAGGCCCTTCACCCGGTCGGAAACGGCATTTTTGGCCGTCAGGAAAATCACGGGAATGCCTGTGGTGCGTATGTAATCCATCAGCTCGAAGCCGTCGATGCCGGGGAGCATGATGTCCAGTAGGATCAGGTCGAAGGGTTCCTTTTCGATGAGGTTCGCCGCTTCGATGCCGTCATAGGCGCAGACGCATTCGTACCCTGCCCGGCTCAGGCTCAGCCGCAGCAGCTCCGCAATGGGCCGCTCGTCATCCACAGCCAGAATTCGTACCATTTCTCTCTACCTCCTTGTCTCGTAAGGGATATTATACCATAAGTGCATCATGTTTGCATCAACGTTTTTTTGGAGAGTGGAGTTAGGAGTTTGGGATGTTCCCGCGTAGGGGCGACCTTTCGGTCGCCGGTTGCGATACGGAACGCATTGCATAAAAAGGCTCCCTCTGCGAGGGAGCAGCCGGGCGACCGCAAGGGTCGCCCCTACTTATTTACGAAAAAACCGCCTCATACTGCACGGAGCCGACGGTGCCGTTGATCAGGATGATGGACAGCTTCATGCCTTCGCCTGTCAGGAAATAAGCGTTGGTGCCGTTGAAGCCCCCGGTGCCGTAGGCGGCTTCCACCTCTGCCTGGGTGGAGCCGATGCGGATGCCCTCGGGGGTCGTTACGGAATCGTCAGCGAACCACAGGCCGCTGACGCAGTCGCCCTTGTCACCGGGGTAGGTGGTCAGGTAGAACCCGCCGAAGTAGTAGGTCTTGTCCAGCCCCTCAAAGGCGCAGCTGGGAGTCTCTGTGTAATTCACCGGCTCCCCCAGGGCGGTGAGGATCCCCTCCGCCGGGGCGTGCATGGGGATCTCTGTTCCTTCATAGGCGAAAACATAGTCTTTTCCCGCGCTGTTTCCGCACCCGGAAAGAAAGATAGAGAAGCATAATACAAAAAAGATCCATTTTTTCATAGAAAATCCTCCTAATAGGATGTAGGGGAGGGTCTTGACCCTCCCGCCGAAAATTGGAAACAATTTTCGGATTTTCCGAAGGAAAATAAAATATTCCGCCTGCGGCGGCGTGATTTTGCCTATGGGCAAAATCACCGGGAGGGTCAAGACCCTCCCCTACTTTGTTTTTCCTGCTCGTACAAAGCTACCTTCTTTGACCATGTGGCGGAGAGTTCCGCGTCTTCCCGCCGGTCGGGGAGATTGCATTCCTCCCGCAAAACCTCCCCCAGCCAGCGGGCGGCCTTCTCCGCACCCCAGACGTTCAGATGCAGCCCCGCGTCGTAGGTATCCGTGTTCCAGTCGATGCCAATGTCTTCAATGGATTCAATCATGTTGAGATAGAGAAGGCCGTTTTCCTCGGCGTATTGCGCGATCTGCGCGTCCCACTCCCACCACCAGATGGGGTACAGGGTGGGGGCTTTGATCAGCACCAGCTGTACACCCTTTTCCTCGCACAGGAGACGCATTTTGTCCAGGTAATGCCAGCTGTTTTCCCCGAAGCGGTAGTCCGCCAGCGGGGCGGAAGCGTAGCTGTCCGTCATGGGCTTCACGCCCGTCTGCATCAGGTAGCCGTTGTGGGAGACCGTGTCCCGGCGGAGCCAGTAGGCGAAGTCCTCTGCTGTCAGCTGGCTCCACCGCTCGTGGTAGCGCAGGATGGGAAACAGGTAAGTCAGCAGCCCCTCCCATTCCCGTTCCTCCTCCGTCAGGGAGGCGGCGATGGCCTTCCATTTGGTGGGGGACCAGCGCATGGTGTCCAGGGTCATCCGGTTGTAGGCTTCCCGCCGGGTGGGGCTGCCGGTGCTTTCGGGGGTGTCATACTTCATGGAAAGCACGTTGAAAACCACCACCTTCGGTGTTTCGTATTGCAGCGTTTCTTCCAGCAGGTAGTAGGACTGCCAGATCATTTGCTGGGCACTGCCCCGGATGTAAGAGGGAATGCCGTATTCCTGCCAGAGAGTGACGGGGGAGAAGTTTTCGTAAACCTCGCAGTCGCCAATGAAAATCACATCGTTGCCGCCGGAGTTGACATAATATTCTCCCACCAACGCCCCCTCCGGGGTGGTTTCCATGTATTTTGGGATAAGGAGGGCTTGCAGCAAGCCCAAAACCACAAGGACGCATAGAAGAAAAAGACATCTTTTCATAGCATTTTTCATAATGTTACAGCGAAATTTTATATGCTGGTGCGGGAGCACCCAACCGCTTCCCCCGGGGGAAGGGATACGGCTTCGCCGCTTGGCTAAAACTGATTATAAATAAACGCCGCCGCGTCGTAGCCTACGCCGTATTTGCCCAGCAGAAGCACTGCCAGGAACAAAAGGAACAGCAGGCAGTACCGCAGGGCGGGCCGCTGCCACAGCGTTTCCTGAATATCCCGCAGCTGCCCCAGGCCGAGCATCAGGGCCACGCCCAGGGCCAGGATGGCCCAGTCCAGCCCCGTCAGACCCAAATCAGGGAGCGCACATTCCCATGTCCAGGGGGTGAACAGAGAACCCAGCCGCCGGAAATAGTCCCCCACGTTGGGGAACAGGTCACAGGCGCGGATCAGGTTCATCAGCAGGAACATCCTCGTAATTTCAAAGCCGCCATACCATTTCTTCTCTTTCAGGCGGAAGCGGCTGTGGAATTTTTTGTACAGTGGTGTCAACTCTTCTGAAATCACGATCACGGCGCAGTTCAGCAGCCCCCACACCAGGAAATTGGGCGTCACCCCATGCCAGATGCCGGTGACGAACCAGGTGGCGAAGCTGGCGGCGTAAACGGGAAGCCGTTTGCCGAATTTGGGCCACCGCTTCCGGGCGGCCTTGCTGAGCCGCCGCATGGGCGCGCTGACGGACACGGGGTAGAAAATGTAGTCCTTCATCCACTCGCCAAGGGTGATGTGCCACCGCCGCCAGTATTCGGCGGTGTTTTTGGCCCGGAAGGGGCTGCGGAAATTCTCGGGGAGGGTGATGCCGAAGCACCGGCTCAGTCCCAAGGCTATATCGATGCCCCCGGTGAAGTCGGCGTAAATTTGGACGGCATACAAGACCGTCAGCAGGAGGAACCCCAGCCCGCGGCATTCCTTCAAAGCCACCACTGCGGGAGCAACCCGGTCGGCAATGACCAGCTTTTTGAAGGCACCCCACAGCATTCGTTGGATACCGAAGGAAACCTCCTTTGGGTCATATTCGTGGCTGTGGAAAAGTTGGGGTTCCAGCTGTCCATGGCGGCTGATGGGCCCCTGCACCAGCTGGGGAAAGTAGGAGACAAACAGGGCGTGCCGCAGGAAATTCCCCTCTGCCTTTGCTGTTCCCCGGTACACGTCAATGACATACCCTGCGCTCTGGAACAGGTAAAAGGAGATGCCCATGGGCAGATATCCCGCGCACTTGCACACCGCCAGCAAACCGAAATCCGCCAAAAGGCACAGCAGCAGGGCCCGGCGTTTTGCCGCCTTTTCCGTTCGCTTCGCCATAAACCGGGCGGCAAAGAAGGTAGTGGCCGCGGCCAGCAGCAGGAAGGGCAGGTATTCCGCTCCCGCGCTGAGGTAAAATACTAGGCTTCCCAAAAGCAGCACCGCCCACTGCGCCCGCCCCGGCACCCGGTAGTACAGGAACAGCAGTGCCCCGGCGAACAGGCCGAAGGTCAGGGATGTGAATCGCATCTCATTCGTCCCGCAGCCGCTGGATCAGCGCGTACAGTGCCCCGGCGGAGTTGAAGTTCTCCGGCATCAGCTCCTGGGCCGGGACAGCTACACCGTAGGCATCGTCGATCTCGGCCACCAGCGTCACAATGTCAAAGGAATCCAGAATCCCATCGTCGATGAGATGGTCAGCGGTCTCAAACTCCACCTCCGGGTGGAGATCCTGCAGGATGGTAAGTAGTTTTTGCATAGTGAATTTCTCCCTTCGTAGGGGAGGGCCTTCTTAGCAGCCGTTGCAGCAAAGCTGCTTACGGATGCTTAGTGCATAGCTGACCCTCCCGGTGATTTTGTCTAAGCAAAATCACATCGCCGCAAGGCGAAAAAATGAATTTATTTCCCTTTGGGAAATCCAAAAATCCTGACGGATTTTTGGCGGGAGGGTCAAGACCCTCCCCTACAAAGTAAATGTCTGTCGATCTTCCCATTTGGTGTCAGGGGCATGGCGGTCAATTGGCGGAAGATGGCGGGGATCATGTAGCGGGGGAGCTTCTCCCGGGTGTAGTGGTCCAGCTCGCCGGGGGTGACGCTGCCCGTATAGTGGGCGGTGATCTTCCGCCGCTGGGGGTCGTAGACGCAGCAGGCATTGCGAACCTGGGGATGGGCCGACAGCACCGCTTCGATCTCCCCCAGCTCGATCCGGTGGCCCATGTGCTTGATCTGGTGATCCTTCCGGGCCACGAACAGCAGCTCGCCCCGGTCGTTGTAACGTCCGATGTCTCCCGTCCGGTAAATTTTGTCGGGGTACAGGTCGTGCAGCGGATTCTGGATGAAGGCGGTGTCGGTCTTTTCCCTGTCCCGGTAGTAGCCCAGGGTCAGCCGGGTGCCCCGGATGCAGATCTCTCCCTGCTCCCCGGGGGCGGGGACGCGGCCGTTTTCGTCCAGCAGGATAATTTCCGTATTGGGGAAGGGCCGCCCGATGGGGAGGGCCTCCCCCTCCTCCAGAAAGCGGGTCACTTCGTACCAGCAGCAGATGCCCGTGGTCTCCGTGGGGCCGTAGAGGTTATAAAACCGGGTCTTCGGCAGGGCGGCCCGCCAGGCGTTCAGCTGACGGATGGGGAATACCTCGCTGGCAAAGGCCACGGTCCGCAGGAATTTGGGCTTCACCCGGTCGAAGGTGTGGAAGGAGGAGATCATGGTCAGGGCCGACACCACCCAGCAGAGGGTGTTGATTTGCTTCTGGTTCAGGTAATCCACCAGCTGCACCGGGAACAGGAACAGCTGCTTCGGGATCAGCTGGGTAGTGGCTCCGTATTTCAGGGAGGGGATGATCTCTTTCAGGCAGGCGTCAAAATACAGGGGCGTCTGATTGCCGAAAACTGTATCCTCGTCGAATTTCAGCACTGCGCAGAGGTTTTCGATGTAGTCGATGACGCTGCGGTGGCAGCCCATGACCCCCTTGGGTACCCCCGTGGAGCCGGAGGTGAACACGATGTAGATGGGGTCGATGTCCAGCTGCCTTCCCCGGACTTGGGATAATATTTCCTCGTCGATGATGCCGAAGGCCGCTTCCTCGTAGCGGAGGATGCACCCGGAATATGCCAGCTGCCGGGCCAGTCCTTCCGTATGCTCGTCGCAGATCAGCATCCCCGGTTCCAGGGACTGCAGGATCAGCTCCATCCGGGCCCGGGGCATTTCCTCGTCCAGGGGGACATAGTAGTTGCCGCCGTAGATGGCACCCAGAAAGGCGGTGATGGTGCGGGGATGCTTCTTCATGAACACCACGATGGGCTTTCGGTAGCAGCCCGCCCGGTAAAGGTAAGAGCCGATGGCCCGGGCCTGGTCGTAGACCTGCCGGAAGGACATGCTGCCCTCCTCCCCCGCAAAGGCCCCCTTGTCCGGCACCCGCCGAACGGTGGCTTCCAGATATTCCAATATATTGCGCTGCATGGCCTGCGCCTCCTTGTTATCTGATGGATAAATGATCGTTTGGCGAGCTGCTTGCAGGTTTCACTGTAGGGGAGGGTCAAGACCCTCTCCTACAGCGACCCCTGAAAGTGATTTGTAAAACGAAGATTTGCCATTATGTGATCAAACACTGGTATTTCTTTCTCAGCGGTTTTCCGCATTCCTCGATGGCTTTCTTTGCCAGCACCTCCATGGAATCCAGGAAGCCGGGGTTCAGGGGGAAGTCCCGTTTGATGAGGGACAGCTCGGTGCAGCCTAAAATGATGGTTTCCGCGCCCCGGCTGCGCAGTTCTTCCTCCACGGCGGCAAAACGCTCCATTTCTGGGGCTTCTCCTGCTTTGATGTTGTTGTAGATCAGGTGCATCACGTCCGCCTGCCGGGGTTTTGTGGGCAGGACGGGGCGGATACCCGCTTTTAACAGCTCTTGGGAAAACAGGCCGGAAATGATGGTGCCGTCTGTCGCCATAATCCCGGTGGAGGAAACGCCGTTTTCTTTCAGGTGGGCCACCGTATCCCGAATGCCGTGGAGGATGGGGCTGCGCAGGCCCTCGGTCAGCTCCTCATAGAAAAAGTGGGCGGTGACGCAGGGAATGGCGATGCAGCGCACCTGCTGCCGGTCCAGCTCCCGGCCCACGCTCAGCAGCCCCGGCAGGGGCGAGCGCAGGTTGCTGCCCAGAATATAGCCGGTGCGGTCGGGGATGGAGGGGAAATTGTATACGATCATGCTGACGTTATCCTGTTCCCGCTCCGCGTCGGTCATCCGGGCCACCAGCTCCAGAAACCGGGCGGTAGCCAGAGGCCCTAAGCCGCCGATGACCCCCAGTACGTTCCGGCTCATACCCAGCCCTCCGGTGTGGCGGGATAGAGGGACTTGTCCCGGTTGTGGCAGTCGTCGTGGTAGGTGTCAAAGGAGGCCAGGAAAGTGTCCGTTACCAGGCACAGATCCTCGGTCTGGCCCACCCGGGGCGTTGCGTCGAAGTGATACCAGGTGGTGCCGCCGTCGGGGCTGACCAGGCTCCAATAGTGCTCGCTGTCGTCGGCGGAACGTTTTACCTTCTGCACGTCGATGTTGTCGATGCCAAGCTCCTCAAACAGCAGCTTGGTGGCGGCGAAGTAGCCGTAGCAGTCGCCCTTGCGGTTTATCAGCATGTCATAGCCCGTCTGCCGCCAGTCGGTGCGGTCGGAGTGGCCGCCGTAGGTGATGTTCTCCCTGGCCCAGTCGTAAATGGCCCGGCACTGTTCCCTTACGGTCATGCCGTCGGTGAGGATGGCGTCCAGCACCTCCTGTGCAGCCAGGGAGATGGTGTCTGCCTCGGTGCTCTCCGGGGCCGTCACCGTGACGGCGGCGGAAGCGGTGGCAGTGTTGCCCGAGACATCCGTGGCGGTATAGGTGACGGTGTAGGTGCCCTCCCGGGTCAGGTCTACCCGGCTGCTGTCCACGGAAAGCACCGGGTCGCTGTCCTCGTTGTCCGTCAGGGTGATCCCCTCCCGGTAGGAGACAGTGCCGCCCAGGGGGACGGTCAAATCCTTCACCCCCAGAATTTTCGGTGCCTCGGTATCGGCACTGAGGGTGGCGATGGGCTCGGAGGTCTGCCGGGGCTCCTGCTGCAGGCAACCGGTCAGGTTCACCGCCAGCACCAGGGTCATCAGCCCTGCGGTGCCCGCCAGAATGCCCTGCTGGATGAAGGTATGGACACGGCGTTTTCCGTTGTCTTGATTTATATACATAAAAACACCCTTTCTCTTAGCTGTTGTAATAACAGTATAGAGAAAGGGTGCATCATGCTTGTGCGCAAAAGTGCATCAAAAGTGAATCATTTTTGGGATGGGCATCATGCTTCGTTCCTGTGCAAAACCCGGATCAGGGCCTTGCAGACCGCGGTGCCCAGCACCAGGCAGGCGACGGCTTCCACGATGCCGTTGACGGCGACACCGCTGAGCATCAGGATCAGCAGGCTGAAGCCAGAGCCTTCCACGGCGTTGTAGGCCAGCCAGGTGTCCGAGAAGAGCAGCCAAAGGGTGCTCATGTACAGAGATGTGTTCAGCAGTGGGGTCAGGAAGCAGCACACCGCCTGGCTCAGGGTGCGGTATTTCCCGAACCGCTTCAGTCCCTTATAGAGCATGCCGGGCAGCAGCCCCACCAGTACCCGGGGGCCGACGCAGAGGATGAAGTAGCCAACGGGGTTGGCTTCCAGCATCAGCGGGCCCATGCCCGAATCGCCAAAGGTTTTGAAGAAGCTTGTCAGGCCGAATACCAGGCCTAGGAAGGCTCCTGCCTTGGGGCCCATGACGATGGCTCCCACCACTACGGGCACAGGTATCAGGGTGATGGGCAGCCCCCAGGGGGTTCTCAGATACCCCAGCGGCGTGTAGGCCATGACCAGGACGACAGCCATCAGCAATGCCAGCTCCGTCATGCGCCGCACATCGAGTTTGTGTTTCATATTCAATTCCTCCTGCTGCCGCTCCGCTTCTGCGGATGCAGCGCAATATTGTCCACATTGGATCCTATTCAGTGTAGCATAAATCCCGGCGGGTTGCAAGAAAAAAGCGGAAGGGATCGCCCTTCCGCTTATCGGTTTATCGCTGTGTGCCCATGAAGAACAGAACCAGAACGCCGGGGCCGGTGTGTGCGCCGATGACGGGGCCGACGTAGCCGGTGATGACGTTCTTTACGCCGTACTGCTCCTTCAGCATAGCCTCCAGCGTGGCGGCATCCTCGGGGCAGTCGCCGTGGCCAATGAACACGGTCTCCTTGTCGGTGACAGTCTGCCCCAGCTTCTTCGCCAGGAAGTCAATGGCGGCCTTACGGCCCCGAACCTTGGCGGTGTTGATCAGGTGGCCGTCGTTGTCCACAAAAATGACGGGCTTAATGTTCAGCATGGTGCCTACGATGGCGGTGGTGGCACTGATGCGGCCGCCCCGCTTCAGGTGGCTCAGGTCGTCCACGGTGACCCAGTGGCAGACGTTCAGCTTGTTGGCTTCCACCCAGGCGGTCAGCTCGGACAGGCTCATGCCCTCGTCCCGCTTCTTGCAGGCGAGCCACACCAGCAGGCCCTGGCCCAGAGCGGCACAGAGGGAGTCCACAACGTTGATGGTCCGCTCGGGGTAGGCATCCCGCAGCTCCTTGGCAGCGATGACGGCGGACTGGTAGGTGGTGGAGAGGCCGGAGGAGAAGCAGATGGCCAGCACATCCTCACCGTTCTTCAGGGCGGGCTCCATGATGGCAGCCCAGCCGTCAGGATTGACAGCAGAGGTGGTGGCGGTCACACCGGAGCGCAGCTCGTCATAGAATGCTTTGACGGCAGCGGGATCGGAGAAGTTGCTGTGGCTCTCGCCTTTGTACAGGACGGTCAGAGGAGCGCAGGCAACGCCCAGCTCCTGGTACTGCTGCTCGGTAAAATCGCAGCAGGAATCGGTAATAATCTGATAGCTCATGTTTTTTACACTCCGTGATAGACAAAATATGGATTCTGCGGTATAATAATCCGCAGGGAATTACTGCATTATCATACCGCAGTTTTTCCGAAAAGTCACGCCTTTTCCGGGAGACTGCCGGGAAAACTTACCCACTTATGGTAGAAAACCCAATTCTACCGGCAGTAGAGTTGGGGAAACAGTCATTTTAAGGGGATTTTTATGACAAATCTGCTTTTGAAACTTTTTGTGAACAACTACCGGGATCCGAAGGATCCCACCGTCCGAAATGCCATCGGCTCCTTAAGCGGCGCGGTGGGCATCGGGTGCAATGTGCTGCTGTTTCTGGGAAAGCTGCTGGTGGGTACCCTCACCGGCTCCGTTGCCATTACCGCCGATGCCCTGAACAACCTGTCCGATGCCACCGGCTCCATCGTGACCCTGGCGGGCTTCAAACTGGCAGGAAAGCCCGCCGACGAGGGGCATCCCTACGGCCACGCCCGGTTCGAGTATCTCAGCGGCCTGGCGGTGGCGGCACTGGTGATCGTCATCGGCTTCGAGCTGGCAAAGTCCTCGGTGGAGAAGATCCTGAACCCCGCGCCGGTGGAATTCACCCTGGCCGCGGCGGGGGTGCTGATCGGGTCCATCGCCGTAAAGCTGTGGATGTGCCTGTTCAATACCAAAATGGGCCGGTACATCGGCTCCACCACCCTGGCGGCAACCGCTGCCGACAGCCGTAACGACTGCATCGCCACCGGGGCAGTGCTGCTTGCGTCCCTCATTGAGCGTTTCTCCGGTGTGCCAGTGGACGGCTGGATGGGCCTGGGGGTGGCATTGTTCATCCTGTGGAGCGGCGGGAACCTGGCAAAGGAGACCATTTCCCCGCTGCTGGGAGAGAATGCCAACCCGGAGCTGCGCCAGCAGATCGTGGACTACATTGCCGTCCAGCCCAAGGTGCTGGGCTATCACGACCTGATGGTTCACGACTACGGCCCCGGCCAGCGGTTTGCCACCCTCCATGTGGAGATGGACCGCAGCGAGGATCCTCTGGATTGCCACGAGCTGATCGACGACATGGAGCGGGAATGCCTGCGCAGCCACAATGTACATCTGGTGATCCACTATGATCCCGTCATTACCGACGACCCGGAGCTGACCCGGCTGAAGGAGCTGTGCGCCGGCCTGCTGCGGCAGCGGGACTCCCGGCTGACCCTCCACGATTTCCGCATGGTGCAGGGCAAGCGGCATATGAACCTGATCTTCGACGTGGCCCTCCCCTCCGACCTCCAGGGCCAGGAAAAGGACATCCGAAAGACCATCGAAGACCACCTCAATGCCATGGGCACGGCCATCTACCACGTTATCATCACCTTCGACAACGCGGCGTTTAATTAGGTAACCGCTGAATAAATCGTCTGCGGTTGCTGGCGGCTCTTTTGGCCCAACTCCGCAGTTTGAAAAACTTGAAATACATACAGTATTTCTGCGTTTTTTCAAACTTTGATTTGAGCCAAAATCTCTCGCCATCCACTCTTTCCAATTTACTCATCGGTTACTTAGAGTGAGGAATGAGGAGTTAGGAGTTAGGAATTTTCTGGAATATCCATTCCTCATTCCTAACTTCTAACTCCTCATTTGATTTATTTTCGCTGCTGGAGGGTGACCATAAGCAGGCAGGCCCAGAGGAACAGGCTCAGGAACCAGAAATTGCTGCAGATCATGGGGGTGGACACCACCACCAGAACGGTGTGGAGGATGTTGCCCAGGGTCTCGGAGCTCATGGCAGCGGCCACGTTCAGCACCAGCGTCACCAGCGTCAGGCCCAGGGAAGCGGCGGAGAGGTTCCGCACCAACATCAGCTCCGCCCGGTCGTGCTCCTTCATGGCCCGGTACACCAGTACCGCTGGGGGAAGGAAAAATGCAACAGACAGCACGGTTAGGAAAATCCGCACAGCCCCCTCCGGTTCCGGGATAAATCCCAGCCCCGCGCAAATAATAAAGAGAACACCCCAGAGGAGGTATAGCTGCTTCTTTGTCATAGGAAACACCTTCTTTGCGTTAGGAATCAGGAGTTAGGAATTAGGAATTGTCCCGGAGCATTCCTCACTCCTCATTCCTAACTTGCACAAGCCTTATTCTACACCATTTCGGCCCAAAGCGCAACCGCGAATCCCGGCGTACGGGGTCGAATAAAAAAAGCTGGACATGGATTCCATATTCTGTTATAATGTGAAAATAACCTACGAAAAGGGAGAGGATTTCACATGAAATGTCCGTTTTGCGGCGACCAGGACAGCAAGGTCGTTGACTCCCGCCACAGCGAGGATGGCATGAGCATCCGCCGCCGCCGGGAGTGTATGGGCTGCCAGCGCCGGTTTACTACCTATGAGATCGTGGAGAGCCTGCCCATCATTGTGGTGAAGCGGGACGGCTCCCGGCAGAATTTTGACCGCAATAAGATCCTGAACTCCATGATCCGCGCCTTTGACAAGCGGAAAGTGGATGTTACCGACTTGGACAGGATCACCACCGAGATCGAACAGACTATCCAGAACACCCTGGAGCGGGAAATTTCCACCGACAAGCTGGGTGAGATGGTCATGGAGCGGCTGAAGCCTCTGGACGAGGTGGCCTACATCCGGTTCGCGTCCATTTACCACCGGTTCCAGGACGCGGGCAGCTTCATGCGTGAGATCAGCAAATTCCTGGAGGAAAAATAATGAGCACTGTCCCTACCATAGCCACGGCTGCCACGGAAACCCTCGAAACAATCCTGGCAACCGACCCTACCACCGTTCTGGACCCCACTGCGGCCACCGAGGCTGTGCTGGATGCGGAGTCCTTCAAGGAGATCCTGAACGGCTTTGATCCGGCATCCCTGCTTCCGGAGCTGAGCGATATCTTCGGCAGCGTCGCGGCATTGTGCCGGGTGGCTGTCCTCATCGGCCCCATCGTGCTGCTGGTGCTGGGCCTGGCGTACCTGTTCTTCTCCCCCAAGGAGGCCAACTATTATTTCGGCTACCGCTGCTATTTCGGCATGGGCAGCGTCCAGGCCTGGCGGTTCACCCAGCGTCTGGCAGGCATGCTGCTGGGGGGCCTGGGCCTGCTCCTGCTGCTGATCGCCTGGATCTCCGGCAATGGCTTCGCCAACCTGGAGCCTATGGACGCGGTGTGGAAGGCCTTCGACCTGCTTCTGTGGCAGGCCATCCTGGCGTTGATCGCCAATATCGCCATCACCGTCACCGCCGCCATTAAATTCGACCGCAAGGGCGAGTACCGGAAAAAATAACAAAATGACCGGAACGTGATTTTTCACGTTCCGGTTTTTTGGTGCGAAATTATGACTTGTGCTGCTCAATAATGGCACCGGAGCGGTAGGCGTTCAGCAGAAGGAGCAGGTCGTCTACCCGTTCCTGCAGCTCCCGGCCCTCGTCGGTCTCGGCAACCTTCATACGGCTGTCCAGCTTTTCAAAGACCACGCTGTCGTTTTCGATGTCGTCATTTTTATGGATGGCGTTGTATTTCCCGGTAAAGGGCTGGTGGGACACGATACGGAAGTGGCGGGAGTTGAAGATCAGGGTGTAGCCCGCAATGCCGGAGGTGGGCTGGTAGGCCTTGCTGAAGCCGCCGTCGATGACGATCAACCGTCCGCCGCCCTTCACGGGGCTTTCACCCTTGCGCACCTTCACAGGCACATGACCGTTGATGATGTGGCAGTGGGGGCCCCTCAGACCAAATTCCCGCAGCAGCATCTCGCAGACGGTGCTGTCTTGGTAGTAGGTGTAGTAGGCGTTTTTCGGCTCTGTCCAGGTGCTTTCGTCCTTGATGAACCGCCGCTCGAAGGTGGTCATCCGGTCCCGGCCGAAGATGGGACTGTTGCGGCCTGCCCACAGCCACCACAGGAAGTCCAGGCCGTACTGCCGCTCGGGGGAGCCCCACTTGTCGTAGCAGGCTTTTCGGGCGACGCGCTCGGCAAAGTCCAGGAATTCCCGGCCGCTGCGCCGCTTGCCGCCGATGTCGAAGGTCAGCAGCTTTCCGTCTTCCGTCATGGGGATGCAGCCGTGGAACAAAAGGTTACCGTTGTGGACCTTGTACAGGCCGCCCTTGGAATAGAGGAACCGGACGTGCCGCTGGAGCTTCTCCGAGTGGCGGAAGGAGTCCGTCAGCTGGTCGATGACCTGGTTTTCCTCAGGGGTCAGGGTGTAGGGATCGGCGGGGTCTACCGTGGGGAAGTCGCAGTCCTCCAGAGGATACACGGTGCCGCCGATGTTGATGGTCTTATTTTCATAGTTGATGTGGTCCAGGAGCAGCCGGTCTGCCATGCCGAATTCGGGGCGGCGGATCAGCTTCTGGCCCTCCAGCTTGAAGAGGATCATGGTGATGGCCTTGTACATCCGGGCGGAGAGAAGCTTGTCCTTCTCGGTGTACTGGTCCGCGTCGTCGTTGTTCAGCTTCACATGGAAACGGCTGGTGTCGCAGTTTTTATAGACCTCGTTGGCAAAGACCGACAGGGGCCGCAGGGAGATGCCGTAGCCGGTCTCGATCACGTCCAGATTGTTGTAGCGGATGGAGTTCGAAAGCACCGTAGCCACCAGCGTCCGGGAGCCGGAGGCCGCGCCCATCCACAGAACATCGTGGTTGCCCCACTGGATGTCCACGCTGTGAACGCCCATCAGGGAATCCATGACGATATCTGCCCGGGGGCCCCGGTCGAAAATGTCGCCCACGATGTGCAGATGGTCAACGGTCAGGCTCTTGATGACCACACAGATGGCCTGAATCACGTCGGGGGCCTGTCCGATCTGAACGATGGTATCGATGATGCTGTCATACTGGCCCTGGCGGGCACCTGTCTCGTCGCACAGGTACATCAGTTCGTCAATGATCTCCCGGTAGCCTGCGGGCATGTAGGAGCGCACAACGGTGCGAGTGTGCTTGCCGGAAACGAACCGGGCGAACTGGATCAGCTGGTGGAGGGTAATGCGGTACCATTCGTCCAGATCGTCGCCGGTGTCGGCGATCAGGGCCAGCTTAGCCTTGGGGTAATAGATCAGGGTAGCCAGGTCGTTGATCTCCGACTGGCCCATGGTCAGGCCGAAGCACTCGGTCAGCTTCTCCTTGGTCTCGCCGGAGCCGGAGTTGAGGATGTGAAGGAAGGCCTCGTGCTCACCGTGAATATCAGACATGAAATGCTCGGTGCCTTTAGGCAGATTCAAAATGGAGCGCAGGCGGATGATCTCCGTACCCGCCTCCTGGACAGTGGGGTACTGCTTGCTCAGCACCCGCAGATAGTGCAGCTGTTCGGAAGTAAAGGTTCGTTTTGCGTGCATAGCGTATAACATCCCTTCCTAAGTAACCGCTGAATAAATCGTCTGCGGTTGCTGGCGGCTCTTTTGGCCCAACTCCGCAGTTTGAAAAACTTGAAATACATATACTATTCCTGCGTTTTTCAAACTTTGATTTGAGCCAAAATCTCTCGCCATCCACTCTTGCCGATTTATTCATCGGTTACCTAATGGTTATGTCCAGTATACCTTATTTTCAGAGGATCAACAAGGGGATGTTTTTCATAGTTTTTCCGGGAATAATCGGTGGATTGTGCACAAAGAGGGGGGATAGAAAGGAATTTTCCGCAATAAAACCCACCCCCAATTTCCTGGGGGTGGGCTGCGGGTTATTCCGGGTAATTACGAATGGGGGTGACTACCGGGGTGCCGTCGGGCTTCAGCAGGGGCGTCAGGCCGCCTGCGTAGCCGCTGGCATGGAACAGGTAGTTCACACCGGTGGCTTTGTCGACCCAGATCTCTGTGACATTCATAACGCCCTGAGAAAAGGTCTTGATAAATCTGTCTTCTGTTTGTGCCATAATTTCACTCCGTATCCCAGGAATCCTGGTCGTGGTTATTGAGGAACCGCTGGTACAGCAGGCTTGCGCCCACCATCATCAGGCAGAAGACCAGCACTGCGCTGCCGATACTGCCCCAGGTAAGAATGATCGCTGTCAGCAGCCCTATCACAAGGGCGGCCAGCAAAATCTTTTGTAAGCGGTTCATAGCTTACTCCTTCACGCCCTCCACGATGCCGTTGGCCAGGCCAACCAGGCCCTGCATCTCGCTGGGAATGATGATCTTGGTCGCCTTGCCGTCGGCCACCTTCTGCATGGCTTCGATGGATTTCAGCTTGAGGACAGCGTCGCTGGGGGCCTTCTCGTTCAGCATTGCCAGGGAGTCGGCCAAAGCCTGCTGGACTTCCCGGATGGCTTCGGCCTCACCGGCGGCTTTCAGGATGGCGGCCTGCTTCTCGGCTTCCGCTCTCAGGATGGCGGCCTGCTTCTCTGCGTCGGCACGCAGAATCGCGGATTCCCGCTCGCCTTCCGCGATCAGGATGGCGGACTTCTTCTGGCCCTCGGCCTGGAGGATTGCCTGACGGCGGTCACGCTCGGCCTTCATCTGCTTTTCCATGGAGCTCTGAATGTCGGCGGGGGGCAGGATGTTTTTCAGCTCCACACGGTTGACCTTGATGCCCCAGGGGTCGGTGGCTTCGTCCAGGATGGCGCGCATCTTGGTGTTGATGATGTCACGGGAAGTGAGGGTCTGATCCAGCTCCAGGTCGCCGATGATGTTACGGAGCGTAGTGGCGGTCAGGGTCTCCATAGCCGCCATGGGCTGCTCCACGCCGTAGGCGTACAGCTTGGGATCGGTGATCTGGAAATAAACGACGGTATCGATCTGCATGGTGACGTTATCCTTGGTGATAACAGGCTGCGGGGGATAGTCCAGCACCTGCTCCTTTAAGGAGACACGGCGGGCGATGCGGTCGATAAAGGGGACCTTGAAATGCAGTCCCACGCCCCAGACCTCGTGGAACGCGCCCAGACGCTCAATGACATATGCCCGGGACTGCTGGACGACGGCAATGTTGCTGATGGCGACGATAAATGCGATGAGAACCAGTGCCAAGATGAACCAAATCATAAGTTACCTCCTATAAAATATCTTGTAGGGCAGGGTCTTGACCCTCCCGGCGATGCGAAGCATCGCAACGCCGCAGGCGTTCAATGGTTTTCTTTATGGCTCTTCGAGCCATGGCATCCTGCGGATGCCCGGGAGGGTCAGCTATGCACTAAGCATCCGTAAGCAGCTTCGCTGCAACGGCTGCTAAGAAGACCCTCCCCTACGGATAAAATCAGACATTTGCGGTTACTTCTGCGGGGGAGACGAATACCTTCACACCCTCGATCCGGTCGGCCCGGATCAGAGTGCCCTCGGGGATGGGATCGCCGGAGGTGCTCCGGGCGGTCCAGACCATGGCACCCAGCTTCACCTGACCCACGGCAGCCACGTTATCGATGGCAACAGTGACAAGTCCGGTGGAGCCGATGACAGCGTCTACGTTGGTGCGGGTGAGCTTGGGGGTCACATACTTGCGGACCAGGGGCCGCAGCAGCGTCAGCAGGATAGCCGACACCGCCAGGAAAGCAGTGACCTGGAGCCAGACGGCTCCGTTCAGAAGGCTGATGAGCAGAGCGGTCATCGCGCCTGCCGCGAACCACAGGGAGACCATCGTCACCGTGGACGCTTCGACGATCAGAAAGACAACGATCAGCACCAGCCAGATGATTGCAGCCCAATTCATTTTGTTACCTCCTTTCGGGAAATCTTCACGCGTGTTTCCTTGGGTTGTGACATTATAATAGCAGATATATGTCCGGCGGTCAATTGACGAAAATGCAAAAAAACTCCGTATTTTGGACATTCGGCACAAAAATATCCTGGATTTTTGCGGAAAACAGGATTAATTTTACAACTTGCGCACAAATTCGGTAAAACGTTACCGAAATGGCGGATAAATATGGTTTTAAAATTGCGATACATGGTTATATGACCATATAAATAATTATAGGTATCCTATCATATTATTCCCGAAAAAACGGGGATTTTCCGATTTTGGAACCCGTGATATGCTGGGATTTGTGCATATTTTTTGGCCATCTTATAAGTTTTTAGGATAATTTCCATATCCGTACGCCGGGAGTGTAAATGTTCGTGTATTGCACTGGTGCGGGAGCACCCGGGGCTTAGTGGCTGTTGGAGCAAAGCGACTTACAGCCACTTAGTGCCTTGTGCTGAAGGGATGCGGCATAGCCGCAGACAAACCGCAAAACAACCATCTACCTCCCCAGTGTGCCAATCAGCTGGGCGATCAGTGCGCACTGCTCCTGGGCACGGTCGGCCAGGGTGCGGAATACTGCGCCATATTCCGGCTCGGCGGAGCGGGCGGTGTATTCTACCATGGCACGGCGGGTCCGGTGGTAGCATTTTTCCAGAGCCTTTTCCGCAGGCTCCCTGCCAATGGACAGCTTTCCCGGCGTCTCCTGCGCCCCGCCGGAAAGGATCGCCATTCCCCGCAGGCAGGCGAGATTTGCCAGCTCCTCTTCGTAAAGCTTGCGCAGCAGCTCCCGGTGTTTTCCGCCCGTCATCAACCCCCGGTACACCGCCGCCGATTCTGCCGCCCACCGTATCAGGGGCCGCAGTTCCATTGGCCCCTGTCCGCCGGGCCCGGCGAAAACCCGCTGCCAGACCTTCGTTTCCCGATCTTCCATCTCATCACCTCACTGACCATCCTATGCGTATCGGGAAAATTTTACGCCCAAATCCGAAAATTTTTTCGATTTTGCCCTTTCTTTTCCCGCTCATTTGTGCTATTATAAATACACAATTCTCAAGGGGAGGAATCGGTATGCCCAGAACCAGCAACAAAGCGGAACTGATTATGGATTATGTCAACCAATTTATCCAGGAGAATGGCTATTCCCCCTCCGTGCGGGAGATCGGCGCGGCGGTGGGCCTGCGCTCGACAGCTTCCGTCAGCTACCACCTCCAGGCCCTTCAGGATAAGGGTCTGCTCCAGTCCCCCGGTGCCAAGGGCCGCAAGCGTGCACTGGTTACCGGCGTTCGCCCCGGTCAGATCCCCATCGTGGGCGTGGTCACGGCGGGCGTGCCCATTCTGGCGGTGGAAAACCAGGAGGGCACCATGCCCTGGAGCGACCCCGGCTGCTTTGCCCTGCGGGTCCGGGGCGACAGTATGATAAACGCGGGCATCCTCAACGGCGATAAGGTCGTCGTGCGTCCCCAGCAGAACGCCGACGACGGGCAGATCGTGGTGGCGAGAATTGAAGATGAAGCCACCGTCAAGCGGCTCCGCCGCCGGAACGGTCAAATCTGGCTCATGCCCGAAAACGACGATTATGAGCCCATCGACGGCACCTACGCCGAGATCATCGGCGTGGTGAAGGGCGTTGTGAGGGAGTATTAACAGATTTCTGAAAACCTGTCATTCCTCGACTCGCGTTGCTCGCTCGGAATGACAAGATTGACGGAACATTGGAAGCTTGTCCATCCATCACGTAAAAAAGTTCTTGACAAACGGACACAAATGGTGTATAAAAAGCATAACATAAATCGAAACCATTGAGGCGGAAGTAAAGCTGCATGGCGCATCCACAGAGAGTTCCGGGAGCTGAGAGCGGAGCGAAAAGCGGGGCAGCAAATGGGCCGCTGAGGGCAGGGGGAAATGGCGCGAGCCAAAGTATCTTCTGACGCATTGCCAGCGTTAACGGGCAGACGGTGTGTTGGCACCGTGCTGAGGCGGCCGTTTGATACGGCAAACAAGGTGGTACCGCAGAATGTTTGTTCTGTCCTTGTTCCCTTAGGGGAACAAGGACTTTTTTATTTCCGAAAGGAGTATGTTTATCATGAAGAAATTACCGGGGAAACGATGGCGGCCCTGCTTTGCAGGAATGCAGAATGCAGAATGACAACGGCAACAGATCGTTTCGCAACCATATTATGTCAAGGAGATTTTATTATGAAAAAGGTTATTTCTCTCATTCTTTCCGTTATTATGATCGCTTCCCTGCTGTCCGGCTGCGGCAGCAGCACTGCCCCTGAGACTGTCGATTACCATGTCGCCATCGTCCAGCAGCTGGATCACTCCTCTCTGGATGAGATCCGTTTAGCCATCATTGCCCAGCTGAACGCCCTGGCAGAAGAAAAGGGTATCACCATTCAGATCGACGAATTCAACGGCCAGAACGACAGCTCCATCCTGAACCAGATCGGCACCGAGGCTGTTTCCGACGGCGTGGATATGCTGATCCCCATTGCCACCACTGCCGCCCAGTGCATGATCACCGCCGCCGAGGGCACCGACATTCCCATCGTCTACGCCGCCGTTTCCGATCCCGAATCCACCGGCTTGACGGGCCACGCTAACGTTACCGGCACCTCCGATGCTCTGAATACCGCCTTCATCCTGGACATGATGCTGGCCGCCCAGCCCGACATCCAGACCGTGGGCCTGCTGTACTCCAACTCCGAGCCCAACTCCGCTACCCCCATTGCCCAGGCCAAGGAATATCTGGATGCCAAGGGCATCGCCTATCTGGAAAAGACCGGTACCACCGCCGGTGAGGTCATCTCCGCCGCTGCCGCTATGGTAGACCGGGTAGACGCTGTGTTCACCCCCACCGACAATGCCATCATGGCTGCCGAGGCTTCCGTTGCTGAGACACTGAATGAGGCGGGCATCCCCCACTACACCGGTGCGGATTCCTTCGTACTCTCTGGTGCCTTCACCACCTGCGGTGTCAACTACACCGAGCTGGGCACCAAGACCGCCGACATGGCCTTCGACATCCTGATGGGCGGTGAAATTCCCGCGTTTCACGTCATGGACGGCGGCATCATCACCGTCAACACCGAGACTGCCGACCAACTGGGCATCGACTACAGCGTGTTCTCCACCATGGCGAACACCGTCAAGGAAGTCGTGACCGGCGAATAAAATGCGGAATGCATAATGCAAAATGATGTATCCCCTTCGGAAAATCTCCGAAGGGGATACCGCAATTCTTTCCATACATTTTATACTGATTTTCAATTAGAACCTTTAATTCGCAAGAATTGAAGTTTTGATATGAGAATCATATGAGACGGGATTTTGCTATTTTCTTTTCGAAAATAGCAAAATCGGCAATGCCGTTAGGCAGTGCCCTTTTTATTAGAAATGAAAGATTTCTCATAAAAAGTAGTATTAATTCTGCATTCTGCGCTTTGCATTATGCATTCAAAGGAGTCCTGTTTATGATCTCAACCGCTGTGATAATGAGTGCCCTGGAATTGGGATTTGTATATGCTTTGGTGGCGTTGGCACTGTTTTTGAGCTTCCGCATTCTAAACATTGCCGACATGACCACCGACGGTACCTTCACCCTGGGCTGCGCTGTGTCCGCTACCATGGCCGTGGCCGGGCATCCCCTGCTGGCTCTCCCTGCCGCTATGCTGGCAGGCGCGGCAGCGGGCGCGGTGACAGCCGCCCTGCAGACAAAGTTCCGCATCCCCTCCATTCTGGCGGGCATCATCACCAATACGGGCCTGTACACCGTGAATCTGGCGGTCATGGGCTTCTCCTCCAATGTGAATATGATGAAGACCGACACCCTGTTTACCCTCGTGAAGCCTTACCTGGGGGTCGGCTATAAGCTGATCCCCAGCTTGGTCATTACGGTTATCTGCGGCGTTCTGCTGGTGCTGTTCCTGAAAACCCGGCTGGGCCTTTCCATCCGGGCCACCGGCGACAATCCTGATATGGTGAGGGCCTCCTCCATCAACACCGCCTTCACCGTTACTGTGGGCCTGTGCCTGTCCAACGCCTTGACGGCCCTTTCCGGTGCGGTGCTGGCCCAGTACCAGAAGACTGCCGACATCAATCTGGGCACCGGCATGGTCATCATCGGCCTGGCCTCCCTGATCATTGGCGAGACGCTCCTGCCCAGGGGAAAAACCGGGCTGAAAGTTCTGGGCGCAATTCTTGGCTCCATTTTGTACCGCTTTATCATCGCCATCGCCCTGCGGCTGGATCTGCCCAGCGAATGCCTGAAGCTGATCTCCGCCGTGATCGTGGCTCTCGCCATCGGCCTGCCTGCCATCCAGGGCAGCTTCAAGCCCGCAACCAAGGGAGGAAACGACGGATGCTGAAAATTACGAATATTTCCAAAACCTTCAACCCCGGCACCGTCAACGAAAAGGCGGCCCTGACAAACCTGAGCCTGCATCTGGAAAAGGGCGATTTTGTTACCATCCTGGGCTCCAACGGTGCGGGTAAATCTACTCTGTTCAACGCCATTGCGGGCAGCTTCACCGTGGACAGCGGCACCATCCGGCTGGATGGGCAGAATATCACGAATATGCCCGACTATAAGCGCAGCAAGGTCATCGGACGAATGTTCCAGGACCCTCTGAAGGGCACCGCCCCCAATATGACCATCGAGGAAAATCTGGCTCTGGCCTACATGCGGGCATCCAGCCGCCATTCTCCCTTCTCTATCATCACAAAAAGTGACCGGGCGGACTTCCGGGAGCGGCTGGCCCAGCTGGGACTGGGGCTGGAGGATCGCATGAGCAATCCTGTGGGCCTTCTCTCCGGCGGACAGCGGCAGGCTCTGACGCTGCTGATGGCGACCATGGTCACCCCCAAGCTGCTGCTTCTGGATG
>JAFTXW010000058.1 GCA_017461445.1 Oscillospiraceae bacterium
TCGCTTATATCGTCAATCAGTCGGAATGTTGCGGTTAAATTTACCATTGACTACCTCCTTCCTTACTTGGAGTTCCCACGAGAGTGTTCAACGTGATACTGTTCGGAGGCAATGTAGAAAAGCTGGCGCTCTCTTGGCATGGCTTCAAAGTCCTCCATGCGGAGGCCGTGCCGCTGCCACAGAATGTGCGCCCACCATTCAACGCTGCCCTCGTGGGAAATTAGTTTTTTGCTTCGTCCAGAGTGTCCTTATCCACGGCCTCGGAGCCTGCGTTCAGACCCAGAGCAGCCATAACGATCTTGGAAACATGGGCAAATTCATCGGGACGGGAGAACACCAGCAGGGGCATTTCGGTGACATCCACGCAGTTGTAATGCTTCATCAGATCGGGGTCTTTCAGATCGGGATACTGCAGGGCCTCCACGATCATGTGGCAGGATGCACGGGTAGAATCCTTCTCGGTCTTCCAGACCACTTCGCCGTTCAGAACCAGAGGATTGCCCCGGTTATCGGTAGCCATGGTGCGCTTACGGTAGTTGTTGTTGATCTTGGTGATCTCCTTCTGGGTCAGCACCTTAATCTCAAAATCGATAACCTTGCCTTCATCATCCCGGAAGGTAGCGGGGCCGGGTGCTTTGACGATTTCGGGTTCGGTGGAACGCATGAAAAAGCTCAGATTCTTTTTAGCCATGATAAAAACTCCCTTACATAAAAGTGAATACCCGCCCCCGGATGGACCGGGGGCGGGCTTGGTATGGTATGGTGTACGGACAGGCTTAGACGATATCCTTTGCGTTGAAGGCAATGTTATCGTCAACCACATCACCGTTGCTGTCCAGAGCGGTGAGAGGCAGTGCGCCGGTCAGCACGCAGCCGACGGCGGTCACGGTATAATTGCCGTTATCGGCATAGTAGTCGGAACCCTTGTCATTCATAATGCCCTGGATCGTCAGCTCCGGGGTCTTGCCGGTCTGCTTATACTTGGCGATGGTATCAGCCAGCCAGGGAGTGGAACGGCGGCGGGTAATGTTGCCGGTGATGCTGTAGCCAGTCCACCGGGAACTGTTGGTCTTCTCGCCGAGGGTCTTGCCGGTCCAGACATCGGGAGTAAACTGGATGGTACAGGACACACAATCCAGACACTCGATGCCGTCAATGAAAACCTTACCCTCCTTCAGAGAAATGGGGGACTTGTTGTACTCCATAGGTTGTTACCTCCTTTAACGGGTAGCGACGGTGAAATACAGCTTCTCGGAAGAATCCACCGCCTGGATACCGACCTCAAAATAGGTCTCGTCGCCCTTGGAAAGTTCACGATCCACCTTGAAGTCGTTGTCATAATCGATGTTCTGGATGGCACCGTCGCCGCCCTCAGAGGTGGGGCCGAACTGCTTGAGAATGGTGCGGCCCATGCCCTCCATGATCTCCCAGCCGTCCTCGTCGTTGTTGTACTTGCCGGGGGGGAAGGTGGCCTGCAATGCCCGCTGGAAGGCAGCAAAGACACGCTGGACACGGTTCTTCTTGTAGGAAGCATCCCGGTTTGCGGGGACGGTGACCATGCTGTTGATATCGTACTCGATAACAACATTGCCAGCCTCGGACACAGAGAAGAACAGTTCGCCGTTTTTGATAGCCATGACGGCCTTGTTGTGGGGCTTGATGCCCACGACGGCGGTAGCACCATCCACGGTGCGGTAGGTGTTGCTGACGGTCTTGCCTGCGCCAGCGGAAACACCGGCGACAAAGGCGCAGGCCTGCGCCATCGTCAGTTCCTTATCACCCAGGGCATAGGAGTTGGTGACATTGATGATGCCGTCATAGTCCTGTGCGCACATGGGGGCGACTGCCTGGATGGGCTTACCGACGGAATCACGCAGATACTTGACCTTGGCCTTGAGGGAGGCGTGAAGATCTTCATCCTCGAAGGGGAAGCACAGAATGTCGAAATTCTGGCCCTCGATATCATCCAGGAAGGTGGTGATATCGCCGTTGGTGCTGGCCTGGTCTTCACCGCCGGCAAGGGTGACACCAGCGGTGGCGCTGAGGGTTGCGCCGCCGGTGGCTGCGAAGTTGATGTACTGGCTGCCGCTCAGTTCGGCGACTTCGGTAACACCCTCATAGCTTTCCAGCTTAACGCCAGCCATGAACACATCCACATCGTAGCCGGACACGGGGTTGGCTGCGATGGAATAGGTCAGCGCATTGCCCAGAGTACCCTTGTACTTTGCGGTTGCGGTGACACCGCCGCCGGTGCCGGTGGCTGCGGTCTTGCCCTCGGCCAGAATGTAGACGATCACGGTACCGGCTCCCTTAAAGGCTTCCCGGATCATCAGCATATCGTCGGAATCGTCGTAAATGCTGTGGCCCAGCAGGGCACGGGACGCATCGGGCGCATCGGCGGTCAGTTTGATGAACTTGTGGGCGGGACCGTAGCTGGTTCCGGACAGAGGAAGCACGACGGTGCCGTTGGCACTATCAATGGCCTCCTTCATCTTGCCCACGAAATTGACATAGGTGCCGGGGCGAACAGCACCGACACCCTTTTCAAAAATGCCACTTGCCATGGGTTACTTGACCTCCTTGTTCAGCCACTTCTTGATGGTGGCCTTGATTTCTTTGACGGTATACTCACCGTCGGGGAGTTTTGCCGTAGCACCGGCAAAGGTGCTGGCAGACACGCCGAAAAGGGCTTCGGCGTTTGCTCTCAGCTTGCTCAGCTGGTACTTGATTCCGGGGGTAGGGGCTTCGCTGGGAGCGGTGTTTGTGTTTGCCATGTCCTTTTACCTCCTTATGGATAAAATTCGGTTATGGTTCGCCCGGGCGGGCTTTACGGCGAAGTTATAGCCACGCCGGACTTAGGAATCATATTCAAAATGAAATTGTTGGCGGCTTCGACCTCTGCCGCATCGTAGGGGCGGCGGCTGACGAAGGTAAGGTACAGCTGGTATACACCAGTATCAACGCCCTTTTCCGATGCGCTGGTGATCCGCACATAGCCCCCGGCCGCTTTGCCGTCCTCACCGATCAGCGGGATCAGCATCCGGGAGCGCATGATTGCGCCGAGTGCCTTGTGGGAAAGGGCATAGGCTGCTTCCGTGGTGTCGCAATGGAAGGTGATGAACCATGCAAATTCCATGCGGTAGGTTCGGAAGGTTTCACCCCCGGTACCGACCTCCGGGGTGGGGAAATAGACTGCGGGGGTGATGAACTTCTCCGGGACGGAGTAGTAATAGGGATTGGGATTACCTGCAGCATCAAGCAGGAAGCGCATAATGCTTGCAATCTCCTGTTCAATCAGCATTGTAAATCCTCCTATGAGAAATAATTATCGAACCACTCCTGGAGCTTTTCTTCCAGCAGGGAGGGAAGCATTTTGTCCAGAATACGAAGCCCGGCTTCCCAATAATGGGAGCCGGGTACCCATTTCTGCTTGAGGGCCATTCCTCCGTCAGCCTTGGGATCGTAGATAAAACGCTCACCTTCCCAATAGCCAGGGACGAAGCGCACAGCCACGCCTTTCGGATTCGTCCAATGGCCGTCGTTTACATAACCAGCGTACTTGACATTGGTGCCGACCTCCAATGTGAGGTCGCCTTCACTTAGGCTCCACACATTGCCGTCGCCGTCTTTGTGAAAACTATTGAGAAGCAGGCGGGTGTCCATGACCTTCCGCCGGATGATTTCATCTTGAATCAGTCTGAGGAACTCAAAACCTAACGCCTCAAGGAACTGTTCGCATTCCTTCCGAAAGTCCCCACGGGCGGCCTCCCTGCACAGTTTGAAGAATTCCCGAAACTCGGTGACTTCGATTTCAACTGCCATTACAGGGCCTTTCCGGGGCCTTCACGCTTGACATAGACGGTGATGTGGTGTCCCCGGATGTTCCTCGGCACCTCTGCGGTGTAGGTCAGTCCCGTGGTACAGTCCACCACCTTATCGTTCAAACGAATGTCGGTGCCGCAGGGGAGATACAATTTCAGTCTTGCGTACAGATCGTTTTGCGGCTGCTGCTGGGTGGTGTTCATCTCACCGTTGCGCACACCAAAATGACAGGACTGTTCCGCAATATCGGGAACAGTCCTGTAGTCGAAGGTCGGGGATCCAGGCAGCCCGAAACCGGGGGAGCCGGTACCCTTGACCACATGAAAGATGTTGCACTTATGGTCAAAGAAATCTTCAATCATAATTTACGCATCCTCATAATGACACCGTTTTTGGGTGCGGCAATGGTGAATTCATCCAGCAGGGAGGCAAGGTCAAGCCCGGAAATGGAGATCAGCGTGCTATCCGATGCGGTATAGCTGTAATCGTCGAAGGTCTCAGACTTGACCTTCTTGGAGGATTCCACGGCATTGTTGGCATAAGCCTCAGCCAGCAGAATGACAGCGGTCTTGACGGCCTGGGGGATGGGATCATCACCAGCGAACTTGTTGTTAGTCTGTTTAATAACATACTGTTCCGCTCTGGCGATATCCACGGCAAGCCGGGCATCGGTGCGCTTCTGGACAACTTCGATTTCCGTATAGGCTTTGACTTCCTCTGGGGTTACCCACGGTCTAGTTGCCATGGGTGGAATTCCTTTCGGCACCGGGAGAAGCCGCCCTCCCGGTCATGGTTGCAGTAAGGATGTACCGCATAGGGGCCTCCTTACTCTTCGGAGAAATCGGCCTCGGTGCTGATTTCGTCGGCGGGGGCTTCGACCTCCACGGCGTTGATCGCCTTGGCGTAGTCCTCCTTAACCTTGAAACCAGTGGTGTCAATTTCCAGCTTGGCAGCCAGATCCTTCAGCTGGTCCTTGGTCATGGACATCAGATCGTCGAAATCCAGATGGCCCTTGATGGTGATCTCGTCGGGGGTCTCGGCATCGGGATCGGGAATGGTTTCCACCAGTTCAAAGTAGCCGGATGCCACGGCGGCATCGGCTACCTTCTTATCCTCGGTGTAGGCATCGGGTTCCTTACGGGTGGCGCAGACTGCGCCGGTGTAGGAAATAGCCTTCTTCAGTCTCAGATGGTACTTCATGGGGCAGCCTCCTTACACCAGATTGGTGATGATGGCGGTTGCATCCAGCTCCTCGATGATGGGGTCGAAGTCCAGATGGATGACGTAGAAACGCTTGTCCATCATAATGGCTTCCTTGCCCTCGGTGGTCTTGCGGATACGAACCTCGTAGGTGTTGACAACGCCCAGATTCTGGGGGTCGGTCAGCAGGATCATATCATCGGGAATCTTGGGAGCCTGCACAACGGGGATGCCCGCAGGGGACTTGTAGACGGATTCGGGGACAGCGCCGCCGGCACCGATAACCTTCTCCAGCAGGTACAGTTCCCACTGCTGAGCACGGCGGGGGGACATGACCCAGCGCAGTTTGCCGTTGTTGTACTTGTTGGGGATGGTAGCCAGGGCGTTGTAGAACAGATCCAGACCCAGACCGTTGGAGGTGGAGGCATCATAGACATGGCCGCCCTCCTTAATCTGCTTGATCCAACCGTCGTTGATCTTGAGGAAGTCGTAGTCGGGATCGGAGGAAGGAGTAGCGGTGTCACCGTTCAGATACAGGTCTTCGGTGTCAACGCCCAGCTGGGTGGTCATCAGATTGGTGACGATGTTCTCGAAGTTCTCACCCTCGATGTTCTCACGCAGGGTTTCCTCGGTGATTTCCCAGGGCAGACGGACAGCGGTGGTGGCGTACTCGATCTTGTCGGTCTCCACGCCTGCACGGTAGCCGTCGTCCACATTCTCGGTCTTCTTCCGCAGGATACGGGAAGCGATACCGATCTTGTCGATCTCGCCGGTCTTGGCGTTACGCATAACATGACGAACCAGGCTGCCCAGAGGGGTAGCCTCGAAGGTCTGCTGGATAAATCTGCGGGCCTGTTCGGGATTCAGCAGGCCGTCGTTTACGGTGCCGGTGGTAATGGTACCGGCGTTCTTGATGATCTGCTCGTTAGTGGGCATAGTGTTATCCTCCTTGTAGATTACAGAATACCGTGGAGGTAATGCTGTTCAGCCTTCTCCACGGGGGCGGGGTTGCCGTTCAGATTGGTGGGCAGGCCACGGCTCTTGAGAATAGGCTCCATGGCCTTGGCAACTGCCTGGTCAATCATGGTCTGAATGTCGGGAGTTGCGGGGGCTTCGGGAGCCGCCTCGGCGGCGGGCATGGCCTTCTGCACGGCGGCGGCAACCATCTTTTCGATGGCCTCGGCGGTGATGGGGGTCTCAGCGGCGGGGGCCGCAGGGGCTTCGGGAGCAGCAGCGGGGGCGGGATTCAGCGCCTTGGCTACAGCCTGGGCAATTGCGTCGATTTCGGTGTTGGTCACTTCGGTTTCCTCCTTTTCAGTAGTGGGGCCTGCCTCCTTGGTCACGGTCTGGGAGGTATCATCATCGGAAAATTCCTTGATGAAGGTACCCAGCGTTTCGTGGATGGAGGTCAGAGTAGAAAGATTCTTTGCGGACATTTTCTTGCCGGCCTTCTGGATGGGGGCGGCGGCGGACAGAGCCGACACAATGGAATTCTCATTGGTCAGCAGATCGGTCACGATGACATTGAAGTCGGACAGAGCTTCCTTTACCTTGGTTTCGTCGCTCTCGAACTTATAGGTACAGGTCACAGGATCCCAATGGTAAAGGCAATCCTCCAACGTGTAAAAGGCATTCCAGAACAGGGAACCACGGCTTTTCTCTGCGTAGATTTCTGCCATCTCACCCTTTGCCACCATCTTGAAGCCCAGCGTTTCGGCCAGCTTTGCCAGCAGACCACGCTTTTCCTCAGAGGGGGCGGCGGGGGCAGACTTTTCAACGGTTTCCAAATCAGTATCCTCCTCGCTGTAATTGCCGATGCCGCCCATGGAGAAGCCGGTAATCTCGCCTTTCAAGATTCCGTCCCATACAGCTTCATCGGTGACTTCCACAGTCATAAGCCATGTACCCTGCTTGACCACTTCATCGCCGATATTGAAATCTGCTTTCGCAATCCAGGTTTCGACAACGGTAGCACCGGGCAGCGGATCAAAACTGTGCTGAAGGTCAACCTTATCTCCGTTCTTGGCGAACCAGTAGGCCGCCTTGGTGATCTCAGCCTCGGTCATGTAGTTGCCGTGGCTGTCCTCGACCATGGGTTCGTAGACAACGCCGGTGACGAAATGGCTTTCGGCATCGGCCTTGAGGATACGGCCATAGGTGGAGAAGGTGGCCTGTCCATTCTCAGCCTTGGTAATGAGGAACTGACGCTGGTTTGCGGCCTTGTCTACGAGACTGACGAAAGAGATTCTTGCATCGGTGATCTCGTAGGCCTTTCTGACATTCTTCTGCTTCATTTCCTTACACCTCCCTTCATGTGGGGTAAAATATAAAAAAGCAGCCGTAAAGCTGCTTTTTATCATGGTTCTAACGCACGGTACGTGTTAGTTATCGCACGGCGTGCGAATTTTCGTGTTAAATCCGTGTAAGTTACTCGATACCGGCCTTGGCCTTGTTCTTGGCATCCAGTTCCTTTTCCCATTCATCGTCCATTTCCTCGATGATTTCCTTTTGCATCTGCCTGCGCTCATTGAGGGACAGGCCGAGGATATCTTCATTGACAACGGCCTGGGCAATGCAATGACAATTGACCGATTCGCTGGCAGGAAGAATGGGGTCACGGGGATACATGGGCTTGTAGGTGCGGCCGTCGGCACCCTTTAACTCGAAGCACTCGCCTTTGGGTACCCGCTGGCCGTCCATGGCAACATGGTTTTTCCGGGGTTCATTGCGGTAGGAGCCGGTATGTCTCCACATCTTTTCGTCTACCACGGGGGACTGCATCATGCTTTCCTGCTGGGCCACGCTGTGCGCCCGGAGGACTTCGGTCAAGGCTGCCCGTCTGGCACGGTACCGTTCATCCCGGATCCCGCTGTCAACAATGCGCTTGGTAAACTCGGCGATACCGTCGCCGTTCTCCAAACCTTCCTTCAAGATGGATTCGATTTGGGTATGGCTGGTAAGCTCCATCAGATCGCCCAATTCCTCGCTCCAACTCTCCACCCATGCCTGGGTGCGCTGAGTAACGGTGAACAGGGTCAAATCCGGGTCGCTCTGCTCAAGGTAATACTGAGCATATTCCGGGAGGAATGTGGCAAGTTGCTCTTTGAAGATTTCAGCGATTTTCACCTTCAGCGTGTCGGTCAGCTTCACATCCGGCCAAATCGCAGAAGCGAAATGCTCAAGGTCAAGGGCTTCCTCGATGCGACTGAGGATGAAAGCGGTTTCGTCCTCCATGGCCTCGGTCAACAGATCCTCGATATACTCAGCAAATGCCACGGTATCTTCGGGGTGTACAAATCCCTCGGATTCCAGCAGGGCAATGAGGTCGCTGTTGGCTTTGGCAATGTAATCATCGATAGCCTTGATCAGAGGGCCGCAGTACATGCACATGGTTAGCCCCCCTTGCTCATTTTGACCAGCAGGCTTTTTACTTCCTTCATAACGGCAACGATGGCGGCATCGTCATGGGCTGCGGTGGCCTTGGCAATCTGCTTTTCGATACCGGCGGTCAGAGCGCCGTAATCGGGGGCCATGCTCATGCTCTGGGACTTCTGCACCGCAATGGGAACATCGCCCCATTCTGCGGGGAAGTCCTCAGCGGTTTCGCCGATGGCCTTGTATGCGATATCCTTTGCCTTGTTGGGGGTGAGGCCGCCGGCATTGTTGCAGACGGTCAAAATCTTAAACAGATCGTCGGGGTTGGAAATATCCGGGGACTTGAAGAACACTTCCACATGTTTGAAACGGTAGGCGTTCAGCAGGCGGTTGTTGATGATCCATGCGATGCTCTGCCGCTCCGGCTGGAATACCTGTTCTTCGGTGACCTCCATGGCGACCATGGCGGTGGCCCGGTTGAAATCGGTGGTATATCCGGTGTAGAGGTCGGGGAGCTGGAAAGAGGACTGGATCTTGCGGCGGTTGTTGTCAAGGTAATCCTGGAACAACTCGTCTTTCTGGAGGATGCTGGCAAGGTCTTTCACTTCCACTTCGGGCTGCTCCGCATCGGTGAAATCGGTACGGTCATCTGCGGCCTCAGTTTCCAGAATGATGAAGGAGTGCTGTCCAGCGGCTCCCTTGATACCATCCATGTAACCCTGCAACTTGGTGAAGCTTTCCTCCGTCAGCGTGCCGCCCTTAACGATGATCATAAGGGGGGTATGCCGACCGTTACGGAAATAGTTGTTGTTCAGTTCCTCGGCCCGGCGGCTGCCGTCGGCACTCAAAACCTGTCCGATCCAGCGTACTTCGCCGTAAGGCTCCGTGCCGATGGCAAATTCGAGAATTTCATTTGCCTGGTACTGAAGATCAATGGATTCTCCATCTTTGGCATACTTGCCGTCCCGGAGGTCCATAATACGGGGATCGCCAAACTCCTTGAAATACACGGTGTTGCCGCCGACCTGCTGGCGGTATTTGCAGAACTTCTTCTTTCTCTTGACCTCTCGGCCCTTGTAGAAATAGGAAGTGTCAATATAGGGTTCCAGCGGCCGGGTCTTACGCATGGAGGGCGTATCCCGGATGAAACAAACCTCCTGCACATTGCCATCCATGGAGCGGATTACTTCCAAATAGGCAATGCCGTAGGTCTCACGGGCCTCAATCAGATCCTCGAAAACCTTCTTGGTATCCTGCTCGATATTCAAGAGGTCAACGATTTCTGCGGCCTGCGTAAACTCTGTGGACATTTCCGTGTTTTCCTCGGCATCGTCCCGGTATTTGATACCGATACCGAAGCCGGCGATATTGTTTTTGTAGGAGCGGATGCACTGCGGGAGGATGGTGCTATTGTTTACCAGCACCTTCAGACCGTTCAGATCAACGGGAGGTTCCAGCCAGTCAGCAGAATTCTTCTGATCGTGCTTATTAAGCTGTACGGAAGTATCCGCCTTTTTGATAGGCTCGGAAGCCTTGATGATCGTGGTGTCAATCTTCCTGCGGTTTTTCTTCTTTGACACTAGGACTTGGCTCCTTTCTTAGGCTTGGAGGGTTTAACGGGACAGCAGACCAAAAGCAAGCAGTCGGCTTCGTCCGGGGAGGGAAGATCCCTTTTCTTCATGTCCTTTTTACTCTCCAGCTTGATTTTACTGTTTTCTGTGATGTGGTACTTCCTGCATGAAAGCTGGGCGACCAAATCCGGGTCGTTGGGCAATATCAGCTCAACGGGTTTCGGATTGCCGTCCTCGTCCACAGGCTGCAGGAGCCTCTTAACGACTGCCATCATGTAGGATGTGGTATCGTCGTAATACTTTTGCCGCTTGATTTTTGCACCGAACCGGATGGGGATAACATCGAGCCACCAAAAGCGGTTCGGATCATTGCGCTTTATTTGGTTCAGACGGTCGGTAACACCACCGCCAACGCCGGTATCGTCGATTTTGACGGGAATGAGGTTGTCCGTCTGCGGGGACAGCTTATATTTCTTCACAAGGCTTTCGCCCAGGGCAATGATATCATCAGCGGTCTTCATGGTGTCTTGCCCGTGCCGCTTCTTGTGGATGGTGAACTTTTCGTCTGTGCGGTACCCGATGATGGTCTTATCATCACCGAAACGGGCAACGTCGCAGCCGATATGGATAAGGTGCGGCTTGGGTAGTGGTTCATATTCCGTCATAATGGAATTTTCAACCAGGGACAGGGGGATGAAAACATCATCTTCCTGCAAGGGAAATTCCCCTTTGACACGCACACGGAACACATTGGAATCACGGCCATATTTCCGGGCCAATGCCTCAATGTTTTCTTTACTGGTACGGGGGCTTTTCTCGCTGTCTACCTGGTGACACCGATAGCTGGCACGGTCTGCGTGGTGGCTATCGTAAAAGGATCCAGAGGTGCGGGTGGGGTTGCCGCACATCAGCAATTTGTTATTGGCACCGGAAAGGGTACCACGAATTGCTTCCATGATCGGCTCGGCCACACCGGATGCCTCGTCTATAATGAACAGCATATTATCCTCGTGGAAGCCCTGCATGTTCTCGGCCTTGGTGGCTGTACGAGCCACGGCAAACCACCGTTGGTCATTGCCGATTACATAAACACGGGTTTTTGTCCATGTAAGGATTTCCGGGAGGATGGGGCTGCGGTCCATCCATTTTGCTATTTCCGCCCAGAGGACGTCGTTTAACTGCTGCCGGGTGGGAGCCGTAGCGACCACACGGGAATAGGGGAAGCAGGAGAGAAACCACAGGGCGGCCACGGCTTCAACGCCGGTCTTGCCCACGCCCTGCCCGGATCGGACGGATACACGGGGGTATTCTGCCAAATCCATGAGGACGGTTCTCTGCCACTCGTCTGGTTCAAAATTAAGGACATCCTTGGAGAACTTTACGGGGTTCTTGCGGTAGACCTTGATGCGCTTTTTGAATACTTCAATCCTCGTCATCGTCTGCGGCCAGAACAGCAGCGACCCAATCATCTACAATGCTGGAATCAGACTGCGGCCCCTGCTGAGAGGGAGCGGCGGAGGGCGGCGGCCCCTTCGGCTGGGAGTGCTGTACCTCGTCGGTACGGTTGGCCTTTTCGATTTCCAGCGCTGTTTTCAAGAACAAACGGACCTCGTTTACCTCCATCATATTGGGGTTCAGATTGGAAAGCGCCTTGAGGCCGGTTTCCTGCATCTTCATGGCAATATTGATATGCCGTTTCCGCATACTGACGATCCGCTCAACGGCTGCGGCTGCGGCCTGCCGTTCTATCCAGTTGTCATATTCCAGTACACGGGTATTCCATTGGTAGAGGGAGGCCCACTTGTATATCAGGCTTTCATTCTTGGAGAGCTGGTGAGCAACATCCCGCTTGGAACGCTCGGTTGCTTTTGTATCCCGGAAAATGCAAAATGCTTCATAAGCCTGGGGGCTTTCTTTCTCTTGCCTTTCCCATGGATTTCGCTCTTCCTTCTTCGCTGTTTTCGCCATACCCTCCTTCCCCCCTTTATGGGCTAATTTGCTTTACTGCTCTCTGGCCTTGCGAGTGAAGAAATAGAAAAAAGGCGTGTCCAGCAGGGCCAGACCAGCCTTCAAAAGATACTGTCCAATCATAATACCCAGAAGGTCGGCACGGCCTGCGGGTGTCCAGATCCAGCCCAGGCCGAGGCCGAAGCTGATCGTTGCATAAATTACGGTGTCCAAAATCTGACTTGTCATGGTGGAGCAGTTGTTCCAGATCCATCTACCACCATGCGTGGAGCCGTATTTCTTGATATACCAATCCCGGATTCTGTGGAATACTGCGACATCCCAGGACTGGGAAGCGTAATAGGCACATAATGAGCCGGTGACAAATACCCAGTTCTGACCGAGCAGGGTGTTGTATGCGCCGTCCATGACGGCATCTGTGGCCGGGAACCAGCCGGTAATGATAATGCAGGCGGTGGCGAATAACTGGCCTATGAAGCCATATTTAACGGCACCCTTTGCGGTTTCCTTGCCCCATATCTCACCGATGATATCCGTACACAGGAAGGTGACGGCATAGGTGATGGCACCGCCGCTGAGGGCCAGTTCAATGCCTCCCAGATGGAGGCCGGTGGTAATGGTTCGTGCGCCAACGACATTGGCAATGACGATGCTGATCACGAAAAGGATAATCAGAATCGTCAGATTCGTGTTCGTCTTTCTCATAGTTTCACTCCTAGTTTTACTCTTAGTTTTGCGGCCCTGCGGACCGCTCGTACCGCTGTTTGCAGATGGTAGCGCAGAGGCTGGCATTGGTACAGTAGTTCAGCGTTTTGGGTTTCAATACCACTTGCCGCTGATCCAGAATGGCCTTGACCTGGGCCTGCCGCTCCAAAAACAGGTCACGGCGGAACTCGTTCACATGGCCCATGCGGGTACCGTCGTTAAAATGGCCGAACTTGACACCACTGAGCCAGCTGGTACTATCAGCAGATGTGCAAAAATTATTCTCGGCTATCATCTTGAAGTCAGTACAGCCGAGAAGGTGGATATCAATTTCGGGTTTCTTGTTCTTGATGTAGTGGGCCAGATACTTGGTATCCTCCCGGAAGGTCTTAGGCTTCACAATGCGGATTTCCGGGACGCTGATAGCGATATAATCAGCAAATTCTATCAGCCTGTCCAGACCATTCCTGCCGTCCTCAAAGTGGAATACATTGATCTGCTTATTACCGGGCAACAGCCTGCGCATCCTCTCCCGGAAGTACCAGGCATCTTCTACGCCCAAAATCTTCTGGCAGTCAATTTCGACACAGGAGGCTTGAATGCCGTTCTGCTTTACGAACTCCATCAAACTATCCTGCCACATGGTGAGGCTTTGACGGGTCTGCTTCATGCCTTTACCGGCACCGAACATAAGAGTGAAAAGACCGCTGTCCTGTATGACATGGCGGTTCGCTCTGTCCTGTTCTTTGATAACATGGCCGTCGGGGAGCCGGAAATCCGAATCCGGCTGCTTTCCGTATATGTACTTGTAGCAGGAATACAGCCTGTAATTGGTCTGTGCGGCTGAGAGTGCCGCATAGAATATTTCTTCGCCATCGCTTCCGGCGAAGTGAATCTTGATGTTACTGTCGAACAACCCTCGCACCCCCGTAACCGTCCTCAAGGACTTCGCAGGAATAGGCGTGAAGATCGTTCAGCAGGGCAACGGCGATATCCTCGCAGGACATACCGCCGAACTCGCAGGGGGTGCCATAGTGGCAATCCAGTACCCGCTTGATCCATTCCTCCTGGTTGATGATCTCGATTTCCCTGTCCCCGTGGGAAACCTCGAAATCCATGCGGATGTGGAACACATGGCGGTGACGATCCCGGAGGAAAGCAAACCGGGGATCATCCGGGGCATTCTCCCAGCGATGGAAGCCGGGGACCTGTACGGCACAGATAACGAATTTCTTGTGATCTTCCATTACAGTTCCTCCATTTCAAACTCCACGCCACGGCCCTTGAGAATGTCGGTGACCAGCTTGGCAACCTCATGGTCAGCATCGGGAATGGTGATGCTGTAATGGGGAAGCATATCCGCATCATCGACCGGGGGAGCCTCCGGGGCTTCGCCTTTGGGCTTGGTCTGCACACCGCTTTCAAAGAAGCTGTCAATGTGGCTCTCCATACCGGGAAGGGCGAACTGGGAGTTTTCGGAACAGAAGCCGAACAGCTCCGCCATATCGATTTCCCCGGCGAGGGCGGCGATTTCCACTTCCAGCTTGCTTTCGTCCCACTCGGAATACTCAGCAACCTTATTGTCGGCCAGCCGGTAGGCCCGGACTTCTTCGGGGGTCAGATCGTCAGCCAGAACACAGGGAACTTCGGTTCTACCCAGCAGTTTGGCTGCTTTCCAGCGGGTTTCGCCTGCCACGATCTCGTCATTGTTGTCAATGACAATGGGCTGCTTGAAACCGAACTTCTCAATGCTCTTTGCTACCACACGGGCGGCATTGTCGTTCTTACGGGGGTTGTTCCCATAAGGGCGAATGCTGTCAATGGGCCGCACAATGATCTGCATAATGTCTCGCACTTGATATCATCCTTTCTCCTTGTCGGTTTTATTCTTCGGGGCCTCAGCCCCGGTGTTCTTGATAATGGATCTCTTTCCGATGCACTTCGGGAAGGGGCAGTAAATACCAATGCCGGTATCGCTGCTCCACACGCACCCATTACAGGGGTGCCGAGGGTAATCTACTGCTGCCATATAAACCTCCGTCCAGCAAAAAACCCGCCCATGGATGACCATGGGCGGGTTCGCATAGCTTTGAGAATGGATCAAGGATATCACATAAAATTGCACTTGTCTATTGCACGATTTTTCAGCATTGTATTGCAAAACGGGGCGGTCAGCGGACGGCCCGGACACCATACAGGTAGGTCATAACCGTCTGTAAAAGCCGCTTGCGGTTACGCCACACGGTGGTGGGGTCACATCCAATACTCTCGCCGATTTCTTCATCGGTCATACCCTCAAGGTATTTTCCGGTAACGGCAAGGGAATAGCTGTCCTTTGCAATGAGGGACAATGCCCGGTCGATCATCTCAATTTCTTCCTCGTCCGCCTTGATGGTGCTTTCCATATCGATTACCAGAGCATCGAAGATTTCCTCCGGCTCAAGGCGAACGCCCGACTTTTGATAACGGACAATGCTGCGGCTCCTCCCTCTGGGGCCGAGTTTGCGAAGTTCCTCTAAGCGTTCCTTATTGTCCGCAATTCTGATCTTCATGGTCTGATATTCCCGTAACCGCTTCTCGGTCATTTTGAAAATATCCTTGAAGTCACTCATTCCCGCAACCCGGCCAGCTTCCACGGCCTGCCGGATTATCGTTTCAATGTCGGGTGTTTGGTTTTTCCCCATTGTCAGAAGCCTCCCTTTATGGTAGAATAGTCCTGCCACGGGCCGTCTTTTCGCTGTATGCGAGAGGGCGGCTTCTTTTTATGGGCCTATGCGAAAAGGGTGCGGAACAATCGCCGGAACAGCCCCGGCCTGCGGGTGGGGATGGGGTCATAGGCTGCATCCATGGCCTCCATCTGCCGCACGATGTGGAGAAACTTAACTTCGTCCTCCAGATCCCGGACACGCCGTTCAAGACGGCGAATCTTCTTTTCTCTTCTCTGGCTCATAATATTACCTCATTCCAAATTCTCCAGGAACATCAAAATGCCGGGACCGGCAAAACGTAGGCGGTACGGCTCCGCTTCCTGGGGTGTGATGTACTTATGTCCGAAACGCTCCTTCATGCTCCGCCATACCTCCCAAGGGATACGGTAAAAGGTCTGGAACCCAAATGTTACCAGGACAAAGACATGGGCACCATACTGATATGCCCGTTCCAGCCGTTCACGCTGGGCATCGGTCACACAGCTTTGTTTCAGATTGTCGGCTTCGGTCTCCTTGGCTTCAAAATTGACGGACCAGCCGCCGTACATAGTGCCTTTATAGTCTGCCTGTGCTTTCTTCTCGAAGCAGGCCACGAAACGGCCATCACCCAGGGAGCGCAATACCTTCATCGGCTCCGGTGTCTTCTCAATGTCGGCAATGTTACGATCCCGGTAGTAGGTACAGGCTTCGTCAATGATCGTTTCAAAGTTCCTGCCAGCGGCCCGGCTCATCATGCCGATATACTGGCGGCGGGGGTCTTTTTGGTGTTCAGCAGGGGTCATATTTTTCCTCCAAAATCTCTACTCTGTCTCCCGCTCGGTCTACACTCTTATGCGTGGTAAGGAGTGGGAGTATATTCCCCTCAAATTTTGAGGGGAATATTTCTTTTTCCCGGTGTCCACACTGGGCTTTATGATTTTATTGGAGGTTAGTACGGGCGTTACACACGCTCCTGCAGCTTGCCGTTGATATAGTAGAGATACCCGGCGTCCTGCATTGACCGCAGTATAGAGGGTGTATACCCGCATTTCTTGGTGTCCCAGCCGCAGATGTGGCCACCAAAACGGTCAGTTATGAGGTACTTGGAGGGCTTCAAGCAGCGCTCCCGGACATCATTTGTGGTGCTGTTATCAACATCGGTGTTCATAAATGCTCCTTTTTGGGGGGCTGTGGGGCCTGTTACGATCATATTCCCCGTTTTTTGATCGTAACAGGCTTATGTACGGGCTGATAGAATCACTTTTGATTCCATCATGGCTTTGGGCTGCTATTACGGACCACATGGAGGGAACGCCGGGCGGCCTCGGCCTTTGCTTCGATGTGCTTTATGGGATCCAGATAATCGGGACATTCGCCTTTCCATCTTCCAGAATAGCACCCTTTCTCAGCATCCCACCGACTTGTACCGTTGGTCAGTATACAATCGTCACAGTTGAAGCAGCACTCGTCTACTTCGCCGGGGGTGAAATAATGCGGATCAAGGTTACAGTTCCGGGCGCAGATTTGGCAGCGGCATCCGATGCAGGAAGCCATCAGTACCGACGGTTCTTACCGTTGAAGCCCTGCTTGCGGGAGCCGCCCTTCTGGAAGCCGTCACGCTGGAAACCATCGTTGTGGTAGCCATTATTGCGGTGATGGTTGTTCCGCTGGGGATCATAGCCGGTATCCTCCCACTCCTTGACCTTCCGGTCGGCTTCGTCCTCGGTGAAGAAAATGGTCTTGCCGATCTTATCGTAGTCGGAAGGACGGTAGCCGCCAGTGCTGGTCCAGTATTCCATCTGTCCCTGCCGGTATCTTGCATTGGCAATGTACACGGTGGTACCGGGTTCGATGAAATCCACGGTTCTCAGCCGCTGGACTTCGGCAAATGCCCAGCTATCGGCCTTCTGACCGATACGATCCAGAATCTTCAAAACTTTCTCTTTGGAAACAAATGCTTCTTTCATGGTGTTTTCCTCCTTAGTGTCCGCCGAGGATGCTGCCGCCCTCGATAATGAGGGGTTCATCTCCGACAACTTCAATGACCAGCTGATAAAGGGGTTCTTCATCGGTGCCGCCTACACGCTCATAGGTGAAGCGATACTGAGCATCACCGATCTGCTCGGTGCTTACGATAGGTTCGCCGGCTTCTTCCAGCTGCTGGGGCTGCTTGGCATGATGGGCAATGCCGCCGATGGCAGCGGCCAGCACCAGCACCACAGCGAGGAAAAGGGCGACAATGGCAAAATTCTTACGTTTCAAATGCTTACCTCCAATGAATTTTTTATAAGAAAGTGCTTTGATGCTCTACGGGGAAATTGCACCACAGCACCTCCGTCCGCTGTTCTTTGTTCTGATTGTAGGATTTTCGGGTGATACGGCTCCACCCGGCCAGTTCCCGGTCGTACAGTTCCGACGGGTACCCGCTGAGGATCACGGAACCTCGGTGCTGTTTCAGCACATCCAACAGTTCCACATGATCCTGTTCGGTCATTTCGTGCCGGTACTGCTTGCAACCTCTGGTTTGCAGTAGATAGGGCGGGTCGGCATAGATCAGAACATTATCGTGGTTGAATTTCCGAATCAGATCCAGGGCGGGAAGGTTTTCAATCTGAACCTCCTTCAGCCGTTGGGCGGCTTCCAGCAGATCAGCGGGGAGCCGGTTCCAGCAGCTGAGGCAGTATGCACGCTCCCGGCCGTAGACGTCGATTTTGAATCCGGTCTTGGTGTTGGTTTTGAAACCATATCCCATTTTGCTTTTTATGGCGAAACGGTAGGCGCGGTCAAAATCGTCTGACCCGGGATTTCTATGGGCATCATCGAAAATATCCCGGGAATAAGGGGTCATACTGACAGCGGCGGCCAGATCGTCGGGCCGCTGGCGCAGCACCCGGAAGAAATTCACAATCTCGCCGTCAATGTCATTGACCGTTTCGATGGGAGAGGGCGGCTTATTGAACAGTACCGCCCCGGAGCCGAAGAACGGTTCCACATAGGAGTGGTGGGGAGGCATCAGAGCAACGATCTCCTTTGCCATGCCCCATTTTGCGCCGGGGTAGTTCAGAAGGTTATTCATGGGCTACCTCCGTTTATATTCACTCCACTCGCAGGAATGGAAAGCGGCTTTGTTATTTACCCATCGGGCAAAATCCTTTTGTTCATCTGTTGGCTCACCGCCGTCGAAGTCCCGATATGGCTGGGCGAATGGCTGAATCCCCCAATCGTCCAGCGTGACAACAATTTCGTGGGCCTGCTTTACATCCTGCACCAGCACATAGCTCCACAGGCGGCTCCGGGCAATTCCTGCATCAACAAGCCGCTGGGCGGCTTTTATCACCCATGGGATCATAGCGGGAGTGTCGCAGGCCATGCGCACGAAGCGGATCCAGTGAAGCCGGGCCAACAGATGGGCCACATCATCATCGATCAGACGAGAATCAAGCCCCTGGTTGAAATCCACCCATATCTTTTCGTTGCCCAGTTCCTCAATCTGTTGCAGGCCGTGGTCATGGGCAAGCACATTGTTGTCCATGAAGATGATCTCCCGGCTGTCTGGCCGCTTGATCTCCTGCCATGTGGCAGCGGGGCAGATGGAACCTTCTTTCCGGGGGACAATGCACCACGGGCAGTTGCGGATACATCCACGGGTCAGAAAGCCGATTGCCTGCTTGAAATGCGGTAGATCGTGTAATCTGGTGCCATGGCCTCAATCTCCGGGGGTAGCCTGCCGTAATCCTTATAGCCGGTACCGCCCCGAATGATCTCGTCGGCATATATGACAGTATCAATGTCATGGGAGAAGGTAAAAACCTTGCTCATATATACCCGGTCATAGTGTTCAAAACCGTTCCACCATACAACGGAATCGCCCTGGGCCTTGTGATATGCGGAAATCCGCATAAGGGCCAGATTGGGAAATCCTCCGTGACCGTCTACATCAACCAGCCCGATACGCATCAGCCTTCATCCTTTCCAGCTCCTTCATCTGCCGGCGTTCACGGGCTTCCGAAGGGTCACGCTCGGCAATGACCCGGCCCCGGTCATACAGCTTTCGGCGGTACCGCATATCCATCTTGGAATTGGGGGTGAAGGTGGAATTGATACCGTACATTTTAGGATTTCCCATGGCTATACCTCCGCAGGCTGTTTCAGCCATTCAATACAGCATGACAAGCAATCGGTAGGTCGAGAGCAAAGAGTATGTTCAGAATAGTGGGGACACATGATTTCTTCGGCTAACTCTTCGTCGCTCATGGCCCGGATTTTATCCCCATTCGTTACAACGGGGTTGCTTGCTGTCATTTTGGGGATGTTGCTGAGAACATAGTTAACGGGGACAACATGGACGGCGGGCTGCTCGCCGATAGCCATTCTGAGAAGGGGGGATTCCGGGTACCGTCCCTCTTGAAAATAAGGGTCACGGAGAAGGCGGGAACGGCTGATATAATCTGTGGAGATGCTGGACTGAATGAAAAGTTTGCAATTACTTTCCACATTCACACAGCCGAGGTAGTTGCTATAATCGAGGGTACGGTTAGCCTTACAAAACTGATAGCCCAGACAGTCCTTACATGTTGCCATATTCGAAATCCTCCCATTCTTCGATAGCCGCAGCGATTTCCAGCAGCACATCATGTACTTCTGCAATTGCGCCGTCGTCATAATCCTTTACTGCCTGTTTAAGTGCGGCAAGGATTTTCTTATCTTTCAGTTCACCCTTGGCGTAAAATCTATTTGCCATCGGTTCTCCTTTCTCCGGCGGGATTGAATCCCCTACAGGTGCCGGGATCCTCTTTGCACCAGCCCCGGCCGTCAACACATTCCGGGCAGCGGTTCCCGCAGTAGGGGGCAGGATTGGGAATCCCGGAGCAGACGAAATCAATAAAGGCATCCCGCAGATCGTTGTACTGCTCGATGGGGACGGCCTCTGCCGCTGGCTGCCCTTCCAGGCAGCCAATGGGGCGATTCAGTGCACCGGCGAGGAAGGGATCACCTTCAGCAGCCAATACGGTCTGCAACTCCTTCAGATCCCGGATTGCCCGGTTTCTGGAAATCAAAATGTCGTTTTCCTTACTCTTCGCCATCTTCTTCCACCTTTCCGACAAACAGCCTGCTCAAACCGTCTTCACAGACGATCAAGCCGATTTCTTCCATAATTTCTTTCCTGCGCTGGATCTCATTTGCTTCCCATCCGCAACCGGCGCAACGGCCAACGGTGGTACATCTGCGGTGTTCGAGGGTACATTTGGTTCCTGCCATAGCCAGTCCTCCTATACCTTCTTGTCCATGGACAGATCACCGCCGAACTTGGCATTGTAGCGACGGATAAGGGTATCACACCGCATAAACAGCCGCTTGTTCTTCTGGCAACCCCGGATGAACAGGCTGAGGTGAAGGTCTATCCAGACCAGATAAAGTGTTTTATGAATGAGGGTACAGCCTTCGGCGATAAGGCGGCCAGACCGCCGGATTTCTTCTAACAGTTCCTTCATGGGGTCAATTCCTCCACATAACACCAACTCTGCGGTGGTTTGGTCAAGTTGTGGCTGCCATCACAGCTGTATTCGTGCTGTCGGCACCCTTCGTACAGTTCGCATCGGTGACATTGTTTGAAGTCGCTTAATTCTTTCGGGGTATCGTAGATCACAACATCCGAAATGTCCCAGGCATAGAGGCCGATGTGGTAATCAGCTTTTAGTTCATACCGGCGCAACATATCGGGAGCGAGGCAGGAGCGGGATAAGATTTCATCCGTGGTGATTTCATCATTTTCCGGGTCGCCGAAGGTGCTGTACCGGGACACTTTTTTGCAGATGAATTCGCCGACAACGGTAGCACCGCATTCCTGGGGCTTGCCATTTACACCGAAACTTCCGTAGGCTATACGGGATTTGGTGCAATATATGTAGCACTTGAAGGGGGGCTGTAACTTTGGCCGGTGCTTTCTGATTTCAATGGTCTTGGTTCCGTTGAGAATCTTCTCGATCCAATCGGGCCGGATGCTTAATAGGACAGCTTTCATGGCTCTACCTCCAGAAGCTCCTTGACTTTGGGCTTTATGTAGGTATCAAAGATCGTCACGATCCTTTTTGCCTGTGCAGAATAGTCCCGCTCAACACAGCCCCACAGCCAGTCAGTATCTAAGGTGTCCCACAGGTCAGCCGGAAGCGCATCCTTGATCGCCTCCATGATGTCACGTCCATCATGGCTGATATAGCATGCTTCTTTCACATCTTCCCATGTTGTGAGATCAAGGTGGATATCCTCATAAACTGCAGCTTCTTTTATGGCATCCTCGATATTCTTCCAGGTGGTGTCACCATCGACCTCGGACAGTGATGCGAGCTTCTGAATCAGATAGTCGGAGGTGAGGCGTGAAAGCAGGTGGAGAAATGATTCAGTAGTTGGAGTGGGTTTCCACCCGTAGGAGTAATTTCCGCAATCGGATTCGATGCAAAGGGTGTAGTTCTCAAGATCAATGTAGAATCTGGCCCAAAGGCATGAACCGTAATCGGAATCGGTCTTCTCCTGGGTAACCAGGAAGGTAATGATCTTTGGTTTCTGCAATGTGACTTTCAAGGTTAACCCTCCTTAGCTGGCACCCGCAGGGGACACCATGCGGGAGAGGTGGTACCCATTTCATCCTTGCGGATCCAGCGGCGTTTGAGCGCCCTGGTGACCTTCCAGACGGGATGGTGGCAGAAGTCCAGCAGTTTGCCGCCCTCGGAGAGGGAATGCTTGCGGCAAAACTCGCAGGCGGTACAAACGGGGGCGTTCTTATCTTCACAGGCCGGGGCGGTGACGGCGGCCTTCTTTTTGGATTTCTTCATATATTCCTCCATTGTGGATGTGTGGGTGACTTAATCGGGCATGGACACTTCCAGTTCGTCCAGAAGCACGGGCATGCACCGGCGGCAAATGTGACATAGGATTCGTAATTGCGAGTAGGCACCATCTTTCACATAGAGCGAAACCATGTTCTTCTTCAGACCTTCGCGGCTGCATTTGGCGCAGATGGCGATATACTTCTCATGGGGCCGCCAGAGGTCAAGATCCATTTTCCTTTGCCTCCGCTTTCCATTGGGCAACGATGCACTCCCGGCAAAAATAGGCCGGGTCGCAATGTTCACAGATATCGAAGCCATTGTTGAATGCTTCAATAATGAGGCTCTTAAAATCCGGGATATTGAGGGTTCGGGAAGGGTTGATCATCTGCAATACGGCTCCCAGGTACCCGGCGGCATCCCAATCGCCATAGATGGCACTTACGGGTTCTTTGATTTGGTGGGTTTCGGTGTCGATAGTGCCGACGGCAATGCAGGGGCCGGTGCCTTCGATGGTGAAGGTGGCCAGGGTCTGGGTGACAATATTGCCGTCACCATCACGTTTACACATTCCCATCTTGGCGGTACCCTTGGCAAGGAAGATCATGTCAGCCATTTTTCGCAGCCTCCTTTGCACGGGCCACGGCGATCCGGGCCGCCCAGCGTTGGGTCTTTTCATCACCGATGGACTGATATACCCATGCGGTCGGGTCAAAATCGAGCATTCTGCAACAGAGCATGACATCGGATATTTCCTCTGTAAGGTTCTCCAATGCCTCCTGCACGGTGACGGGGGTGGGGTTGGTGCCATCGATACCCTTCGGAGCTTGAGGGCGGCTTGCGATAGCTCAGAGGCTTCCTCGGCAAGCTGGCAGAGCAGTTCACCCACGGGCATCTGCTCCCGGATATACTGGGTGTCTTTACTCAATGTTTCGGGGTTCACTTTGCATCCTCCTTGCAATATCGGCGATATCGTCGATGATATTAAACTCTCCGCTGATAGCCTTGACCTCAATGATCTTGCTTCCCCACGGGGTTTTGGCCCATTCGATGAACGAATAAAGGTTGGAGCCGACCAACTCGCCTAGCTCGGTTTCAATCCAGGCGGGGCCTTCGTCCTCGTCCTCATAGACCATACCGATCAGCCACCAGGAGGGACCGAACCGGCGTTCCAGACGGAAGTAGGTGTAATCGTCCGGGGCGATCTGCACATTGAAGGTTTCATACCAGTCCAGCGAAGGCTTGGTGTAGGTGAAAAAGAAGGGTTCTTTATTCATCGGTTACCTCCCACCAGGGACCAGTCAGCACCGACATATCGTAACCGCTGCGGATGAAGGAAAGCGTTCTCTGGTGATTGCAGGAATTACCGAGATAGGTGTAGATAATCTTCATGTCTTCCGGGGTGAAGTCGGTTCCGCAGAAACGGTTGATGCCGTTAAGGTGATATTCATGGACTTGGTCATTTCTCCATTTCACATGGAAATGCTCACTCTTGTAGGCTTCACGGGAGAGCCATTCCAGCAGCTTTGCAATGGCATCTGTCCGTGTCTCGCAGTTATCCAGACGGAAGTAGGAATTTACACGCCGGTGGGGATCTGCCACAAATTCCAAATTATGGTTCATAATTGCATCGGGGAAGGCTGCGAAGAGATCATTCAGAACTTTTTGCTCAACCATTGGGGTCCTCCTTCTGCTTGAAGCGGATAGGCTCGAAATCACAGGAGGTATTTTCCGGCTTTACACCGTAGACCTTGGTACACCAGTCTACATGCTGGCAATCACCACAGTTCTTTCCACCGGGCAGTTTCATGCACTGCCGCTGGCAATTTTTGAGGTTAGGACAGTTTCTACATTCCATGGCGTATTCTCCTATACTGCAATGGCATCGTTCAGCTCTGCCATTGTTCTAATCTTGGCCCCGCACATATCCGGCATATTTGCCCGTACCATGGCCTCGGCCAGAGGGGGACATACCGCATTGCCGCAGCGGGCCACCTGTTCGTTTTTGGGGTATTTGTTACCCGTGTAGTCGTAATCAATGATGTAATCCGGCGGGAAGCCCATAGCGTTGTACAGTTCCCGTGGGGTCAGCATTCGCAGGGTAATGTCTGCGATATAGTAGGCCACGCCGAAGATAACCAGCAGGATCACTTCATCATCGGCCAGATGGTACCCGCAATGCTGATTCAGCAATGCCCGGATTTCTGGCCAGTGGCCCAGATCGTGGCCGCCAGCCTTGGCAAGCACGGCGTTGCACTGGGCATACTCGTTACCCTGGGCGGTGATGGTGTTGAGGGTGTCGGTGGGGTGCTGTCCCAACTCCTGCCCCTTGAACTTGACCACATGGGCGGAACACAGGGCATTGTGGTCAGCGGTGGTCACCGTGGGCAGCGGCCCGGAGGCTTCGACACCTACCACGCCGCCGAAATACTTTTGGATGTGGGCAGATACCACCGCTTCCCGGTCATGGGCCGTTACTGTGTGCATGGGCTGGGATACATCCAGAGGGTTGCCGTTGCCGTAATACTCCACAAGATTGGCACAGGCGAGGCCGTAGCGGTTGGAGGAATCTACGGTCATAATGGCATCGTTCATGCTCTGGCCCCGTACCTTCTCGCTCTGCTCCGTGTGGTACTGGATCAGATTGGCAGCCACCATGCAAGCCTCCTGTTTGGAAACCGTTGTGGGTGCTGGCTCCTGCATATCCCGGATGCGGTCGCCGCCTCCCGTCTGGCCGATGCTCATAAGGTTGGCAGCCACGAAAAGCTGGTTGCCTGCGGAAGTGACCGTGTATACCGGCTCGCTGGCAGGGGAGCCAACGGAGTTGCAAGTGTTGGGGATGGTCAGAGGGGCCAGCACCGGGCCACAGACACCGCCGGTATATTTCCGGGTGACGGTGTTCACAGGCTCGTCAATGGCCCGTGTATGGCTGTCGCCGCTGTGGTTGCACTCCACAATGAAGGGATTGCCGCTCTTGATCGTGAACTTGTCCACGCCACGGATCACCCGGCGCATGGTGTTATTGGCAAGGGGGCGAACCACTTTCACGCCGTACTTTTCTTTGATTTCTGCCTTGCTGGCAAAAATAGAATAGCTGGGGATGGTCCAGTCGATGATCTCAGCAGCAGACCGCCATGGGAGCAGTTTCCCGGATTTGACCGCTTCGCTGTCCCGGTGGGCGTGGGTGGGTTCCGGCCAGCGGATGGGCTTGCCATCGCACCGGGCCACCAGCACGAACCGTTTCCGGGTGGTGGGTGCGCCGTAGTCGGCGGCGATCAGTTCCCGGTATTCCACGACATATCCCAGATCCTCCAACTGCTGGATGAACTTTCGGAAAGTCTGTCCGGCTTTTTTCTTGATGGGCTTACCCTTACGGACAGGCCCCCATGTCTGGAATTCCTCGACATTCTCCAGCATGATCACATCCGGGCGAACCTTTGCGGCCCACCGCAGCGTGATCCATGCCAGACCACGGATTTTCTTATCCACCAGGGAGGCACCCTTGGCCTTGGAGAAGTGCTTGCAATCCGGGGAGAACCAGGCAAGGCCCACGGGACGGCCCTTGCAGACCTCGACGGGATCCACATCCCAGACGGATGCCTGAAGGTGTTCGGTGTGGGGGTGATTGGTACGGTGCATCAGAATGGCGGCGGGATCGTGGTTGATAGCCACGGCCACGGGCTGGCCGAGGGCCAGTTCTATGCCAATGGATGCGCCACCGCCGCCGGCAAAGTTGTCAACGGCGATTTTCTGAAATAGGCTCGTCTGGCCTATCTGTGGTGTTGTTTTTGCTCGTTTCATACTCTCCCTCCTAGAGAAACGATATTTCCTCGAAGTTCCAGCAGCGGAAGGCTGGCTTTTCTTCAATCATCGACCATCGGAAGGGCCGATGATTGAAGAAAAGCCAGCCTTCGTCCTCATATTGGAATCTCTTGTCAAAATCATGTACTGTGTGGCCGTCGGCTTTGAAAGAGATGGGACTATCTAAATCCCATTTCATCAGCAAGGCCCAATGTTCGGGGTAGTTCCGTCGAAGGAGGCGTAATTGTTCGATTCCTTGGTTGTGACAGAACCAGCAGCCGTCACGGCATGAGGTTTCGTAGGTGGGACCGAGCATATCGTTGTATTGGCAGTACAGTCCGCACAGATCTTCGTCAATACCAAATTCCACCAGCGGCGCACGCTTCCGGGCGTTAAGCTGACCGAACCGGGCAGGCTCGTCGGCGGCTATACCGAGATAATCCACGATATTTCTTTTGGCCCGTCGGGGCGGGCAGTCTAAAAAGGGTGTTTTGATCCTGGTTTTGAGATGCTGACACCATTGCAGAGATTTGTTGGAGAGAGGCCATCCCTTGATCCTGCCCCATGAAGCGTACTTTGAGCTTCTGGCACCAACTGTACTTGCTGTTGGGAGGGAAGCCGGTAATGGTACCTTGCACTCGGTGCATGGGCATTCCGTTTGAGTCCAGCTTGACACCACGGATTCCAGAGGTCCGGGAATCCGAGGATGGAGCCGGGCGGGAACCGTCTCTCTCTCTCTCTCTCTCTACATGAACAGGTTGTGAACTGAGGGTCAGTTCCGGGCCGTTCTCTCTCTCTCTCTCTCTCTCTACTTGAACAGATTGTAAATTCTTACGCTTGGGGATGTGATAAAACATCTGCTCGTAGGTCTTTTTGGTGCCGTCGGGATTGAGAGCGCAGAGGTGTTCGACCTGGATGCGGTACATATCCCATATCCTCTGGTCCATTCTGTCCTTGAACTCCTGCATGGGAGGGAGGTTTGCGGAAATGGTATCCGTAGCCCAGACATCCGTGGTGGTGATCCTGTCAAGGGGCAGGCCCCGGCTTTTTATGACCTCCAGCATTTTCAGACTGTCCTTGCCGTAGGAGATACGGGCTATGTATTGCTTCTCGGTACTCATAGGTTGCATTCCTTTA
>JAFTXW010000059.1 GCA_017461445.1 Oscillospiraceae bacterium
TTGTACATCTGTGCCATTGTCATCACCCAGGTATATCATACCACATTACAGCAAAATATGTTAATGTTTTTATTTGAAAATAGTATAAAATATATCTCTAAGGAGGTCATAAAAATGGCAGTTTTTCGGATCGATAAGACCCGTGATTATACCGTTATGTCCAATCATCATTTTCGCAATACCTCGCTGTCCCTGAAAGCTAAGGGACTTCTATCTCTTATGCTGTCCCTGCCGGAGAATTGGGACTACACTCTGAAGGGACTGGCCAGGATCTGCAGAGATGGTGTAGATAGTATCAGTGCCGGTGTCAGGGAGCTGGAGCAGAACGGATATCTTATCCGTGAGCGTATCCGTAATCCCAATGGCCAACTGGGCGCCATCACTTATACCATACTGGAACAGCCCCGTGATGCGGATCCTGAATCGGCTTCGCCTACACAGGAAAAGCCAATATGGGAAATTCCTACATTGGAATCCCCTATGTTGGAGAACCCCGCACAATTAAATAATAATATATTAAATACTGACTTATCAAATACTTATAAATCAAATCCTATCCTATCAAATCCCCCTACCCCCAACGAGGAACAGATAGGAATGGATGAGATGGAAGCCAGAGAAATCTACCGTGACATCATTTTGGAGAATATCGACTACGAGATCCTTTCAGACGATCCGCAGATAGACAGGGAACAGTTGGACGAGATCGTGGCGATTATCCTGGACACAGTTTGCACTTCCCGGAAAACAGTACGTATTGCCGGTGACGATTTCCCAGCGGAGGTGGTGCGATCCCGGTTCCTGAAGCTGAACGCTTCTCATATTCGCTATGTCATGGCGTGTCTGAAGGAGAACACCACTCGTGTCCGCAACATCAAGAAGTATCTGCAGGCGGCTTTGTATAATGCCACCTTTACCATGGAGAGTTATTATGCTGCTTTAGTGCAGCATGAGATGGTTAATAATCAATAACTCGGAATGAAAATCGCCCTCAAGCATACGGCTTACACCAATGCCTGGGGGCGACAGTTCGTTATGGCTTATAGACGGAAATTGAGTTGGCGCATTAGATAAAACAGATCTTTTGTCTGGACATCAAAAGCAGCAGCTACATCCGGGATTTTGGGACGTTTGCTCGGATTTTTGGGAGATAGTCCCGCAACAGGTTTTTCAAAAGTGATAATTGTATACCCCTTGTCTGCTGCTGTTGCGATTAACCAAGGATCGGCAACACTTCCCTTTGACCATTCGTGAAGGGCGGCTTCTTGATATCTGGGGTCATTTTGAAGGAATGTAAGTACCTCTGAATATTTTGTGATAATTCCAGGTTGCCTACGATCAACGAGTGTCCCGATTTCAAGATTATTCATCCAATCACTTAAGGCATCATTACCCTGGGTGATTTCAGCCTTAACCATGTCCAGAATCACAATGTTACCATTCTTGGTATTTTCTTCCAACTGTGACCAGAAACTGGGGGCAAAATCGAAGGGATAATATGTTAGGTGGGGTGTAATGAGGGCATTGGCGTCAATCAAAAACAGTTCATCTGCCATTAAAACCCACCTCCTGCCTGTTGTATCAGTTCACGGAAGGTAGTACGATTCGTATTTGTAAGCCTGAATGCATCAGAATACAAGGTCTTTCCTTCGGCAACACTTCCTGCAAGCATACGGAAAAATCTCTGGTCAATGCGGCTGGCTGCGTTTCTATAATAATCTCCACCAGGATTTTCTTTTGCTTTCTTTCTTTGTTCGTTATACAGGTATACAGCTAACTGAGATATCTGCGTGTACTCCTGAGACGTAATATAACCATGATCCAGCGCCTTTCTGGCAATGACAGTAATTCCGCACTTAAAATATTTTGCAAGTGCAGAAATCGTGGTTTTAGTATCATTCTCAGAAAATACCTCGTTCCACTTCTCCACAAACAAATCACTGGGAACCAGTACTTCCGCGGCGGCAGCATTACAAATGGTTTCTATCTGATTAACACGCCCGTGAGCACTATATCGGTCATTAAAAAAGTTGTTTTTGCCAATTAGAATATGAGCAAACTCGTGGAGCAAAGAGAACAGCTTACCGTTAATAGAATCGTTGGTGTTGATAAAAATTAACGGTGCATACTCGTCTGCTATTGCAAACGCACGAAACTCATTGATTTCTAACGGACGATGGGTGTTATTCCCGACGATGCCATTCATCATGACAATAACACCTGCGTCACTGATTTTGCTCCGCAAAAAACGGAAGGAATCTGCAGGCGTTTTGAAGGATGTAAACCAATCTCTTGGCAAATCCAAAACACGTCTAATCTGGGAAACAAAAGTAGCGACTTCATTTGCGTCTGCCATGGAGCCAACAAATTCTAACTCAGAGAACCCATCAGTTACCATCTGGTTTCTTGCCCACTCTTGAATTTGTTCCATATCATGAATCGTGTCCAGAAGGTTTCGGCTAGGTTTTTCCAATTCCAAACTGTCCACAGTTCTGTATTCCAAGAGCGTCCGATCTTCCTTAGGAGGCGTGTTGAGGAAAAAATATCCCAAAGGAATGCCTGTGGCTCGACTGGCTTCCTCAATCTGATTGAAGGTCGGAACTTTTTCTCCGCTGTACCAACTCATCAAACGACCAGCAATCTGAGAGGAAAGTGCATCGAAGTTGATGTTTGCCATAATCCAGCCTAATGTTTCTTTAGAGATATTTACATTTACTTTCATTATGACACCTCCTCTTACTCCTAATTGATTCATACACATTGTATATATTTATTATATATATTTTTTGAAAAAACATCAAGAGGATTTGAACGATTTTTGATAGGCATATAAACAAATGTTCATACCAATTTACTTAACAGTAACCGTTGGATCTGCCATATTTCTGATATTCTTTTCTTTATCTCCTCCATATCCTCCGGATACACACTTCCGCTATAATTGATACGCTTTGCGATCTGGTTTATGTTCCGGCTGATAGCCCCCAGAATTTGGTTCATTTCTTTAATATCTGTGGTGTCCGTATAGATGATGTATCCGTCAATCGCCATCTTACGTAAATACTTTCCGTACCGCTGCGTAGGCAGCAGCTTCATCTTCTGGTTAATGAGATCCTTTTCTTCTTCCGTGACCCAGAATTTCATTTGGATGTTTCGTTTTCCGTTTGTCATGATGACCTCCGCTTTTTCTATGGGTTTGGGAATGTCCCGGCAGCAAATTTTGCAAGTGAGGCCTCACTTGCTGTGCTTGCTACAATTACTTTCCCTCTTTTATGTTAATAATTCGCCTTTTCTCTTTTCAGTAAATCTCCCACCAATATTGGTGGGAGAAATTTTTCGCAATAAAACGTTCATTTGACTATCTTTTTGGGGCGCGGTATCGTTATACCATATAGAAGCGCTTTTAATTAACACGAGAGGAGGAAAAACATGGACGCAGATTTCTTACTTCTGCACCGGATGCGAAATGGCGATGATCAGGCCATCGAGGATTTCGTGCGGAAATATTACCCTAGAGTGTTGCGGTACTGCCATTTACATATCAAGGATACCGGCTATGCCGAGGATCTGACACAGGAAACTTTCGCCCGTTTTTTCCGTACTCTTAGCCAGTATCAGCATTACGGTAAAGTTGCCAATTATCTCTATGTGATCGCAGGCAATCTCTGCCGGGACTATTACAAAAAGTCGGCAGAGATCCCCATGGAATGTCTGCCGGAACAACCGATATATCAGATGGAATCATTGAATCTGCGCCTTGATGTTCACCGGGCATTGGAGCAGCTTCCACCAGAACTGAAGGAAGTGACCATTCTGTTTTTCTTCCAGGAACTGAAGCAAAAGGAAATTGCCAGAATCCTGGGTATCAGCCTACCCTTGGTAAAATACCGGATCAGACGAGCCAAAGAATTATTGGAGCAACTTATCGGAAAGGAGGATGCAACATGAGTAAAAAGTTTACCTACGATATTCCCATCAACGAAGAAAAGGTGTTGGAAACTATTGCTGTTTCAAAGTCTGCTTTTCTGTCTGGAGAATCAGAATACATCCTCTCCCATGGAGAATTTCTCATGGCACAAAGCAGGCTTATCAAAAAGCGGTGGTGGTTCCTGCAGGGTCTGCTGCTTGCCTTTGTGTGTCTGTTCTTACAGCAGGTGGAAGCAGATTACCTGATCCGCCGGGCGCTGGGGCTGGCAGGACCATTGTTTGTGATTCTGATTCTTCCGGAGCTTTGGAAGAACCGGAACTTCGATGCCATGGAAGTGGAATGTACGACATTTTATAACATCCGTTCCATATATGCTGCCCGGATGATGCTTTTTGCTGGCGTGGATCTCCTACTCCTGTCTGCCTTTTTTGCAACAGCATCTATGTTTGCCAAAATCACATTATGGGAAATGCTGGTCCAGTTTGTGCTTCCTTTCAATGTGACCTGCTGCATCTGTTTCCGAACGCTGTATGCAAAACGCATCCGGTCTGAAGCACTGGCCATGCTGTTATGCATCCTTTGGACAGGTATCTGGGCAATGCTGATTCTGAGCAACGCTGTTTATACCATTATTTCTGTCCCCATCTGGATCGCAGCACTGGCTGCATCCTTCTTAGGGATCGGTTATACCCTTTTACAGGGCAGAGAGAAATGGCAGCAAATTATGGAGGTGAAACCTTTATGGATTTAAGAATATCCAATTTGACAAAAGACTTCGATGGATTCAAAGCTGTCAACGATTTCAGCTTCTCCATGGACTGTGGTGTGTATGGCCTGCTGGGTATCAACGGTGCAGGTAAAACAACCCTCATGCGAATGCTGACCACTTTGATGAAGCCCACATCCGGACAAATTACCTGGGATGGAGAAGATGTGTTTGCCATGGATGGTAAGTACCGGATGCTTCTGGGTTATCTGCCCCAGGACTTCGGTTACTATCCCGATTTCTCCGTCTATGACTATCTCATGTACATCGCCGCTCTCAAGGGCATCCGGCCTGCGGTTGCACGGCAGCGGGTAAAGGAACTGCTGAAGCAGGTAGGTCTGGTGAAAGCCCGGAATAAGAAAATGAAAACCCTTTCCGGCGGTATGAAGCGCCGTGCCGGCATTGCCCAGGCTATGCTGAACGATCCAAAGATTTTGATTCTGGACGAACCCACCGCTGGACTTGACCCCAGCGAGCGTATCCGGTTCCGCAATCTGATCAGAGAGCTTTCTGAGGACCGGATCGTGCTGCTGTCCACCCACATTGTTTCTGATATTGAATACATCGCCAATGAGATTCTGCTGATGAAGGATGGACAGCATGTGATCTCCGGAACTTCCGAAGACATCATCAATTCCATGCCGGAGTCTGTCTGGATCTCCCGTATTTCCAAAAGCAGCATCGATGTATGCCTGAAGAGATTCAAGGTGTCCAATGTCAAAACCGTTCCCGGTGGCGCAGAGCTGCGGATCATCTCTCGTAATCAGCCCACGGAGAATGCCATCCAGGTGGATGCCACACTGGAAGATGTGTTCCTCTACTACTTCGGAGAAAGAGCAGGTGAAGAAGATGCTGAGGTATGAACTGAAAAAGATGTTCGGAACCTTTGGTGGTAAATTGGCGCTGATTCTCTATGCCGCCATTGTCGTATTATCCTGTTGGCTTTCTACCACAGGTGCATTAAATGTGGGCACGGAATGGGTAAATGAACAGGGTGAACACGAAACCGGACTGTCTGCAATCCATAAAATGCAGGACGCACAGAATCAGTGGGAGGGTTATCTGGATCAGGATATGCTGACCAAGGTGATCCAGGAGAATACCAGAATCAACGCAACTCCCGAAGGACAGTCCAATAAGGCACAGCAAAGCAATATCGCTTACGGATGGAAACAGGGGTTTATTCCGATTCGGGAGCTGATTAACCGCTCCTACTCCAGCGGTTTCCGGTCCTATGACTATTACCGGGCCGACGGAATATCGGTTATCAAAGAAGAAACCTTTTACGCAAACAGAATCCGTCAGCTGAAGGACTGGCTTTATGATAAGGGCGACGTTGCTTACGATCTCTACACAGAAACAGAAAAGCAGTACATCATTGGCCAGTATGAATCCCTGGAAACCCCTTTCTATTTTGAATACCACGATGGCTGGTATCAGCTATTGGAAAACGGCGGGTTCATTCCCTCCCTCGGAATCCTGATTCTCGGATTTCTGATGGCAGGTATCTTCTCCAACGAGTTCAAATGGAAAGCAGATGCCGTCTATTTTTCTACGCTCCTGGGCAGGAACAAAGCTACCGCTGTCAAGATCAAGGCTGGTCTTCTTTTGATCACCATCCTGTACTGGGGCGCCATGCTGATCTACAGCTTTGCCACATTAGGATACCTTGGTTTTGGCGGTGCTGGGTGTGTTGTCCAGTTCCGGGTCTGGAAGTCCCTTTACAACATCACCATGTGGCAAGCCTGGGTGCTGGCCCTGATCTGTGGCTATATCGGCAACCTGTTCTTGGCTGCACTGACTATGTTCATTTCCGCAAAAACCAGATCCTCCGTCATCGCGGTAACCACACCCTTTGTCATTATGTTCATCCCCTCCTTCCTGCAGGGGATGGCAGACTGGCTGGATGTGGTGGTTACCATGATGCCGGTCACCTTGCTGGAATTCTATCAGCACCTGGGAACTTTTAACCTCATTACTGTCTTTGGAAAGGTTTTCCGCACGGTGGATCTTTGTATTCCGCTGTACACGGTATTGACCGTGGTGCTGATTCCTGTGATCTACCGGGAGTTCCGGAGAAAACAAATTGCTTGATTGGAGGAGAAAATATGAAAATACCCTGTGATTTGATTTTGGATCTTTTGCCGCTGTATCAGAACAATCTTTGCAGCGAGGGTAGCGAAGCTATTATTACAGAGCATTTGTCAACCTGCGATTGTTGCCACAAAGTTTTTGAGAAAATGGAGGAACTAATAGACATTCCGCAGGGAGAAATGGATGCTACTTTTGAAAAAGTGCTAAGAGCGGCCTATAAACAGCATCATTAAACCATACATCCATAAATAGTTAGTAAATCGCCAGACGAATAACGCAGAGCCTGCTTCCTGATTTTTAATGGGAGGCAGGCTCTTTTTTTACTTGAAAAGGTCACAAGATGCTGTTTGCCGAAAGTTCTGCTTTCAATGATTGGAATATAGAAGGGAGAATACAACAAAACGTGTCCCTGGTGATTGATACGAAATTATCAAAAGTGAATTTCAATGTTCGTGCTGGGGACAGCAGAAAAATGTAGCTGAACTACAGTTCACATTATCCATATTAAAAAGTCTTTCAAAAAATCTTTCCATTACATCAAGCCAAAATCTCACCTACTGGATTAGTCCTGCGAAAGGGAAAATCCAACACTCGCCTTCGTGGCTGCGAAGGGAGGTGAGCATTTGAAAGACTATACCGAAACTCGTATCCAAAACCAGTTTGGTGGTTTTTGCACCAGGGTTTTGAAAAATGAAGCCAACCGAATTCACAACGAGTATGCGCGGCAGCGGGAAAAAGAGAAGTCTTTGGACGCTGTTACGCCGGAAGAGCTGGGAGAAATCGCTGTTATGGACAGGTATTTCCATGCAGACCATATCTTCTATGTATTCGGTGATCTCGTCGTTGTGACCGGCGATTTGCTGGCGGAAGCCATTGGAAAACTATCCGAAAGGAAGCGGAACATCATTTTGCTTTCCTATTTTCTGGGACTGACCGACCGGGAGATCAGCGAGCATTATCATGTGGCACGGCAATCTGTCAGCAGCCAACGTGCCAGAATCTTGAAAGAATTACATCACCATTTACAGAAGGAGGGTTTTGATTGGTCGGATCTGCAAAATCATTGATTCCGATGCCCGTCATCCTTGCGGCAGCACAGGGAGATGCGGATGCACTCGCTACTGTGATTGCCCACTACCAGGGATACATTCGCTTCCTTGCCACACGACCTGTGAAGGATGCTTGCGGAAATGTATCCTGCCATGTGGATGAAGATATGCGGCTCAGACTGGAAACAAAGCTGATTTACAGCATCATAACAGGTTTTAAGGTTTTGCCTGCATAACCACCTTTGGGCATGCTTCCCTTTCCATGTCGTAAAGGATGCACCTTGATAAAGAAAGCCCGGCAGATAATTCCGGTGCAGCATAAGGCAGACAGATACATCCCTTCTGTGCCGAGCCGGACGGCAGATATCCAGATCATCTGCATTGGAAAATGAGCGTGGCAGTTCATGGGCGACGACACACAGAAGACAGGTATGCCCTTACAGCCACAGTCCGAGCGTTAGAAGCGTCGCAGGCAATGGGTAGGGCCCGGCGAGCGCCGGGGGGTGAGATTCCCGTGGAGCCGTGACCAAAGGAAATACCTTTCGGTATGCCAACGGCCGTCTGTTCCGCCTCATAAATATCTCTGTATGTGATAAAGGGAGTATGATTATGACTTGTGAAAATCAAGTGCAAATTAAAGATAAATTCTGCCTCACCATTGATGAAGCGGCAGCTTATTTCAACATCGGTCAGAAGAAGATTCGCAAGATCGTTACGGAAAATCTGGATTCCGGTTTTGTGATCCAAAACGGCGTAAAATTCCTCATCAAACGGGAACAGTTTGAAAAATATCTGGATGCGCTCACAACGATTTAATGTACCAATCTATGACTGGCGCACAAAAATAAAATCGGCAGCAAATCTAACCATCGTGCAAACGGTCGAATTTTATATTTGCTTCAAGGATATATGGAAATTGAGTCTCCACCATGGTATAATGTTAACATATCGTGGTGCCGAGGCTCTTTTTTATTGAAAGGAGCAAGGTTATGAGCGGTAAAAGACGAGACCACAAGAACTGCGTTCTTCGTAATGGAGAGAGCCAACGCAAAGATGGACGATATGCTTTCAAATACATAAATGCCAACGGCCAGCCTCAATTTGTGTATAGCTGGAAGCTGGAAAAGACAGACAAACTCCCTTCGGGAAAACGGGATGATCTCGCTTTGCGGGAGAAGGAAAAGCTGATCCAACGGGATCTCTTTGACGGGATCGTGCCCAATGGCGGCGAAATGACTGTCCTCCAGCTCGTTCAGAAATATGTACTGCAAAAAACAGGCGTACGGCCAAGCACGGAAGCCGGATACCGTACGGTGATCAATATGATCACAAAAGATCCCTTTGGTGGAATCAGAATTGACAGAGTAAAACCTTCTAATGCAAAGCTGTGGCTTATCAAGTTGCAGAAGGATGGGCGAAGCTATAATTCAATCCATACCATCCGGGGTGTTGTTCGACCGGCTTTTCAAATGGCAGTCGATGATGATTTGATACGCAAGAATCCATTTGAGTTTCAGCTTGCTACAGTCGTTGTAAACGACAGTGTAACAAGAGAAGCAATCACACGAAAACAGGAACGTGCTTTTTTGGAATTTGTAAAGAACGATAGGCACTTCTCTAAATACCACGACGGGATCTATCTCCTGTTCAAAACAGGTCTCCGGGTATCAGAGTTCGTCGGGCTGACGATCCACGACATTGATCTGCAGAAACGCACCATCGATGTGAACCATCAGCTGCAGCGGACAAGCAAGATGGAGTATGTGATAGAACCGACCAAAACCAATGCCGGTACCAGGGTGCTGCCAATGACGGAGGACGTTTACGAATGTGTGAAGCGCATTATCGAAAACAGACCGAAGCCAAAGGCGGAGCCGATCATTGGCGGCAGAACAGGCTTTTTGTATTTGAACAAGAATGGGCGTCCCATGGTGGCACTGCACTGGGAGAAGTATTTCCAGCATATCTGCCAGAAGTACAATAAAATCTACAAGGTGCAGATGCCCAAGGTCACACCCCATGTGTGCAGACATACCTATTGTTCCAACATGGCCAAAAGCGGCATGAATCCCAAAACTCTGCAATATCTGATGGGTCATTCTGATATTGGTGTCACACTGAATACCTACACGCATTTGAAGTTTGAGGATGCACAGGAGGAACTTCAGCGTGTGGTAAAAGGCCAGCAGTCGGAGAATTTACTACCCTCCAAAATCCGGTTGGTGCGGCAGGCATGAAAAGCCTTCTTTTCAAAATCGGCAGATAACTTTCCGGAAATTTGAAAAAAGCATTGCGGCACAACCACTTTATGCCAAATTATGCCATAGAAGCATGGCAGATATCAGAAAATTGGGTCAGTAGTAAAATGGGTGTTTTTGAGAAATTTACTACTTATTTTACTACTTTTGAAGTCCAGGATATGCGGGTTTAGGCTGGGATCTGCCACGCAGCCAAAATCTTCCAAATCCCAAAAAGCAAGGCATACCAACGGAAATCAAGTTATGCAAGGAGTTTATATAGATGGTAAAAATACTTTTTGTGTGCCACGGCAATATTTGCCGGAGCCCTATGGGGGAGTTTGTTTTGAAGGATATGGTGGCGAAGGCGGGGCTTTCGGGGGAATTTGAGATCGCTTCGGCGGCGGTTAGCCGGGAGGAGATTGGGAATCCGGTGTATCCGCCTGCCCGGCGGGAGCTGCAGAAGCATGGTATTCGCTGCGATGGGCATAAGGCCCGGCAGGTGACTATGGCGGACTACCGGCATTTTGACCGCATCTACTACATGGACCGCAGCAACGCCCGGTATCTGGCTCGGCTGCTGCCTGCAGACCCGGACAAGATCCGGCCCTTGCTTGACCGGGATGTGGCGGACCCCTGGTACACCGGGGATTTTAGCCAAACCTGGGAGAACGTTGTGGAAGGCTGCAGAAAGATCATGGAGGAATTTGCATGAACCGGGAATTGTTAGAGGAACAGCTGGCGGAATTGCCGCTGTATATTTATGATTTCATTGATCCGCAGGAGCTGGAATTCAATGGGCGGATCCGGTGGATCTGTGAGCATGAGTGCCCGATGTACGGGAAAAGCTGGGCCTGCCCCCCGGGGGTGGGGAGCGTGGAGAGCTGCCGGGGGAAGTGCCTGGGGTTTGAGAACTGCCTGATGATTTCCACCATCGCGGAGGTGGCGGATATCACGGATATCAACGAGACCCTGGCTACCCGGCCGGAGCATGAGGCGGTCACCAATCAGGTGGGGGAGCTGATGCGCCAGCTGGGGGCGGAGCCTTACATATTATCCACCGAGGCCTGCGCCATCTGTGAGCGGTGCGCCATTCTGGATGGGGAACCCTGCCGGTTCCCGGAGCGGATGCACCCCTGTGTGGAAAGTCATGGGATAAATGTGGTTCCGGTGCTGGAAGAGCGTGGTTTGGAATTTCAATTTGGCGCGAATGTGGTAACCTGGATCTCTTTGCTGTTTTTCTGACATCTGAGGCGGGTTTTCCAACCTGTGGTTGGAAACCGTTTGGGGCATTTGGGGGCTGTTTCGTGACCGCGGATTTTGGGGGATTTGGAGGCCTGCAACAGATCGGATGCGATGCGAATTTGACCTTTCAGCTTGGACAGGCTGGAAGGATTGATGTCAACGCCAGCCAGCTGCATTTTGGCAACCAGCGTGGTCTGCTTCATGCCCATCTCCTTGCGGATACGCTCCGCATTGGCACCACAGATATTTTTGTCCCCATATTCTGCTTTTCTAGGCTTCATGCACCAGTTACCTCATTTGGATATTTCTTTTTTGAGTGGTAACAACTTTAGGAACACTACCGTATTACATCATATCAGCACGGCGGAAACTGTCACCTGTTCGGCGGGGGATGACCCCGCCCTACGGAGAGAAACGATCGTTTACCGTTCCTTTGGGATGGTGATGGTGAGGACGATTTGGGAGTCGGTTTCTCTGCGTTCGGAGACGGCGGGGATTCCTGACAGCTGGATCTTTTGGAGGGACTGGGTCAGGTTGTTCAGGAAGGCTCCCACGTTGGCTTTGGGGGCCTTGTCCGGTTTTTCGCAGAGGAGGGCTTCGATGTACTTTTCCGTCCGGGCTACGCTCATGCCCTGGCGGACGATCTCGGCAATGGCGGTGAGTTTTTCCGGGTCGGTTTGCAGCTTCAGCAGTGCCCGGGCGTGCCGCTCCGTCAGCTCCGCCTCCCGGAGAGTGGCGAGAACGATGTCGCTGTGGCGCAGGATCCGCAGCTTATTGGCAATGGCACTCTGGCTTTTGCCTAAGAGCCGGGCCGCCTGCTCCTGGCTCATGGCATAGTCGGACATGAGGCGGGAGATGCCCACCGCTTCCTCGATGAAGTCCAGATCCTGCCGCTGCAGATTTTCGATCATGGCGGCCATGCCCGATTCCTGAGCGTCCATTTGCATGACGATGCACGGCAGCTCTGTCAGCCCCGCCATCTGGGCCGCCCGAAGGCGGCGTTCCCCGGCGATCAGCTCATAGCCGCCCTCCACCCGGCGCACGGAGAGCGGCTGCAGGATGCCGTGCTGGCGGATGGAATCGGACAGCTCCTTCAGGGCCTCCGCCCGGAACACCTTCCGGGGCTGGGACGGGTTGGGGCGGATGGCCCGGGCCGGCAGGAACATGACCCGCCCGGTTTCCATGTAGGTTTTCAGCTTCTGGCATTGCATTGCCCTTCCTCCTTTGTGGGGTACCTCTAAAAACGCTCGCCCAAATCATCAAAAAAGAGTTTTCAGAGGCTGCCTGTGATTGGTGGTATCATTGTAAGGGGACGGGCCGGGGAAAACCCACGAAACGGGCGGGGGATTGCCCGGGAAACGCCCGACAGGTTCCGCATCCACTTGGCCCGGATTTGTCCGAAAAAGCGTGTTGATTTGGTCAGTTGTTCGGAAAGTTGGCGGTATTTTCTCAATATTTCCCTGGATGGCGGGGGAGAAATAAAGGGGGACAGTTGGGGCAGGGCGGGGGGCTGCGGCAAAATATAGGATATCCAACCGCTTACGCCCGCAAAATGGAGAATCCTAAATGAGCAATACCGAAAAACGAAGGATCAGTGAAGAAAAGGTGTGGATGAAGCATTATCCCGGCGAATCGGCCGAAATTCAGCTGTCCCGGTGCACCGTCTGGCAATATGTCCGGGAAAACAACCGGGACAGGCAGGACAAGACAGCCCTGCACTACTATGGCACCAGCATCGCCTATGGGGAGCCGGAACGGCAGGGGGATACGGCGGCGGATGCCTTTGCTGCCCTGTAGGAGCAGCTTGGCGGTTTTGACTATGAAAGCTGGGCTTCGGAGGCCGGGAATCCCGGATGTTCCTGGGCTCTGGAAGTAAAAAATCCGGAATTCTACAGAAATTACCCTGTTTTAGCCCTGTCAAGGAAAATTTTACCGGGAATTTAACAGAAAATAAATAATTTTATTGTGCCGTTTTGCTATTGCTTTTTTTTAACTTTGTTGTATAATACAAGGTGAATTGGAAGGAGCAAACCAATTTGAAAAAATTTTTAACAGGAGGTTAACATGAAAGGAAATCTTTCTAAGATGCTGCGGTCCGTGCTGTCCATGGTTCTGGCCCTGTGCCTGATCGTTGGTCTGTGCCCCGCTGCATTCGCAACCGAAGTGTCCGAGATGGATGTTGATGCTACCATCGAGGAAATCAAGGAGCTTGCCAAGAAGGCCGGCTACTCCGATGCTGAGATCGACTTTGCCTTCCAGTATGCCGAGAGCAAGGGCTATACCGAGGAAGACATTGCCGAGAAGTACGAGGAGAAGAAGGCCGAAGGCATGACCGAGGACGAGATGGTCACCGAGCTGGAGACCCGGCGCGAGGAGATCGTTGCTGAGGCTACCCAGAACGCAAAGGCTACTGTCACCGAGTACATCAAGAACAAGCTGGACCAGATCGCCACCATGGTCACTGAGAACCCCGCAGAGACCTACGCCGCGCTGTACGCTGTTCTGTCCGACAGAGGCTACATCAACGCTGCCACCAAGAGCCTGACCGCTCTGGAGGACGCTCTGAACGCTGTTCCCGCTGACAAGCTGCCCGAGGCTGCTGCCGCTGAACTGGCTGCTGCCAAGGCTGCTGTTGCCAAGCTGAAGGCCGCTCTGGCAGATGATGTGATCACCCGTGAGGGCCTGCTGGAGGACTTTGCTCTGGTCAAGGAGCATGTCGCCAATGTCGTCGCTCAGGTGAAGGCTTCCGACGTGGTCAAGGACGCAGCCATTGCTGTCGCCCTGGCTTGGGATGTCTTTGCTGCTGACCGCATCCCCGCTATCCTGAACAAGATCGTTGAGGTCACCAAGGAGATCGGTGCTGAGTACAAGGACGAGATCGTTGCCAAGGCTAAGGAGCTGACCGCTCTGGCTGAGGCTAAGGTGGCTGAGATCCCCGCCGATGTCAAGGCTGAGGTCAAGGCTGAACTGCAGAACGCAATCGCTGAGCTGAAGGTCGCTGTTCAGCTGTTGGTTGAAGGCCAGGAGCGCGCTGCCCTGTCCAATGTTCTGGACGCTGTTGACGCTGTTGTCGCTGCTGTCAAGGCTACCGGTGTTTCCGCTGACGAGGTCATCGCCAAGGCTAAGGAGATCACCATTGCTGTCTGCAAGGCTATCTACAACCGCTACATCGCTGCTACTCACGACGAGTACACCGTTACTTACGGCTCCTCCTACGTTGCTCTGGGCGACGCTTCCGCTGCTTCCGAGAGCTACGCTGACCTGGTTGCTAAGGAACTGCACCTGCACTACACCAACCTGGCTGAGGCTGAGATGAAGACCGTGGGCGAGACCTACGCCGTCATCGAGGCTAACAAGGACACCATCGCCGCTGCTGACCTGATCACCATCGGCTATGGCAACAACGCTTTCGCCATCAACGCTCTGAGCGAGATCGTCGAGGGCAATGGCCTGGACATCAACTGGAATGAGAAGGTCGGCGAGACCGCTGCTAACTACATTGTTGCTGCCCTGAACGATATCGAGACCTACCTGGTCGAGAACGGTGTTTCCGCTGAGAACGCTGCTCTGGCCACTGCCGCTGTTGAAGCTTACGCTTACAGTGCCGCTTCCTACGCCTGGAACATGCCTCAGCTGGTTCAGGCTGTCCGTGAGATCAATGAGGACGCTGTCGTCATCATGGTCGGCATGTACAACCCCCTGGAGAACGTCACCGTTGATGTGAAGGGTGTCTCCATCGAGATCGGCGATTACATCGACTACCTGGTCGACCTGGTCGCTGTCCACGGCCTGGGCTACGCTATGCTGACTCAGGACGCTATCTATGTCAATGCTCCCGCTGTTGAGACCGAGTACGAGGCCGCCGGCAAGACCAATGTCATGGACATCGTTGCCGTTATGGACTACGTTGCTTCCAACGGTGCTGAGATGAACGCTTCCGCCGCTGGCGACGAGTACATCAAGGATCAGATCATCGACGCTCTGACCATCGACTACAGAGGCATCTACCGTCTGTGGGGCGACAACCGTTTCGAGACCGCTATGAAGGTCGCCGACGAGATGAAGTACCTGAACAACGTTGAGAAGTTCGAGAACATGATCATCGCTTCCGGCGAGAACTACCCCGACGCACTGGCCGGTACCTACCTGGCTACCGCTAAGGAAGCTCCCATCCTGCTGAGCTACCTGAACGACCACACCGGCGAGCACAACTTCGACAAGAAGACCGTTGCTTACATCGCTGCTAACCTGGCTGAGGGCGGCAAGGTCTACATCCTGGGCGGCCCCGCTGCTGTTACCGAGGATATGGAAGCCCTGCTGGCTGACGCAGGCATCGAGAATGTCGAGCGTCTGGGCGGTGCTAACCGTTTCGAGACCAACAAGCTGATCCTGGATGAGATCGGTGTCACCAACGAAGAGGTCCTGGTCTGCACCGGTGCTGACTTCGCTGATACCCTGGCTGCTTCCGCAACCAAGCTGCCCATCCTGCTGGTCTACAACAAGACCGGTCTGTACGACTACCAGAAGGAGTTCCTGGCTGGTCTGAACGGCAACGACGTCACCATCCTGGGCGGCACCGCTGCTGTTACCGAGGAGATCGAGGCTGCTGTTGAGGCTGCTGCCGGCACTGAGGCTGACCGTGTCTGGGGCGAAACCAGAATCGAGACCTCCATCGCTGTTGCTAAGAAGTACTTCCCCGGCAACGTCCAGATGGTTCTGGCTACCGGCTGGGAGTTCGCTGACGCTCTGTGCGGCGGTTCTCTGGCTGCAACTCAGGACGCTCCCGTCGTTCTGACCATGGGCGCTGTGTCCGCTAAGGGCTACGAGTTCTCCAAGAAGTGGGATTACGGCACTGTGGTTTACGAGAACTACGTTGCTCCCGCTGGCCTGAACCAGGGCATCATCCTGGGCGGTACTGCTGAGAAGTGTATCCCCGACGCACTGGCAAGAGACTGCTACAACCTGCCTGATGACGCTGTCATCTACACCAAGTAAGCTTCTCTTTCCTTCCAAAGCAATAACGGCAGGGCCGCGGGAAACCGCGGCCCTGTTTTTACGCTGCCAAATTTCACCGTGGAAGAAAATACTTGTTTACTTTTTCTTCAAAATGTAGTATGCTAAACCTGATATATTATCGGGCAGGCCTGAAAAATGATTTTTCGGGGTGCCTATACAATATTTTAGGAGGTACATATGAAACTTTCTATTGCAAAAGCGATGCGCGCCGCGCTGAGCATGCTGCTGGTTCTGACCATGCTGGTTGGCCTGTGTCCCGCTGCATTTGCAGCCGAAACCGACGATACCCTCCTCGGCTATGATGAAGCCGAGATCACCGAACGGCTGATGACCTTCCTGCAGGATTTCTGGCCCAAGGTGGACGAGAACGTCCAGCAGAATGATCCCGTGGAATACGTTGCCAAGGAAGATTCCTTCTATGTTGCACTGGGCGATTCCTCTGTCTCCGGCGAGGCGGCCTATCCCGCACTGCTGGCGGAGGAGCTGGATATTCCCTATGAGAACCTGTCCAGCGAGAGCCTGAAGTTTGCCGACGAGCTGTATGGCATTATTGAGAAGAATGCCGACACCATCGCCAAGGCGGATCTGATTTCCGTTGGTTTCAGTGCCCATGTGTTCCTGAACAACGCCATTGAGTATGCCCTGTACAGCTTCGGCGCACCCAGCGGCGGCAATCCTCTGGATCTGGATTGGGTGGAGCTGCTGGGCGAGGAGTATGCTGAGGATGTGCAGCTGCTGCTGGATGAATTGAAGGCTCGCTTGCTGGAGCAAGACCTGGGAGAAAAGCCTGCCGACATCATGGTCAACTGCGTGGAGGCCTGCGCTTACAGCGTGACCAATTATGCCGTGCATCTGCCCGAGATCCTGGCTACCCTGCGGGAGTACAACCCTGATGCCACCATCGTTGTGGTGGGCATGTATGATGCCACCGGTATTGTTTCCACTCAGCTCGAGGGCAGTGATGAGGATCTGTCCCAGTATATGGACATGATTATGGAAGCCGCGGAGGATCATGCTTCCGACTGCTGTTCCACCATCCAGAATGCTGCTTATGTTTCCGCCAAGAATGCGGAGACCCTGGGCGAGTATGATGGGGACGAAGTGATCCTGAACATGAACAACCCCACCGACGGCATTCTGTACAACGCGAATATTGTCAGAAATAAGCTGATCCCCAGCGAAAACGGTCATACCTACATGAAGAACCGGATCCTGCAGGCCATCGTCCCCATCTTCCGTGTGGCCGGTGATAACCGGTTCGCTACCTCCTTCCTGGTGGCTGATCAGCTGAAGGCCAGCCTGGATGTGAAGAAGTTCGACACCATCATCGTAGCCAGCGGCGCAAGCTTTGCCGATGCGCTGTCCGGCAGCTACCTGTCTACCGTGAAGGGCGCGCCCATCCTGCTGAGCTTTACCACTGACGAGGTCAACGACCAGGTGGTGGAGTATGTGAAGGAGAACCTGGCGGAAGGCGGCATGATCTACATCCTGGGCGGCACCTCTGCCGTTCCCGAGAGCCTGGATGCCAAGCTGGGCAAGTACGGCGAAGTGAAGCGTCTGGCAGGCGGCAACCGTTTTGAGACCAACCTGATGGTCCTGAAGGAAGCCGGTGTTGGCGACAAGGAGATCCTGGTCTGCACCGGCGTGGACTATGCCGACTCTTTGGCGGCTTCCGCTACCGGCCTGCCCATCCTGCTGGTTTATAAGGAGCTGTACGAGACCCAGATGGAATACCTGACCAGCCTGAACGGCCAGAACGCGCTGTGCGTCATCGGCGGTACCTCCGCCGTCAGCCAGAAGCTGGAGGATGCGCTGGATGCTTACGGCACCACCAACCGTGTCTTCGGCACCAACCGTATCACCACCTCCGTCAAGATTGCTGAGGAGTTCTTCCACAACACCCAGAAGATGGTCGTGGCTACCGGCTGGCAGTTTGCCGACGGCCTGTGCGGCGGCGCGCTGGCTTACAGCATGGGTGCGCCTCTGATGCTGACCCTGGAGCGGTTCGAGGATCCCATCGCCGCATATGCGGAGGACAACCGCATTGACGAGGGCGTGATCCTGGGCGGTCAGAACGCCGTTTCTGACGCTGCTGCGGATGCTTCCTTCGGCAAGTAATTGGAATATTTTGGGGCCGCGGCGTGAGCCGCGGCTCTTTTTGTACCCTCCCTGCGGGAGAAAATGGGGAATTGTGAACTTTCTTGATTTGCTATTTACGATTTCTTTCAATTATGGTATAGTATTCCTATGAAAAAGTACCCACCCGCGCGTTTTTTACCTGGAGGTTAGTATGAATCAGAAAATTGTGAAATGGATCTGCCGGGGTCTGGCAGCTGTTATGGCACTGGCTTTGCTGCTGGGGCTGATCGGGCCTGCACTGGCGGCGGAGGAAGGGGTGTCCTACGTGGCACTGGGCGACTCCATGACCAACGGCTATGGTCTGAGCGGCTATTACCTGTCCCTGCATACCGACGACGGCACCGAGTGTACCGACGGGGCCTGCACCCGGGCGCATGAGGAATACTCCGTCAACGGCTTTTTGCAGGGGGATACGGTGGCCTATCCCGGGCTGTTCGCGGCGGAGTATGGCTATGAGCTGACCCAGCTGGCTATGAGCGGTGTCCGGGCAGAGGATGTGCTGTACCTGCTGACCTATGGCAGCGAAAGCCAGTCCTATGCCGACGATTACACCCTCCGGGCTGGAGTGGACAGCCGTTTCAGCGACGAACGGCTGGCAAAGCTTCCTGCCATGGAGGGCCAGACCGGCGTGGAGGCTGTGGCAAAGCTGTACCAGCAGTCCGTGGCCGGGGCGGATGTGATCAGTCTGTCCCTGGGCTACAACAATTTTGGCACCTTCCTGACTGCACGGCTGTGCTACGAGATCAGCCAGATGGGCTTCGACCTGGGCGGCAGCTACTATGAATCCGACCTGCAGGAGCTGATGAATGCCTACGATTCTGTCGAGGGGGCGGAGGCTGCGGCGAAGGTATCCCAGCTGGGGGCTACGCTGGAGGAGACGCTGGGGGATGCGGAGTCCGACCAGGGCGTTTACAATTTCATCAAGTCCATGGTGGACGCGGGCGTTTACAGCTACGCGGGCTTCGTGCTGTCCTACCGGGAAATTCTGGACTACATTGCTGTGAATAATCCCGACGCGCAGATCGTGGTACTGAATCTGGGCAACGCCATGGAGGGCCTGAAGCTGACCATTGAGGGTGTGGAGCTGGATCTGGGCGGCTTCTTCGGCACGCTGATCGATTCTGCCAACCGGTATTTGAAATCCCTGTGCGGGGAATATGAGAATATCTGCTTCGTGGAGCACGATTCTCCCGCCCTGATGGTGGGGGAGATCGCCGCTGCGGATTTTGAGGGCAACGATGTGCTGCGCGAGCGGATCGTGGAGAAGTGCTGCGATATGGTGTTCCCCATGCTGGGATTTGAGGAGCCGGAGCTGAGCCTTTCTCAGGTGGAAGCTTTGGAAGCTGCCCTGAACGCGGGGGCGGAGCTGGAAGGAGCGGCAGCTCTGACGGCTGTGACCGAAGCCCTGGGGGCACTGGAGTTTGATACCAACGCCGCAGCCCTGTATCTGGGCGTGGAAAAGGCGGTGGTTGCTTCCGCCGGAGAGACCACCGTGGATTCTGCGGCCTTCTCCGCCCTGATGGAGGAGGGGGGCGTGGACAGCGTCTTTGGCGGTGTCATCGCTGCCTGCGAGGAAAAGAAAAATGCCGCCGTTGCGGAAATGGAAGCGGTTATTGCCGAGGCGGGGGAGGAGACCCGGGCTGCGGCTGCGCTGCTGGTGACCCCGGATGCCATGGAGGAGGCCATGGACGATGAGACCATCCATGCGCTGCTGCATCTGCTGGCCCGGTTCCTGATCGGCGACGGCGTGGGCTGCCATCCCAGTGCCGAGGGTTACCAGACCATTTACCGGGCCATGACCGGTGCCTACCGGGAGACCTTCCGGGCGGAGGAGACCATCGGGGATCAGCTGCGGCAGAGCGTCGCCCAAGGTCTGGCGGACAGCGGCCTGACCCGTCCCGAGGGTGAGGTGGACATGAGCATGACCACCAACTACATTGCGGACAAGAATTCCTATTATGTGGCTGTGGGCGGCGCGTCCGCCTATGGCGAGAGCTATGTACCCCTGCTGGCGGAGGCACTGGAAGTGCCCTGCAACAATCTGACTGCCAAGAATATGCAGACCGCCTTCCAGACAATGGCCGTGATTTGGGCCAATCAGGAGGAGATCGCAAAGGCGGACATCATCACTGTGGGCTGCCAGACCAGCATTGCGGTGAAGAGCATTTTCAGCAGCAGTGGGCTGCTGGACATCAAGGAAGCGGATATTTTGGCGGGAACCCTGGAGACCTACGCCGACGGCTGCGCCACCTACGCGTCCCGGCTGGAGGATATCGTGACCCGCATCCGGGAGATCAATGACGACGCAGCCGTGCTGGTGGTGGGCATGTACGATCCGCTGGAAAATGTTACCGTTACCCTGGACGGCGCGGAGGTGGATCTGACCGGGGTGCTGACAGAGCTGGTGGAGACCGTGAATCTCCATGCGGCGGCTTACTGCGCTGCTTCCAAGGAGGCCACCTATGTGGATGCCACGGAGGTGGAGACCGTCTGCGAGGCGGCGGGCATTCCTGCCCGGACTGACGCGCAGGGCCTGCTTACCAGCCTGCTGCGGGACAGCACCCAGCTGGATCCCAGCCCGGAAGGGCACGCCTACATCCGGGACCGGATTTTGGGCAGCATCATCGGCGTTTACCGCCTGGCGGGCAGCACCCGCTTTGACACCGCCATCAAGGTTGCCGACGAGCTGAAGGACAATCTGGGTGTGGAGAAATTTGACAGCATCATCATTGCTTCCGGCACGGGCTTTGCGGACGCGCTCAGCGGCAGCTATCTGGCTGCCGTCAAGCGCGCGCCCATCCTGCTAAGCTATAACACCGCCTACAACCAGTTGGCGGCGGACTATGTGAAGGCCAATCTGGCGGAGGGCGGCACCGTTTATATCCTGGGCGGCACCGCCGCGGTGCCTGGGGAGATGGAAACCATGCTGGAGGGGCTGAACACCGTCCGTCTGGCAGGTGACGACCGGTTCGGCACCAACCTGGCGATCCTGCGGGAGGCCGGAGTGGCGGAGACGGAGCTGCTGGTCTGCACCGGCAGCACCTTCGCCGATTCCCTGTCCGCTTCCGCAACTGGGCTGCCCATCCTGCTGGTCCATGAGGAGCTGTCCGGGGAGCAGGAGGAATATCTGAGCGGTCTGACAAGCCTCAGGTTTACCGTCATCGGCGGCGAGGCTGCTGTGGCTCCTGAAATTGTGGAGGTGTTGGAAACCTACGGCGAGACGGAGCGGGTTGCCGGTGAGAACCGGATCGAGACCTCCGTTGCCATTGCCCGAAAGTATTTTGAGAGTCCCAAGGTCATGCTTCTTGCCAGCGCGGCCAACTATCCCGACGGCCTCTGCGGCGGCGTTCTGGCGGGCAGCATGGACGCGCCCCTGCTGCTGACCATGCCCGGCTACGGCAAGACCGTGGCGGCCTATACCAAGGAGAAGAGCATCGTCAACGGCATCACGCTGGGTGGCAAGAATGCCGTTACCGACGCGGCCACCAGAGCCGCCTTCGGCCTGGGCACCCGGGTGGAGATCCCTGCAAAGTGATATGGTTCAAGGGCCTGCGGCTTTCCGCAGGCCCTTTCTTTGCGAAAAATTAAGGTTCTCCCGGTGTGAAATTCGTTGCATAACGGGTAAAATTATGCTACAATGGTCAATATTTATCCACGGGAGAGAAAAATGCTGAAAAAATACCTGTTGATCTTCTTCGTGTCCATGGTGCCGCTGATCGAGCTGCGGGGCTCCATCATTATGGCTGTGGGCATGGATCTGAATTTCTTTACAGCCCTGACCGTATGTGTCATCGGCAATATGCTGCCGGTGCCCATCGTTTACTTCTTCGCACGGAAGGTGCTGCTCTGGGGCTGCGACAAGAAATACATCGGAAAATTCTTTACCTACTGCCTGGAAAAGGGCGAAAAGGGCGGGCAGAAGCTGACCCAGGCCGCGGGTCGGGGCGGGCTGTTCGTGGCCCTGATGCTGTTCGTGGGCATTCCCCTGCCGGGTACGGGAGCCTGGACGGGCACCCTGGCCGCGTCCTTTCTGAATATGGGCATCAAGTCCACGTCCATTTCCGTGTGCCTGGGTGTCGTTATTGCGGGCATCATCATGGGCATCGTCAGTGTGACGGGCCTGCATCTCTTTGGATTATAATTTAGGAGGATACTGTTATGAACTGCTTATTCTGCAAGATCATCGCCGGGGATATCCCCTCCAACAAGGTCTACGAGGACGAGACGGTGTATGCCTTCCGGGACATCGCGCCCCAGGCTCCTACCCACATTCTGGTGGTGCCCAAGGCCCATATCGCCGACTGCAATGGCGTGACCGCCGAGAACAGCGGGGTGGTGGCCCATATTTTTGAGGTGATCCCCCAGATCGCCAAGGCCGAGGGCCTGGAAACCGGCTACCGGGTGGTCTCCAACTGCGGCGAGGATGCCGGGCAGACCGTTCAGCACCTGCATTTCCATATTCTGGGCGGCAAGAAGCTGGCAATCGAAATGGCATGAGGCAAGTTGAAAATTGAAAGTTGAAAGTTGAAAATTGCGGGAGGGTTGAAAGGCTCTCCCGCTTTGTTATCCCTCGGCGCGCTTTGCTTGCTCACGATGACAGGGATGGGCTTGACATTTCGGGAATATTCGCTATAATAATCTCAGATCGCGCGCAAATAAGTCTTCGGGGAGCCGGATGCATCCGGCTGAGAGTGGGATTCGTAGCCCAGACCCGTGAACCTGATACGGCTAGTACCGTCGGAGGGAAAGATGCACATATGGGATGCCTTTTTGTATCGCATTGCACCTGGACGGATTGCAATGCGATACTTTTTTACTTTAGGAGGATTCCTCAATGCAAACGAAAACCAAACGACTGACCGAAAGTGCCATGCTCATCGCCATGGGCGTTGTACTGGAGCTGGTGGGCAAGATGATTATTCCCGAAATGCCCTTCGGCGGACAGCTGACCCTGTGCAGTATGCTGCCCATCGTCCTGATCTCCTACCGCCATGGGGTAAAATGGGGCCTGGTGTCCGGCTTCACCTATTCCCTGGTGCAGATGGCCCTGGGCGCGGGCACCGTCACCGCCGCCTTCCAGCCCGGCTACTTCGGCGACGGCGTGATGATCGTCAACGCCATCATCATGTGCGCCCTGGACTATGTGCTGGCCTACACCCTGCTGGGCATCGGCGGCCTCTTCCGGGACAAGATCGCCAATTCCTCTCTGGCCCTGTGCCTGGGCAGCCTGGTGGCTCTGGGTGCGCGGTATGTGGCCCACATTCTCTCCGGCTACATCCTGTTTGCCGGCTGGGCCGAGTGGTTCTTCACCCAGGATGGCTTCCCCGCCTGGGGCGCGGGACTGGTGGAAGCCCTGAGCCCCAACCTGCTGGGCTGGGTCTACTCCATCGTGTACAACGGCATGTATATGATCCCCGAAATGATAATCACCGCCGCAGCCGCCTTCCTGGTGGCAAAGGCCCCAAAAATTGTGGAGAAGGTCAATTGAAGCAACAGGGCCGCAGATTTCTGCGGCCCTTAAATTATCGTTTGTCGTGCTGTTTGAACAGGAAATGTATCGCGTAGGGGCGACCCTTGCGGTCGCCCGGGCACCGGTCGGGTGCCATTGCCCGTAAGGGCAATCAAAATTTGTGCCGCCTGCGGCGGTGTGATTTTGCCTTTCGGGCAAAATCACCGGGCGACCGCA
>JAFTXW010000060.1 GCA_017461445.1 Oscillospiraceae bacterium
CGGCGGTGTGATTTTGCCTTTCGGGCAAAATCACCGGGCGACCGCAAGGGTCGCCCCTACGCGGGCATGCTCCGCTAAACAACAATTTATCGAGGAGAATCATTATGCTGATCCGTTTTGCTGAAACCCGGGATATTCCTGGGATGATTGATTTACTACAGCAGGTAGGTGAGGTGCACCATCAGATCCGGCCTGACCTGTTCCGGGCGGGGGCGCAGAAATATGACGAGGCCGCCCTGACAGCCCTTCTTGCCGACCCCAAGCGGCCCATTCTGGCAGCGGAAATTGACGGCAAGCTGGCGGGCTATGCCTTCTGCATTTTGCAGATCACGGAAAATGACCCCGTCCTCTGCGACCGGAGGGTGCTTTACATCGACGACCTGTGCGTGGACGAAACAAAGCGGGGCACCGGCATTGCCACCGCCCTGTACGAGCGGGTCTGTGATTATGCCCGGGAGTTGGGCTGCCATGCCGTCACCCTGAATGTCTGGTGCGGCAACGACAACGCCATGCATTTCTACGAAAAGCGGGGCCTGAAGCCCCAGAAGATCGGGATGGAAGTTATTTTATAAGCGCATCCCACTGTGGGGAGGTCAACTATGCTCACAAAAAATCAAATTTACGAAGCCGTCATTACGGACTACACTGCCGAGGGGCAGGGGGTGGCCCATATCGAGGGCTGCGCTGTGTTTATTCCCAATGCCATTGCGGGGGAGAAGGTCCGGGTGCGCATTGAGAAGGCCCAGAAGACCTGGGCGGCGGGGAAGATGGTGGAGCTTCTGGAAAAGTCCCCTCACCGGGTCAACCGGGAGTGTCCTGTGGCGAAGCTCTGCGGCGGCTGCGATTTCTGGCACATGGACTACGACGAGGAATCCCGGCTGAAAGCGGAGCGGGTGAAAAACTGCCTGAACCGTCTGGGGGGTGAGAATCTGGAAAGCGTTCCTATCCTTGCCGCCCCTACCTGCCACGGCTACCGCAACAAGGCCCAGTATCCCGTGTCCCAGAAGAAGGGTAGGGCCTACGCGGGGTTCTTCCGGGCGGGAACCCACGATGTGGTGGAAAATCCCCGGTGCCTGATTTTGCCCAGTGAGACCGATGCCGTTAAGGATGCGGTGATGGATTATGTCAACCAGTACCGGGTGACGGTCTATGACGAAGTGGCCCACAAGGGCCTGCTGCGGCATATTTATGTCCGCCGGGGTGTGGTCTCCGGTCAGGTGCTGGTGTGCCTGGTGATCAACGGGCGGAAAATTCCCCGGCCTGAGGAGCTTCTCAAGCGGCTCCAGAAGATCCCCGGCTTTACCACCCTCGTCCTGTCCGTCAACACCAAAAAGGGCAACGCCGTGCTGGGCGACGAATTTATCACCCTCCACGGCCCCGGCTTCATCGAGGATACCCTTTGCGGTCTTGTTTTCCGGCTGTCGCCCCGGTCCTTCTACCAGGTGAACCACCACCAGGCCCAGCGGCTGTATGAGGCTGCCATTTCCCAGGCGGAAATTACGAAGGAAGACACCGTTCTGGATCTCTACTGCGGCGTGGGCACCATTACCCTGGCAATGGCCTCTGCCGCCGGAAAGGTCATCGGCGTGGAGGTGATCCCCCAGGCGGTGGAGGATGCCAGGGACAACGCCAAGCGCAACGGCATCGAAAACGCGGAATTTTTCTGCGGCGACGCGGGCCAGGCGGCGTTGGAACTGGAAAAGAACGGCGTCCGCCCCGACGTGGTGGTGGTAGACCCGCCCCGGAAGGGCCTCAACGCCGACACCATCGAAGCCCTCCACCGGATGGCCCCCAGGCGCATCGTCTATGTTTCCTGCGACCCGGCTACGTTGGCCCGGGATGTGGCACTATTAAAAGAGCGGGGATATGCTGTGAAGAATGCCATGGCGGCGGATCTGTTCCCAAGGTGTGCCCATGTGGAGTCGATCGTGTGTCTGACACACGATTGATTCCTTGATAGAAATCCCTTGCGGGATTTTTGATATGCGCTGAGGCGCGAGAGGGGATTTTTGTCATATCGAATCCCGAAGGGATATTTCGATTTTGCGGAGCCAAAATAACGTGTTCGCCGTGGGCGGATATATCGACAAAACCAATGACAGAAAGGGTGTCAATATGAATTACTACGAACGTGCCCTCGAATTGCGGGAGGAGACCATTGCCCACCGCCGTTACCTCCACACCACCGCCGAGGTGGGGCTGGATATGCCCAAGGCCAAGGCTTATGTGATGGAAAAGCTGACCGAATACGGTCTGGAGCCAAAGGAATGCGGTCACGGCGTTACGGCTACTCTGGGCCGGGGCGGGAAGTGTATCCTGCTCCGGGCGGATATGGATGCCCTGCCCATGGCGGAGGAAAGCGGCGAGCCCTTCGCCTGCCCCGCCGGAACCAGGGCCCACACCTGCGGTCACGATTTCCACGCCGCCATGCTGCTGACCGCCGCGAAAATGCTGAAGGAGACGGAAGGGGAGCTGGCGGGCACCGTGAAATTCATGTTCCAGACCGCCGAGGAGACCTTCGAGGGGGCGAAGGACATGATCGAAAACGGCATTCTGGAAAACCCCGCTCCCGACGCGGCCATCGCCTTCCATGTTACCGCAGGAAAAATGCCCATCGGTCTCTTTATGTACAACAGCACCGGGACGATGATGTTCTCCGTGGACGGTTTCAAGATCACCGTCACCGGCCGGGGCGGCCACGGGGCCTATCCCCACACCTCCATTGACCCCATCAACATTGCCGTCCATGTGTATCTGGCACTGGAAGCCCTTATTGCCCGGGAGGCGGACCCAAACAAGGCCTGCGTCCTGACGGTGGGCAGCTTCCAGGCAGGCTCCGCCCCCAATATCATTCCCAACGAGGCGGTGCTCCAGGGCACCCTGCGCACCAACGACAAGGCCAGCCGGGAGCTGCTGGTGCGGCGCATCGAAGAGGTGGCGCAAAAGACCGCCGAGGTCTACGGCGGCACCGCCAAGGTGGAGCCGTTGTCCCAGGTGCCGCCCCTGATCTGCGACCCGGCTCTGACAAACAAAGTGGCGGCCTACCTGCAGGATATGGGAATGCCCAATGTGCGGCCTGTTCCCGGTATCTCCGCCAGCGCGTCGGAGGATTTTGCCTCCATCGCCGAGCGGGTCCCGGCAACCTTCATGTACCTCTCCGCAGGCTACCCCGACGACCGGGGCGCGGCCCCCGCCCACAACCCCAAGGTTCGCTTCAACGAAGAGGTCTGCCCCATGGGTGCCGCCGCCTACGCCCACTGCGCGGTGAAATGGCTGGCGGAGGCGTAAGGAGCTGTTCGCAAAAATGAGGAATTAGGAGTTAGGAATTTTCCGGCTGGAAGATAATTCCTGGCTCCTAACACCTGATTATAGTTTTGGAGGTTTCCCTATGCAGGAAATTCTGATCAAAGCGGGCTGTTACATAGCCATCATCATATTGGGTTACGTTCTGCGCCAGCGGGGCTTTTTTGGGCCGGAGACCTTCGGTGTGCTGTCGAAGATCGTCATTAAAATTACCTTGCCCTGTGCCATTATTGCCAGCTCCGCAGGTAAGCCCATCGATGCCACCATGCTGACCATTTCGGCTCTGGGGCTTGGGGGCGGCATTGTGTACATGATCGCGGGCTGGCTGATGTACCGCAAAGCAGACCGGGAGCAGACAGCTTTCGCGGTGCTGAATGTGCCCGGCTACAACATCGGTACCTTTGCCCTGCCCTTTACCCAGGGATTTCTGGGCCCTGTGGGCGTGCTGACCACCAGCCTGTTCGATGTGGGCAATTCCTTTATCTGTCTCGGCGGCTCCTACGGCGTGGCCCGGGCCATCAAGGAGGGGGGAAGGGTCAATATCGGACGCATTTTGAGGGCACCCCTTTCCTCCATCCCCTTCCTGACCCATGTGGTGCTGGTGGTACTGAACCTGCTGAGCCTGGATGTGCCGGGGCCTATCGTGTCCTTCGCGGGGATTGTAGGCAACGCCAACGCCTTCCTCGCCATGCTGATGATCGGCGTGGGCTTCAAGCTGTCCGGGGATCGGAGCCAGCTGGGTTCCATCGTGAAGATCCTCACCGCCCGCTATGCCATCGCCGGGATCTTGGCCATGTGCTACTATTTCCTGCTGCCCTTTGATCTGGAAATCCGCCAGGCCCTGGTGATCCTGGCCTTCTCCCCCATCGGCTCGGCGGTGCCTGTGTTCACGGCGGAAATGAAAAGCGACGTGGGCTTGTCCAGTGCCATCAATTCTATCGCCATTGTTATCAGCATTGTTATCATCGTGACGCTTTTGCTGGTGATGCTCTGAATGATTTCAGCGGATGCCAATTGGCATCCGCTGTTTTTTCCCTTTTGCGTTATACTACTGTAGGGCGGGGTCATGACCCCGCCCTACAACGGAATACAACTTATGTATCTGTTGTTCCGGAGGGTTCTTTTTTGCTTACGGGTCTTGCCACCTTTACTATGGTTTTGACCTTTTCGGGTTCTGCCGGGGGTGGTTTCAGGAGGAAGGACAGGAGGGACAGGCCGTAGACCAGCACGGCGGTTCCGGCGAAGGCCAGGGCGCAGTGGAGGGGTTCCATCCGGTTGCAGGGCTCGCTGTCCCAGACGCCGTATTCGTACAGGTTCACCTGGGCGAAGCCCATGGCCTGGCGAATTTTGTCCGTGCCGATGGTGCAGATGGAGTCCACGATGGCCTTGGCCCGGGCGGGGGTCTCCGCCTCGGCGGTTACTTCTAAGATACGGGTACTGTCCGGGTTGTTGGTGGAGATGCAGGCGCGCAGGTCTTTGTAGGAGATGTCCAGGGACAGGTTCTCAATCACCGCGTCCAGGACGCTGTGGCTTTTCAGCAGGTGGTCGCAGTCGCTGACCACGTTCAGGGCCAGGGAGAAATCCTCCGAAATCTGCTGGTCGTTGCTGCTCTGGCGGAGAATGTACAGGGTGGCGGTGGAGGCGTACCGGGGCGGCAGAAGGTAGTTCAGGGCGTAAAGCCCCGCCGCCGACAGTGTTGCCAGAAGGAGCATCACGGCCCAGCATTTGCGGAAAATGCGCCACAGGTCGCCAAGCGTTAAAAGCGGTAACTCTTTTTCCATAAAATTCTCCTTTCGTTTACTCCCAAAAGAATCGGTAGGGCAGCAGGCCCAGCTGGTTGATGGCCAGGGTGTCGGCGTAAAACAGCAGGATCAGAAAGGCCCCCAGGGCCACATTCAGCACCAGCCGGGTGCGGTGCTCGCAGCGGCGGATGGCGTTGGGTATCCCGGGGATCAGAAACAGGGTGAAAAACAGGTTGCACCGCAGCAGGGTGGAGCCGGACAGCACCAGGTCGCAGCAGAGGGCGGTGTAGGCCATGTGGGCGAGAAAACCGTCCGAACCCTTGGCGGCCCGGGTGTAGAGGAGGAACACCGCTATCCCGGCGAGAAACACCAGATTTCCGCCGATTTCCGCCCCGCCGGGGTAGGAAATGTCGGAAAATACCAGTCCCGCCAGCTGCCAGAGCACAGGCCGAAGGGCCACCGCCGCTGCGGCTCCCAGCGGGTACAGCAGCCCCGGAAACCGCCGCCCCCGGAGGGCATACACCGGGAATACCAGCGCAAATGCCGCCGCGCCCCGGTGGAAGGTGGCTGCCAGCAGCGTCAGTGCCAACGCCCGGAGGGGGTGTCCCCTGTCCAGGGACAGGAAAGCGAACAGGCACACTCCCATGGCAAGGCTCTGCCGCAGGCCGGAGATGTGAAATACCAGAAACTGGTAGCAGATCAAAATCAGCAGGGAGAGGGTCACATTCTGGGCGTATTTCCGCAGAAAGCGGTAATATGCCGCGCATAGCAGGCCGTAAATGGCTCCCGTGAAGCAGCGGAAGGGCAGGCCGCTTTTGGAAAAGAGCTTCATCAGAAACAGGTAGCCCTTTTCAAAATACACATAGTCAAAATCCCGCCAGGGCATTGTCCCCGCAAGGCGGTACTGCCGACGGTAGCCCAGAGTATCCAGGCCCACCGTGTCCTTTTTCAGCACAAGCAGCAGAAAAATGGCGGCAATGCCCAGGATCAAAATCAGCTGCTCCCCCTTTTCTTGCTCAGGAACTGCGGCCTTCACCACCAGGGAAAAGGCGGTCAGTCCAAAAATCAGGCCCAGATAGAGGAACATGGACGGGGCTCCTTTGTGAGAGAGGTTGGTGTTTTATCTGCGGCTAGGCCGCACCAGTGCGTTAAACGATCATTTACCCCTCCCGGTAATCGGTATAGGGTCTGGTGCAGTCTATTGTGGTATATTTGTGGTGGCTTTTTTGTTGTTCCTTTGGCGGGTCGTTTTGGTAATCGCCGTATTTCTGGGTCAGGTATTGGCGGAAGTCCGCGGGGATGGTGACGGGCAGGCCCTCGAAGTGGGCTTCGCGGCCGTCGCCGAACCAGCTTCGGGGCATATACTCCCGCCGTCCCTGCCAGTTGCCGTGGTTGCACCAGACCGGTGCGTTTTCCGCCGGGTATTTTTGCAGAAGGGCATCCAGCCTTGCGGCGTAGACTGCCGTCCGGCGGTGGCAGCCCAGCAGCCGCTTTAGGCGGTGCTCCATACGGCAGCGCAGGCCCTTGGGCTCGGCAAAGGCGGTGTTCAGCAGGTGGCGGTACCATGTCTTTCCCAATTCCAGCCGCCATTGTCCCAATTGGGTCAATGGATATCCGTCCAGGGGGAAAATATCCATGGCGATGCCGTGGTGGATGAGAAGGTGGGCGGCGTTTTCCTCGATGCAGGCGGTGCCGGAATGGCGAAGCTTGCTGTAGATTTGGGGAAAGGCCGGGTCGGTGCGGTAATTCTGGAGAAACAGGTGCCCCGGCAGCAGGGCGGGGGCCTCCGCCAGGAACCGCCGGTAATCTGATCGGGGGAGGGCCACGTCGATGTCGTCGTCCCAGGGGATGAAGCCGCCGTATTTCACCGCCCCCAGTGCGCTGCCGCAGACCAGATAGTACCGCAGCCCCAGCTTTTGGCAGATGCCTGCGAACACCGCCAGCATCTCCCGCTCAATTTGCTGTATTTGTGTCATAATTTTCCTCAAACTGGTCGGTATAGAAGGAGAAGCCCCATTTTCTCAGCTGCTTTTTTACCCACCGGGCGGCGGGCCGGGGCAGGAGCTTTTTGCCCCAGTTGAAGCAGAAAATGCGAATTTCCTCCCAAAGGGGTACCGTTTCCCGGCTTTCCAGGCAGATCCCCCGGCGGGAGAGGAACCGTTTTGCCCGGCGGAGAAGCTTTCCCTTGCGGATCACGTCCAGCACCGGGAATTCCCGGCCCCAGGTCATGGCGCATTTGGCGTTCCGCTGCCGGGCGGTGTGGGTCAGGGAAACCTCGTAGGCCCAGATATCCGCCGGGCCCGGAAGGGTGGCTTCCAGAAAGGATTTGCGCCAAAGGCCGGGGTACAGGTTTACGGCATAATCGCTGTTCAGATTTATCCGGTACACCTCTTTTTGTCCCGGAAAGGGGCGGAAGGAGGGCGGGTCGGGAAACAGGCGGATATAGTCCAGACCCTTCGCATCCATGATTTTTACCAGCCGGGCAATTTCTGCCGTATTGATGGGGTACACGGGAAAATAATCGTCCAGGGTCAGCAGAATGTATTTCGTTTGGATGCGGGGCAGCACCGCCGCCAGCCGTCCGGGCATATGGAGCCCCGCCCCGGCGGCGAATACCTCCACCCCGGGAAATACCGCGTTGGTAGGTTCGTCCGTCACCAGCACCGCCGGGGGATGCCCGGGCCAGTTTTGGGAAAGGAAGGCCATGTGGGGCTCCCAAAGGTCGCTGTATTTGCCGCAGGTCTGGATCATCAGGGTCAAGGATTCAGCTTCCATGGATCGTCTCCTTTATGGTGTCCCGGAATACCTGTGTGCTGTGTTCCAGGCGGTGGCGGTGGGTGAGCAGGTGGGTGGCGGCGTTATACTGCGCTTTTTGCCGTGCCGGGTCAAAGAGCAGACCCCGGAGGGATTTTTCCAGCTGCTGTAAATCGGTGCATACGGTCACGCAGCCGGTTTTTTCGCAGTATTCCATGGCCCCTGTCTCCCGGTGGCCGCAGGCAAAGACCGCCGCCCCGGAGGCGATGGCATCCGCCGTCTTGGTGGACAGGGAATAGCGGACGGTGTCCACGTCCCGTTTGCCGAAGCCCTCTGCCAGCAGCAGGATGTCGCTTTCCCCCGTCAGCCGCTGGACTTCTTCGTAGGGCACCGCTCCATGAAAGCGCACGATGGGGCACCGCTTCAAGACCCGCAGCACCCCCTCGTCCTGCTCATTGGAATACACATCCACCCGGTATTTGGGGTCGATCCGCCCAAGGGCTTCCCCGATGGCCGCAATCGTTCGGTTCCGGCCCAGCCGGAGGTTGCCGAAATAACGTATTTTGGGATTTTTCGAAGCAATGGGACGGAATTCCCTCCGTTCCTGGTCGGAGGCCAGGTATACCGTCCGCCCGTTCAGGCCCAAGGAACCGTTATATTTGTCCCGAATTTTGTCGCCAATGTAAATGGCACTGCCCCCGTGGGCAAAGACCCGGCGGATCAGACGGCGGTAGGTCAGCCGGTACAGGTGGTACAGCGGCGACAGGGAAAAGCGGTCATTAAAATAGTAGTCGTCCCCGATGGAGGACAAAATGGGGATGTTGAACTTTTCCGCAGCATACAGGGCGATTTTTGGGATGAAATAATCGTCGGAGAAGCTGAGAAACACGCACTGGGGCTGGAATTCCTCCAGCCAGCTGTCCAGCTCCTCCGTGTGCCAGAACCGTTTCCGCCACAATAGCCCCCGCAGCAGGTACACAAGGGGATATTTGCGGCTCCCCAGGGCATAAAGCCGCCGGGTCAGGCGGGGCAGCTCTGCTTTCTGTTCTCCCAATTCTTCATAACAAAAAGCCCGGCCAACCTTTGTGCCGGGATGAAACCAACGCCGCAGAAGCTGCCGGTCCGTGATCTGGAACAGCCTGCCGCAGTGGCCTTTTGGGGGAATATGGGGATTGGAAAAGATTTGGGCAAGGGCATCCCGCTGCCAGCCGTGGAAATAGGAATCAAAAGCCCGGGAGGCTGCGGAAGGATTGTAGGGCAGGGTACCCACGATCAGAATTCTGATGTCCATCCTCTTCTCCTTTCCCGTAAAAACAAAAGCGGCCCCGGAGGTTTTCCCCCGAAAGCCGGTGCGCAGCATACGGACCCGCGGGCCGTAATTTTGAAATGTTGGATAATTCTCCCGCATATTACCGAAAAACCTCGAAGGGGACAACCCCATTTGGGATACAGGGAGGAAAAAGTAATTTTTGCACGAATGCTGTCATCCCTCGACGACCTTTCACTCCGCTCGGAATGACAGCATTCGTGCGATTCGCTGCGTTTCTCTAACTTTTCGACCCTTGATTTGCGTCCGGGGGAAGCGGTTTGGTGCGTCCGCACCGGGGGGTTGCCGCGCTTTCCCGGGGGTCCAGGCTGACGGGGATGGTTTCATGGCAGGGAGCGGGAGTATTTTTGATATTTCGCTGCAGCAGCCGCAGGCTGGATTCCGCCAGTGCCTCCACCTCCTGGCGGACGGTAGCCAGACGGGGGACGGTGTATTCGCCGATGGCAAGGCCGTCCAGACCGATGACGGCCACATCCTGGGGCACCCGCTTTCCCGCGTCCCGCAATGCCCGGATGGCACCGATGGCCATGACATCGGACATAGCGAACAGGGCGGTAAATTCCCGGCCCCGCTCCAGCAGTGCCCGGGCGGCCCGAAAGCCCTCGGCCAGGGAGAAGCGGGCGGTCTCGTAGTCCAGTTCTTCGTCAAAGGCGATGCCGTGCTGCCGGAATGCTTCCAGACATCCCTGGTAGCGCAGCTTGGTGGTATCGGACACCTGCCGCTCACCGCCGATCACTACGATCTTGCGATGGCCCAGGGAAACCAGATGGTCGATCGCCATCCGGGCGGCCAGTACGTTGTCCGAGGAGACGCTGCTGAGGTTCTCGAAGGGCAGGCCCGCGGCGTCATTGGTCACCAGCACACAGGGAACGGTGATCTTGTCAAAATCCTGTAGAAAATGCTCCCGGTTGCCGCCCAGGAACAGCACGCCCAGGGGCTTCTTTTCCCGGCACAGCTGTACGGCCCGGCTTACCTCGTTGTCATTTTCGTCAATGTAGTCCACGATCAGGGGATATCCCATGCCGGCGATCCGGGCCTGAACAGACTCCACCAGGCTGGCAAACAGCTCATTGGAAATGCCCTTTACCACCACCAGGATGGAGGTACTGTGCTGCTGCTTCAGCTGCTTGGCGTTGGTGTTCAGCTGGAAGCCGCATTCCGCCGCCGCTTTGAGGATGATCTCCCGCGCTTTGTCGCTGACATTCGGCTGGTGGTTCAGCACCCGGGAGATGGTGCCGACAGAATAGCCTGTCTGGGCGGACAAATCCTTAATGGTCATGGGTGCGCCTCCTTTGTATTAATGTATACATTATAATCCAATTCGATATGTTTTTCAAGCCTATTCGGGGGTTTCGCCGGTGCCCTTTGCCAGGGAAATGATGGCCTGCGCCAGCTGCTCCGCTGCCAACAGGGCTTCCGCGTGGGTATTGCCCGCCGCGCCCACCTCCACCAGCAATGCCCCGGGGCACAGATCCTGGTTGAACCGCTGGGGCCGCAGGCACAGCTTTCGCATGATGCCTTCCGACTGCTGCTCCAGCTGGGCGTGGAGCTTCAGGGCGAGGGAAAGGTTGTCCGGCCAGGTGTCGTAATTTGTGCCCATCACCAGCATCAGCTGGGCGGAGGTCTGTCCGTCTACGGATGCCAGGGTGCGCAGCTGGTTTCCCGTGGTGCCCGCCGCGTCCCGGTGGAGGTCCAGCACCAGCTGAATGGTGGGGTACTCCTCCAGATAGGCCCGAATGGATGCCCGGGCGTCCACATAGGAGCCGTTGTAGGAAGGATAGTCATGGAGCTCCCGGTCCTGGATGGCGGTGATGCCGCTCCCCGCCAAAAGCTCCGCCACATAGGCCCCGATGGAGAGCATGTTGTAGTCTTCGTCCAGGGTGCGGTAGGCGGAGGTCTCCGTATAGCTTTCGCCGTTTTTGGTGTAGCTTTCGGTAGAATGGGTGTGAAGGATCAGCACCGTAGGCTCCCCGCCGGTCAGATCCCAGCTGAGGGGCCGGGTGATCAGCTCCGCCGGTTCGGGGCTTTTGCCGCTGGTGTTGTACAGCTCCACCAGGGCCGCGTCCTCCCCGGTGAAGGCGGGCTTTTCCGGCTCCGGAACCGTCTCCTCCGGCTGGGGAACGGCGGATTCCGCGGGAAATACCCAAAATACCTCCTGGGATGCAGAAAACCGGACGTTACGTCCGGTTTCTAAATATGTCAGGAAGGCGGCAGTATTCGGTTTGGAAAGCCAGGAAAGGAGCTTTTCCGGCAAGCCGGAGGCCCCCAGGCGAAACACGCAGGCACAAAGCACCGCCGCCGCGCCGACGCGGATGGTCCTCTGCTGTTGATTCATTCCGTACCTCCCTTTGATGCGGTTAGGAGTTAGGAATTGTATTCAGGCAAATTCCTAACTCCTAATTCCTCATTCCTCATTTTGTTCCGTTTCCCGTTTTTGTCCTGGTTTCCATTTGGGTCTTGTCCGCAGCTCGAGGCGAAGGTTTTGGAAAAACTCCGTCAGCAGCTGGGCGGCTTCTTCCTCACAGATGCCCTTTTCCACCGTAGGGTGGTGGTTGAAGTTCATGTCAAACAGGCTGCACACAGAGCCCACGGCACCGAACTTTTTGTCGCTGGCCCCGTAGACCACCCGGGGGATCCGGGCGTTGAGGATGGCTCCCGCGCACATGGCGCAGGGCTCCAATGTCACATACAAGGTACATTCCCACAGCCGCCAGCCGCCTAAGTTTTTGCAGGCCTGGCCGATGGCTTCGATCTCCGCGTGGGACAGGGCGGACTTGTCCTTCTCCCGCCGGTTGCGGCCCCGGCCCACGATCTCGTCCCCCCGGACGATAACGCAGCCCACAGGCACCTCTCCCTCAGAAGCCGCCTCCCGGGCCAGCTGCAACGCTTCCTCCATAAAATACAGGTCGTCCATGCTATCCACTCCTTTTCCTTATCATAACGGAAAGAGGGGGATTGGTCAAGGGAGAGAAAGGATTGTTTCGTGTGCGTAGGGGAGGGTCTTGACCCTCCCGGTGATTTTGCCAAAAGGCAAAATCACATCGCCATTAGGCGATAACAATTTGTTTTCCTTCGGAAAATCCAAAAATCCTTACAGATTTTTGGCGGGAGGGTCAAGACCCTCCCCTACAGACAGAAAACTTTATCTGCCCACAGGGTATCACATATGCTGTGCAAAATCCCGTGAAAAGATGCAGGCGGAAATCGACTGACACCTGCCCTGGGGATGGGGTATTCTCTTTGTAACAATATGACGAAAGAGGGGATTTCCATGATTCCGATGATCGAACCTGTTTTGTATGTGGATGTCCAGCGGGCGGCGGCCTGCCGCTGCCGGGTGTGCGGCGGGGAGCGGTACGCGCCCGGATTTGTCTGCCTGCGCTGCGAAAGGAGGGCCAAATGACACTGTTGGAGCTGAGCCGATGCTATGAGGAGGCGGCGGTGCCCCTGCGGGCCCGGCTGCGGGAACTGCGTTTTGCCCTGGCGGCAGCGGAGGACCCGGAGGAGATCTGGCAGCTGAAGCGGCGCATTACCGAGCTGACCCCCATGCTGACCCAGATGAACGAGCTGGCGGAGCTGACCGCCCGATACTATGAAAGGGGCTACTGGCGCAATGAAAAATATACTTTCTGAAAGCGGCCTGCGGCTTCCCCGGGAGGTGCAGCTGAAGCGGGTCTACCGGGTCATTGACGAGGCCCTGACGGAGAACCAGCGGCAGGTGCTGACGGCCCACTACTTTGAAAAGCAGACCGTCACCCAGATCGCCCAGGCCCGGGGCGTACACAAAAGCACCGTGAGCCGCACCCTCCACCGGGCGGAGAAGCGGTTGCGGGATTGTCTGAGATATTAAAATGCCGCAGGGGTGACCCTGCGGTAAATTGTTGTTTTGTGTTTTATCTGCGGTTATGCCGCATCCCTTCCCCTGGGGGAAGGGATGGGTGCTCCCGTACCAGCGCGTTATACGAAAAATACCGCAGTAACGAAATGAGTGGTAATCGATGGCGTAAAGGATACAGGGGTACGCATCGGATGTCTGCCTAATTGTGAATAAATGCCACAAAAAGTTCAAAAATAGTTTATAATCATCCCCCTTGACTTTTTTAGCACTCTCTGGTATAGTGTGCTTAGCACTCAGGGAGCTTGAGTGCTAAAAACAAGAAACAGAAACGGAGGAATGACATGGAACTTACCGAGCGTAAGAAGAAGGTACTGCGGTCTGTGGTTGACCTGTACATCCGCACCGCCGAGCCGGTTGGCTCCAAGGCCATCGCTGAGCTGCCGGACATGAAATATTCCTCCGCGACCATCCGCAATGAAATGGCGGATCTGACCAACATGGGTTATCTGGAACAGCCCCACACCAGCGCGGGACGGATCCCCTCCGCCGCGGGCTACCGGCTGTATGTGGATGAGCTGATGCTGGACTACCGCCTGAGCATGGATGAGACAAAATCCATCAACAACGCCATCGAGGAAAAGATGCAGCGTGTGGATAAAATGATGGAGCGGGTGGCAAAGCTGGTCTCCCAGGCCACGAATCTGCCTGCCATCTCCGCCGCCTCCCGCCAGGGAGGAGCCACCGTCCGCCGGTTCGATCTGATCCTGGCAGGCAAGGGCAGCTTCATTCTGGTGCTGATGCTTTCCGACGACCAGGTGACCAACAAGCTGATCAAGCTGCCGCTGAATATTACGGAGACAGACCTGAAGCTTCTCAGCGCGGTCTTAAACGCCGCCATGACGGAAATTTCCCTGGAGGAATTTACCGAAGAGCTGATGGATAAGGTGATGCGCTCTGCCGGAGCCGCCGCCAGCCTGGTTCCCGTGATCCTGGATTTCACCCAGGAGACCCTGAAAAACCACGGCTCCACCAACATGGCCGTTACGGGGCAGTCAAGGCTTCTGAGCCTTCCCGAATACCGGGATGTGGACAAAGCCCAGCGGATCATGTCCTCCATCGACGAGGAAAACCTCAGCAATCTCCCGGCGGTCATGCAGGGAGCCAACGGCACCAAGGTGCTGGTGGGCCCCGAAAATGTGGCTGACGAATTGAAGGACACCAGCGTGGTCATGACCAAGTTTGATATCGGTGACGGTATGCAGGGCATGATCGGCGTGGTGGGCCCCACCAGAATGGATTACGCCAAGGTCACCGCCCGCTTAAGCTACTTCGCGGAGAGCCTGAGCAAAATGTTCGCAAAGCCGGAGCAAATGCAATTACCGGAGCCTGTCTCCGAGGAAACCCATAAGGAGGCCTAACCGTGGCAAAAAAGGAAAAAGAAACAGAACTGAATGAGACCCCCGTGGAGGAGACTGTTGAGGAGGTCGTGGAGGAAACTCCCGAAGTCCCCGAGGTGAACCCCTGGGAGGAAAAATATAACGCGGAGCACGATTCCCACCTGCGCCTGGCGGCGGAGTTTGACAACTTCCGCAAGCGCACCGTCAAGGAAAAGGAGCAGTCCTACGGCAACGGCAAGGCCGACGCGGTAGCCAAGATGCTCCCCGTGTACGACAATCTGGAGCGTGCCCTGAACCAGCCCACCGAGGATGCCGCCTACAAGAAGGGCGTGGAGCTGACCATGAACGAGCTGGTCAAGATCCTGAACGGCCTGGGCGTGGAGATCTTCGGCGAGAAGGGCGACACCTTCGACCCCAACCTGCACAACGCGGTCATGCACATCGACGACGAAAGCCTGGAGGAAAACACCATTTCCCAGGTGTTCCAGAAGGGCTTCAAGATCGGCGAGAAGATCGTACGGTTCGCAATGGTGCAAGTGGCAAATTGAAAATTGAAAATGTAAAATTGAAAATTATTTCATTCATCCGCGAAGCGGATACCACAATTTTCAACTTTCAATTTTCAACTAAACGAGTAAACAATTTAGCTTTATCTATATTATAGGAGGAAATTATTATGTCTAAGATTATCGGTATTGACCTTGGTACTACCAATTCCTGTGTTGCCGTTCTGGAAGGCGGCGAGCCTGTTGTGATCGCCAACGCAGAAGGCACCCGCACCACTCCCTCTGTTGTGGCATTCTCCAAGACCGGCGAGCGTATGGTCGGCCAGGTGGCAAAGCGTCAGGCGGTTACCAACGCTGACCGCACCGTGGCTTCCATCAAGCGTCACATGGGCGAGAACTACCACGTCACCATCGACGGCAAGGGCTACACCCCCCAGGAGATCAGCGCAATGGTCCTGCAGAAGCTGAAGGCTGACGCCGAGGCTTACCTGGGCCAGACCATCACCGAGGCTGTCATCACTGTCCCCGCTTACTTCTCTGACGCACAGCGTCAGGCCACCAAGGACGCAGGCAAGATCGCCGGTCTGGAGGTCAAGCGTATCATCAACGAGCCCACCGCTGCCGCACTGGCTTACGGCCTGGATAAGGAGACCGAGCAGAAGATCATGGTCTACGACCTGGGCGGCGGTACCTTCGACGTGTC
>JAFTXW010000061.1 GCA_017461445.1 Oscillospiraceae bacterium
CGGCGGTGTGATTTTGCCTTTCGGGCAAAATCACCGGGCGACCGCAAGGGTCGCCCCTACGCGGGCATGCTCCGCTAAACAACAATTTACGCACAGCAATTTTTATCGAAAATAGTTCCTATCGATAAAAATACCTCTTTACTTTTTTCGCCAAAAGATGTATAGTATTCCTTGAACAGAGTAGGAGACCTCGCGTTAAGTGCCGCTGGGACGGGGAGTTGCCCGGTGGACGAAGGATTATTCCACGATGAGGTCACCGCACCCGCTGTTGCATATAGGACACCCTCCTTTATGTAGCAACGATACTCGGTCGGGCGATGGGTCGGCTGTGTTTTTTTGCTGCCTTTCCCCACGGGTGATCCAGGATTGCTTTGTAACTCCCTGACGCTTTGCGTCGGGGAGTTTTGCGTTCATGGACCGTTTCTCGTTGGGGCAGTACAGCCGCCTTTTGCCTACATAAAAGGAGGATATTTTTATGACCAAAGTCCAAAAGTCAACCGCTCTCTACAAAAAACCCTTCTCCCGTGCCTACTGGCGGGACGCTGCCAATGAGCTGAAGGACACCAAAATGCTGGTTGTCACCGCTCTGATGATCGCCGTGCGCATCGCCCTGAAGCCCCTGGCCATCCCCCTGGGCCCCCAGCTGAGCATTCAGACCGCCATGCTGGCTACCGCTCTGGGTGCCATGATTTTCGGCCCTGTGGTGGCTATCCCCGCTGCTGTTGTTTCCGATACCATCGGCTTCATGATCTACCCCACCGGCGACTACTTCCTGCCCTTCATGCTGACGGAGATCGCCAGTACCATGTTCTATGCCCTGTTCCTGTACCGTGCCAATGTGACGCCCCTGCGGGTGATGCTGAGCCGCTTCTGCATCTGCTTCTTCGTCAACGTGGTGCTGCAGCAGTTCATCTATGCCTGGTGGTATGTGTACATCGGCAACCCCGAGGAGGCCAAGGAGTCCATCCTGGGCATCATGACCCTGAGCCGTATCCTGAAGAACATCTGCATGTTCCCCATCGAGTCCGTGGTGCTGACGGTGTTCCTGCGGGTGCTGCTGCCTGTGACAAAGCGGGCGAAGCTGACCTATGGCTCCGACGCGGAGATGAAGATCACCGCCAAGCAGATCGTGGCACTGGTGCTGCTGACCGCCATCGGTATTTGCAGTGCCATCGGTTACCTGGGGTACCGTTACACCAACACCTCCCGTTCTGCCGACTACTCCACGGAGGAGCGTGTGGAAGCCAACAAGGCCATGGCCCAGCTGGTGCTGGACGAGACCGACGACTGGGACGGGGAGACGGTGGTTTGCATCGTAGACAGTGCCTACCGGCCCCTGTTTGGCAGCGAGACGGATTACACCGTGGCGGTGTATGTGCTGGACGAAGATGCCTTTGCCGCCGGTCAGGCAGATGCCGCCGCCAACAACAAGACCTACGACATGGATACCCTGTGGGGCTACTCCAAGTCCGGGCCCAAGAAGGATCAGTACCAGTCCCTTGTGAAGGTGGCAAGCGTGGATGTGACCAAGAACGAGGACACTGGGGAGATATTGTCCTTTGACCTGGCTTATATTGAAGCACAATAAATACATAGCAGTATCCCGGGCACGAATGTGTCCGGGATTTTTGCATATCCCCGCGTAGGGGCGACCCTTGCGGTCGCCCGTTGCGATGCGCAGCATCGCATTCATGGCTCCCTCTGACGAGGGAGCTGTCGGCGAAGCCGACTGAGGGAGAGAAAATCTGACAGCAACCACCAAAGTACCAGCATATCGGAAACCTATAGATTCTCTCCCTCAGTCTGCCCTTCGGGCAGCCAGCTCCCTCACAGAGGGAGCCTTTTGTTTCCTCCCTGCGGGAGGAAACCGGGCGACCGCGAGGGTCGCCCCTACGCGGGAGAGGTGTGCAAATCTTAATAAAACCCTAAACTTTGTTCCGTTGACATACACTGCGCTATCTGTTATACTAACTGTACTAGAACAGATAGTACAGTTAGGAGGGAGAGAATGGTACACTTAGACTACCGGGATGCCAGGCCGATTTATGTGCAGATCATTGACGGCATCAAGGAGCAGATCTCCGCGGGGGTTTTGCAGCCGGGGGATAAGCTGCCCAGCGTCCGGGAGCTGGCGGCGGCTCTGGCCATCAATCCCAACACCATCCAGCGTTCCTACCGCCAGCTGGAAATGGAGGGATGGATCGTCACCATGCCAGGGAAGGGCTGCTTCGTGTGCCGGGATGAAAGACTGGCAGAGGAGGAAAAGGCCCGGCTGCTCAGCGGCTTTGACAAGGCTGTGGACAGTCTGCTGGCCTTCGGCATTAGCCGGGACACCCTGATCGCCCGGCTCCAGAGAGGAGGAAACAACAATGCTTGAAATGAAACATGTAACCAAAACCTTTGGGAATTTCAAGGCCCTGGATGACCTGACCCTCACCGTGCCCCAGGGGGCGGTGTACGGTCTGGTTGGGCCTAACGGTGCGGGCAAATCCACCGCCATCCGCCATATGACGGGCATTTACCGCCCGGACAGCGGGGGAATTACGCTGGAGGGGCTGCCCATCTATGAAAATCCCAACGTAAAGACCACCATCGGCTACATTCCCGACGATATTTTCTACTATCCTTCGGCAACGCTGGAGGAGATGCGGAAATTCTACCGGGGGCTATATCCCAAGTTCGATGATGAATTGTTTGAGCGGCTGCAGGAGGTTTTCCAGCTGCCACGGAAAAGCCCCATCCGGCGGTTCAGCAAGGGTATGCAGAAGCAGGCGGCGTTCCACCTGACCATCTGCTGCCGCCCGGAGGTGCTGATTCTGGATGAACCTGTGGACGGCCTGGATCCCGTCATGCGGCGGCAGGTCATGAGCCTGATTTTGGCGGACGTTGCCGAGCACGGCACCACGGTGCTGATCTCTTCCCACAATCTGCGGGAATTGGAGGATGTCTGCGACCATGTGGGCATCATGGATCACGGCAAAATGCTGTTGGAGCGGAGCCTGGCGGATATGCAGGGCAGCACCGTGAAGCTGCAAATCGTGGGCGAGGTACCCGAGGGATTGGATATCCTTCACGAGTCCGCGTCGGGACGGCTGAAAACGTTGGTTGTCCGGGGAGGGGCAGTGGAGGTCACCGAAAGGGTGGCGGCAAGCAAGCCTTCGTATTTCGATGTGCTGCCCCTTTCTCTGGAAGAGATTTTTATTTACGAGCTGGGAGGTGTGAACTATGAAGTCAAGAATATCATTCTGTAACGGAACGCTTTTGAAGAAGGATCTGACCCGGTTCGCGCCCGCCTGGGGGCTGTACCTGGTGGGTCTGCTGCTGGGACTGATATTGCTGCTGGGCGATAACACGGAATACTGGTTTGTAGCCAACCTGGGGACGCTGACCAACGGCATGAGCATCATCAACCTGTGCTATGCGGCTGTGACGGCCCAGCTGCTGTTTGGGGATCTGTTTAACAGCCGGATGTGTAATGCCCTTCACGCCCTGCCCCTGCGGCGGGAGACCCAGTTCGGCACCCACATCCTTTCGGGTCTGCTGTTCAGTATCCTCCCCACGGCGGTATTTACCATTATCTGCCTGCCGCTGGTGAGCCTGTCCATTGTTGTGGATGCCTGGCAGATTCCCCTGTATTTCTTTGCCGGGGCGAACCTGCAATATCTGTTCTTCTTTTCTCTTGCGGTGCTGGGCGTGATGTGCGCGGGCAACCGGGTGGGCGCGGCCATCATTTACGGCATTGTGAACTTCCTGTCCTACATCGCCTATTTCCTGGTAGATACGGTCTACACCCCCATGCTCCACGGTGTGGTGACCCAGACGGATATTTTCGAGCTGCTGTGCCCTGTGGCCCGGATGATCAGCACGGAGCTTGTGGAGGTGGCGCGGCGGAAGGAATCCATCAGCATAGGCCCGGACGGCACCCAAAAATACCAGACCTGGGGCGAGTTTACCGTCCCGGGGGAGAGCTGGATGTATCTGGCGGTGCTGGTGGGGATCGGAGTGCTGTTCCTCCTGCTGGCCCTGCGGCTGTACAAAAAGCGGCAGTTGGAATGCGCCGGGGATCTGATGGCGACCCGGGCACTGGAGCCTGCGTTCATGGTGATCTATTCCCTGATCGCGGCGGCTCTGTTCCAGGTGGTGAACCAGATGTTCGATAATGACCGGGAGCTGATGTACCTGTTCCTGGCGGCGGGTCTCGCGGTGGGCTGGTTTACCGGACGGATGCTTATTGAGCGGCAGGTTCAGGTGTTCCGCAGGGCCAAAAACTGGCTGGGCTTCGGGGCACTGGCTCTGGCTTTGGCAGCGAGCCTTGGCATCACATGGCTGGATCCCTTCGGCATTGAGGATTGGGTGCCCAAGGCGGAGGATGTGCGGAGCATCTCTGTAGGCATCGGCTACCGGGGCCAGGTGACTCTGACGGAGCGGTCGGAGATTGAAGAAGTCATTTATTTCCATGAGCTGCTGCTGGCGGAAAAGCTCACCGACGAGGAGATCGCCGCGACCCAGCACATTGTTCCGGAGGCGGCGGAAATTACCTCCTCCGGTATCCGAACCATTACCATTGAGGAGCCCCAGCCGGTGGACCGGCAGGAATACCGGGAATCCAGCAATGTGTATATCATCTATGAGCTGAAAAACGGACGGCGTGTGGAGCGGGAGTACGATACCTGGCTGGATACGGAGCAGGGGCAGATGCTGCGGGATTATATGAGCACTCTGGAGGCTGTTTTCTCCAACTACAGCTATATCAAGGATGCCGATGATCTGCTGGCCCAGGCGGATACCCCCACCTACTTCAATGTGGACGGCCACCCTCTGCCGGAGGAATACCTGACAGAGGAGGCGGTGGAGGAGCTGCTGCGGTGCGTCATTGCCGACTGCGAGGCGGGCACCATGGCCCAGTACAGCAATTTCCACGACGAGCCTGTGCTGATCTGCAGCAGCGAGCTGAGAGGGGAGTACAGCATGACCTATCTGAGCGTGGACATCGTCATGGAGGACGGCGAGGGCCTTTACTTCAGCGTCTACGCCGACAGTGAAAATTCTCTCCACTGGCTGGAAGCCACCGGAGTCCTGGAGGATATCCGGGAATCCTATGAGCTGGGCTACGGCTGATAACAATACGGCACCCCTGAAAACAGGGGTGCCGTTTGGCCGTGATGGCCAAATTGTTGTGTTATGTTTTATCTGTGGCTACGCCGCATCCCTTACCCCGGGATGTGAATCAAGGGTTAATACTACTTTTTATTTGAAAAAACTTCAATGCCTCGCTTTCAAGTTTTTAATTGAATATCAGTATAAGCATCCGTAAGCCGCAAGCGGCAACGGCTGCTAAGATGACCCCGCCCTACAGAAATAAACGAGCATGTACCGTCATGGTATGCTTTGGTAAATAAAACCATTGCATTTGGCGGGTTCTTGTGTCTGTTTTGCGTGGATACCACAACATAGGGGGCTCTGTGCAAAAAGCACCAAAATCCCCCCTCGGGGGATCGGAAAAATAGATCGAATTGTGGGCAATTCACCAGTTGACTTTCTCGCCTTATATTAGTACAATATTATCGATACACTATGTTTACCATAGGGTACATATAGGTTTTTTCAAGAATCAATTGATTAGGAGGAAATCACTTTGAAGGATTGGGCATTTACTACAACCGTCGAGGAGATGGAAGCTGCCACCAATTCTCTGCTGGAAACTGCGAAGAAGGTTGGTGCGGACACCTGGCAGCAGCGTGTCAAGAACCAGACTCCTCACTGCGGCTTCGGCGAGTCCGGCACCTGCTGCCGTATCTGCTCCATGGGCCCCTGCCGTATCACCAAGAAGGCTCCCCGTGGCATCTGCGGCTGTGATGTTCATGGCATCGTCGCCCGTAACTACCTGATGTTCACCGCCGGCGGTGCTGCAACGCACTCCGACCACGGCCGTGAGATCATGCACACCCTGCACCAGACCCGTGAGGGCGGCAACTACACCGTTAAGGACCCCGAGAAGCTCCAGCGCATTGCCAAGGAGTGGGGCGTTGAGACCGAGGGCAAGGATATCTATGAGCTGGCTCACGAGATGGCTGAGATCGGCCTGCTGGAGTACGGCAAGCCCTTCGGCACCCAGCGTTTCCTGAAGCGCGCTCCCGAGCATACTCAGGAGCTGTGGGCTGCTGCCGGCATCGAGCCCCGCGCCATCGACCGCGAAGTCTCCACCGCTATGCACATGACCCATATGGGCTGCTCTTCTCTGGCTGAGGCTCTGATCCGCCAGGCACTGCGGGCCGGTCTGTCCGACGGCTGGGGCGGCTCCATGATGGGCACCGAGTTCTCCGACGTTATGTTCGGCACTCCCCGCCCCATCGACACCGAGGCTAACATCGGCGTTATGGAGAAGGATAACGTCAACATCGTCGTCCACGGTCACGACCCCTCCCTGTCCGAGATGGTCGTCTACTACGCAAACGATCCCGAGATGATCGCCTACGCCAAGAGCATGGGCGCAAAGGGCATCACCGTTTCCGGCGTCTGCTGCACCTCCAACGAGGTCACCATGCGTCACGGTATCCCCATGGCAGGTAACTACCTGAACCAGGAGAATGTGGTCCTGACCGGTGCCTGCGAAGCCATCGTTGTGGACGTTCAGTGTATCTTCCCCGCACTGGGCCCCCTGAGCAAGTGCTTCCACACCAAGTTTATCACCACCTCTCCCATCGCCCGGATCCCCGATTCCGAGTTCATCCAGTTCTCCGCTGAGACCGCCGGTGACAGCGCAAAGGCAATCGTGAAGATGGCCATCGAGAACTTCAAGAACCGTAACCAGGAGCTGGTCAACATCCCCAACCAGAAGCAGAAGGCCCGCGTCGGCTACTCCGTCGAGGCCATCAAGAAGGTTCTGGACGGCGTTGCCAACTCTCAGGTTGACGAGTTCGGCACCACCAAGCCTCTGATCGAGTGTGTCCACTCCGGCGTTCTGCGCGGTGCTGTGGCTATGGTCGGCTGCAACAACCCCAAGGTTCGTCCCGACACCGCCCACATCGGCCTGATGAAGAAGATGCTGGAGAACGACATCATCGTCATCACCACCGGCTGCTCCGCACAGGCTGCCGCCAAGGCCGGTCTGATGGATCCTGTCCAGGCCAAGGAATACTGCGGCGCAGGTCTGAAGCGTGTCTGCGAGCTGGCCGGCATTCCTCCCGTACTGCACATGGGTTCCTGCGTTGATATCTCCCGTATGATGATCCTGGCTGCTGACATTGCCAAGGACTGGGGCATCAACATTTCTCAGGTTCCCGTCGTTGGCTGCGCTCCCGAGTGGATGTCCGAGAAGGCTGTCTCCATCGGTAACTACGTCGTTGCTACCGGTATCGAGACCTTCCTGGGCGTTGATCCCTACTCCAAGGGCTCCGAGGAAGTCACCCGCCTGCTGCAGGGCGAGGATGGCATCAAGGAGTGGGTCGAGGCGAAGTTCGTCGTCGATACCGACATCGACTCCCTGGGCGACAAGATGATCGCCTGCATCGAAGCCAAGCGCGCTGCCCTGGGCATCTAATCAGCGGATCTTTTTCCGCAGCTCTTCACAGTCCAAGCCTTGGAATACTTTAAGTATGCCGGCGGCTTTGATTGCTTGATCTGCGAAAAATCTCTCGCTGATCCTGCCGCGCAACAAAAATACTTATGTCATTGCGAGCCCTCAAGGGAAGGCTTGACCCCTGGCAATGACAGCATAAACGAGGTCTTTTTCCAATGAAAGTAGCGATTACCGGTAAGGGCGGCGTGGGCAAGACCACCCTGTCCTCCACCCTGGCGCGGCTCTACGCCGATGAAGGCCGGACTGTTCTGGCCGCCGACGTGGATCCCGATGCCAACCTGGGACTGGCTCTGGGCCTGACCCAGGAGGAAGTGGACGAGATCGTCCCCATCTCCAAAATGCGCACCCTGGTGGAAGAACGGACCGGCGCAAATGCCGCCAATAAGTTCTTCAAGCTGAATCCCTATGTTGCCGACATTCCCGACACCTTTTCCAAAGAAATCAACGGCGTGAAGCTGCTGGTCATGGGTACGGTGGACTTGGGCGGCAGCGGCTGTGTCTGTCCCGAGCATGTGATGCTGAAGGCGGTGCTGTCCAGCTTGACCTATCGGAAAAACGATGTGGTCATCATGGACATGGAAGCGGGTCTGGAGCATCTGGGCCGGGGTACGGCGGCCAATATGGATCAGTTCATCGTGGTCATCGAGCCCGGTGCCCGCAGTGTCCAGACCTACCGCAATGTGAAGCGGCTGGCAAACGACCTGGGGGTCAAGCGGGTGCGGGTGGTAGCCAACAAGGTTCGGGATGAAAAGGATGAGGAATTCATCCGCAATTCCATTCCCGCGGAGGATCTGCTGGGCATGATCCACTACAACCTGGAGATCATGGACGCCGACCGGCAGGGAAAATCTCCCTACGATTTCAGCCCCAAGGCAATCGAAGAAATTCGGAAAATCAAAGCGATCCTGGATCGCGACGAAACCTAACGAATCATTACAGGAGGAAATACCGTGACACTTTTTGATAGAGTTTTTGGCGGTAACGACTACAACTACGAGCGTACCGTAGCCGCCATCGATCAGGCTATCGCCACCTACGGCGAGGCCGAGCCTGTGTCTTTCCCCAGCACTGCTTACAGCCTGCCCTGCTACTACGGCGTGACCGGCGTTAAGATCAACACTCTGGGCGAAATGAAGGCTGCCATGGACAACATCAAGTCCATGATGACCCGCAACAACCGTCTGCAGGACGTCTTCGACAGCGGCGTTGCTTCCGCCCTGTGCGCTGAGTTCCTGGAGGCTCTGAAGTACCTGCACGGTGCTGAGCCCTACGCAGAGCCCGAGATGGGCCACCTGACCGACGCTTTCGTCCGTAACCTGGGTGTTCCCCTGGTTACCGGCGACATCCCCGGTGTTGCCGTTATCATCGGCGGCGCGGAGGATCCCGCTGAGACCGTCGCTCTGGCCAAGTCCTACCAGGCGCAGGGTATCCTGGTCACCCTGACCGGCGATTCCATCAAGCACTGCTACGAGGCCGGCATGAAGCTGGGCGAGTCCGTCCGCGTTGTGCCCCTGGGCTACGAGATGCAGTCCGTTATCCATGTCGTCTCCGTTGCTGTCCGTGCCGCTCTGATCTTCGGCAACGTGACCCCCGGCGACTTCAAGACCCTGGCCAAGTACACCATGGATCGTGTCAAGGCCTTCGTCAACGCTTACAAGCCCCTGTCTGACGAGATCGTCTCCTACGGTGCCGGTGCCATCTGCCTGGGCTTCCCCGTTGTCTCCAACGAGACTGAGAACATGTTCCGTGTTCCCAAGTCCCTGATCCAGCAGCTGGATACCACCAAGTGGAACGCCACCTCTCTGGAGGCCCGCGACATCAAGCTGAAGATCACCAAGATCGACATCCCCGTTTCCTTCGCTACCGCTTTCGAGGGCGAGATCATCCGCCGCGGCGATATGCAGGTGGAAGTGGACGGCTCCCGTGTGGACTGCTTCGAGCTGGTTCAGACCAAGGACGCTGCCGAGGTCGAAGACCACAAGATCGAGGTCGTCGGCCCCGAGATCGACGATGTGCCCGTCGGCTCCAAGATCTCCCTGAGCTACACCGTTGAGGTCGCCGGTAAGGCTATGCAGCCCGACTTCGAGTCCGTCATGGAGCGTAAGATCCACTCCTGGATCAACTGCATCGAGGGCGTTATGCACACCGGTCA
>JAFTXW010000012.1 GCA_017461445.1 Oscillospiraceae bacterium
AGGAAATAATGTTCCCCTTGTAGGTGCGGAACCGGAAGTATACTGCATCGTAGGTAATGTGATTGACCGGGAGCCTGAGAATGGCGGCAACGGCTGTGGATACCAGCAGAATATTTCCTATACCTTGACGGCAATGGATCGACATGCTGTATTTAGCCGCCAACGAACAGATGTGTTCACAAAAAATAATGTAGTCAGTACAGAGAGTGCCAGACAGCATAAGGATGCCACAGATCTGATCATGCAGCCCTACCAGGAAACCGTTGGAACCCTTGTCCGTTCGGACCATAAGGGGATCAGCAATCAATATGTAAATGACGATAAGTGTATCGTCGGTGGAATCAACCTGATTCGCCGCCTGACGCCCCTTGAGTGCGAGCGTTTGCAGGGTTTCCCAGATGGGTGGACAAACATTCCATCCGCATCGGATTCAGCCCGTTACAAAGCCCTTGGCAACAGTGTGGCCATCCCCTGTGTAGAGTTCGTTATGAAGGGCATCGCAACTGTACTGAAGATTGAAAAAGCAAAGCACAGAAGGAGGCAAAGCTGGAGCATAGCAGCCTGCTTCCCAATGGCAGCTTAAATAATGACCCCCAATCCCGCTTCTTTTCATTCCTTTCCGGCGGGACTCAACAATAGGGCGGGAAGGCCCAGCCTGACGGCTGGCTACACCCGCCCAACAATTCTAATATAGGAGGAACTCATGGCTGAAAAGAGAGCATTGTCCCGACACCAATTTGCAGAATCGGGCTTCGATACATCCGGGTACGCATTCAATGAAATACCGGGCTTACACACGGCCATCATCGACTGCAAACGATGGGGCAAACACAAACTGGTTACTTACTTCACTTTCGACGATGGACGGAAGGTGGTTGCACCTACCTGGCCCAACAGCAACTACCTTGGATTGGCGGAGTTACCGATTGGTAGCAAAGTAGAGCTGGACTTCCAACACACTCGAACCGGCAAGCTGAATCTCAAAGGCGTTACGGTAATACACATCCCCGTACAGCAGGCAGGACAGGAAATGCTAATAGGCTGACAGTTGACAGGTAGAGTAGGTACCAGTAAAATGGGATATCATAAGATTCGAGGTGGTACCCATGTGCGGAAGATTCTATGTCCCAGAAGATGATAGCGTTCAGATGATCCGAGCAGTAATGGAAGCTCTGGAACACCGGAATGTCAGCGCAAAAACTGGTGAGGTGTTCCCAGGGGATACTGCGGCAGTAATTGCCAGCAATAGAAGATTGGAACCGCAGCCCTTTGCAATGGAATGGGGCTACCACCTGCCGGATGGAAAGCGGATCATCAATGCCAGAAGTGAGACTGCAGCTCAAAAAGCCATGTTCAAGGATGGGATGCGGCAGCGAAGGTGCTTGATTCCAGCAGCTCACTACTATGAATGGGAGAAGGCTGCAGGCAGGAAAGTAAAGTATGCAATAGAGCCAAAGAACTCCGATGGCTTCTATCTGGCTGGCATCTACAGGATCGAAGCAGGAAAACCTGTGTTTACGATATTGACCAGTGCTGCGGCAGAGGGCATCTCGTTCATCCATGAGCGGATGCCGGTGATATTACCAAGTGAAGCAACAACCGATTGGCTGAATCCCCGGTATCATGGTAACGATATTCTGAGGGCAGCACTTACGGAAATGGAATATAAGGCTTGCTAAGATAACAGCACATGATCAGAAACGGTCATGTGCTGTTATTTTGTCAAGGCAAATCTTTAAATGAATGGAGGGAAAACGATGAACATCCGAAAGAATATTGACTACAGCGAAATGTACGAAGACCTCGATAAGTTGATGGAACAGCAGCTTCCACAAATGGAACTATACTGTGCCATCGGCAAGGCCGTGTGCCAGAGAACGGAAAAGGGTGCCGCAGTTATGGCATCTGAGTACCTGAACAAGCACTACCCGGATGCGATAGGTTTCTCTCCCCGGAATCTTCGCAGAATGCGGGACTTTTACCGTACTTATGAAAATCATTCCGCTCTGTTGTCCCGTGCCATGAAACTCGGGTGGATTCAGAATGTGGTCATCATGGAAGCAGATTTGACCATAGAACTGCGGGAATGGTATATGAAGGCAGCAGAGCGGTTCGGCTGGTCCAAGACCGAACTGACTGCCAATATTGCGATGAATGCACACGAAAACATTGTTCTCGCTATTGAGGAAGAAGTGTGCTATATTGTGGAGCAAGAAGAAAAGCAGACTGATTTCAATAAGAATCTGCCTGTTGAAATTATGAATACAATCCACCAGTCTGTTAGAAGAGTCAGAAAGTGGTGGCTAATCTGGAAAGGTGGTGGGCGACGATGGCACACTATGTTATGGGAGACATTCATGGCGAAGCAGATCGCTTCCATGCGATGTTAAATAAGATTCAGTTTTCGCAAGATGATATTCTGATCCTGCTGGGTGATGTGATTGACCGGGGACCGGATGGGATCGCCCTGCTTATGGAGATCATGGAGATGCCCAATGTAATTATGCTACTGGGCAATCACGAATATATGATGCTACAATATCTGAGTCCAAGTGCCGCGGGAACCGAGATTCGGCGGTGGAATAAGAATGGAAATGCTCCAACACTCGCCGCGTATCTTAAGCAAAAGGCAAAAGTTCAGCAGCGGATATTAGGTTATCTGCGAGGGTTGCCGACTCATATTGAACTGGAGGTAAACGGTAAGCGGTTCTATCTGGTACATGGTTTTCCTGGTGAAAATGTACACGATGAAGTGTGGACAAGACCGACCATAGAATCATTGAATCCGATCCCAGATTGTAGACTTATCATAGGACATACGAAAGTCCTGAATCTGATCCAGCCGGAAGAAAAGCGCATAGACTATGCAATCAAGCTGGAAGACAATGGTGAGCATCTGAAGATGCTCCATACACAAGGGTATATCAATCTGGACTGCGCCTGTGGTTACGATATGCCAATCAAGGCACTTGCTTGTATTCGATTGGAAGATATGGTAGAATTCTATATGTAAACATGATAACAGAGGAGATTCAATCATGAGCGTGGTTATTGGTATATGTGGAATTAACTTTTGCTCTTTTGTAGCAGATGGACGATTAGTAGTGGGAAATAATGATCAACTTACGGTAATAAGCGAGAGGGTCAGAAAAATTTATAAAATCAATAACCATGTGCTATTCTCGGGCACTGGATGGTTTCAAAATGATGAAGAAATTACATCACCGCTTGATTCCTTTGATAATTGGGAAGTAATAACTGCGGATATGGCTCGTAACGCAGTAATAGAATATATTGAGAATCATCAGCATTTGATCCGTTCTCCTAGAAACTACCTGATTGGATATAAAAGTGACGATGGAAGCTTTGGCATTCATGAGATCCATTACGATAGTGATACTCGGAATATAGTTGCTGTCGAAAGGAAGCCACAATTGCCCACATCAAGTTTCGCAATATCATGTTGTTTGCCTCCTAAAGTTAGTAATCGGAGCCAAGAGTATATTAACAAGGTTACTTGCTGTATCAAATCAAGTCGGATGCACGACGAATTAATACAAAAGGTTGGCGCTGTAATTGGGGAGATATCGCAGATTGACGAGTCAGTAAATTCGAATGTTTTAGTAGAATCGCTTTACTAGCATCGCATTTGTCGAAACTTGCGAACGAAAAATTCGTATTTTTGTGGGTATAAAGGTTGTTTTTTGAACGCCGATGAGGGAGTTCAAAAGTGACCGGTACCTCCAAAAAGAAAAAGCACACCAAACGGTGTGCTTTTTCTTTTTGGAAAAACAGGAGCGCACAGATCTATCAGCATTGCTTCATCAGTCGGATGTAAAATTCCACAGCCTTGGCGATGGATTCCAGGCGGATCCGCTCGTTGTTGCCGTGAATGGTGGCCCGCTCTTCGGCGGTCATGTCCATGGCGGAGAAACGGTACACATGGTTGGAAATTTTTCCATAATGCCGGGAGTCGGAGCACTGCACCATCAGGTAAGGGGAAACGATGCAGCCGCGCCAGGTGGAGGCCACGGCGGAAGCTACCTTATCCCAGGCAGTGCAGTTGGTTTCGGATACGGGACTGGGCTCGAAGAATTCCAGGGCAGTGATCTCCACTGCGTCGTTCTTCACGGTCTTTTTCAGGTATTCTAAAGCAGATGCTATGGAATCGGCAGGATTCAGCCGCATATTGGCCACCATTTTGGCCTCAGGCGGGATGACGTTCCGGGCGGAGCTGCCCTCCATCTGGGTAAAGGCAACAGTGGTGCGCACCAGGGCGTTCATTTCGCCGCCGCTGGTTCTGCCCAGCAGGTCGATGACCCAGCCGAAGCACCACATATTGGCGAAGATTACCCGATACAGGAGCGTGGAATACCGGCCCAGAGTGTCGAACATCTGAGCGGCAGGGCCTTCAATGTGTGCCTGGAAGGGATGGTCTTCCACCCGCTTGCAGGCGGCGGACAGGACGCCTACGGGGGTGTGGGGCTTGGGGGCGGAGGCATGGCCACCAGCGGATACAGTGCGGAACTGGGCGTTCATCATGCCCTTTTCCGCAATGCCGATAAGGCCGCAGGGGTGCTTCACGCCGGGGAACACATTTTCCACCACCGCGCCGCCTTCGTCCACCACCATGGCGGGATGGATGTCATGGTCGATGAAATACTGGACAATGTTGGGCGCGCCCTTGCCGTTGACCTCCTCGCCTCCGGAGAAGGCGAAATAGATATCGTTCTCCGGCTGGAAGCCCTGGCCGATCAGGTAATTGGCAGCAGAGAAAACGCCGTTGAAGGTGACCTTGGTATCCAAAGTGCCTCTGCCCCAGAGGATGCCGTCCTCAATGATCCCCGCGAAGGGGGGCTTTTCCCAGTTTTCCTCGTTGACGGGTACCACGTCGTAGTGGGCCATCAGCACGGCGGGGTCGCCGGGATTTTTACCTGGCCAGCGCAGCAGCAGTGCCCGGTCGGGCAGCTGATTGAAGGAGCACACATCAAAGACATGGGGATACAGGCCGGGCAGCAGGGAAATGAGTTTCTCAAATTCCCTATCATCCTCTTGGGAATGGTCGTTGTAGGAAATCGTTTTGCACTGCACCAGCTGCCGGAGGGCATCCACAGCGGCATCCTTATCAAAATCATAGGTTTCCCCGGAAAGCTGCGGCTGGGCCTTGGGGGCGAAACGGGCGGTGCGTACGGCAATCACCGCAATGAAAACGATCACGGCGGTCAGAATGAGATATCCGAGCATTTACAGCACTCCCTTCTTATACAGCACCCGGGCCACGGCAATGGTGAACAGCACGGAAACGGGAACCATGATGCCAACGGTGCCTGCGTTCAGCGCAGGAACGAAGATGAATAGGATCAGCATCAGGATCACCGGAGCAATGGCGAGCTTCCAGTTCTTGCTGACAAAAGCCACACCCAGGCCGCCAAAGAGGGCAGGGAGCATCTGGGCAAAGGCAGGCTCCAGCACGGGAGCTTCCAGAATGGGCGTCAGGGGCACGATGCAGATGACACCGATGATGATAATGACAGTGGTAACAATGGAGGAGGTAGCAATTGCGATGGTGGAAATGACCTCGCCCTCCTCGCTGCTGGCACTGACACCGTTCTGTTCCAGTGCGTTCAGGGCGCAGGGAAGCTTTAGGTTGGAGATATTGCCGGTGACGAAGCTGAGATAGGAACCGCCGGCACCCAGCATGGGCACGAAGGTGATGGTCTCAATCACGCCAACCGCCCAGTACATGGGGGCGGTAGCCAGAAGCCCCATGGCCAGGGCACCCCAGTCAGGTGCCGCACCAAAGATGCCAGCTACCGTCAGCGGGAAGGCCAGCAGAAGAAGCATGACGGAAATGTTCCAGATGGTACCGTCCCGGTGGACGGAATCGATGTAGCTTATATTCTTTTTCATATGGATACCTCCTTAGCTGAGCCACGCGGTGATGGGAATGGCGGAGACCATACCCAGAACCAGGCTGATGGGCAGGGCATAGTCACCCAGCCAGCTGAGCTTGGGCTTTCGCATCAGCAGGCCCAGTACCACCATAATGATGGCGGACACGGCCATGACGCACACGGGGATCAGGCCGGAAGTGGCACTGTAGCCCTCCACAGGGGCCCACAGCCGGGAAAAATCGGAGAATACATATCCCAGAAAGGCAGAGATCATGCCGATGAACATGGCGTTCTGGAAGATCCCAGCCCATTTTGCGTCCCGGCTTTCCAGGGTGGTCATGCCGCCCAGAAGCTTTTTGCCAATAACGGGAACCAGCCAAATGCCGACCATGATGGAGATGGTCATGACCAGGGCGATGTTTACGAACTGCTGGGCCGTCAGGCTGTCGATCTTGCCCAGCTCCAGGCCCATGGCACTGACGGCGTTGGCGGCGGCAATGGCCTCATAGCTGAGAGAACCCACCACGCTGAGCCGCAGCCAGGGCAGGGGCAGGCCCAGGCTCTTTGAAAGCGTTATGACGCTGATGACAATGGATACTGCCGGGGCAATGGTGAAGATGGCGGCAGTTTTGATGGTCTTGCGGATCTTCGTCTGATCCATGCCCAGCTCGCGGCTTCGTTTCAGAGCTTTTACCAGAAAGTAAACAGACTGGGCCAGTACCACCAGCACCAGAAAGCCTGCCAGCAGGAACAGAATGGGATGATTTACGGAAAATTCCATGGATACACCTCCAAAATATGATAGATATTGCCATTATACCACGGGTATTACTCCGAAACAAGACAAAAAGAAGCAATTTCCCGGTTCCAGAAAATTCCGTGCGAAGACACTTGCTATTTTCACTGGAATAGAGTAAAATGATGGGTAGTTATTTTTCAGAAAGAGGCGGTGCAAATGGTAACAGTGGCATTTGATAACGACAAGTATTTGCAGATGCAGTCGGCCCATATCCGGGACCGGATCGCCCAGTTCGGCGGCAAGCTGTATCTGGAATTTGGCGGAAAGCTTTATGATGATAACCACGCGTCCCGGGTTCTGCCCGGTTTCCAGCCGGACAGCAAGCTGCGGATGCTGCTGCAGATCAAGGATCAGGTGGAGATGGTCATCGCCATCAACGCCGATGACATTGAAAAGAATAAGGTTCGGGGCGACCTGGGCATTACCTATGACAGGGATGTGATCCGGCTTATCGATATTTTCCGGGGCTTCGGCCTGTACGTTTCCAGCGTGGTGCTGACCCGGTTCCATGACCAGCCCATTGCCAAGGCCTTCCAGGCCAGGCTGGAGGGTCTGGGCATCAAGGTGTATCATCACTACAACATTGCGGGCTATCCCTCCGATACGGCCCACATCGTCAGCGACGAGGGCTTCGGCAAGAACGATTACATCGAGACCACCCGTTCTCTGGTGGTGGTCACGGCCCCCGGCCCCGGCAGCGGCAAGCTGGCTACCTGCCTGAGCCAGCTGTATCACGAGCACAAGCGGGGCAATACTGCGGGTTATGCCAAGTTCGAGACCTTCCCCATCTGGAATCTGTCCATCAACCATCCCGTGAACCTGGCCTATGAGGCCGCTACTGCGGACCTGAACGATGTGAACATGATCGATCCCTTCCACCTGGATGCTTACGGTGTCACCACCGTCAACTATAACCGGGATGTGGAGGCGTTCCCGGTGCTGGTTGCCATCTTTGAAAAGATTCTGGGCCGGTGCCCCTACAAGTCCCCCACGGACATGGGCGTTAACATGGCAGGCAACTGCATCGTGGACGATGAAGCGACCCGCCAGGCTTCCCGGCAGGAGATCATCCGCCGGTACTACGAGGCTCTGTGCGACCAGAAGAAGGGCAAGAACGTGGACGAGGCCATCCGCAAGCTGGAGCTGCTGATGAAGAAGGCAGGGGTCACTCCCGATGCCCGGAAGGTAGTCGCAGCGGCCCTGCAGAGAGCCGAAGAAACCGGCGACGCCGCAGCAGCCATGGAGCTGCCCGATGGGCGCATTGTTACCGGCAAGACCTCCGATATCCTGGGTGCCTCTTCTGCTCTGCTGCTGAACGCCCTGAAGGCCCTGGGCGGTATGCCCAGCGACCTGCACCTGATCTCCCCCGTGGCTCTGGACCCCATCCAGCACCTGAAGGTGGATCACCTGGGCAACCGGAACCCCCGGCTCCACACCGACGAGACCCTCATCGCCCTGTCCATCTCCGCCGCTACCAACCCCATGGCAGAGTACGCCATGGAGCAGCTGAGCAAGCTCCGGGGCTGCGAGGTCCACTCCTCCGTCATCCTCTCCCAGGTGGACGAGCGAACATTTAAGCGGCTGGGTGTGAATCTGACCTGCGAGCCACGGTATGTTGGCTAAGTGAATACAAAAAGGGCTCCGACACATTGCCGGAGCCCTTCGTGCTGTGATATACGTATAAATTCCGATTTGTATACGTAGGGGAGGGTCATGACCCTCCTCTACAGTGAATTATGGAAACAGCCCGACAAACGATAATTTCCAAGTAAAAGAACTCCAACACGGCATCGGAGTTCTTTTTATACAATCAGGTTCTCTTTTCGCAGTAGATACAGCGGTGGATATTTGCCGCTTTATCGGTGACCCGGGAGATTTGGGGCAGCTCCTGTTCGGTTTGGGAGATGCATTTGGGATTGTGGCAGACGCGGTCGTATTCCAAATCGGTGGTATCGATCTCGTCCTTCACGGGGTTCTCCTTGGCTTCTTCCAGCAGCTTCAGGATCAGAGCCATGCGCATATACTTGCCGTTGAGGGCCTGGCGGAAGTAGGCGGCCCGGGGATCGTTATCCACCTGGACGCTGATCTCATTGACCCGGGGCAGGGGATGCAGCACACACATCTTTTCCTTGGCAAGGGCCATCTTGGGAGTGTCCAGGATATAGCTGTCCTTCAGCCGCTCATAATCCCAGGGATCATCGAACCGCTCCCGCTGGATGCGGGTCATGTACAGCACATCCAGCTGAGGCATAGCCTCCTCCAGAGAGGTGACCTCGGTGTAAGGGATGCTGTGGCGTTCCAGCACGTTGAAGCGGACGAAGCCGGGAATCTGCAGCTCCTTAGGGGAGATCAGAACGAATTTGATGCCGGTGTAGCGGCTCATGGCTTCGATCAGGGAGTGGACGGTGCGGCCGTATTTCAGGTCGCCGCACAGGCCAATGGTCAGGTTGTCCAGCCGTCCCATTTCCCGGGAAATGGTCAGAAGGTCTGCTAGGGTCTGAGTGGGGTGATTGTGTCCGCCGTCACCGGCGTTGATGAAGGGAATGGAAGCTGCCTGGGCGGCAACATAGGGCGCGCCCTCCTTGGGGTGGCGCATGGCGGCAATGTCGGCGTAGCAGCTGATCATCTTGGCGGTGTCGGCTACGCTCTCGCCCTTGGCGGCGGAGGAGGAACCGGCTTCGCTGAAGCCCAGAACGGTGCCGCCCAGCTCCAGCATGGCTGCCTCAAAGCTGAGACGGGTACGGGTGGAGGGCTCATAGAACAGGGTCGCCAGCTTCTTGTGGGCGCACTTATCCCAATAGTTTTCGGGGTGGGCGATAATATCTTTGGCGGTGGAAATCAGCTGATCCAGCTCTTCCACGCTCAGTTCCAGAATGCTGATCAGACTTCTCATATTATTTTGCTCCGTTTACAGCCAGGTAGTTCTTGATACGGGTGACGTTTTCCTCGTTGGCGGGGTCCTCTTCCAGGTACTCGATGATGTCGTAGACATCCACAACGGAGTAGACGGGGAAGCCGAACTGCTCCTCGATCTCCTGCATGGCACCCTTCTCGCCCTGGCCCTTTTCCTTGCGGTCCACCATAATGAAGGTTGCGGCAACCTTCACATCCTTCAGGCCGCTGAGAATAGCCATGCTCTCACGAATGGCGGTGCCGGCAGTGATGACGTCCTCGATGATGACCACTTCCTCACCGGCCTGGGGCACATAACCTACGAACATGCCGCCCTCGCCGTGGTCCTTTACTTCCTTGCGGTTGAAGAAGAAGGGAACGTTCAAACCGTTCTTGCTCAGGGCAACGGCTGCGGAAATGGACAGGGAAATGCCCTTATAGGCGGGGCCGTAGAGGACGGCCTGCTTCTTGCCCAGCTTGTCGAAATAAGCCTTGGCGTAGAACTCGCCCATCTTGGTGATCTGGTCACCGGTCTTGATCATACCGGCATTGACGAAATAGGGGATCTTCCGGCCGGACTTGGCGGTGAAGTCACCGAACTTCAAAACACCTGCGTCCCGCAGGAACTGGATAAATTCTCTCTTGTAAGCTTCCATGGTGCATTCTCCTTTTATTTCTCACGCCGTCAGGCGTATATCGGGTTGCCAATTGGCAACATATCGAATGCATACATATATCGAGCCGGCGAAGCCGGGCATATCGACAGACAGATGAATGATCGATATGTGGCTGCGCCACTCGATATACAAACGATGCGCGTTTGTTCTATATGTGCTTACGCACTCGATATGTTTTGTTTCACAAAACGATGATTGCTTCGCAATCAGTCACAAAACTCAGCTACGCAGCGGTTATAGGCTGCCACGGGGTCAGCGGCGGCGGTGATGGGGCGGCCGACGACGATGTAGTCGGAGCCGATCTCCTTGGCAGCGGCGGGGGTCATGACACGCTTCTGGTCGCCGATGTCGCCGTCAGCAAAGCGGACACCGGGGGTGATGGTCAGGAAGTTCTCGCCGCAGCGGCCGTGAACCTTGCCAGCCTCCAGGGGGGAACAGACGATGCCGTCCAAGCCTGCGTTCTTGGCGGTCTCGGCGTAGTGCATGACCACCTCGTCGATGGGCTCCTTGATCAGCAGGTCACGCTCCATGGCCTCCTGGTCGGTGGAGGTCAGCTGGGTAACGGCAATCAGCAGGGGACGGGTGCCGTCGGGACGGGTCAGGCCTTCCAGCGCGCCCTTCATCATGGCGGTGGTGCCTGCCGCGTGGAGGTTGGTGATGTCCACATCCAGGTTACTGAGGACTGCCATGGCCTTCTTGACGGTGTTGGGGATGTCGTGGAGCTTCAGGTCCAGGAAGATCTTGTGGCCCCGGGCCTTGATCTCCTTGACGATGCTGGGGCCTTCCGCATAGTACAGCTCCATGCCGATCTTTACGAAGGGCTTGCGGTCAGTGAACTTGTCCAGGAATGCGAAGGTTGCTTCCGCAGAGGAAAAATCACATGCTACGATTACGTCCTTACCCATTTACTTTACTCCTCCTATAATTTCATTTAAATTATTGATACCGTATTTTGCCATGACCGCGGGCAGATCCCGGACGATGTCACGGCAGATGTAGGGATTCACCAGGTTGGCCGCGCCAACTTCGACAGCAGTCGCGCCTGCCAGCATCATTTCAATGACATCCTCGGCGGAGCTGACACCGCCCATGCCAACCACGGGGATATTGACAGCCTTGGCTACCTGATAGACCATCCGCACAGCCACCGGGAAGATGGCGGGGCCGGAGAAGCCGCCCATGGTGTTGGCGATGATGGGCTTGCGGGTGCGCAGGTTGATGCGCATACCCAGCATGGTATTGATCAGGCTGATGCCGTCCGCGCCTGCATCCTCGCAGGCCTTGGCGATGGAAACGATGTCGGTGACATTGGGGGAAAGCTTGATAATGACAGGCTTGGTGGTGACAGCCTTGACGGCCCGGGTTACCTCTGCTGCGGCCTCGGGCTGGGTGCCGAAGCTCATGCCGCCGCCGTGAACGTTGGGGCAGCTGACGTTGACCTCCAGCCAGCCAACCTGCTCTTCCTTGTCCAGCTTGGCACAAGTATAAGCATAGTCCTCCACAGCGAAGCCGGAGACGTTTGCCATAACGGGCTTGTGGAAGCAGGCTTTCAGCTTGGGCAGCTCCTCCGCGATGACCTTCTCCACGCCGGGGTTCTGCAGACCCACAGCGTTGATCATACCGGCGGTACACTCCGCGATGCGCGGAGTGGGGTTGCCGAAGCGGGGATCCTTGGTGGTGCCCTTGAAGGAGAAGGTGCCCAGCTCGTTGATGTCGTAGAGCTCCGCGTACTCGTAGCCGTAGCCGAAGGTGCCGGAGGCGGGGATTACGGGGTTGCTCAGTTCAATGCCGCAGAGATTCACGTTTAAGCTTCCCATAAGATCTCCTCCTTTTTCATCACGGGGCCGTCCTTGCAGATGCGCTTGTAACCCGTCAGGGTCTTGCAGCTGCAGCCCATGCAGGCACCGAAGCCGCAGCCCATACGCTCCTCAAAGCTCATCTGGCCGGAGGTGTTGGTTGCCTTGTAAACGGCCTTCAGCATGGGCTCGGGGCCGCAGGTGTAGAAATACGTATAGTCGATTACTGCCAGAGGGGTGGTGGCAAAGCCCTTGACACCGTAGCTGCCGTCGGCAGTGGCCACGATGACCTTGCAGCCCAGAGCCTTAAATTCTTCCTCATAGAAGATCTCGCTCCTGGTGTTGAAGCCCAGGATAACGGTGACCTCCTTGCCCAAGGTGATCAGCTTCTTTGCCAGGTTGTACATGGGAGGCACGCCCACGCCGCCGCCCAGCAGCACAGGCTTGTCACCCGCCAGGGTCAGGTCGTAGCCGTTGCCCAAGCCTGTGAGAATGTCCAGCTTCACACCGGGAACCATGCGGCTCATAGCCTCGGTGCCCTTGCCCACGACTTTATACACGATGGTCAGGGTCTCGCCGTCGTAATCACAGACAGAGATGGGGCGGCGGAGGAACATGCCCTCCAGCTGAAGGTTCACAAACTGGCCTGCCGCGGTAATATCCGAGGTATCGCCGGACAGAACCATTTTATAGACAGAATCCGTCAGCGCCGTGTTGCTGAGGATCTGGAAAATGCTTTGTTTCATGTAGTCTCCTTTCCATTAAGACTATGTCATTGCGAACCGGTATGCGCACCGGCTCGCAATGACATTGTGTTTTTATGCGTCGATGGTAGAGATGGTCAGAGTAGTCTCCTCCAGAACATCCAGCAGCACCTTCACGGTATCCAGAGCGGTGAACATGGTCACGTTATGCTCGGTTGCGATCTGGCGCAGGATGGCACCGTCGCCCTCATTGTGGCCGGGGTCCTTGGTGTTGATGAAGTAGGCGATGTGGCCCTGACGCATGGCGTTGGGGATCTCCTCGCTGCCGTCGCTGATTTTTGCAAGGGCGTGGGTGCGGATGCCGTTGAGCTTCAGGAAGGAAGCGGTGCCGGAGGTGGCCTCAATGTTGAAGCCCAGGTTGTAGAACCGGCGGATCAGAGGCAGAGCCTCCTCCTTGTCCTTGTCCGCGATGGTGGCGAACACGGTGCCGTAGTTCTGCAGGTGCATACCGGAGGCCTGGAGGGCCTTGTACAGGGCGCGGGTCATGGTGCGGTCGTAGCCGATGGCTTCGCCGGTGGACTTCATTTCGGGGGACAGGTAGGCGTCCAGACCACGGATCTTGTTGAAGGAGAACACGGGAGCCTTGACGTACCAGCGGTCCTTCTCGTCTGGGTAGATGTCGAAGAAGCCCTGCTCCTTGAGGGACTTGCCCAGGATGACCTCGGTGGCGATATCGGCCAGGGAGTAGCCGGTGGCCTTGGAGAGGAAGGGAACGGTACGGGAGGAGCGGGGGTTCACCTCGATGATGAACACGTTGTCATCCTTGTCCACGATGAACTGGATGTTGAACAGGCCCACGATGCCGATGCCCAGGCCCAGCTTCTTGGCGTACTGCAGGATGATACCCTTGACCTTGTTGGAAATGGAGAAGGGAGGATAGACGGAGATGGAGTCACCAGAGTGGACGCCGGTGCGCTCGACCAGCTCCATGATGCCGGGGACGAATACATCCCGGCCGTCGCAGATGGCATCGATCTCCACCTCGCGGCCCTGGATATACTTGTCAACCAGGACGGGCTTGTCTTCGTCAATCTCAACGGCGGTGCGCAAGTAGTGGCGCAGCTGCTTCTCGTTGGCGACGATCTGCATTGCCCGGCCGCCCAGCACGAAGGAGGGGCGCACCAGTACGGGGTAGCCGATGTCAGCGGCGGCATCGATGCCGTCCTGAATGTTGGTAACGGCCTTGCCCTTGGCCCGGGGAATGTTCAGCTCGTTCAGCAGATTCTCAAAGGCGTTCCGGTCCTCGGCCTTGTCGATGGCGGCGCAGTCGGTGCCGATGATCTTGACACCCCGGTCGGTCAGGGGCTGTGCCAGGTTGATGGCGGTCTGGCCGCCCAGGGAGGCGATGACACCCTCGGGCTTCTCGAACTCGATGATGTTCATCACATCCTCGGGGGTCAGGGGCTCGAAGTACAGCTTGTCGGCGGTGGTATAGTCGGTGGAAACGGTTTCGGGGTTATTGTTGATGATAATGGCCTCGTAACCGGCGTTCTTGATGGTCATGACGGCGTGAACGGTGGAGTAGTCGAACTCGACGCCCTGGCCGATACGGATGGGGCCTGCACCCAGCACCACGATCTTCTTGCGGTTGGTCAGGCGGGAGGCGTTCTCGCCGGTGTAGGAGGAGTAGAAGTAGGGGATATAGGCACCGGTGTGGCAGGTGTCCACCATCTTAAAGACGGGGAACAGGTTCAGCTTCTTGCGCAGATTATAAACATCCAGCTCGGCGCAGTTCCACATCCGGGCGATATACTTGTCGCTGAAGCCCATCTTCTTGGCAGCGGTCAGGGTTTCCGCATCCCGGACGTTGGCCTTCAGTGTGCTTTCCATGTCCACGATCTTCTTGACGGATTCCAGGAAGTAGGGGGTGATCTGGGTGATCTCGTAGAGCTTTTCAACGGTGACACCGCGGTAGATCAGCTCGGCGATGGCGAAGATATTGTCGGAGCGGAACTCGCTGATATAGTCCAGCAGCTCATCATCGGACATGTTATCGAACTTGGCCAGGTACACATGGTTTGCACCGATCTCCAGGGAGCGGATGCCCTTCAGCAGAGCCTCCTCCAGGTTGGTGCCGATGCCCATGACCTCGCCGGTGGCCTTCATCTGGGTGCCCAGCTTGTTGGTGGCGGAGGCAAACTTATCGAAGGGGAACCGGGGGAGCTTCGCGATGACGTAGTCCAGGCTGGGCTCGAAGGAAGCGTTGGTGTTGGCAATCTTGATGTCCTCCAGGGCCATGCCCACGGCGATCTTGGCGGTGACCCGGGCGATGGGGTAGCCGGAGGCCTTGGAGGCCAGAGCGGAGGAGCGGGAGACACGGGGGTTGACCTCGATCAGGTAGTATTCAGAGGAATTGGGGTTCAGCGCGAACTGGACGTTGCAGCCGCCCTCAATCTTCAGCTCCTTGATGATCTTGATGGCGGAGTCGTTCAGCATCTTCATGTCGTGATCGCTGAGGGTCATGATGGGAGCCACCACCAGGGAGTCGCCGGTGTGGACACCCACGGGATCGATGTTCTCCATGCCGCAGATGGTAATGGCGTGGTCGTTAGAGTCGCGCATGACCTCAAACTCGATCTCCTTGTAGCCCTTGACGGACTTCTCCACCAGAACCTGATGGACGGGGGACAGCTTGAAGGCGTTCAGGCCCACCTCAATCAGCTCTTCCTCGCTGTAGGCGAAGCCGCCGCCGGTACCGCCCAGGGTGAAGGCGGGGCGCAGAACAACGGGGTAGCCGATGCGCAGAGCGGCAGCCTTGGCTTCCTCGATGGAGTAGGTGATCTCGGAGGGAATAACGGGTTCGCCGATGGACTGGCACATTTCCTTGAACAGCTCACGATCCTCTGCCCGCTCGATGGAGGCACTGGAAGTGCCCAGCAGCTTGACCCGGCACTCCTTCAGGATGCCCTTCTTTTCCAGCTGCATAGCCAGGTTCAGGCCCGTCTGGCCGCCGATGCCGGGGATGATGGCGTCGGGACGCTCGTAGCGAATGATCTTGGCGATATATTCCAGGGTCAGGGGCTCCATGTAGACCTTGTCGGCGATGATGGTGTCGGTCATGATGGTGGCGGGGTTAGAGTTGCACAGAACAACCTCGTAGCCCTCTTCCTTCAGAGCCAGACAGGCCTGGGTGCCTGCGTAGTCGAACTCAGCAGCCTGACCGATGACGATGGGGCCGGAGCCGATGATCAGGATCTTCTTGATATCCGTTCTCTTTGCCATGTTTGATATCCTCCTAAAAATGCTATGTCAAATCAAAATTGATGGGTTTACGCTTTGTATACGACCTTCCCGCCGCAGACGGTGGCCAGGCAGCGGCCATTGACCTTCCAGCCGGTGAAAGGGGTCGCCTTACCCATGGAGAGAAACTCCGCGGGATCGATGGCGTATTCGGTGTTTAAGTCCCAGATGCTGTAGTCGGTGCCCATGGGGATGCCGAACCGCTTCCGGGGGTTGATGCTCAGCAGCTCCACGGCCTTGTCAAGGCTCAGAATGCCGGGCTTTACCAGATAGGTGTACACAATGGGGAAGGCTGTTTCGATGCCAACGATGCCGAAGGCACTCTTTTCCAGGCCCTTCGCTTTCTCCTCGGCGGAGTGGGGAGCGTGGTCGGTGGCGATCATGTCGATGGTGCCGTCCAGGATACCCTGCACCAGAGCTTCCCGGTCAGACTTGTCCCGCAGGGGCGGGTTCATCTTGAAGCGGCCTTCTTCCTGCAGCATACTGTCATCCATCACCAGATAGTGTGGCCCGGTTTCGCAGGTAACATCCAAACCTTCCGCTTTTGCCTTGCGGATCAACTCTACGCTCTCCTTTGTGGAGATATGGCAGACGTGGTAGGCGCAGCCGGTTTCTTTTACCAGTTCCAGATCCCGCTTGATCTGGCCCCATTCGCTTTCGGAGCAGATACCCCGGTGGCCGTGGGCTTTGGCGTATTCACCGTCGTGGATATAGCCGCCCCGGAGCAGGTCGTTGACCTCGCAGTGGGCCACGATCATCTTGCCCAGTGCTTTGGCCCGGAGCATGGCCTGCTTCATCATCTCATCGCTTTGGACACCTTTGCCGTCGTCGGAAAAGCCGATGACATTGGGGGCCATGCCCTCCAGGTCGGCCATCTCTTCGCCCTTTTCGCCCACAGTGATGGCACCGTAGGGATAGACGTGAATGCAGGCAGTGTCTTCAATGATCTGGAGCTGCTGCTGTAAATGCTCCACACTGTCGGGGACGGGGTTCAGGTTGGGCATGGTGCATACGGCGGTGTAACCGCCCCGGGCGGAGGCCCGGCTTCCGCTGGCTACTGTTTCCTTATAAGAAAAGCCCGGCTCTCTGAAATGCACATGCACGTCACAAAAGCCGGGAAAAATTGCGTATTGGGGGGAATCGAAAACAGAAAGCTGCAGGGAAGAAATGGAGGCACCAATACCGTCAGCAAATGCACTGCCCAGGGATGCGGAAATAACCTTAGCCTTGGTAGTCTCTGTCATAGTGGTCTCCTTCCTGTTGCCTAAAAAAATGTCCTGCCGAGAGAGTGCGGCAAGACGGGGATCGCGGCGAGCCGCTTTATTTATCCTTGAAATTATAGCATGGCCCGGGGGGGTTGTCAACAGAAAAAATGACAGCTTATTCCGGGGAATTTTGGTGCAGTTGGACGGATGTCCCTGCCGCCCCGGGTGGGGCGGCAGGGGGTGTTTATTTCTGCTGCCAGGTCCGGCGGGAGAACAGAACCAGAATGGGGAAAATCTCCAAACGGCCTGCCAGCATGGCCCAGGAGAGAACCAGCTTGCTCAGGTCGCTGAAGGCACTGAAATTGCACATGGGGCCAACAGCCTCCATACCGGGGCCGATGTTGTTAAAGGTACACAGGACGGCGGAGAAATTGGTGCCGATGGAGAAGCCGTCCAGAGAGATAATGGCGAACACGGCAAACAGGATGATAACATAGGCAGCCAGATAGGCATTGGTGTTGTCCAAAATCTTTTCGTCCACCACTGCGCCGTTGTTGCGGACTACCTCCACCTTCCGGGGGTTCAGCATCTGCCGGATATTCCGGCGCAGGCCCTTCATCAGCAGCAGGAGCCGGGCCACCTTCAGACCGCCGCCGGTGGAGCCGGCGCAGGCACCCACCACCATCAGGCACATCAGAATGGTTTTGGAGAAGCTGGGCCAAAGGTCAAAGTCCGTGGTGGCATAGCCGGTGGTGGTGATGATGGAGCCCACCTGGAAGGCCGCATGGCGGATGGTCTCCTCCAGGGTGGGGTACAAGCTACGGATATTCAGGGCGATCAGAAGAATGCTGACCAGGATAATGCCGAAATACAGCCGAAGCTCTTCGTCACGGATGACGCTTTTCCACTCCTTGATCAGCAGCAGATAATAGCAGCTGAAATTCACACCGAAGAGGATCATGAATACGGTGGTCACGTTTTGCAGATAAGGGCTGTAGCGAACCATAGAATCATTCTTGATGGCCAAACCGCCGGTACCGGCGGTGCCGAAGGCCGTACACAGGGCTTCCAGAAGCGGCATATCGCCAATGACCAGCAAGATGATATTGATGATGGTCATTACAATATAAATGATGTACAGGATGGCTGCGGTGGTGCGCATTTTGGGTACCAGCTTGCCCACGTTGGGTCCGGGGCTTTCCGCCCGCAGCAGGTGCATGGTAAAGCCCTGTCCCTTTTCGCCGGTGAAGGTCAGCAGGAATACCAGCACACCCATGCCGCCCAGCCAGTGGCTGAAGCTGCGCCAGTAGAGAATGCCGTTGGAGAGTGCCTCCACATTGGTCAGAATGGAAGCACCGGTGGTGGTAAAGCCGGAAACGATCTCAAAAAAAGCATCCACATAGCTGGGGATCTCCCGGGAGATCCAGAAGGGCAGGCAGCCAACAAGGCTGAGCACGAACCAGCTGGCACCGACGCAGACAAGCCCTTCCTTGGCGTAAAAGGCACTGGGCGCGCCCCGGCATACCAGAAACAGCACTGCCGCCAGCGCGGCAATGATCAGCAGGGTGCATACAAAGCCCTTCACCGCCATACTATCGCCGCAGTAAAGGCTGATACACAGAGCAGGGATCATGAAAATTCCTTCAATAGAGAGGATCTGGGCGAGGAAACGCCCCATCATTTTGTAATTCATAAGGATGCCTCGTTACGCAAAGATGTCATTCAACTGCCGCACAGCACCCCGGCCGTTGGTGACCACCACCAGGGTATCGCCCTTGTGGAACATGGAATCGCCGTTGGCAATCTCGGTCTTGGAGCCCCGGGTGATGCTGGCGATCAGCACATTGGCCTTGGGCTTCAGGTTCTTCAGGGGGGTGTCGCAGTTCTTGGTGTTTTCGTCCACCAGGAACTCCATGGCCTCTACCTGGCCGTCGGCAATGGCGTGGACGGAAACCGCCGCGCCGGTCTGGTTCTGCATAGCCCGGACATAGCGGACGATGTTGCTGACGCAAAGATCCTTAGGACACACCACGCTGCCCAGGTTCAGGCTGTCAATAATGCTGCGGCTACTGGCATGGCCCAGCTTGGTGATGACCTGGGGAATGCCCACAGAGCCGGCGTACAGGGACAGAATCATGTTCAGCTCATCCTCGCCGGTGAGGGTCACAACGGCGTCGTATTCGGAGAGCCGTTGGCTTTCCAGAAGCTCCAGGTCACTGCTGTCGCCATGAATGATGTCCACCTCCGGCAGCTGGGCGCACAGTTCCTGGCAGCGGTCGTAGTTCTTTTCAATGATCTGAACGGAGATGCCGCTCTTTTCCAATGCCGCAGCCAGATAGAAGCTGACACGTCCGCCGCCGCATAGGAGCACCCGCCGGACCCGCCGGGTGATGATTCCCAGGTTTTTCAGCAGGGTGGTCAGGTCTTTCGTAGGGGCGGTGACGAAAATCCGGTCGCCCTCCCGGAAGGTAAAATCGCCGCTGTTGGGAACCACGGTGCTGCCGTCCCGGAGAACGGCGCAGACCAGTACCCGGCATTTGATGATGCCCATCATATCGATCAGACGGACATTCAGCAGCTTGCTGTTTTTGTCAATGCGAAGCTCCACGATCTCTGTGCGGCCCTGTGCGAACACATCCCGCCGCAGGAAGCCGGGGTATTTCAGCAGCCGCTCGATCTCTCTGGCCGCCTGCTGTTCGGGATTGAAGATCATGGAAAGGCCGAACACATCCCGCATCCGGTAGATCTGGTCGGAGTATTCGGGATTACGGATCCGGGCGATGGTATGTAGCCTGGGATTCAGGGCGTGGGCGGTGGTGCAGCACAGCAGATTCACTTCGTCGGCGTTGGTGGCGGCGATGAGCAGATCCGCGTCCTTCACGCCTGCCTGCAGCAGCACGCTCATGGCAGCGCAGTTGCCCTGGACAGAGGTCACATCGTAGCGTTCCACGCTGGATTCCAGAACCTGAGGGTTGGAGTCAATGACGGTCACGTCATAGCCTTCGGAAGTCAGCTGACGGGTCAGGGCGGAACCCACCTTGCCGTCGCCTGCAATGATGATATTCATAAAAAGCCTCCTGTTTTCGAAACGGTGTCCGAATTTGGAACAAGTTACCTGCTATTATAGCATCCTTTCTCAGGAAATACAACACCCTCCAGGCAAAGGGTGGGTAAATGATCGTTTGTAGGCAGGGCCGACGGCTAATGCTTGACAAACCTGGTCTATATTCGTTACACCATTGGGTACCGCTCGGTTTGGTACTGCGGTGTCCATTGGTGTAACGAATATAGACCAGCCAGCGCACACATCAGCCGCGGGTCTTACCGGCTCACCCATCCTTCCGGGTGAGCCACAGTGCCACGGCAATGGCGGTGACACCGCCGGTCAGCTTTCCCGCGATCATGGCGGGCAGCAGCTCCGGGGCAAAGCCTGCGGTGAAACCCAGATGGTCACCGAATACAAAGGCGGCGGATACGGCGAAGGCAATATTGACTACCTTGCCCCGGGGATTCATATCCTTCACCATGCCAAAGGTGGCAATAGAATTGGCTAGGCTGGCAATCAGCCCCGCCGCCGCCGCATCGTTGATGCCCAGCCATTTTCCCGCCGCCATCAGGGGTCTGCGCAGCAGCTTCGTCACCACGAATACCAGGGGGAAGGCTCCTGCCAGCACGATGGCGATGGTGCCAACGGTGGCGAAGCCCTCAGAAATGGGAGCCATGCCGGGGATGAGAACGAAGCCTGTCAGGGCCTCCACAATGGCTGCCGCCAGTCCGATGGTCACTACGATGACCACGAATTTTCCAAACAGGGCGAAGCCCTTCACCATGGCATTCTCCGCCCGCCAAAGGCCGATGGCGATAAGCACCGCGATGATGACGATGGGGATCAGGTTCCGCAGCACCATGGGGATGGAAAATCCGGCAACGATGCCGCCCACCAGAACACCTACGGGGATGGTCACGATGCCGCAGAGGATGCCCTTTGCCATGGCAGGCCGGTCCTCCTCCTGGAGGATGCCCATGGCCACGGGGATGGTGAATACGATGGTGGCACCCAGCATGGAGCCTGTCAGCACGCCCCCCAGCATGGATGCTTGGGGATCGGCGGTCATTTCCATAGCAAGCGCGCCGCCGCCCATGTCGCAGGCCAGGATGGTGCCCGCGAACATGGCGGGATCAGCCCCAAGAAAGCTGTAGATGGGCACGATGACGGGCTTCAGGAGATTTGCCAGCACCGGAGCCAGGGATACGATCCCCACCATAGCCAATGCAAGGGAACCCATGGCCAGAATGCCCTCCTCGAACTCCTTCCCCAGCCCGAAGCGGTTCCCAAAGATCCGGTCAATAGCCCCCAATACCGCAAACCCAGCCATTACCGCGATCAATATCTCATGTCCAGACATAAGTTTCCTCCCGATGTAAATTATCATTTGTCGGCAGAGCCGACGACCAATGCGTGACGAACCTGGTCGGTATTCGTTACGCCATTGGATACCGCTCGGTTCGGTACTGCGTGAATGATTGTATAGCGGTGTAATAAGAACGCCCTTGCGGGCGTTGGCATCCAAAAGATGCCAGGGGTGCGGATTGCCACGTCGCGTGTTTCATAGTGCGATTGCCACTGGCAATCGTTTATCAGAAATCGCTGCGCTATGCTCCTCGCAATGACATGATTTTGATACTTACCGTACCGATTTCGGTGCATCCAGTCACCAAGTTTCCATGTCATTGCGAACCAGTCCGCAGACTGGTGTGGCAATCCGTTTCCCTGCAATGCGAAGCATTGCGTCGGCCTAAGGCCGACAATGTTATTACGCTAAACAACAATTTACCGTAGCACCCAGTGGGCGCGATATCAGCGGCCAGGCCTTGCCCGCTTATGACCCCAGGCGTTCCATGATCTTTTGTGTCACCAGCTCCACCAGGTCGGCGTTTACGGTCACCTTTTTGGATTGTGTTTCCTCTTTGCCCCAGGCTACGCGGCGGATGTTGATCAGATCCAGGGGCGAAATGTTGTTGGAGGAGCTGCTGCCGCCCACTGCGCCGCAGCCCAGAGTCAGGGCAGGGAAGAGCCCTGTGGTGGCTCCGATGCCCCCCAATGCCGCAGGGGTATTCACCAGGAACCGGGACACGGGAATTTTTAGACCGAACCGCCGGATGACCTGCTCATCCTCGGCATGAATGGCGAAGGTATGGCCGCTGCCCTCGTGCTTTAAGACTTCCATACATTTTTCCAGCACCGCCTCCTCGCTGTCCATCACGAAGAAGGCCAGCACTGGGCACAGCTTTTCCATGGAATAGGGCCGTGTGGGCCCTGCTTCCTGCTCCCGGGCAACCAGCACCTTCGTGCCGTGGGGGACGGAAAAGCCTGCCTTTTGGGCCAGAATATCCGCGCTCTTGCCCACAATCTCCGGGTTCAGGGCCCCGGTAGGCCGGAACAGCAGCTTTGCCAGCAGCCCTGCTTCCTGACTGTTCATAAAATAGAAGCCCTGCCGCTGGCCTTCAGCGCGAACCTTTTCCGCCATGCCCTTTTCCACAATGATGCTCTGCTCGGAAGCGCAGACGGTACCGTTGTCAAAGGTCTTGGAGCGCAGGATGCAGGCCATGGCCTTTGCAACATCGGCAGAATGGTGGATATAGGCGGGGCCGTTGCCCGCGCCTACGCCGATGGCGGGCTTGCCGGAGGAATAGGCCGCCTTCACCATGCCTGGGCCGCCGGTGGCCAAAATCAGCCGCACCTCCGCCGCAGCCATCAGCTCCTGGCATCCGGCCAGGGCGGGAATGGTGAGACATGCTACGCTTCCCCTGGGGGCCCCAGCCCGTTCTGCCGCTTCCGCGACGATCTGCGCCGCCTTCAGGGTGCAGGTGATGGCCTTGGGGTGTGGGGAGAAAACAATGGCGTTGCCCGCCTTCAGGGCGATCATGGCCTTGTAGCAGACGGTGGAGGTGGGATTGGTGCTGGGGACGATGGCGGCGATGACGCCCACAGGCACGCCCACCTCCCACAGCTTTTTCTCCGGCACTTCCCGCAAAATACCCACCGTCTTCATATCCCGGACGGCCTCCGCTACCTTCTCCGAGGCAAAGCGGTTCTTGGTGATCTTGTCCTCCACATTGCCGAAGCCCGTCTCCCGGACGGCCATCTCTGCCAGGGTGGGGGCCGCCTGGGAGAAGGCCTGCGCGATGCCCTCCGCGATGGCATCCAGCTGCGCCTGGGACATCTGCGCCAGCTGCCGCTGGGCAGCCTCCGCCTCCTTCGCCAGTCTCCGCGCCTCCTGCCGGGCTGCTAAATCTTTGTCAAATTCCATAAACCCTTACCGTTCCTTCTCCCCGTCTACGATGGCCACTACGGCGGCATCTACGGGGGCATCCATACAGTAGCGGGAGGCTACGGTGCCTGTAGCCAGCAGCACCTTGTCCCCGGGGCCTGCGCCTACCTGGTCTGCGGCCACGATCTCCTGACCGCCGCTTTCCACTACCAGAAAGGTCTGCCCCTGAAGACACTGCGCCTTCCGGGTGGCCCAGATGGAGCCGATCACTTTTCCAACCTTCATTTCGTTCCCTCCAAAATTTCCTTGGCCAGGGGTGTCAGCACCGCTCCGGCGTCGGGCCGCTGGCCCCGGCTGCGCAGGAGCCTTGCTTCCTCCGCGGTGACCAGCCGCTTCCGCCCGCCGTCGGTGAACAGGACACCCCAGTTTTTCAGCTCCCGCTGGGCGGCGGTGAGGCTCCCGGCCAGGGCTCGGTTTTTGGGGGCCTCCGGCAGCCCCGGCGTGTAAAGATACACGGCCTTCCCCTCCGCCAGGGCGGTGAGTACCCGTTCCTCCCGGAACCGCAGCAGCTGGGACAGGGTCAGGGAGCCGATGACCACCGCATCAAAGGGCGGTTCCGTCACATAGGCATAGCCCAGCTCCGCCCCCGGCTCCCGGCCGATCAGCAGTGCCCGGGTCATGGCATAATCCTCCCTAGATCCCCCTTGCGGAAGCCACAGGCGTTGGCTTCGTCATAATCCAGGTGTACAGCCGGGGCGAAATCCGGACTTACCCGGACAACCACATCCTCAAAGACCACAGGCCGTTCCGTAAAGGCGCGCAGTCTCACCACCTGCTTATCCTTCACACCAAACCGGACAGCATCCTCCGGGGGCAGGTGGATGTGCCGCCGGGCAGCGATGACCCCCTGGGGAAGCGCGACCTGCCCGTGGCTGCCGGACAGGATCGCCCCCGGGGTGTTGCTTACGTTCCCCGACATCCGCACAGGCGCGTCGATCCCCAGTGTTCTGGCATCGGTCAGAGAGATCTCCACCTGCCCCTCTTTCCGCTCCGGGCCCAGGACGGCCACGTTCTGGAATTCCCCCTTGGGGCCCAGGATCGTTACCCGCTCATTACTCAGAAACTGTCCCGGCTGGGACAGAGGCCGCTTGGGGGTCAGGGGATGGCCGAAGAGCCGCAAGGCCTGCTCCTTCGTCACATGCACATGCCGCCCGGAGGCCTCGATCTCCACAAATAACCGTCCCAAAACCGCGTCTACCAGCCCATGTAATTCTTGCTCGTTCATCGTGTCCTCCTTACCCATCTATTGGGTTTCCGGCCACCTCTGCCACCCGCTGGGCAAAGGCACCGCAGGCGGCATCGCAGGCACTTTGGGTGCCGCTGAGCAGGCCGCCGCCAAAGTTGGTCTCACTGGGCGGTGCGTAGAGCTTGCAAAGCCGCACATCCGCTGCTTTCAGAGCGGCATCCATGGCGTACATTCCTTCCAAAGGCGGCGCGATCAGGTAGGCAATGGCCGAGCCGGGCCGCACGCCCGCCTCCTTTGCCAGAAAGGTTCCCACGCTGCTGACCGTATGGGCAAGATACGGAACACCGTTTACTTCCTCAAAGCCTACTCTTTGCAGCGCGGCAAGAGCCGCCTCCATGCCGCTCCGCACCGCTCCCGGCGTTTGAGCGGCAAGGATGCCAATGACCTCTCCCGCGTTGGGCGTGGAGGCGTTAGCCGTGCCTGCGTAGAAGCTGCGGCCATAGGCTACCTCCACCTCCGCCGCCTTGGTGGCAGCGTCCAGGGCGATATAGGTGGCATCGTCGCAGTCGGTGGTCAGCAGCCCCAGGGCTGGATATCCCTTCGGCGCGCCCAGAGCCTCGCACAGTGCCGGGCTGGCATTTGCCAGATACCGCACCGCCAGAACCTTTACCGGGATCATGCCATCGCCTCCATGTGCAGCCCCACGCCGGAGACCTGTTTTTTCAGGATCGTGTCGATAAGGCCTGCGATATGAGCCCCGGCCTCCACGGCGGGGGTGCCCTGGGCGTGGATGTTGGAAACCACCGTCCGGCTGGATTCGGAGACCCCGGTCCGGGGCTTGTAGGTGATATAGGCAGACATGCTCTTGTCCGTCACCAGGCCGGGCCGTTCGCCTACCAGCATACATACCAGCTCACAGCCCGTCACATCCCCGATGGCATCCCCCGCGCCTACACGGCAGTAGCGGACGAAAATGGGCGTGCCCGGATCGATGCCCTTCAGCTTCAGCCCGTCCCGGATGGCCTCCAGGCAGTCCATGGCATTGGCGGTGATGGCAGCGGAAGAAAGGCCATCTCCCACCACGATTTGCACCCTGGGTGTTCCGGGAATGGCAGCACGAATCTTCCGCTGGTTTTCCTCGTCGAAGCACCGGCCCAGATCGGGACGGGTCAGGTATTCGTCCTTGCTGCCGCAGCGGGTCTGCACCTCCTGCATACCGTTTTTGGCTGCGAAATCCTCGCTGACCTGGGAAAATACCGCGTCCTGGGCCGCCGCGTGGTCTGCCCGAAAGCGGAGCATGGTTAAAGTCTTATACCGTGCCCCGGCCCGGCCGCTGCCCAGACGGGCGGGGGTCCGCTCCTTCATCCTGCGGAACTTCTGTTCATTTTCCGGGTTATCCACCAGATACAGCTTCCGCAGATCCAGCGCAGTTACATCGGGAACGAAATCCCCGTCCCGGTAGCCGGTATCCTTCCGCTCCGGCCCGGGATTTACGGGGCGGTAGTCGCTGCCCTTCACCATAGGCTCCTCACGAAGCCCCCCTAAAATCTCCGCCACCATGGCGGATAATTCCTGCTTGTTCATATCCATCTCCTGATCCTGGTGTGATAAATGATCGTTTAGCGGCGAGCCGCCGCAGGCAATTCGTGACGAACCTAGGTGGTGTTCGTTACGCCATTGGGTACCGCTCGGTTCGGTACTGCGGTGAATGATTGCTTATCCCCGTAGGGCGGGGTCATAACCACGCCGATGCACCTATATGACTGAGCGGTAACGACTCTGGGAACACTGTCGTCTCGCACCGTATCAGCACGGCAGAAACCGCTACCTGTTCGGCGGGGGCATGCCCACGCCCTACAACACGAAACAACAATTTACCTTTATCAAAATAATAAACTCGATCCGTCCCCGGCCTTCTTTGTCAGCTTTCCGTTTTCGATAAAGCCCATCTTTTCCAGCCACCGCTGGAATTCGGGGATTGCCGTCTTTCCGGTGATCTCCCGCAGGGCGGCGGTTTCCCGGAAGCCGGTGGTCTGGTAGTTCAGCATGATATCGTCGCCGTGGGGGATGCCCATGAAGTAGTTACACCCGGCCATGGTCAGCAGGCTTGCCAGATTTTCGATGTCGTTCTGATCCGCCTTCATGTGGTTGGTGTAGCAGCAGTCGCAGCCCATGGAGATACCCGTCAGCTTGCCCATGAAATGGTCTTCCAGACCTGCCCGGGTCACCTGCCGGGCATCGTACAGATACTCCGGCCCGATGAAGCCCACCACGGTGTTCACCAGGAAGGGCTGGAACCGCTTGGCAAAGCCGTAGCACCGGGCCTCCATGGTCACCTGATCGGTGCCGTGATGGGCGTTGCTGGATAACTCGGACCCCTGTCCGGTCTCGAAATACATCACATTCGGCCCCTCCGCGGTGCCGTCCCGCAGCAATAGCTGCCGTGCCTCCTCCAGAGTGGAGGCAGAGAAGCCGAAGGCCTCGTTGCCCTTCTGGCTGCCCGCAATGGACTGGAAAATCAGGTCGCAGGGAGCCCCGGCCCGTACCGCCTTCATCTGGGCTGTTACATGAGCCAGTACACAGATCTGGGTGGGAATCTCCCAGTGTTCTTTGATCTCCTGGAAGCGGCGCAGCACCTTCCCCACCTGCTCCGGGGAATCCGTCACCGGGTTCAGGCCGATGACCGCATCTCCCGCACCGAAGCTGAGCCCCTCCAGGGTGGAGGCGGTGATGCCCTCCGGGTGGTCGGTGGTGTGGTTGGGCTGCAAACGGCAGCTGAGCGTACCGGGCAGGCCGATGGTGGTGTTGCAGTGGGCGGTGACGGTGATCTTGCTTGCCGCGTAGATCAGGTCAAGATTACTCATGAGCTTGCACACCGCCGCGATCATCTCGCTGGTCAGACCTCTGCTCAGCTTGCGGATATCCGCCCCGGAGGTGGTTTCGGACAGGATCCATTCCCGCAGGTCGCTGACCGTCCAGCCCCGGATACGCTGATAGACCGTTTCGTTCACATCGTCCTGAATGATCCGGGTCACCTCGTCCTCTTCATAGGGAACGGCGGGATTCTCCCGCAGATCGCCCAAAGTTACGGCGGACAGCACCACCTTGGCGGCCACCCGCTCCTGGGCAGTTTCCGCCGCCAGGCCCGCCAGCTTGTCGCCGGTTTTTTCCTCATTGGCCTTGGCCAGCACTTCCTTTAAGTTACGGAATACATATGTCTTCCCCAACAGGGTCGTTTTCAGTTTCATAAGCTTCCCCTTTGCGTGGAATTAGAAATTAGGCGTGAGGAGTTAGGAATGTATCCTTCCTGAAGCCACCACAATTCCTAACTCCTAACTTGACTTTTCGCCTGTATCATCAGGATATAGAGCATACTGCTCATCCGGTTCAGTGCCCGGAGGATATCGGGCCGGGTGGGATTTCCTTCCCGGTCGGAGAAGGCGGTGACTGCCGCCAGCTCTGCCTCCCGGGCGGCGCACCGGGCCCGGTTCAGCCGGAGGATGACTTTGCCGTCTGATACCGAGGGCATGAAATGGGGCTGGCTGTAGTAGTCCTGGGGGAAGTGGCTGCGCTTTCGCTGCTCCTCCTCCGTCAGGCCGCAGAGCTTTTCCTGCTTCACCGGCTCCTCCAGTACCTCGCAGCGGATCAGCCGCCGGGCCAGGGCCAGCACCTGGCCCACTGGCGTAATCAGCTCCGGGGATTCCAGCTGGCACAGCAGCAGTTCCGCTTCCAGGGTGTCCATTTTCCCCCGAAAAACGATCCGGGGGTGGTTCTTGGGCACCAGCACATCCCCGTTCAGGTGGGTCATATGCTCCGGTTTTTCTTCCAGAAAACCACCGCTCAGCAGACGGTACCGCTCTATTTTCGCGTCCTCTCCGGGGCGGATCTCGATCCGCTCCCGGTTCAGAAAATCCCGGGCTGAGCTGGTCAGTTGGTCGCCTTTTCCCAGGAAGAATAACCGTTTTCCATCCCGGTTGCGGATGTTAGCCCGAACGGCATCCTCGTTATAGAGCATTCCTTACTTCCCGGCGGGAGGGTTCTGGCTCAGCCGCCCCTTGGGCAGGATGGCGTCCACCTCCATGTGGGGCCGGGCAATGACATGGACGGAGATCAGCTCGCCCACCTTTTCCGCAGCCGCCGCACCGGCATCGGTAGCGGCTTTGACGGCACCCACGTCGCCCCGAACCATGACGGTTACCAGACCGCCGCCTACCTGTTCCTTGCCCACCAGCTGCACATTGGCGGATTTTACCATGGCATCCGCCGCCTCAATGGCCCCAATGAGGCCCTTTGTTTCGATCATACCCAAAGAATTCGTGTCCATATTGTTCCATCCTTTCAGATTTTAAGTCGCATAAATTATCGTTTATCCCCGTAGGGCGGGGGCATGCCCCCGCCCTACAACACGAAACAACAATTTACTTTTCCAATACCAGTGTTTTCACCACCACCGGGAATGCGGGGCCTACGGGGGCACCTACATCCAGATAGCTCCCTTCGCTGATCTTTACCCGGTCGATGCAGAGGATCTCCGCCTCCCTGCCAAGACGCAGAGCCAGGGCCTGTCCCAACGCTTTTGCCATATCCTGCTCCAGGCACAGCAGCACCTGCCGTCCTTTCATTGCCCCGGCCAGAGCATCCGCCAGTGCCGCAACCTCCCGGTAGGAAGGAGAAGGGAGCCCCGGCAGGGCGACCGCCGCTATGCCATCCTGCCTGCGCAGCAGCCCGGACAGCACTTGTCCCGGCTCCGCCTGCTGTGCCCGCGTGAGATTCACAACAGGCACGTTTTTCAGTGGAAACGCCACATTCTGACAAAATACCGTGCTGCCCGACAGCTGGGCACTGTGGCATCCCGCGCCGATGACCGTTGCCCGGATGGTCTCCGTGCCCAGCATAAATTCCCCGGTGCACAGACGGCTCTCCCGGATGGCCCGGCCCAGAAGCGGCCCCATGTCTCCGAATTCCAGCCAGTTCCGCTCCTGCCCAATACAGTCCGCAACGCCCCCGGAGAAGGAGACCACCACTTTTGCGGGAGGTGCAGGCCATACTGGCCCGCTTTCCTTCGTCCACAGCTGTTCCAGTAGAGGCGTTTTCTCCCGCAGGCCTGCCGCCATTTCCAGTGCCTGGGCCAGCAGTCGGGCGGTTTCCATTACCTGTCCCGGGTCTACCCGGTTTCCCGGCTTTAGGGAGCACAACCCTTCCAGTACCGGGGAAACGTAGGTGACGGCCCCGTTCCTGTCGAGTTTCAGCAGCCGCCCGCCCACATTCAGGCATCCCGTCTCCACGATCTTCCCATCCCGGATCAGGGCCAGATTGCTGGTGCCGCCGCCGATGTCCATGTGGAGCACTGTTTCCCCGGTTTGGGCGGAATATTCGGCAGCCCCGGCACCCTTTGCCGCCAGCACGCTTTCCAGATCCGGCCCCGCCGTTGCCACCACAAAATCTCCAGCAAAGTCCGATAGGGCCTCCAGTACCGTCCGGGCATTCTCCTTCCGGCTGGTCTCACCGGTGATGATAATGGCCCCCGTATCCACTTGCCCCCGGGAAATCCCCGCTTTGCGGTATTCTTCCTCCACCAGAGTGCGGATCGCTCCTCCATCCACCAGGTTTTCCCCCACCAGCGGGGTAAAATGCACCGGGCTTTTGCACAGAATTTTTCGTTGGGCGATCTCCAACTCCGGCACCGCGAAGGGAGAAGCCCGGTTCTCCACTGTCAGCTCCGACAAAACCATCTGCGTGGAGGTGGTGCCCACGTCCAGGCCTACGCTTAAGAGCCGGTCAGACACGGCCTGTCACCTCTTCCAGAATTCTGCGCACCATAAAGTCGTCCACCGGCACCGGATTGGCGGCGCAGCAGGGGTCCGCCAGTGCTGCCTGCACGATCTGGGCCGCGCTGGCCCAGACATTCCGGGGCGGCACTCCTGCTTGGGCCAGAGTTTCCGGCAGACCCAGCTCCCTGCGCAGCCGCACAAGCCCGTTTTTTAGATTCCGCACCGCGATGGTTTCCGCGCTGCCGCCCAGTCCCGCCGCCCGGGCCAGCTCTGCGTACTTTTTCCCTGCGGCGTTGGCGTTGAGACTGACAATGCTGGGCATCAGAATGGCGTTCAGCCGCCCGTGGGGCACATGGAACATTCCCCCGAGGCTGTGGGACAGGGCATGGCACAGTCCCAGCCCCGCCTGAGTGAAGGCCATACCCGCCATAGTGGCTGCTACATGCACCTTCAGACGAACCTCCTTCCGCCCTGCATAGGAGGCGGGGAGGGAGGCGTAGGCACTGCTGAAGGCTTCCCTTGCATAGAGGTCGGAAATGGCTCCCGCATCCTTTGCGACGTAAGCTTCCAGCGCGTGGCACAGCACATCAAAGCCGCTGTCGGCAATGAGGGACCTGGGAAGCTCCATCAGAAGGTCGCTGTCCAAAATCGCCGTGTCCGGCCGCAGGGCCGGGTCTACCAGGGGGTGCTTGACTTTGTCGTGGGTCAGGATGGCGAAGTCCGTCACCTCCGACCCGGAGCCGGAGGTGGTGGGGATGGCTACAAATTTGTAGTTTCCCTTTGCAAAATAGGCCATGGCCTTGGCACAGTCCATGGCACTGCCCCCTCCCAGTGCCACCAGCAGGTCTGCTTCAAAGTCCCGCAGCCGGGCGGTGCCCTCCGCCGCCAGCTCCACCGTCGGGTCTGGCTGTACCTTGTCAAAAATCTCTGTATGGGAACATTTTGCCGCTTCCAGTACCCTTTGTGCCATGCCGTTTTTCACAAAGAAGGGGTCCGTAACCAAAAACAGCCGTGTCCCTTTCATCTCTCCCAGTGCGCAGATGGCCCCGGCTCCGGAGAGAATCGTCGTCTTACAGGAGAACTTCTCCATCAATCCACCGCCTTTTCAGGGCTAGTATTTCCCAGATGGAGAAAATCATGTACATTATCTAAAAAATCCTGATAAAAGCTGTTGACAAACCAATAAATTCAGTGTAGACTGTGGAAGTTGATAAATCAACAAAATTGGAGGAATCGATTTGCTGAGCAAATATGAGCTTTTTTCTTCGTCCGTATCCTGCATGTATCACGATATCCAGAAGATCGAGCGGACAGAGATGGCAAAATTTGGCTTAAAGGGGCCCCACGCCCAGTGCCTGCTGGCTATGAGCCGCTACCCGGAGGGGATCACGGCCGCGAAGCTGTGCGAGATCACCGAAAAGGATAAGGCTGCTATTTCCCGCACCCTGTCTGAATTGGAGCTGGTGGGGCTGGTGGTGCGCAATGCCCCCAACGGCGTGCGCTACCGGGCGATGCTGACCCTGACGGAACGGGGACTGGAAGCGGCCCAGGCGGTCAGCAAGCGTGCCCGGCAGGCTGTGGAGCAGGCAGGGAAGGGACTGAATGATGCCCAGCGGGAGGTCTTTTACAGCGTCCTGGGCCTGATCGCGTCCAATCTGCATACCATCTGCAAGGATGGGCTGAAAGATGAAAAGGAATAAGGAGATAATATGAGCGTTAAAATTATTGTGGATTCCACCGTGGATCTGATACCCGATGTGAAGGCCCGGGTAAAGGTCGTGCCTCTGTCCGTTCGCTTTGGCGAGCAGGAGTACCTGGATAGTGTGACCATTACGGCGGAGAAGTTTTATGAAATGCTGGTAAAGAGCGAGCAGCTGCCCACCACCAGCCAGCCCACCCCCGCAGCCTTTGAGGATGTATACCGGAAGGAAGTGGAGGCAGGCAATGAGGTGGTTTGCATCACCATCGCGTCCAAACTGTCCGGTACTTACCAGAGTGCCACCATCGCCGCCGAGGAATTCCCCGACAAGGTCTTCGTGGTGGACAGCCGCACCGCAGCCATCGGCTCCGGCATCCTGGCAGAGTATGCCCTGGAGCTGGCGGACAAGGGCATGGGCGGCGAGCAGATCCTGAACGAGCTGATCGAAATGCGCAAGAAGATCCGCCTGTATTTTATGGTGGATACCCTGGAATATCTGAAGAAGGGTGGCCGTCTCAGTTCCACCGTGGCATTGGTAGGCGGCCTGCTGAACATCAAGCCCATCCTCCATGTGGATGAGGCGGGCGAGATCAAGATGCTGTCCAGTGCCCGGGGCATGAAGAAGGCTTTCTCTGTCCTGACGGAGCTGTCCTCCGGCAATGGCGGCCCGGATTTTACCAAGCCTGTCATGCTGGCCTATACCGGTGAAAGCGATGAGAACCTGCGCAAGTACATGGAGGAGAATACCCAGCTGTGGGCACCTGATACCAGGAAGACCATCGTGGGCTCCGCCATCGGCGTACATGTGGGTCCCGGCGCGGTTGCCGCTGCATTCTTCAGTGGGGAATAAGGAAAAACAGCAAAGCCCGGATGCGCAGCATCCGGGCTTTTGAGGCTCACAAAAGTGTATTTCGCTTATTATATCACTGGGACGGACAAATGTCTATAGCAGAAATGTAAATTTCAGTTTACGAATCTGGGTAAGACGGGGACGAAAACATTGTAGAAAATCACAATTCTTTGCGATGGAAGAAGAATCCACAAAAAAATAGTTGAAAAGTTGGCGCGTCTGCGGTATAACTAATGTGTAAATTTTTGATTCTATCCGGCCCTGCTTTGTCCCGGCCGGGGAAACGAGGTAATGATTATGGAAAGAAAAGTCGGTACTGTCTCCCGTGGCATCCGCTGCCCCATCATTCGTGAGGGCGATGACCTGGCTGAGATCGTCGTGACCAGCGTGCTGGAAGCTGCCGAAAGCGAAGGCTACGAAATGCGCAACCGTGACGTAGTCGCCGTTACCGAGTCCGTCGTGGCCCGGGCCCAGGGCAACTACGCATCTGTTGATGCTATCGCCAAGGATGTGAAGGCTAAGCTGGGCGGCGAGACTGTGGGTGTCATTTTCCCCATCCTGTCCCGTAACCGCTTCTCCATCTGCCTGCGCGGCATCGCCCGTGGCTGCAAGAAGATCGTCCTGATGCTCAGCTACCCCTCCGACGAGGTGGGCAACGAGCTGGTTTCCCTGGACAAACTGGACGAGGCCAAGATCAATCCCTATTCCGACGTTCTGACCCTCGAGAAGTACCGTATGCTCTTCGGTGAGAACCGCCATCCCTTCACCCTGGTGGACTATGTGCAGTATTACTCCGACCTGGTCAAGGAGGAGGGTGCTGAGGTGGAGGTCATCTTCGCCAACGATCCCCGGGTCATCCTGAACTATACCAAGAATGTCCTGACCTGCGATATCCACACCCGTGCCCGCTCCAAGCGTCTGCTGGTGGGTGCCGGTGCCGAGCGCGTCTGCGGCATGGACGATATTATGAACGCTTCTGTGGACGGCAGCGGCTGCAACGAGAAGTACGGCCTGCTGGGCTCCAACAAGGCTACCGAGACCACCGTCAAGCTGTTCCCCAGAGAGTGCACCGATCTGGTCAAGACCATCCAGGCCAAGTTCCTGGAGAAGACCGGCAAGCTGGTGGAGGTCATGGTCTACGGCGACGGTGCTTTCAAGGATCCCGTTGGCAAGATTTGGGAGCTGGCTGATCCCGTTGTTTCTCCTGCCTACACCGCAGGCCTGGAGGGCACTCCCAACGAGCTGAAGCTGAAGTACCTGGCCGACAACGACTACGCTGACCTGTCCGGCGAGGCACTGCAGGCTGCCATCGAGAATGCTATCCGTGCCAAGGGCGACCTGGCCGGCTCCATGGCTTCCCAGGGCACTACCCCCCGCCGCCTGACCGACCTGATCGGCTCCCTGTGCGACCTGACCTCCGGTTCCGGCGATAAGGGCACCCCCATCATCCACATTCAGGGTTATTTCGATAACTACACCAACTAATCGATCTTTCAGGGCGGCACGGTTTCCGTGCCGCCTTTTTTCGTGATAATATCACGGAAGCCGTGGAATCATTTCGGTATCATAAAGAAAAATCCCGAGGAGGGCTCGTATGCAATATCTGATTTCTTTTCTGGAGGGCATCATCACCTTCATCTCCCCCTGTCTGCTGCCGATGCTGCCTATCTATATTTCCTACTTTGCCGGAGGCGGGGAGCGGTCCACCAAACGAACCCTGACCAATGCGGCGGGCTTTGTGCTGGGCTTTACGGCGGTGTTCGTAGCCATGGGCGCACTGGCGGGAACGCTGGGCAGCTTTTTGACAAAATATCAGACAGCGGTGAATATCTTTTCCGGTCTCATCGTTATCCTGTTCGGCCTGAATTATATGGGCATTCTGAAGCTGAACCTGTTCCGGAGCGTGGGCCGCGGCATGAAGGCGGGAGAGATGGGCTTTTTCTCCGCGATGCTGTTCGGCATCATCTTCTCCGTGGGCTGGACGCCCTGCGTGGGTGCGTTTTTGGGCTCTGCCCTGATGCTGGCCTCCCAGCAGGGGCATGTAGTGGAAGGCATGGCAATGCTGCTGTGCTACTCTGTGGGTCTGGGCATTCCCTTCCTGTTCAGCGCGGTGCTGATCGACCGGCTGAAATCCGCATTCAACTGGATCAAGTCCCACTATGGTATTATCAATAAGATATGCGGCGGCCTGCTGGTGATCGTGGGCATCGCCATGGCAACGGGAATGCTGGGCCGCCTGCTGGCCCTGCTGAGTTAAGGAGAATGTTATGGAAAAAACCTACAGAGTATTAAAATTGGTACTTCTGGTGCTGGTATTTGTTGCCCTGATGCTGGGGGCTTATATGCTGTACAGCAATCTCAGCGATCAGGTGCAGCCGGACACCCTTGCCACCCAGCCCGCTGCTGCCGATCCTACGGAGACCACCGCTGATTATTCCGCTCTGGATTTCACCGTTTACGACATCGATGGGAATCCCTACAAGCTGAGCGATTTCGAGGGGAAGCCTGTGATCCTGAATTTCTGGGCCAGCTGGTGCGGCCCCTGTAAGAGCGAAATGCCGGATTTCGAGGAAAAATATCAGGAATACGGCGATACCATCCAGTTTCTCATGGTCAACCTTACGGACAATTCCCAGGAAACGGTGGAGACCGCCTCCAAATTCATCGCGGGTCAGGGCTATACCTTCCCGGTATTCTATGACACCGACATCAGTGCCGCAATGGCCTACGGCATCTATTCCATCCCGGTGACCTACTTTATCGATGCCAACGGCGATCTGATCACCTACGGCCAGGGTGCCATGAGCGCGAGCGTGCTGCAAAGGGGTATCGATATGCTGCTGGGTACAGAGTAACCCAATAAAACCAAACGCCTGTCAGACGACAGGCGTTTTACTTTATTTGGAAAAGGGTATTGACAATTCCATATAGTTGTGTTATTGTATTAATGCACTAATACAATAACACAAAGGAGGTGCCTATGAACTGGAAATTTTCCGGAGACCGGCCTGTATATCAGCAGATCATGGCGGCTATACGGGGCGCGGTTCTAAAAGGGGAGCTGAAGCCAGGGCAGAAGGTTCCGTCTGTCCGGGATCTGGCGGCGGCGGCCCAGGTGAACCCCAACACCATGCAGCGGGCCCTGACGGAGCTGGAGCGGGAAGGGCTTCTGGTAGGTGGCGGCACCAGCGGCCGCACGGTCACAACAAACGAAGAGATACTGCGTGCTATGAAAGACCGCATCTTGGACGAACTGGCCCGGGAATGCGCCGAAAAGTTTATGGTTTTCGGCATTACACCCACCCAGGCGGCGGAGCTTCTGCTGCGTTTGGATGGAGTAAAGGAGGATTGAATTTATGGAATACGTTTTACAGGCGCAAGACCTGACCATGCGCTATCACAATACCCTTGCGCTGGACAATCTGACGCTGCGGCTCCCCAAGGGGCGGATCATCGGCCTGCTGGGCCCCAACGGCAGCGGCAAGACCACCTTTATCAAGCTGGCGGCGGGGCTGCTGACCCCGGCCTCAGGTACGCTCACCATTTGTGATGAGAAGGTGGGCACTGCCACAAAGGCGGTGGTGAGCTACCTGCCCGACCGGCCCTATTTCAACAAGCAGATGCGCATCCGGGAGCAGCTGGATTTCTTCCAGGATTTTTACGCGGACTTCGACCGGGAGCGGGCGGAGGAAATGCTCCGGGCCCTGAACATCGACCCCAACATGAAGTTTCGCACCCTGTCCAAGGGCAACCAGGAAAAGGTGCAGTTGGTGCTGGTCATGTCCCGCCGGGCAAAGCTGTACCTTCTGGACGAGCCCATCGGCGGTGTAGACCCGGCGGCCCGGGACTACATCCTCAATACCATCATCAGTAACTACGACCCCGATGCCACGGTGCTGATCTCCACCCATCTGATTGCGGATGTGGAGCGGGTGCTGGACGAATTTATATTCCTGTATCAGGGCCGCCTGATCCGTGGCGGCAACGCCGACGAGGTCAGAGAAGAAACCGGCAAATCGCTGGACGAACTGTTCCGGGAGGTGTTTAAATGTTTGCCAAGCTGTTAAAACATGAGTTTCGTGCTACCAGGGGGATCATCGGCCTGCTGTGTGCGATAATTCTGGGTTCCGGCGTAGTAGTGGGAGCCGTTGTCCGTTATATGATCTGGATGGACGACCATACTGTCATGACTGCTTCCGATGAGCCGGGGGTTGTGATGATACTGTGTACGCTGGTACTGCTGGCGGCCATCCTTGCCATTGCGGTGTGCGGGTCCGGTTCCGTATTCTTTCTGATATTCCGCTTTTATAAAAGCCGCTTTACCGACGAAGGCTACCTGACCTTCACTTTGCCTGTGTCTCACCACCAACTGCTGCTGTCCAGTATTGCCAATACCATCATCGGTACAGTGCTTGTCGTCCTGACAGCCTTTGTGGCTATTGGTATCGCAGTGTTGCTATTTCTGTCTGCGTTCCCTCAGGAATACCTGTGGGCGGATGTGGAATATACCGTCTCCGTTGGCCTTAAGGATATGTGGATGATGCTGTGGCCCCAGCTCAAGGAGGCTTTTGCGGAGTATGGTATGGAGATTGGGTTGGCACTGTTCAGTGCCGTCAGTTCTGCCGTCAGCGAGCTTGTCACATTGATGCTGTCCGTGACCATTGGTGCGCTGATCGCGAAAAAGCACAAGATCCTGGCGGCCATTGCCGTCTACTACGGTATCAACATGGTCATGTCCTTTGTCCATGCCATGATCAGCCTGACTTTTGCCGCAGTGCAGAATGTGACCTGGTTCGTGGCCTTCCCGGGCTTCATGGCCCTGGTTCTGGCCGTGGCAGGCTATTTCCTGATGTACTACCTGACCAGCCGTAAGCTGAATCTGGCATAAAAAACTGGCGGTTCCAATGGAACCGCCAGAAATTTTGCGTAGATTACAGGTTATCCTTGATTTTTGCGATCATTGCCTCATATTCTGCCTCGGTCAAATAAGTCTTGCCGGGGTTCATGGCGAAGGGAGTGCCCCACTCGAATTCACCCTGGTACTTGGGGACCAGATGGAAGTGCAGGTGGCAGCCGCCGTCGCCGTAGGCACCGTAGTTGACCTTGTCGGGATGGAAGGCCTTGTGGATGGCGTTGGCAGCAGTGGCTACGTCCTCAAAAAACGCAGCCCGCTCCTCAGCAGAGATATCCACCAGCTCGGAAACGTGATCCTTGTAGGCCACGATGACACGGCCGGGATGGCTCTGCTCCTTAAAGAGGATCAGCTGGGAAACCTTCAGATCGCAGATCTTGATGCCGAAGCCCGCCAGAATGTCGCCGCCCATGCAGTAACCGCAGTTGCAGTCTTTCATAGAAATTACCTCTTTCTCGATAATGAAATCAGGAGGCGGCGGAGTGCCGCCTCCTGTGGTGTAAGGAACAAGGAAGGGAAAATTACTTCTTGATGGCGTTCAGAGCCTGGTTCAGGGCCAGCTTGGCCTTCATGGAGACACCGTCGCCTGCCATCTTCAGCATATCGCTCAGACGCATGTTGTTCATGAAGGACATCATTTCGTCACTCATCTGGCCCATGCTGGACATCATGGCGTTGTTGCCCATGGCGTTCTTCATCAGGTTGCCAAGGAGGGCAGCGGCCTCGGGATGGGCCATCAGAACGCCGAACTTGTCCTTGATGGAGAAGGCATCCTTGGGATACTTGAAGGCCTTCTTCATGGCTACCAGCTCGGGATCGTCGAACCAGTTGACACCCTGGTTGCCGTCGGGCAGGTCGTAGCTGTAGTCGTGCTCCGCAACGCCGCAGAGGGTGATGGTGTTGCCCTTGACCTTGCCGGAGTAGGCGGTGACGGTGTTCTCGCCGTCATTCAGGGCCACGTTCTCAAAGGTGATCATGTGATCCTCGGCCTTCTTGGTGGCAACCTCGGCACCGTTGACCACAAGAGTGACCTCGTCACAGTTGGTGTAGACGATGACGTTCCGCTCCTCGGGAGCGCGGTTGACGAAGCGGCCGCCGGAGACCCAGACCATGGGCTCGGGATTCCACCATGCCTTGTAGATATAGAAGGCGTCCTTCTTGATCTTGCGGTCGTAGGTGATCAGGCCCTTGTTGTTCCGGCCCTGGATACCGCCCTCGTTACGGGCGTCAGCCGCGAAGTCGAAGCAGTTCCACTGGTGGGTGGACCACAGGTAGGGACGGGTGGCAAAGGTCTTCAGCATCTCCTGATGGTAGTGGTTTGCGTATTCCTCAGTGTAGTCGTGGTTCTCGGGCTCAGCAGAGTGCCACTTCAGAATGTTTTCCGCGCCGTACTCGGAAACGCCCAGGCAGGTGTCGGGGTTCAGCGCGTGGAACTTGTCGAACCAGGGGCCGTTGTCCTCCACGTCGCCGCCGTACCAGCCGAAGTAGTGGTTGTAGGAAACCACGTCGGTGATGTAGTTGTGCTCGGAATCCATGGGGGTCATGGAGACCTGGGCCATGGTGGTCAGGCGGCTGGGATCCATGGACTTTGCCAGCTTGGCAAGATCCCGCAGATTCTTGCGCAGAGGCTCATTGTCGGCACCGATCAGGATCTCGTTGGAGATGCCCCAGAACATGATGGCGGGATGGTTGTAGTTCTGGGCAACCAGTTCGGTCATCTGGGAGATGGTGTTGTTATAAGCTTCCTTGGTGGGGATGAACTGGGAAATGAAGGGGATTTCCGCCCACAGAACGAAGCCGGTCTTGTCGCACAGGTCGTAGAAATACTGGTCGTGCTGGTAGTGGGCCAGACGGATGGTGTTGGCACCCAGCTCCTTGATCAGAGTCACGTCCTCTTCATGGTCGGCCTTGCTGATGGCCCAGCCCTTGTCCAAGCGGTCCTGGTGGCGGGAAACGCCGTGCAGGGGAACGCTCTTGCCGTTCAGATGGAAGCCGGTGTTGGGATCCACATGGAAGGAGCGGTAGCCGTAGGTGACGGTGACGGTATCCACAGGAGCCAGCTTCAGCAGGTCAACGCCCTTGTACAGCTTGGCTTCACAGGTGTAGCAGTAGGGATCTGCCATGCCGTTCCACTTGTGGGGCTCCTTCACGTCGATGATGACGTGAGCGTGCTCGGAGGCCCCGGTGGTGGCGGTGCCGACCACATTGCCCTCAGCGTCCTTCAGCTCCACAGCCACAGTGCAGCCGGCAGCGTTGACGGGGAACAGGTCAACACGGGTCTTGCCGGAGCAGTGGGGCGTGACGAATACGGCGTTGGTGCCGTCCTTCAGCAGATCGTAGTGGGTTTCATTGACCTCGATGAAGTTCACATCCCGGTACAGGCCGCCGTAAAAGGTGAAGTCGGCGTTCTGGGGATAGATGTCGGAAACGCCGTTGGTCACGACGACAGTCAGAACATTGTTTTCGCTCTTCATGGCGGGGGTCAGGTCGAAGCGGAAGGTGGAGAAGCCGCCCTTATGGGTGCCCAGCTCCCGGCCGTTGCAGTAGACGGTAGCCACATGGTTGGCACCACGGATTTCGATGTACTGCTTCATTCCCTTGGTGGGATTGGGCAGGTCGATCTCGTAGGTACCGATGCCGCGCCAGTAGTCGGCACCGCCGTCCTGTCCGTCCAGAGCGTTCCAGGTGTGGGGCAGAGCCACATTGACCAGAGCTTCGCCCTGCTTGGCAAACCGGGCCTGGGTCATGAGAGTTACAGTGCGCATGAAAAATTTCTCCTTTCAAAATAACAGCAAATCGTCATTATTGCTTAAAATAAATAGTAACACAGAAGGATACCTTTGGTCAAGATGCGTATAAATTCTTGTGGAAAGTGCTGTAATGAACCCCAAAAATCTGCGCAAAAGGACGAAAGCGAGAATGGGACTTCCCCGTGCCACAAAGCTGTGATATAATGCAAGTTAAAGTTGACAGTTGAAAGTTATGGAATTGTCTTCGGTAATGATTTTGAATAGTCGGCGAATCCGACACCCTAACTTTCCATTTTCAACTTTAAACTAAAAACCGGAGGGCTTTCTTATGAAATACATTCTCCCGATCCTGCTTGGCTATCTTCTTGGCTGCTCCCACATGGCCTTTTACATTGGCAAACTGAAAAAGCTGGACATCCGCAGCGCGGGCAGCGGCAATCTGGGGGCCTCCAATGCCACGGTGCTCTTTGGCTGGGGCTCCGGCGTTCTGGTGGCCCTGCATGATATCGGCAAAGGGTACCTGGCGGTGCTGCTGGCAAAATGGCTGTTCCCGGAGCTTTCCTACGCCGGGGCAGCGGCAGGGGTGGCGTGCGTGCTGGGGCATATTTTCCCCTTTTACTTAAAATTCAAGGGCGGCAAGGGCCTGGCCTCCTATTTCGGCATGACCCTGGCACTGAACTGGCGTCTGGCATTGCTTTTGGGCACCATCATCGTGCTGGCGACCCTCATTACGGACTTCATCGCCATCGGCACACTGGGCACCATCCTGGTGGCCCCGGTCTATGTGGGAATCACCACCCATGACCTGCTTCTGGCGGCCATTCTCTGCATAGCCACGGCGGTGATGCTCTGCAAGCACTGGGAGAATATCGTCCGCATTGTCAAAAAAGAAGAGATCGGCCTCCGCGCCACCGCCCGCGGCGATAACCGTGTGGATAAATAGACGGGTAAATTACCATCTATCGCACCAACCAAATAAAAAACCTCCCGGGGGACGTATCCCTCGGGAGGCCGTTTGTTATGGGGGAATTACTTCTTGACGCGGCTCAGCAGGCGATTCAGCTGGGCCAGGTCCTTATCGGTGATCGAAGCACCCATGCTGGAGAACTGGGTGAGCTTATAGAAGCCCATCATATCCCGCAGGGTGGTCAGCATGGAAGCAACGGTCAGGTTGCCCTGCTTCATCATAAAGCCCTTAACGATCTTCAGGCACTCTTCGTTGGCTAGCAGCACACCGACGGGGTCTTCCACGGAATAGTAGCCGTCAACGACCACGATCTCGTCGCTGTCCTCGTTGTCGGAGACCTCGTCGAACCAGTTGCCAACGGCCATGGCTTCGGCGATATCGGGCAGGGTGTAGTCGGGGTTGTGCTCGGCAACACCGTTCAGGGTGATGGTGTCCTCGCAGCCGCACCCTTTGGCGGTGACGGTGTTTTCGCCGTCCTTCAGAGCCACATTCTCAAAGACCACAGCATGATCCACAGCAGCCTTGGTCTCAACCGCAGCACCGTTCACGACCAGAGTAACATTCTCGCAGTTGGTGTAGACGGTAATGTTCCGCTCCTCGGGAGCCCGGTCCACCCAGCGGCGGCCTGCCACATAGACCATGGGCTCGGAAGTCCAGTAGGCCTTGTAGATAAAATAGGCATCCTTTTTCAGCTTTCGGTCGTAGGTCACCAGGCCCTTGTCATTCCGGCCCTGGATGCCGCCCTCATTCCGGGCATCGGCTGCGAAGTCGAACATGTTCCACACATGGGTGCTCCACAGGTAGGGACGCTTCGCGAAGGTCTTCAGCATCTCGTGGTGGTAGTAGTTGGCGTATTCCTCGGTGTAGTCGTGGTTCATAGGCTTGGCGGAGTGCCACTTGACGATATTTTCCACGCCGTACTCAGAAACGCCCAGAGGAATGTCGGGGTTCAGCTTGTGGTAAGCGTCGAACCAGGGGCCGTTCTGGTGAACGTCGCCGCCGTACCAGCCGAAGTAGTGGTTGTAGGAGACCACGTCGGTGATGTAGTTGTGCTCGGAATCCATGGGGGTGCCGGAAACCTGGGCCAGGGTGGTCAGACGGCTGGGGTCCATGGACTTTGCCAGCTTGGCCAGATCCCGCAGGTTTTTGCGCAGAGGTTCATTGTCGGCACCAATCAGGATCTCATTGGAGATGCCCCAGAAGAAGATGGAGGGGTGGTTGTAGTTCTGGGCAACCAGCTCGGTCATCTGGGAGATGGTGTTCTCGTAGGCCTCCTGAGAGGGGATGAACTTGGAAATGAAGGGGATCTCGGCCCACAGGGCGAAGCCGGTGTGGTCGCACAGGTCATAGAAATACTGGTCGTGCTGGTAGTGGGCCAGACGGATGGTGTTGGCACCCACTTCCTTGATGAGGGCGATATCCTCCTCGTGGTCGGCCTTACTGATGGCCCAGCCCTTGTCCAGACGGTCCTGGTGGCGGGAAACGCCGTGCAGCGGAGTATTCTTGCCGTTCAGGTAGAAGCCGGTCTCAGCGTCCACACGGAAGGAGCGGTAGCCATAAGTAACGGTAACAGCATCCAAAACCTCGCCGTCCTTGACGATGGAGGCGGTGGCAGTGTAGCAGTAGGGATCAGCCATGCCCTGCCACAGGTGGGGCTCCTTGAGGTCGATGATGGCGTGGGCGTGCTCTTCGGCATCTACGCCGGTGGAACCAACCACATTGCCCTCAGCGTCCTTCAGCTCCACGGTGATGGTGCAGCCTGCTGCGTTGACAGGGAACAGGTCAACGCGGGTCTTGCCAGAGCAGTGGGGCGTGACGAACACAGCGGCGGTGCCGTGCTTCAGCAGGTCGAAGTGGGTCTCGTTGACCTCGATAAAGTTTACATCCCGGTACAGGCCGCCGTAGAAGGTGAAGTCAGCGGTCTGGGGATAGATGTCGCTCTTGGCATTGGTGCAGACCACGGTCAGCACGTTGCCCTCGCTCTTCATAGCAGGGGTCAGGTCGTAGCGGAAGGTGGAGAAGCCGCCCTTGTGGGTGCCCAGCTCCCGGCCGTTGCAGTAAACGGTGGCCACATGGTTGGCACCCTGGAATTCGATGTACTGCTTCTTTCCCTTGGTGGGGTCAGGCAGATCGATCTCGTAGGTGCCGATGCCACGCCAGTAGTCGTTGCCGCCGTCCTGGCCGTCCAGGGCGTTCCAGGTATGGGGCAGTGCCACATTTGCCAGAGCCTCCCCCTGCTTGGCAAAGCGTGCCTGGGTCATCAGTTTTACATTGCGCATAGTAAACTTTCTCCTTTCAATTTCAGAACAATTCCTTGTAAAAAATGCCTAAAATAATTCTAACACGATTTTGCTGTTTGGTCAAGATGACAATGCGCATTTATCGTTTTATTTTAAACCGCCAGAGCCTGTCCTGATCCTCCCGGCTGGCATAGCCGATGCCCACCCGCTTATCCGTCTCGACCTCACAACGGAAGCCGTCGTCTTCGATCCACAGCTCGCCGGAGGTTACCGCGCTGTCCCGGTTCAGCTGCCCGGTGATGCCCAGTTTTTTGGTCAGCTTTCCGGGGCCCTCTGCGTCCACGCAGGCCCGGATCAGCACGCCCTGGGGATCGTCCACATCCCCGGTGATGACGTTCATCAGCCAGTGAACGCCGTAGCACAGGTAAATATAGATGGTGCCCGCGTCGGCGTACAGTACTTCTGTCCGCTTGGTGCGGCCCTTGCTGGCATGGCAGGCGGTGTCGCTTACGCCGCAGTAGGCCTCCGTTTCCGAAATGCGCAGCCGCTGCCCCTTGTGTACCAGAACCTTTCCCACCAGCTCCGGTGCTACCTCCAGGGCGTGGCGGTGGTAAAAATCATATCCCAGCTTATTCATGGTGATCCCTCCTTTTATATTAGGAAGTATACCATATCCCATGGCGGTTGGAAAGAGAAATTGCTGGAAATAAAGCCTTCCTACTCGGGCCACAGTGGGCAAAGTCCATGTGGTTGCATGGCATATTTACCAAATTGCCCACGAATCAGGAAAAAATCAAGCACTTTTTCAGCAGTATTTCATATTGTAATCTCGGGACAGAAATGGTAGTATATTTGTTACCACGCACAACTGTCCGCTTTGGAAAGACAAATGTGCGTTTTGTTAAAAGGAGAACGGCTTATGAAATATATTGTGGTTCTGGGTGACGGCATGTCTGACGAGCCTATTGAGGCTCTGGGCGGCAAGACCCCCCTGGAATACGCGGTGACCCCCACCATGGATGAACTGGCGGGCAAGGGCGAGATGGGTATGGTGCAGAATGTCCCTGCCGGCATGTCCCCCGGCAGCGAGATCGCAAACCTGTCCGTTATGGGCTACGATCCCAAGACGGATTTCACCGGACGATCTCCCCTGGAAGCTCTCAGCGTGGGTGTGGAAATGGAGCCGGACGACGTGATCTTCCGCTGCAATGTGGTGACCCTGACTGAGGAGGAGCCCTACGCGGAAAAGACCATCCTGGACCACAGTGCCGATGAAATTTCCACAGCCGATGCCGATATCCTGATGGATGCCATCCGGGCGGCTTTCAATAATGAAGAATTCCAGTTCTATACCGGCACCAGCTACCGCCATATCATGGTCTGGAAGCATGGCCGTGTTTCCCCGCTTGAGCCGCCCCATGACCACCTGACCCAGGTGATCGGCCCCTGGCTTCCCAAGGAAGATGTCCTGCGGGCGTTTATGGAAAAGAGCTTCGATATTCTCAATAACCATCCCCTGAACCTGGAGCGTGCTGCCCAGGGCAAGCGGAAAGCCAATTCCCTGTGGTACTGGGGTGCGGGCACCAAGCCCAGCCTGCGGAGCTTTGAAGAAAAGACCGGGCTGAAGGGTGCTATGATCTCTGCTGTTGACCTCTTGAAGGGTATCGCCGTGGGCGCGGGCATGAAGGTCTGCCAGGTGGAGGGGGCCACCGGCTCCATCGACACCAACTGGGAGGGCAAGGCCCAGGCGGCCATCGATTCCCTCTTGAAGGACGGCTGCGATTTCGCCTACATCCATGTGGAAGCCCCCGACGAAATGGCTCACCAGGGGCACACCATGCAGAAGGTCAAGTCCATCGAGTATTTGGACAGCCGGATCATTGCCCCTGTAAAGCAGGCCATGGAGGATGCGGGGGAGGATTACCGGATGCTGATCCTGCCGGATCACCCCAACCTGCTGCGGCTGCGCACCCATGTGGGCGACCCGGTGCCCTATGTGCTGTATGACAGCACCAAAGAGCGGAAGTCCCTGGCCCGCTACAGCGAGCGGGAAGCTATGGCTACCGGAAACTTTGAGCCTATGGGACACACCCTTATGGAGCGTCTTTTGCAGAAATAAGCTGCATACAAGTTAGGAATTAGGAATGAGGAATTAGGAATTGTCTGCATGAAAATTCCTAACTCCTAATCCCTAACTCCTCATTCATTTTTATTTGGAGGATAGAAATATGTCCAGAGTATATAATTTCTCCGCAGGTCCCGCGGTCCTGCCGGAGTGTGTGTTGCAGGAAGCGGCCGCCGAAATGATGGATTACCGGGGCACCGGTATGTCCGTTATGGAAATGAGCCACCGCTCCAAGGCTTACCAGCAAATTATCGACGAGGCGGAAGCAGACCTGCGGAGCCTTATGGGAATTCCCGAAAACTATAAAGTTCTGTTCATGCAGGGCGGTGCCAGCCAGCAGTTTGCTGCCGTGCCTATGAACCTGATGAAGAACAAGGTGGCCGACTATATCATCACCGGCCAGTGGGCTAAGAAGGCCTGGCAGGAGGCGAAAATGTACGGTACCGCCAACGCCGTGGCATCCTCCGCAGACAAGACCTTCTCCTACATCCCTGACTGCTCCGACCTGCCCATCAGCGAAAACGCGGATTACGTCTACATCTGCGAGAACAACACCATCTATGGCACCAAATTCTGGGAGCTGCCCAACACCAAGGGCAAGGATCTGGTCTCCGACGTTTCCTCCTGCTTCCTGTCCGAGCCTGTGGATGTGACCAAGTACGGTATGCTCTACGGCGGTGTGCAGAAGAACATCGGCCCCGCCGGTGTGGTTATTGCCGTCATTCGTGACGATTTGATCACCGAGGATGTGCTCCCCGGCACGCCCACCATGCTCCGGTATAAAACCCACGCCGACAACGGCTCCATGTACAATACTCCTCCTGCCTACGGCATCTACATCTGCGGCAAGGTGTTTAAGTGGCTGCAGAATATGGGCGGCCTGGAAGCCATGAAGGAGCATAATGTGAAGAAGGCAAAGGTGATGTATGATTTCCTGGATGCAAGCCAGCTGTTCCAGGGCACCGTCGTGGCAAAGGACCGCTCTCTGATGAACGTGCCCTTCGTTACCGGAGACGCCGACATGGATGCCAAGTTTGTCAAGGCGGCCACTGACGCGGGCTTTGTGAACCTGAAGGGCCACCGCAGCGTCGGCGGTATGCGGGCAAGCATCTACAACGCCATGCCCATCGAGGGTGTGGAAAAGCTGGTTGCCTTCATGGACAAATTCGAGAAGGAAAACCGCTGAACGGAAAATTGGAAAAGAGGAACTCCCATGTATAACATTCATTACTTAAATAAAATCTCCCCCAAGGGCACCGCTGTGCTGACGGAGGATTACAAGCACGTTGACGAAGTAAACGAGGCGGATGCCATTCTGGTCCGCTCTGCCGGTATGCATGACATGACCATGCCTGAAAACCTGCTGGCTATCGCCCGGGCAGGTGCGGGTGTCAACAACATCCCCCTGACCAGCTGCGCCGAAAAGGGCATCGTGGTGTTCAATACCCCCGGTGCCAATGCCCGCAGCGTCATGGAGCTGGCCCTGTGCGGTATGCTGCTGGCAAGCCGGGACATCGTGGGCGGCATCAACTGGGTGCAGTCCATCAAGGGCAGCTCTGAGATCAGCCGCCTGGTGGAGAAGGGCAAGTCCCAGTTCGCGGGCCATGAAATTTACGGCAAGAAGCTGGGCATCATCGGCCTGGGTGCCATCGGCGGCCCTCTGGCCAACCGGGCAAGAAAGCTGGGCATGGATGTCTACGGCTGCGACCCCCACATCTCCGTGGAGGCCGCCTGGCACCTGGACCGCCATGTGCAGCGGGTCAAGACCCGGGAAGAAATTTATGCCAACTGTGATGTGATCACCCTCCATGTGCCCCTGCTGAAGGACACCGAGAAGATGATCAACGCCGAATCCATCGCCAAGATGAAGGATGGCGTGATCATCCTGAACTTCGCCCGTGACCTGCTGGTGGATGACGACGCCATGGCGGAGGCTTTGGCCAGCGGCAAGGTGGCGAAGTACGTTACCGACTTCCCCAACGAGAAGACCGCCAATATGCCGAACTGTATTGCCATTCCCCATCTGGGCGCGTCTACCGAAGAGTCCGAGGATAACTGCGCCAGAATGGCTGTTCAGGAGGTCATGGATTACCTGGAAAACGGCAATATCAACAACTCCGTCAACTATCCTAACTGTGATATGGGTGTCTGCCAGGCGGAGGGTCGTATCACCATCCTCCACCGGAATATCCCCAACTCCCTGGGCCGGTTCACCTCCGCCATGGCTGCGGACAACGTGAACATCGACGGCCTGGTGAACAAGAGCCGGGGCGAATTCGCCTACACCATGCTGGATCTGGACTGCCACCCCGCTCCTGAGGTGGTGGAACACCTGAAGCAGGTAGACGGCGTTATCCGTGTGCGTGTTATCAAATAATTCCGAGAACCAGTCCTGTGGGGCTGGTTCTTTTTTGCAAAATATGTTATTTTGTATGTAACGAAATTGGATTTTCAGCGACTAATAGGGCATAGGAGGTGAAAAGCCATGGATGGCGTTGGGGAGCTTTATGAACTGTATCACCGGGATGTGTACCGGTATCTGCTGGGGCTGACACGGGACGCTGGTCTTGCGGAGGAGCTGCTCAGCGAGACCTTCTGCGCCGCCGTCACGGCCCTGCCCCGGTTCCGGGGGGAGGCAGACGGAAAGACCTGGCTTTTCACCATTGCCCGGCATAAGTGGCTGGACTGGCTGCGCAGAAAGCAGCCGGAGGATGTGAGCCTGACGGAGCTGTACATAGCGGATACGGCCCCCGGCCCGGAGCTGCGGCTGCTGCGCAAGGAAGCGGCAGGCCGTGCCTTGGAGCTGCTGGGCCGGGAGGAAGCGAGGACGCAGAAAATCGTCAAAATGCGCATCGAGGGCCATTCCTTTTACGAGATCGGCAGGGCCCTGAACATCCGGGAGGGCTCGGCACGGGTCATCGACTTCCGGGCAAGGAGCAAAATTCGGAGCATTCTGGAACAGGAGGGATACCATGACATCCTATAATTGTGAGCTTTACATGGACTTAATGCCCCTGGTGAAGGACGGGGCAGCCAGCGAGGCCAGCCGGCGGGCGGTGGAGGAGCACATTGCGCTCTGCGAAAACTGCCGGGCACTGTATGAGAGCCTGCCTGCCCCGGAGGAGGACGGCAGCGATGCCGAGGCTTTGAAAAAAATCCGCCGCCGCCTGGCCCTGTCCGGGTGGCTGGTGATGCTGGCGGCCAGCATCCTGGGGGCCTTTCTCACCATGACGGAGGGAATGGGCTATAATCTGATCCTCTTCCCGGCGGTGGGCATCCTGGCCTACTGCGTCCTGGGAAAGGAAGCCTGGAAGGGCAGCCTGCCGGTGGCGGTGTTCAGCTTCCTCTGGCTGGCGGTACGGATGCTGCTGCCGGACAGCGGGTTCGCTGCCTCGCAGATCCTTTCTGCATTTGGCTTCTGCCTGTGCTACGGCGTTGCCTTCTGCGTGGGTGTGGGCCTTGCCTGGCTGGTGCATTACACCTTCACCCGTCCGGGGGAGGGCAGCCGCGGGAAGCGTGTGGGCGCAGGGCTGCTGGCATTGGGACTTTGCGGGCTGGTATTCTGGTTCTGCGACAGCTTTTTGGGAAATCCCATTGCTTCCGCCGCTGTCGTGGCCCACGCGGAGGGGTATTTGGAGGAAAAATACCCCAATTTGGAGCTGATTGCCGGGGAGCCCCGGTTTGACTGGTACAGCGGCGGACACTATGAGCTGGATGTGTACAGCCCTATCAGCGGGGATACTTGGTTTATGCTGCAGTACGACCGGCTGGGGCGGCTCAGCTGGGACGGGTATGAGACCTACGTTGAAAGCGGGGCCAACACCCTGGAACGGCTGAATTGCGCGGTACAGGTGCTGCTTCTGGACAGCTGTGACCGGCTGGAACAGGAACTGGGCTGCGGGGTGTATTTCTCCCTGGCAAGCGTTGGGCCCAGCGTTTACGACGGGGTCATCGACTACCCCTTCTGGCCGGAGGAGCGCGTCGATCCGGCGGAGCTGGAAGTGGATGGAACGTACAGTGCCTGGGCCCTGGCGGCACGGTACGGCACCGTGGAATTCAGCGCGGAGGTGGAGGAGGCCGCAGAGGAGGAAATGGCGATTCTTCTGCGGCGGCTGCATGAGATCCTCAGTGAGGAAGGCGTTCGCATCGCCACGGTGGATGCCCAAATCTACGACCGGGAGGGCAATTCCCTGAAAATTGCCGGGTTCCCCTATGAAAACATTGAAAAAGAAACCCTCCCCGAGCTGGTACATCAGGCAGCCCAGGCCTGGGAGCAGTTCGAGAAGGATTACGAAGCAACGCTTGCGGATAAAAACGCGTAGGGGCGACCCTTGCGGTCGCCCGGTGCCCACCCGATGGGAGGGCACAAAAACGTTCTTAGGAAACATTCATTCCGCCAATGGCGGAGTATTTTTGCCTTAGGGCAAAAATACCGGGCGACCGCGAGGGTCGCCCCTACGCGATAGAAGTATGCAATTATTCACCGAATTTCTCGGCAGCTTTTTTCAGCATTTGGCGGATGGGAAGGTGGTAGGGGCAGCGGTCTTCGCAGGCACCGCAGCCGAGGCAGGCGGAGGCCTTTACGGGGAGGGTGGCATAGCGGGAGCGGGCCCAGTCGGCAAGGCCATAGCGGCTGAGGTAGCCTTCAAACAGGAACACGCCGGAGATATTGATGCCTGCGGCGCAGGGCTGGCAGTAGTTGCAGCGGCGGCAGAACTGGGTGCCCAGGGCACTGCGGACTTCCAGAATACCCGCTTTTTCGGCAGGGGACAGGGGCGCGGTATTGCAGACGGCGGACAGGTTCTGGGCAAGTTCCATTTCCTCTGCCATACCGGGGATGACTACCGTTACATCGGGATTCTGGCAGATGTAGCGCAGGGCCAGGGTCGCGTCCTCGATGGCACCGCCTGCCAGGGGCTTCATGCACACAAAGCCGATATTCTTTTCCCCGCAGGCACGGATCAGCTTTTCGCCCTGATTCTCCACGATGTTGTAGGGGAACATAACGGTCTCCACCCAGTCCATACCCAGGGCCTTTTCAAAAACCTCAGCGGAGTGGGCAGTGATGCCGATGTGGCCGATCTTGCCTGCGGCCTTGGCTTCCAGGAGGGCTTCCAGTGCGCCGCCGGGAGCCAGCACCTGCTCCAGCTGGGCCATGGAGGGATTATGTACCTGATACAGGTCAATGTAATCGGTGCGTAGGTTATGCAGGCTGGTATCAATATCCTTCGCCATAGCTTCTTTGGTGCGGGACATGCTCTTGGTGGCGAGAACGAAATGCTCCCGGATCCCCTCCAGGGCGTAGCCCAGGTATTCCTCGCTGACGGTGTAGCCACGGGCGGTGTCGATGTAGTTGACGCCCGCATCCAGCAGGGCGTGCATGAGCTTTTTGGTGCCCTCTGCGTCGATGCGCTGGATGGGGATGCCGCCGAAGCCAAGGCGGGAGATGTTCAGACCGGTTTTGCCGAGAATTCTGTATTCCATGGATGTTCCTCCAAATTCTGTTGTTTTCTACATTATATCGTATGGGAGCCGAAAAAACAATCAGGAGTTAGGATAAAAGAGAAAAACTCCTCATTCCTAACTCCTAATTCTTCACTTGCCCAGTTCCTTGTTCCGGTGATAGGCTGCGATGACGCAGTCTATGGCGGCGGCGCGGAAGCTGTGCTGTTCCAGGGCCCGGACACCGGCGATGGTGCTGCCGCCGGGAGAGCAGACGGCGTCTTTCAGGGCACCGGGGTGCTGCTTGGTTTCCAGAACCATTTCTGCCGCGCCTGCCATGGTCATGGCGGCGTACTCCATGGCCTTGGCTCGCGGAATGCCGCAGGCTACCGCACCGTCGGCCAGGGCTTCGATAAACAGGTACATATAGGCGGGGCCGCTGCCGGAGAGAGCACTGGCAGCATCGATCAAACGCTCCTCCAGGCTGTCCAGCAGGCCGCAGAACCGCATGTCGTGGAGCCAGTCGGAAAGGGTGGTGTCGTCCACAAGGCTGTTATGGAAATAGGGGAGCACGCCCTTGCCGATGGCAGTGGGGGTGTTGGGCATGATGCGGATGATGGGAAGGGCGCAGCCTACGAAATCTTCGATCTGCTTGATTTCCAGACCTGCCGCCATGGTGATCAGCAGGGGCTTGCGCTGGGCCAGAATGGCTTGCAGGGGGGACAGCACATCCTTCATCATGTGGGGTTTTACCGCAAGGAAGATGCGGTCACATTCCTGTGCAATGGTCTGCACATCGGCGTAGCCGATGCCCAGCTCCCAGGCAAGTTCCTTAGCCCTGCCGGAGCGGTCGGTGACCAGGATATCTTTTGTTTCTTTGCTTAAGGCACGGGCGATGGCTCCGCCCATGTTGCCGCAGCCGATAAATCCATACTTCATAATTGTCTCCTCGCGGTTACCTCACATGGCCGTTGCCGTGGATGACGTACTTATAGGTGGTCAGCTCCCGCAGGCCCATGGGGCCCCGGGCGTGGAGCTTCTGGGTGGAGATGCCCATTTCGCAGCCGAGACCAAACTCGCCGCCGTCGGTGAAGCGGGTGGAGGCGTTGACATAGACTGCCGCGCTGTCCACGCCGCTGGTGAAAGCGGCTTCCGCTTCCGCACTCCGGGTCACAATGGCTTCGCTGTGGCCGGTGGAGTGGGCAGCGATGTGGGCGACGGCTTCGTTTACATCTTCCACGCATTTGACGGCCAGGATGTAGTCCAGGAACTCCGTGTCGAAATCCGCTTCTCCCGCAGGGGTGCCGGGGATGATGGTCTGGGCGGTTTCGTCCAGCCGCAGCTCAACTTTGCTGCCGATGCGGTCATGGAGCATGGGAAGGAAAGTGGGGGCGATTTCTTTATCCACCAGCAGCACTTCCTCGGCGTTGCAGACGCTGGGACGGCTGGTTTTTGCGTTTTCGATGATGTTCAGGGCCATGGTGAGATCGGCGGTCTTTTCCACATACACATGGCAGATGCCGGTGCCGGTGGCGATGCAGGGGACGGTGGCCTGACGGACGCAGGCGTTAATGAGGCCTGCGCCGCCCCGGGGGATCAGCATATCCACATAACCGTTGGCGGTCATCAGGGCAGTGGCACTGGCACGGGTGGTGTCCTGGACCAGATTCACGGCGTATTCGGTGATTCCCAAAGATTTCAGGCCGGAGCGCAGGGCGTTGACAATGGCGTTGGCACTGCGGAAGGCCTCCTTGCCGCCCCGGAGGACGCAGGCACTGCCTGCCTTGAGGGCCAGAGCCGCCGCGTCGCTGGTGACGTTGGGGCGGCTTTCATAGATGATGGCGATGACGCCCATGGGGACGGAGACCTTCTGGATCTTCAGACCGTCGGAGCGGGTGTATTCTTCCAGAATGTGTCCCACCGGGTCGGGAAGGGCGGCTACCTGGCGGATGCCCTCGGCCATACCTGCGATGCGGGCGGGGGTCAGCAGAAGGCGGTCCAGCATCACTTCGGACACGGTGCCCTTCGCCGCTTCCAGGTCGGCGGCGTTGGCGGTGAGGATGGCATCCTGCTCTGCGATCAGGGCATCGGCCATGGCGTTAAGGGCGGCGTTCTTCTGCTCGGTGGTCAGCCGGGCGATCTCAAATTTCGCTGCCTTGGCAGCTTCCAGCATGGTTTTCATTGTCTTACCTCCGGGATGAATGTGGTGCCGACGGCCTTGCCGTCGAGAATGTCATAGAGATTGGCGGGCTTGCTGCCGTTGGCGATGACCATAGCGCAGCCGCAGTTCATGCAGATTTCTGCCGCCTGCAGCTTGGTGACCATGCCGCCTGTGCCTTGTTTGGTACTGCTGACCCCGGCAAGGGAAAGAATGCTTTCGTCCAGCTTGGTCACGCGGCTCAGGAGCTTGGCGTTGGGGTCCTTATGGGGGTCGGCGGTGTAGAGACCGTCGATGTCCGACAGCAGGATCAGCAGCTCCGCGTCAACGCTTTTGGCGACGATGGCGGCCAGGGTATCGTTGTCGCCGATGACGATCTCGTCGGTGGCGACAGTATCGTTTTCGTTGATGATGGGCAGGGCACCCAATTCTAGAAGGCGGTTCAGGGTGTTGCGGAAATTGCCGTGACGCTTTTCATTGGCGATGTCCTCGCCGGTGATCAGCAGCTGGGCCACGGTATGATGGTATTCGCTGAACAGCTTGTCATATGTATACATCAGCTCGCACTGGCCCACGGCGGCGGCAGCCTGCTTGGTGGGGATATCCTTCGGCCGCTCCCGCAGCCCCAGTTTGCCTACGCCCATGCCGATGGCACCGGAGGACACCAGGATCACCTCGTGCCCCGCGTTTTTGATGTCAGACATAATTTTGCATAGCTCCTCCACCCGGCGGATGTTCAGATGGCCCGTGGAATGGGCCAGGGTGGAAGTGCCAATTTTTACTACAATGCGCATAGTGTTTTCCTCCAGGAAACGAATATCCACCATTATAACACTTTAGCGCACTAAATTAAAGAGGGAAATCAAGAAAAGTTGAAAAATGTTTTGATTGGGGAAATTATCGTTTATCAAACGAGAAAGCCGCAGCCTGTGTTGGGCTGCGGCTTGTGTGGGTTGGATCAGTTTACGGTGACCGTACCATTTTCGGATACGGTGATGGTCATGCCTTCTTTGACGTAGTTCAGGAATTCGTCGCCCAGGCTGTCTACTACGGGCATGCTCACCCCGTCCAGCCAGACGGAGGCCAGGATGGAGCCTGCCGCAGCCAGGGAATCGATGGGCTTGCTGAACAGCATACAGGCGGGCTGCCGCTCCATGGCGCAGGCGCAGTACAGCACCAGGCCGCCGGTGGTGGAGCCGATGGTCTGGGGCAGGCACAGGGCCTTGCCCAGCATCTCCTTGCCGTAGAGGTCGGGGTTATTCTGGTCGCCGCAGGTGGCCTTCTTGTCGCCGAACTGCAAGGCCTTCTGGAAAGAGGCCAGGGTATTGAGGCCTCCGTGGGAAACCAGGGCAGGGGCGGTTACGGTGCCGGGGGCAATGACTCTGCCTTTGAATTCTCTCATATTATTTGCCTCCCTTCGTGATCTGCACCAGAATTTCTTCCTCGGTATAGTACCGGGCGGTGGTGTAGGTGCGCAGCTTGTTGGAGCAGGTGATGACGGGCATCTTGCCTGCCAGAGGATTGTTCATGTACATCAGGGGGCAGATATAGGAGAGGACAACGCCGGTGGCTTTCAGACGCGCTGCGTATTCGGTCTTTTCAAATTCCTTCTTGACGGCGGGGGCGGTGGTAAAGACTGTAGGGATGACCACTTTTGTTTTGCCGCTGGCCTTCAGGCCTTCTTCTACACGGACGGTCCAGTCTTTCAGCTGCTGCATGGACATATGGGGGCAGCCGATGAAGCACAGCTTGGGGGTGGCATCCTTGTCCTTCCAGACCACGGGATAGTTGTTCTTGACCCGCTCCAGCTCCGCGTCGTCAATGACATAGACCTTCGCACCCTCGGCGATCAGGCCCGCGCCCTGCTCCTTGGCTTCGGGGGTCAGGTTTTCGATGTGATACAGGCCCACGGCACCGTTGGAGGCGGTGGCTGCGCCGAAGTCTTTCAAATAGGCGCAGTTGTCATCGTTCAGTTCGGTGCCCAGCCATTCGTTCATACCGGTGATGAAGGGCACATCCTCCATGACCTTCATGCCAATGGCGGAGCCAAGAAGCTGCGCCTCGGGCTTTTTCTTACACTGAACCTTTACGATCCAGGTGGCCTTGCGGCCCTCGTCGGTCAGCAGTCCGAAGTGGGGGACGCAGCCGGCGATGGAGCCCATGATATCCATGATGCCGGAGTTCCGGTTGCAGCGGGCACCCAGCACGGAGTTGGCATAGACCACGGCAGAGGATTCCGCCCAGCTGAGGATGTCGCCCTTCTTGGGCTTGTTGCCCATCTGGTCTAAGTAGCAGGCGCAGGAGAAAGCGTCCTCGTTCATCAGGCCCAGGGCTGCCAGCTGCTTTTCGTAGTCCTCCTGCTTGGAATACATGAACATATTGAACACGATGTTCATGATAAAGTTGGAGGGGACATTCTTGTCCACGGGGCGGGGGTCTACGGAGAACTTCTGCTGAGAGATGGCACCCGCGTCGATCAGCTGCTGCATCAGGTCGAATACAGGGCCCATCATCTTCAGGCCGAAGGAGGTGACCAGGTGGTTATATTCGGAAGTAACAGGAACCAGCTTGCCCGCCCCAAAGGTTTCGCCGTACATGACCAGGGTCTTCATGACCTTGGCCATGGTCTCGCCCTTGGAGCCGTCCAGGATGGCCTGCTGCTCGGGGGTCAAATACATGTTATCGCTCCTTTGAATTTTTTGAATTAAAATTTAAAAGTTGAAAATTGAAAATTAAGGGGAAATTTTCAATTTTACATTTTCAATTTTCAATTAAGCGAAGCTTACAGCTTCATACACACGTCCCACGCACCCCAGATGACAGTGCGCAGGTTGCCTACCTTGTTGGCGTCGCCTACGATGTGGACGTTCTTCGCCTTCTGGGCAATGGGGGTGGGCTTATAGCCCACAGACAGAATGACGGAGTCGGCGGAGATCTCAAAGACCTTGCCATCCTTATCTGCCGCGACTACACTGCCGTCCATGATCTCCTTCACGCCGGTTTCCAGATGGACGGGGACCTTGTTGGCCTTGAAGAAGTCACGCAGGAAGCTGGTGTTGGCAAGGCAGATGCCGGGGGTGGTGATCAGGTCATCCTGCATCTCCACGATGGTGGGCTTCTTGCCCTGGAGGTACAGCTCATAGGCGATCTCGCAGCCCGTCAGGCCGCCGCCGATGATGGTGACGTTTTCACCCACGTCCTGCTTGCCCAGCAGGAAATCCACGGCCTGGATGGCCTTGTCCGCACCGGGAACGGGGATGCGGTTGGCGGTGGAGCCGGTGGCAACGATGACTTCATCGGCACCCAGAGAAGAAATGTCGGTGATCTCGGTGTTCAGCTTCACTTCGATGGGGTACTTGGTCAGCTCCCGGCGGTACCAGGTGATCAGATCCCGATCCTTTTCCTTGAAGGAGGGAGCCGCCGCGGCGATGAACACACCGCCCAGCTCACCGGACTTTTCGTACAGGGTGACCTTGTGGCCCCGCTTCGCCAGCACCAGGGCGGATTCCATGCCACCGATGCCGCCGCCGATAACAGCGATGTTCTTGACCTTCTTGGCAGGCTTCAGGTTGTACTTTTTGCTCTGCATGGTCTCGGGATTCAGAGCACAGCGGGCAAGGCCCATAGTGTCGGTCAGATCCTGGGTATTGGCGTGGCCCTTGGAGGAGGAGAAGTTGAAGCAGCCGGAGTGGCAGCAGATGCAGGGCTTGATGTCCTCAAGACGGTCGTCGATCAGCTTAGTGATCCATTCGGGATCGGTCAGGAACTGACGGGCGATGCCCACGGCATCGATCAGTCCGTCGGCAACCGCCTGGGCACCTACCTCTGGCTCCATACGGCCCGCGCAGACAACGGGGATATCCACGAACTTTTTGATGTGGGCCACATCCTCCAGATTGCAGTTCTGGGGCATATACATGGGCGGGTGTGCCCAGTACCAGGAGTCGTAAGTACCGTTGTCGGCGTTCAGCATATCGTAGCCCGCGTCCTGCAGGTACTTGGCGGCCTTCTCGGATTCCTCCATGTTCCGGCCAACCTCCACATAGCTTTCGCCGGGCACTGCGCCTTCCCGGAAGCCCTTGACCTTGGATTCCACAGAGTACCGCAGGGACACGGGAAAATCTTCGCCGCATGCCTTCTTGATGGCCTGGACCACCTCCACGGGGAAGCGGAAGCGGTTTTCAAAGGAGCCGCCGTACTGGTCGGTACGCTTGTTGGTCCACTCCATGGTGAACTGGTCCAGAAGATAGCCCTCGTGAACGGCGTGAATTTCCACACCGTCAACGCCCGCATCCTTGCAGAGCTTCGCGGTTTTCGCGAAGGCTTCGATGATCTCGTGGATCTGCTCCACGGTCATTTCGGGGGTGGTGATCTCCGGGTCCCAGCGGGAGGGCAGGGGGGAGGGGCTGGCAAGCTCATGGCTGGTGTCAATTACGGGCTTGATAAGGGCACGGGTGAATTTGTTCTTGTGCAGGGGCGCGACCAGCTCGGTAATGGCCCAGCTGCGGCCCATGCCGGCGGTCAGCTGGACGAACAGCTTGGCACCGGTCTTGTGGATCTCGTCCATGAACTCCTTCAGCTCGTCGAACATCTTGGGATTCTGCCACAGCCATTTTCCCCAGAAGGTATCCCGCAGAGGGGCAATGCCGGGGATAATCAGGCCTACATTGTTGTTTGCCCGCTCCAGGAAGAGCTTGGCGGCTTCTTTGTCGAAGTGACAGCCGCCCAGTTCGAACCAGCCGAACAGGGAGGTGCCGCCCATGGGGCACATGACGATGCGGTTCTTGATCTCCACATTGCCGATCTTCCAGGGGGTAAACAGGGCTTCGTATTTGGCATCCATTGGATTCCTCTCCTTTTCTTGGATTCATGCAATTATAGTATAGTTCACTTGCGGCGGAGTGTCAAGAATGTTGACCCGGGCACCGTTTTGTGTAGGGTGGAGTTTTTAATTGGAGACGGATTTCCTGCTGGTTGAAAAAACTTTTTCCTGATTGGAGAAATGGTATATGGTGATTCTCTTTTCCCCGTGCTACAATATGGTCACAAAGGAGCTGATACCAATGAACGTAAAAATCGCGGAAAATATTCGGGCAATGCGCAAGGAGCGGAAGCTGTCCCAGGAGCAGTTGGCGGAAGCCATGGGGGTTACCGTGGGTGCGGTGTCCAAGTGGGAGCTGGGGGCATCGGTGCCGGACATCGGAACCATCATGGAGCTGGCGGATTTCTTTGAAACCTCGGTGGACGTGCTGCTGGGCTACGAATGGAAGCGGCACAGTCAGGAGCAGGCGGTGGAAGAAATTCGGCAGCTGCGGATTGCCAAGCGGTTCGACGAGGGCATCCGGGCGGCGGAGAAGGCTTTGCAGAAATACCCCAACAGCTTCGAGGTGGTGTATCAGAGCGGGTTTTTGTACTATCTGATGCTGGACCGGGAGCACGCGGCACGGGCAAAGGAGCTGCTGGAGCGGGCCTGTGAGCTGATCGGGCAGAATCCCTATGAGGATGTGAACCTGATGACCATTCAGGATCAGATCGCCATGTGCTATGCCTATAGGAACCGGTATGACGAGGCGGTGGAGCGGCTGAAACGGAACAACATCGGCGGGCGGAACGATTCTCTGATCGGGAATCTGCTGAGCCAGCACTGCCGGAAGCCGGAGGAGGGGTTACAGTACCTGTCCAAGGCACTGGGAAAGTGCCAGACGGACCTGTACCGCATCAGCCTGGGCTATGCCAACGCCTACGCGGAGCTGGGGAAATTTGGGGAAGCCTACGACATTATGAAATGGATGTACGACCTGTGCCAGGGGCTGCGGGATACCAGCCGCGTGACCTATATGGACAAGGGGGATGTGCGCACCCTGGTGGTGCTGGCGGAGATCAGCGCGGTAATGGGGGATGGAGAGAAGGCATATGCCCATTTGAAGCAGGCAAAGGAGCTGGCAGCCCGGTTCGATGCCGCCCCGGAATACAGCATGAAGGGGATGCGGTTCTTCCACGGCATGGAGGAGGCCACCATGTACGACGATTTCGGTGATACCGCCCGGGAGGGGATTTTGCGGTTTTTGGAGGATGATGAGGCTGCGCCCCATCTGCGGCCTTATTGGGAGCGGCTGATGGAGGAGGAGCTACACGGTAGGGCGGGGTCATGACCCCGCCCTACGGAAATGGTCATCCATTTACATCCTCAACCAATGGTTGGATTTTGATTCAACCGTTCTGCCAACCTTTGGTTGCTTGCTTTCAACTGTGAAATATGGCATAAAAACACAATCAAAAAGATATGGAGGTTTACATAATATGGATAAGAAAACGAAATCAAGACGCAGGCGGGAATTTACCCGGCAGTTTTATCGGGGGAATGTTGCGCCCTTCGTCCTGGGCATTGTACAGGTGTTCGTGATGGCGGCATCCAATCTGTTGCTTTCCTGGCTGCTGCAACAGCTGATCGATGTGGCGACGGGTGCCCCAATGCAGCATAGCTTCGGACAGCTGGCGGGCTTGTCCGTGCTGACGCTGGCGATGCTGGCACTGGGCTTTTTTCTGGCATACCATTCCAAGCCCCGGTTTTATGCCCGGGCCATTGGGCAGTATAAAGAATATGCGTTTCGCCAGATCGCGAGAAAGAGCATTTCGGCCTTTTCCGGGGAAAATACATCCACATACATCTCCGCGCTGAGCAACGATGCCAACAGTATTGAAATGGATTATCTGGTGAACACGTTTCTGATCATCGATAATGTGACTATGTTCATCGGTGCGCTGGCGATGATGCTTTGGTACAGTGTTCCGCTGACATTGATAAGCCTTGGCTTCTCTCTGCTTCCGGTGCTGGGCTCCGTTTTGGCGGGGAACCGGGTGGCGGAGGCGGAAAAGCAGGTATCGGAGAAAAACGAAACCTATATGTCCGCCCTGAAGGACAGTCTGACAGGCTTCTCGGTTGTCAAGGCATTCCGGGCGGAGGCAGAGCTGTGCCGCCTGCTTGCCCGGAACATTCGGGAGGTATCCGAAGCCAAGGAGCACCGCAGGAAAATGTCTACCCTTGTCAATGCCCTGGGTACGGTGGGCGGCTGTATTGCCCAGATCGGGGTATTTGTAGTTGGCGCATGGCTTGCATTGACAGGCAGGGGAATCTCTCCCGGCGTGGTCATCGCCTTTGTCCAGCTGATGAACTGGGTAGTGAATCCTATCGGCACGGTACCCCAGTATTTGGCGGAGTATAAGGCCGCCAGTGCCCTCATTGACAAGCTGGCCCAGGCTCTGGACACCAACCTCCGGGAGGAGGGCGAGCCGATCCCGGCCCGGCTGGAGGAGGGCATTACGGTGGAAAATCTGACCTTCGGCTACGGCGAGGAGCCTGTTTTGAAGGATGTGAGCTGCCAATTTGAAGCGGGGAAAAGCTATGCCATCGTGGGCGCGTCGGGCAGCGGCAAGTCCACGCTGCTGAACCTGCTGATGGCAGCCCATGACAGCTATGACGGGGAAATTCTTTACGACGGCGCGGAGCTGCGGAGTGTCAGCTGCGGAAGCCTTTATGAGCTGGTGTCCATGGTGCAGCAGAACGTATTCGTGTTCAACGCCTCCATTCGGGACAACATTACCATGTTCCGGGAGTTCCCCAAGGAGGAGGTGGACCGGGCGATCCAATTGTCCGGCCTGACGGAGCTCATTACGGAGCGGGGCGAAGGGTATCTGTGCGGGGAGAACGGCAGCGGCCTGTCCGGCGGCGAGAAGCAGCGGATATCTATCGCCCGGAGCCTGTTGAAAAAGTCCGCCGTCCTGCTGGTGGACGAAGCCACCGCCGCTCTGGATGCCCAGACTGCCTGGCAGGTGACAAGCTCTATTCTGAATTTGGATGGTCTCACCCGGATCGTGGTCACCCATGCCCTGGACGAGGGCCTGCTGAAGCAATATGATGGTATTCTGGCGTTGAAAGCGGGAAAAATCGCGGAAACCGGCACGTTCGGCGAGCTGATGGAGAAGAAGGGGTATTTTTATTCGCTGTATACGGTTTCGCAGGCATAGGTTAGGAATTTGTATTTCATACAATAAGGAAACCAGGACACCTTTTGGGGTGTCCTGGTTGGTTTTTTATTGGTGGATGCCGAACAGGGGTCTTGCTACGCGCTTGTACAGAAGCATGGTCAGGAAGGAGACGACACCGCCCTTGATCAGATTCAGGGGGGCCACGCAGAAGATCGCGAAGGTACCTACGTCCCGGATGCTGGCGTGGATATTCGCGCCCAGGCTGATGATGGCATCCATAGGCATCTCAAACAGCTGGGAGAACTTGGGCAGCAGATACACTGCGTTGAAGGCAGTGCCCAGTACGGTCATGGAGAGGGTGCCGATGATCAGGCCGATGACGGCACTGTGCTTGCTCTTGTGGGCGTGATACCATATGGTGGCGGGCAGAACAAAGCAGCAGCCCACCACGAAATTGGCGAAGTCACCCACAAAGGCGGTGGAGGTGCCCTTCAAAAGCAGCTTCAGCACGATCTTCACGCCCTCACAGGCCACCGTGGCACCGGGTCCAAGATAGAAGCCGCACAGCAGAACCGGCAGTTCGGAGAAGTCCAGCTTGTAAAATTCCGGGGCGATGAACAGCAGAGGGAAGTCCAGAATGTGCAGCACCGTGGCGATGGCGGCGCAGATGCCGATGATGCTGACCCGCCGGGCGGCACTGACCTTCCGCTTTTCCGGAAGAAAACGCTCCACCACCCGCGCGCCAAGGGCCAGGCCCACGACGATGAAAACACAGCCGATCACGAAGCTGAGATTGTCCAGCAGCTGAGTTCCTAGATTCTGCATATAAGTCACCTCAAAGTAAAATATGCCCTGAGTATACACCCAGGGCGTGAAAAATAAACGCAATCCATATTGCGTACCTTCTCCCATCCAGACTATACTGTCGGTACCGGAATCACACCGGTTCGGCGCAGCGCGCTCGCGGACTTTACCGCCGGTGGGGAGTTTCACCCCGCCCTGAAGATACTGTTCAGTTCCCCTACAGCATAACATGTATGCAGAACCTTGTCAAGAAAAAGGATTTGTGGTATGATGTTTTAAATTCGGAATTAGGAATGAGGTGTTAGGAATTCTTGATATGGGCAATTCCTAACGCCTAATTCATTACTTCTAATTCGTGACTTCGGCCCCCTCACTTTCCTGAGGCATTTTGAAGCTCTGGATCTTGCCGCCTGCGGCGGTATCGGTCACGTCGCCGCCAATAACCTTATTTTTGTAGACCAGCAGGGTGGCGTAGACCGGCTCGGTGGCACCGGGATAGTTATTGATTTTGTACACGAACCGCATGACGGTTTTTCCGGCGTAGTCCGTCAGGTCATAGCCCTGGCTTTTCTGCAGGTTGTTGTACCGCTCGAAGACCTCGCTGGTTGCTTCGGGGATCTTCACCTGGCTGGTCTCCGCCGGGGAGGTGGTCACATCCCAGCCGAAGTCCTTCAGAAACTGCACCCGTCCGTCGTTGTTGGACACGGCGGGGGCTGCGGTGGTCTCGGCTTCCTCTCCGCCGCCCATCAGCAGGATCATGGCCAGGATCAGCGCGGCTACGGCAATCAGGATCAGCATTATTTTTTTCATATCGACCTTTGCGGTCATTACCATCATAGAAATCTCCCTCCTGTTTCCCATTGGTGCTAAAGCCTATGCGGGGACAGGCAGGGATAGAACGGAGGAACCATGGAACGTTTGGACAAATTCCTGTGTGACAGCGGCGTCGGTACCCGCAGCCAGGTGAAGGCCATCTTGAAGTCCGGGCGGGTGACGGTGGACGGAAAGCCGGAGAAGGATAATAGCCGGAAAATCGACCCACAGACCCAGACAATTTGCCTGGACGGGGAGCCCATGGGCGGAAGGCGGCGGGTGGTGGTGATGCTGAACAAGCCGTCGGGCTTTGTAACAGCTACGGAAGACCCGGTAGAACGCACCGTTATGGAGCTGCTGCCCCCGGAAATGAAGCATCTGGATTTAAAGCCCGTGGGGCGGCTGGACAAGGCTACGGAAGGTCTGCTGCTCTTTACCAACGACGGCGACCTGCTCCATAGGCTGATCTCCCCGAAAAAGGAGGTTCCCAAGGTCTACTATGCCCGCCATGAGGGCACTGCCGGGGTGGAGGACATACAGGCCTTTGGGGAGGGACTGACGCTGCGGGACGGAACGGTATGCCTGCCGGCAAAGCTGGAGCCCCTGGGAGAAGGGGAGAGCCTGATCACTGTCTGCGAGGGAAAATACCATCAGGTGCGGCGGATGATGGCCTCCCGGAATATGACGGTGCTGTACCTGGAGCGGCGCAGGGAAGGAAATCTGGAACTGGGCGGCCTGCCCCGGGGACAGGTGCGGGAGCTGACGGCAGCGGAGATCGAAGGATTGGAAGCCTGACCCAGTGATAACTGGCATTTTGACCTACGGATTTTGGCAGATTCTGTAAAAATGAGCATCACGCCTTGGAATATTACCTAAAAAATCGCATACTTTTTGCAGTAAAATGTCAAAAGGTACTTGCAAAATGCGCAAAAGCTGTGTATAATAAACATGCAATTTTGTGAAATGCGCATTTATGCAAGATACTAAGGAGGGGCAGTAGAATGTCCAACAGTGTTTTTCAAAGTGTGATCGTTCAGTTAAAAGATATTTCCGACCGTACCTTTGGCGTTATCGATACCGAAGGCTGCGTGGTTTCCTGCACCGATGTCTCCCTTTTGGGGGAACGCTGGTCTGATGCCGCGCTGAAGGTGGGCAACGCTTCCGAGAGCGTGGTGACCTTCGGCCAGAAGTGCTTCAAGGCCATTGTGGGTAACTCCAACTTCTTTGAGTATGCCGTATTCTGCACCGGTGACGACGAGACTGCCCGGAGCTTCTGCACCATGGCTTACATCGCCCTGAACGATGCCAAGACCTTCTACGAGGAGAAGCACGACCGGGGCACCTTCGTGAAAAATATCATCATGGATAATATCCTGCCCGGCGATATTTACATCCGTGCCAAGGAGCTGCACTTTGCCACCGACGCGCCCCGTGCCGTGTTCCTGATCCGGCAGGTGGGTCACAGCGATGTGGCTACCGTGGATGTGCTCAGCGGCATGTTCCCCGACAAGCTGCAGGACTTTGTGCTGTCCATCAATGAAATGGACATCGCCGTAGTCAAGCAGATCAGCGGCACCACCACCGGCGAGGAGCTGGAAAAGATGGCCGTCACCATGGAGGAGACCCTGAAGAACGAACTGCGGATCAAGACCGTCATCGGTATCGGCACCATCGCCGACCATCTGCGGGAGTTGGCCGATTCCTATAAGGAAGCACAGACCGCCATTGATGTGGGCAAGGTTTTCGACACCGAGAAGAGCGTCATCAACTATGAGAACCTGGGTATCGGCCGCCTGATCTATCAGCTGCCCACCACCCTGTGTGAGATTTTCCTCAGCGAGGTATTCAAGAAGAACTCCATCGATTCCCTGGATCAGGAGACCCTGTTCACCATCAACAAGTTCTTCGAGAACAACCTGAATGTGTCCGAGACCTCCCGGAAGCTGTTCGTCCACCGGAACACCTTGGTGTACCGCCTGGAAAAGATCAAGAAGCTCACCGGACTGGATCTGCGGCAGTTCGACCATGCCATCGTCTTCAAGGTGGCTTTGATGGTCAGAAAGTATCTGTCCTCCCGGGAGACCAGATAAGTGGATATCCAGCGGGGCCGCACACGCGGCCCCGTTTTTTGCCCCCGTGCGTAGGTTGGAGAAAATCGGAGTGTTTTTGCTGTTTCTTTCGTATTATGGGCAGGAGAGGCTGAAAGGACGGTGAAAATCCGGCAAAAAATATGGAATATTTATTAATTCCTTGAATTTTCCGCATTTTCAGCGGAATTTGATTGACTTTGCGGTCACAATGTGTTACAATTTGGTTACACTGCGGGCAGTGGATGGTTTTGTGCGAACATTTTACGACCGCTGCCCAGATACAGGAGATATTGCATATGATAGAATTTATCGATGTTGTGAAAACATACGAGCAGGGCAATGTGGCTCTGAACGGTGTTACCATGCAGATCGAGGATGGAGAATTCTGCTTCCTGGTTGGCCCCTCCGGCTCCGGCAAGTCCACCATCATCAAGCTGATCACCGGCGAGCTGCGGCCCACCTCCGGCACGGTACATGTCAACGGCTACTCTCTCGAGCGGATCCGCAAGCGTGAGGTGCCCTACCTGCGCCGTACCGTCGGCGTCGTGTTCCAGGATTTCCGACTGATCGCCAATATGACCGTCTACGAGAACGTGGCCTTCGCCATGCGTGTGGTCGGCGCGCGGGAGAAGGAGATCCGGGAGCGCGTACCCTATGTGCTGGAGCTGGTCGGCTTGGAAAACAAGGCCAACCGCCATCCCGGCGAAATGTCCGGCGGCGAGCAGCAGCGTCTGGCTATTGCCCGGGCACTGGTGAACAACCCGTCCACCATCATTGCCGACGAGCCCACCGGCAACCTGGACCCCGAGCGGTCCTTTGAAATCATGGCTCTGCTGCAGGAGATCAACAACCTGGGCACCACCGTGCTGGTGGTCACCCATGCCCAGAACCTGGTGGAGCTGTTCGGCAAGCGGGTCATCGCCATCAATGATGGCCTGGTAGTAAGCGACGGAATGGAGGCTGCGAACGACCATGAGAATCAATAATATCGGCTACCTGTTAAAGGAAGGCTTCAAGGGCATTTTCCTCCACGGCTTCATGTCCTTTGCCGCCGTCTGCGTTACCGTTGCGTGTCTTCTGATCGTGGGCAGCTTTTCGCTGCTTGCCTATAACCTGGATATCATGGTGGAGGATCTGAACAAGACCAGTGAGATCCTGGCCTATGTGGACAGCGAGCTGTCCGATGCTGAGGCAAGAAGCATCGGCACAAAGATCAATATGCTGGACAATGTGCTTCAGTCCACCTTTATATCCCGGGAGCAAGCACTGGAAAACTTTATCGAGGATCATAACGGCGACAGTGCCTTCAGCGGCGTCCAGGCAGAGGACCTGCGCCACCGCTTTGTGGTGGTTCTGGAAGACAATACCCGCATGGCGGAGACGGATGCCATGCTGCAGGAGATCCCCGGCATCGTCCATACCAGTGCCGCCTATGAGCTGGCGGAGGGCTTTGCCACCATCCAGAGCGTGCTGCACATGGTTTCCTACGCCATTATCGCCGTGCTGCTGGTGGTTTCTCTGCTGATCATTTCCAACACCGTCAAGCTGGCCATGTATGACCGGAAGGACGAGATCGCCATCATGAAGATGGTGGGTGCCACCAACGGCTTCATCCGCCTGCCCTTCGTGGTGGAGGGCTTCACCCTGGGCATGATCGGTGCCGTGCTGGCCTTTGGCATGGAGTGGGCCATGTATGACGCGCTGGTGGAGCGGATCACCGAGGTGGACTCCCTGCAGCTGTTCCAGCTGGTGCCCTTCCAGGAGCTGCTGATCCCCATGGTGGTGGTATTCGGCGGCGCGGGCCTGTTCGTCGGTATCGTGGGCAGCTGGACCTCTATCCGCAAGTTCATGGATGTGTGAGGGAAAACCTGACATCCCCGTTATTTCAAATTGGAGCACCCCTATGAGAAAAAGAAACTGTTTCCGTTCTCTTTTCGCCCTGTTTCTCGGGGCGGTGATGGTATTCTCTGTAGTACCGGCCCCCGCCGACGCCGCATCCTCCAGCCAGATCCAGGAGGAGCTGGATGCCTTGAAGGACGAAAATTCCGCCATCCAGGCGGAGATCGACGCGGTGCGCAGCAAGTATGATGCCAATGCCACGGAGATCGAGGATCTGGTGGCAACCAAGAATGCCATCGATCAGGAGATCGCCCTGCTGCACACTCAGACTATCAATATCAATGAGCAGATCACGGCCTACGGACAGCTGATCGCCGATACCCAGGAAGAACTGGACATCGCCCAGCTGGTGCTGAACGGCCTGAACGAAAAGCACAAGCTCCGCATCCGGGCCATGGAGGAGGAGGGGAATATCTCCTACTGGCAGGTGATCTTCCAGGCCAGCAGCTTTACCGATATGCTGGACCGGATCAACATGATGGCGGAGATCGCCGCCTCCGACCAGCAGCGTCTGGACGAGATGCGGGCTGTTGCGGAGGAAATCCACGCGGCCCAGGATGAGCTGGAGATCGACAGAGTGGAGCTGGAGGAATCCAGAGAGGCTCTGGCGGAAAATGAAGCCGCTCTGGAAGAACGCCGCATCGAGTCCGACGGCATTCTGCGGCAGCTGCTGGAAAAGCAGGAGGAATTCCAGGCCCTGCTGGACGAATCCGAAGCGGCGCAGGACGCGCTGATGCGGGAGATCGCCCAGAAGGAAAAGGAGCTGAAGGACGCCAAGTACGAGGAAAAGCTGGCTCAGATGGCTCTGGCGGGAGAAAATCCTCCCTCTGCCGCAGGCTGGATCAAGCCCGTCAGCGGCTACACCATCACCAGTGCCTTCGGCATGCGGGTCCATCCCGTGCTGGGCTATGAGCGGATGCACAACGGCATCGACATGGCCTGTCCCCAGGGCACACCCATCTATGCGGCCCGGTCCGGTGTGGTCACTGCTGCCAGCTACCAGGCAGGCGGCGCGGGCAACTATGTCAGCATCAACCACCTGGATGGCTTCTCTTCCATCTATATGCACATGACCCACTATGTGGTCTCCGTGGGACAGACCGTTGCCCAGGGTCAGATCATCGGCTATGTGGGCAGCACCGGCATTTCTACCGGCCCCCATCTGCACTTCGGCATTTCCTATGCCGGAACCTACGTTAACCCCATGGCATACATCTGATGCCGCCGCCCTTTACATAAGGAGTACATTATGAAAAACCGCAAACGTTTGGCAGCGATCCTGGCTGGGATCATGGCAGCGGTGATGCTGCTGTCGCTGATCCTGGGCCTGCTGCCCACCCCGGCCAACGCCGCTTCCTCCAGCGAGATCAAGAAGCAGATCAATGCCCTGAAGGAGCAGAAGGAAGAAATTCAGGCTCAGATCGAGGAAGTCAAGGCTCAGTACCAGGCCAATGAGGACGAGATCGCCGATATCGTTGCCAGAAAAAATGTCATCGACCAGGAGATTGGCCTGCTCAGTGCCCAGATCGTCAACATCAATGAGCAGATTTCCTCCTTCAATGTGCTGATCGCCGACAAACAGGACGAGCTGGACAACGCCGAGGACCGGTACGACGAACTGAGCGCAAAGAATAAAGAGCGTGTCCGCGCCATGGAGGAGGACGGCAGTGTCTCCTATTGGGAAGTGATCTTCAAGGCCAATAGCTTTTCGGACCTTCTGGACCGGCTGAATATGGTGGCGGAGATCGCAGCCTCTGACAGACGCCGCCTGAAGGAGCTGGGGGAAGCCGCTGACGCAGTGGAGGAAGCCCAGAGTGCGCTGGAACTGGAAAAGGCAGATCTGGAAGTGACCAGGACCGAGCTGAACGCTACCCAGGTAGAGCTGGACGCCAAGCGGGAAGAGGTGGATGCACTGATCCAGGAGCTGCTGAGCAAGGGCGAGGATCTGGAAGAGCTGGAAAAGGAATTCCAGAAGCAGAAGACCGAATTCCTGGATGAGATCGCCAAGAAGGAAAAGGAATACAACGAGGCCAAGCACCAGGAATGGCTGGCGTACATGGCTACTTATACCACCATTCCCCCTACTACCACTGCGCCTCCCACTACGACCAATAACGGTGGCACCACCAACAGCGGCGGCAGCTCCGGCGGCAGCACGAACACCGGCGGCAATTCCGGCGGCAGCTCCGGTGTCACATCCAATGCCACCTGGCTGGTCCCCTGCAGCTATCGGATGATGACCAGCCCCTTCGGCTACCGGAAATCTCCCACCGCAGGTGCTTCTTCTTATCACCAGGGCGTTGACCTGGCAGGCCCCAAGGGCACGCCCATCTACGCCACACGCACCGGTGTGGTCACCACCGCCCGGTATTCCAATTCTGCAGGCTGGTATGTATCCATCAACCACGGCGACGGCTTCTCTTCCATTTATATGCACATGGAAAGCTATGTGGTCTCCGCAGGCCAGGCGGTTTCCGCGGGACAGCTGATCGGCTATATGGGCAGCACCGGCATTTCCACCGGCTCCCATCTCCACTTCGGTATCGCTTACAACGGTGCCTATGTGAACCCCTGCAACTATGTAAATCTTTCGTAAAACCATCCCACAGCCCGACCGGGCTGTGGGAACTCTTGCATGGAAGGTGAATATTTTGAAGAAAAAGATCCTGACGATCCTGTCTTATATTCTGGTGGCCGCAGCAGCATCCTTCTGGACGCTGCTGTTGACTGCGCCGGAGGAGCCGGAATATTCCAAGCTGGCCCAGTTGGAAGAAATTATCCAGGAAAAATACATTGACCCTGTGGACGAGGAAGCCATCGAGGATGCCGCCGCAACAGCCATGGTGGAGGCCCTGGGGGACCGGTGGAGCTATTATATCCCCGCCAGCGAATATCAGGCCTATCTGGAACAGATGGAGAATGCCTATGTGGGCATCGGAATCACCATCGTGGTGGCGGAGGACGGCACCGGGGTAGAGGTGATGGTGGTGGATGAAAACGGTCCCGCTGACCAGGCCGGTATGCAGGTCGGCGATGTGATCGTGGCCGTGGATGGCACCCGAATCGGGGGGATGGACACTGTGGACATCCGAAACATGGTTCGGGGAACCGAGAACACCCAGGTGGAGATCACCGTCCGCCGGGATGGGGAGGAGCTTACCATGCCCATCACCCGGGCTTATGTTCAGGTTCCCGTGGCAACCGGCGAAATGCTGGAAAACGGCATTGGCCTGGTGACCATCAATAATTTCGACACCCGCTGTACCGACGAGACCCTCGCCGCCATAGAAGCTCTGTTGGATCAGGGGGCGGAGAAGTTGATCTTCGATGTGCGCAACAATCCCGGCGGCTATGCCAAGGAACTGGTGCAGGTGCTGGACTACCTGCTGCCTGAGGGAGAGCTGTTCCGAACCGTGAACTACACCGGGGCGGAGGCAGTGGACAAATCCGACGCGCGCTGCTTGGAATTGCCTATGGCGGTGCTGGTGAATGCCGATTCCTATTCCGCTGCGGAATTCTTTGCCGCCGCCCTGCAGGAGTATGAGGCGGCTGTCATCATTGGCGAGCAGACCAGCGGCAAGGGCTATTTCCAGAACACCTATACCCTGGATGACTGGTCCGCAGTGGGCCTGTCCATCGGCAAGTATTTCACCCCCAAGGGTGTCAGCCTGGAAGGTGTGGGCATCACTCCCGACATCCCTGTGGAGGTGGACGACGAGACCTATATGGCCATCTACTACGGTACCCTGGAGCCGGAAAACGATCCCCAGCTTCAGGCTGCCATTGAGGCACTGCAATGAAATAATGCAGAATGCAGAGTGCTGCGTGCAGAATCAATGATCCATCCGGGAACCCGGCTACGGTCAATTCTGCATTTTGCACTCTGCATTCTGCATTCACAGGACACCGGTATCCGTCTTTCTGTTGTGTTTTACCGGGAAATGTGGTAGGATAGGGAAAAAGCGAGGTGGATGTATGCAGTACGGAAATACAGAGGTTTTTCTTACGCCAGAGCAGCGGGAGGAGCTGATTGGCTCCCTGATGGGGAAAAGAGTGGAGGTCATGGTTGACCGGCCCATTGGGTTTGTTCATGTGACCAAGGGAGTGACCCTTCACTATACCATCAATTATGGCTATATCCCCGGCGTTTTGGGCGGAGATGGGGAGGAGCAGGATGTGTACATTCTGGGCGTAGACCGGCCCCTGGAATGCTTTACGGGCCGCATCATCGCCGCAATCCGCCGCCGGGACGACAACGAGGACAAGCTGGTGGCAGCCCCGGAGGGGATGCTGCTGCATCAGGCCCAGATCGGGGAAACAGTTCACTTTGTGGAAAAGTATTTTGACAGCACTATTGATTCCCTTCTGCGGAAATCCTGCGGCGTGATCCCTTACCGGGACACACCCCGGGGGCTGGAGGTACTTCTTTTGCTTCAGAGCAATGGCTGCTGGAGCTTCCCCAAGGGCCACATGGACGTGGGGGAAGCGGAGGAAGAGACTGCCCTCCGGGAAACCCGGGAGGAGACGGGGCTGGAAGCGGTGCTGCATCCCGGCTTCCGGGAAAAGGCCGAATATCCCATGGGCCGGGGGCGGTGCAAGCAGCTGGTGCTGTTCCTGGGACAGGTCAGCGGCGAGCCGGAAATAGAGGAACGGGAGATCCGAGCATACCGCTGGATGTCCTTCCGGGAGGCCAGGGAGCTTCTTTTGGAGGAACAGCATCCGATCTTAGACCGGGCGGAAGCCTGCCTGCGGGAGGAAAGAACATGACCAGAAAAATCTTTTTGCTGAGCTTCGACGACGGTACCATCTGGGACAGGCCCTTTGTGGAGCTGCTGAACAAATACCATATCCCCTGCACCTTTAACTTAAATTCCGGGCTGGAGGATTTTGTCTGGGAATTTGAAGGAAAGCCCGTGATCCGCCAGCGTCTTGCGGACACCGTGGAGCAGTACCGGGGCCATGAGGTGGCAAGTCACACCCTGACCCACCCCTGGCTCAATTCCCTGACACCCCCGGCCCTCCGGCGAGAGGTAGAGAAGGACTGCGCCGTCATAAAGGAAATTTTTGGCCTGAAGGAGATTGGCTTTGGTGTGCCCTTCACCGCCTGCGGGGAGCGGGAGATCCATCTTATCCGCAAATATGTCCGCTATATCCGCCTGTCGGAGTACGCGGATTCCTTTGCCCTCCCCGCCGACCCCTACCACATCCCCATTCACGGCCTGTACAACGACCCGGACATCCGGGAGAAAATCGCCCGGTTCGGGGAGAATGACCTGCCCGCGTCCCTGTTTGTAATGGCGGGACATTCTTATGAGCTGGAAATGCTGAACCATTGGGAGTATATGGAGGAGCTGCTGGGATATATACAGGGGTTGGGGTTTGAGACCAGGACGACCATGGATTTTGTAAGGGAGTTTTATCCATAAAAACATCCGGGAGCGGTTTGCTCCCGGATGTTTGGTGTTTACTTCTTTTCTTTCACCAGGTAGATAGCGGCAAGGCAGCTGAGGAACAGAAGATAGGGATAGAACAGGTACCGCATGATCTCGAAGGCGGTGACGCTTTGGCCCATTTCGGTGACGGTGGACACGGCGACCAGCAGCTGGGCACCGTAGGGGATGATGCCCTGGAAGATGCAGGAGAAGGTATCCAGAATGCAGGCAGCACGCTGGGGGCTGATGCCATAGTCCCGGCTCATTTCCTTGGCGATAGGGTTCGCCATGACGATGGCGACGGTGTTGTTGGCGGTGGCGATGTCCATGGCACCCACCAGCAGGCCCATGCCCAGCTGTCCGCCATTGTATCCCTTGAAGAGACGTTGGATGAAGGCCAGCAGTGCGTCGAAGCCACCGTAGACCCGGATCAGGGCGCACATGGCGGCAACCAAAATGGCCACCATGCTGGTCTCAAACATGCCCGCGGCACCGCTGCCCATATTTGCCAGAAGCTCCGTTGCGGCAGTTTCGCCGGTGCCCAGCATGATCACCGCGCCGGACAGGATACCCACCAGCAGCACCACGAATACGTTGACACCAGCGATGCCACCTACCAGCACCAGCACATAGGGCAGGATCTGCAGCAGGCTGTATTCCGCTTCAATGGGGGCGATGTCCTGATGCATGGTCAGCAGGAGCACCAGCACCAAGGTAGCCGCCGCGGCAGGCAGGGCGATCCGGAAATTGCCCCGGAATTTGTCCTTCATGGCGCAGCCCTGGCCGTTGCAGGCGGCGATGGTGGTGTCGGAGATGAAGGAGAGGTTGTCGCCGAACATGGCACCGCCCACTACGGTGCCCACGCACAGTGCCAAGTCGAAGCTGGATGCCTGGGCCACCTCTACGGCAATGGGAACCAGCAGAGTGATGGTGCCAACGCTGGTGCCCATGGCGGTGGAAACGAAGCAGGCTACCAGGAACAGAACGGCCACCGCAAACCGTGCGGGGATCAGGGTCAGCATGAAATAGGCCACGCTCTGGGCAGAGGAACGGCCTACCACACCCACAAATGCGCCTGCGGTCAGGAAAATCAGCAGCATGGTGATGATGTTTTTGTCACCTACGCCCCGGCCCATGATCTCCAGCTTTTCGTCAAAGCCCAGAGCTTTGTTTTGCAGACAGGCCACCAGAATGGCCGCCAGGAAAGCGATGACGATGGGGATGTTGTAGAAGCCCATGTAGACATTCAGGCCGTACTCAAACAGCAGGCCCAGCCCTAAGTAGATCGCCAGAAACACGCCGATGGGCAGCAGTGCGATGGGGTTGCCCTTTTTCATTTTTTCTCCTCCGAAAATTCCGTGTTTTTTACAAATACCCTGTAAATTTAACACAATCTTTTGGGGAAGTCAAGAAAAGAAACGGACAGCTCACCGCTGTCCGTTCTGCCTATGCCATTCCTCCCGGGTGATACGGTATTGGGGTGCGTCATGCTGAACCCCGTTCTTTTCATATGCTCCGGGAGCAACACCCTGACAGGTCATGCCTGCTTTGCACATCACCGCCCCGGAGGCGGGATTTTCCGCAAAATGGTCGGCTTCCACTGCTTCCAGTTCCATTTCGGAAAAGGCGAAGGCAAGCACTGCCTTCACCGCTTCGGTGCCGTAGCCCCGGCCCCAGAAGTCCTCCCCCAGCATATAGGCGAAGGAGCAGGTGCCGCGGTCTTCATCAAAGCGCAGCAGGTCGATGATGCCGATGATGGCGTTCTCCTCCCGCGTTGTGATGGCCCAGCGGTAGAATTTCCCCGTTTCATAGCGGCTCAGAGCCTTGCGAATGCTCGCTTCCGACTCGGAAATATCTTTGTGGGGTACCCACAGCATGTGCTCCGTCACCCGCTGACTGCTTCCCAGCCGGGCAAAATACAGGGGAACGTCCCCGGTTTCCAATTTCCGCAGCCGCAGGCGGGCGGTTTCCAGCGGGCGGAAGGGCGCGTATCTCATAGGCTTGCCTCCTTTTTTAAAAAAGGCGGGCCTGCGCGGGCCCGCCTATTGGGTTACATCTGGAAAATATTGCCCAGAACCGCGCCGCCCTCAGGTTCCTCTTTGGGACGGATGGATTCATAGGCCAGGGCGTAGGAAACCTCCACCCGGTTGCGGAAGAACCAGTAGACCCCCAACTGGGCCGCCAGAGACAAAACATAGAACAGGTAATAGCTGACGGTAGAGGAGAAGGGCTGGGAAATGTCCAGCAGTGCCAGGATCACGTCGCCGTAGCACAGCACGGCAGTCAGGGCGATCAGACCGTAGTACCACCAGTAGCCCAGATCCATTTTGAAAAGAGCCAGCTTGTTGCCCCGCATCATGGCTTTGCTCTCCCGCAGAGCCTTCATGGCACCGTAGGAGGGTTTGTCCATCAGTACATAGTACACCATCCGGTAGCGGTAGGAGATGGGGATCATCAGGGCGACACAGCAGACCAGGCACAGGACAAACAGGGGAATAGAGGCTTGCAGCAGCTGCAGCTGCGTGGCTTCATCCATGGCGGCGATCAGAGCTTCCGGGTCAGATGCCTGGGCCAGCAGGGGCGTCAGCAGCTCGGTAGCGGCATTGGACAGGGGAGTGAAGGAAAAGATCATGGAAGCCAGGTAGAGGCCTGCAAGGCAGGCGCAGCAGTAAATGGCCGACTGGACCAGCATGGTGCGGATCAATACCCAGGCCCGTTCCAGGCCCATCTTCATGGACATGGGGGAGGCGTACTGGTTCCGGGCGATGCGCAGCATGGCGGCCATGTAGCCGAACTCTACGCACAGCATTACAACGCTTTGGAGGATGGGCAGGATGGTCTGGAAGGTGGAAAGGATGGAGCGGGTGCCCATGTTGCCAAGACCGCCCGTTTGGGAAATCTGGCTGCTCAGTATCGAATTGAAGCCGGTGACCAGCAGGGAACTGACGGCCAGAATGCCGCCGTAGATCAGCAGGATCCTCCCTGCGTCCCGGGCGTTTTCCAGCCGATGGGCGGCTACCTTCTTCAGCCGCTTGGGATTGCGAATGTCCATAATTTCCTCCAGTCTGAAATGAAATCAGAAATTCTTGATACAGGATGTTTGAAAGGGATACCATTCCTCATTTATCAATTACTACAGTTATAAACCAAACCGGACAAAATAGCAAATGAATTTTTTGTAACGGTGGAAATATGGGGGAAAATATGCTATACTGTGGGTAAATTTCAATTACCCGGAGGTGGAAAGGATGGAGCTTGGGGAAAAGCTTCTGTGTGCCCGGCTTGAGGCGGGGCTGAGCCAGCGGCAGTTGTGCGGGGAGGAGATCACCCGCAATATGCTTTCCCAGATCGAGCACGGTACCGCCCGGCCCTCCATGTCCACCCTACGCTATCTCGCCGGGCGGCTGGGAAAGCCCGTCAGCTATTTTTTGGAGGAGGACGCGGTGGTGTCCTCCAATCAAAACCGGATGGCTCAGGCCCGCCGGGCTCTGGATGAGGGGAACTACGCCATTGCGGCGGAGACCCTGAAGCAGTACCGTGGCCCGGATGGGGTCTATGACCGGGAAAAGGCCCTGCTGGATGTTCTGGCCCGGCTGGGTATGGGGGAGACCGCGGCAGCGGAGGGACGGCAGGCGTATGCCAGGCAGCTGCTGACGGAGCCGGTTCCCGAGGGTGTCTATTGTGCCCCGGAGCTGGAACGCCGCCGGGTTCTGCTTCTTGAGCAGGTCCAGGAGACGGTATCCCCCCTCTGTGCCCGGCTGCCCAGCCTGGACGGGGAGCTGATACTGCGTGCCCGGGCAGCCCTGGAAAACGGGGAAGGGGAGCGGGCTGCCGCCCTGCTGGACGCGGCGGAAAATCAGGACACGGCTCAGTGGCAGCTGCTGAAGGGCCGGGCTTGGCTGTTGCGGGAAAACTATGCCGAAGCTGCCCAATGCTTCCACGCCGCCGAGGAAGCCTGCCCGGAGGAAACGGCTCCCTTGCTGGAACAATGCTACCGGGAAATGCAGGATTTTAAGAGAGCATATGAGTATGCCTGCAAGCGGCGGGGATCGTCGAAATAAAAATGCAGGGAATTTCAAAATCCCCCCGTGATATGTGCTGTGCTCGCCATATCACGGGGGGATTCTTTGGAAACCGTGCGGTCTGTTCATTCGGTTGGATTTGACCGGATCTACTGACATCTGTTCAGAATATCTTTCAATTGAGATATCAGAACATCCTCCTGCCCGGCATATGCACCTTCTTCATAAACCAGGATATTCCATAAATTGCTGAGTTCAGCGGATAGTTCGGGATCGTCGCAAAGCTCGTGGGCCACCCAGATGTTGCTGGTGATTGCGTCCAATGCCCCCTCCAGAGAAAGCCCCTTGTCTTCAATCGTATCGATCGCAAAGGAAACATATCTGCCGCAACGTTGCAATCTATCTTCCATGTGCTGCTTGTCGCTCATGTAGTCTCCAACAAAGAAGGAGAGCGCGGTTGCCGCAAGGAACAACAGGATCACCAATATTGCCCAGATTCTTTTCATGAAAATACCTCCCTTGCCCAATTTAGGTCTATAAATCCAATTCCATTATACATCAGCATCGGCTCCATTGCAAGCGGCTTCGAAAATTTTGGGGAAGCGTATACTTTCACAGCCTATAAAACAAAAAGATCCGAACCTGTTCCCGCTTGGAGAAAATCCGGTTCGGATCCTGTTTGTTTGGTGCCGTTGACGGGACTCGAACCCGTACAGTGTCGCCACCGGGGGATTTTAAGTCCCCTGTGTCTACCGATTCCACCACAACGGCGGCTTCGATTATGATAGCATATTTTTCCCGGGCCGTCAAGTCACAGCTGGTCCAAATTCAGGGTAAATGGGGCGAGGCAGTTGTCCAGGAACCAGTCCAGCTCAGGGCGGTTCATGGCACGCATGGCGTCCCAGGTCTGTCCGGCGGCGGAGTCGAACTCGGTGTTGCCTGCTTTCTGTTCCTCCAGGCACTTGATATGGGCGGAGAGCTTGTCCGCGGCCTTTACCAGAGGCTCTACCTCAGGGTCATCCTCCAGGACCAGGTGCTCATAGCTGTCCCGCAGCTCCGGGGGGAGCATGTCGAGCAGCCGGTTGCCTGCGATCTTCTCCACCTGCTTGTAGGCATCCTTGATTTCGGGGTTGTAATACTTGATAGGAGTGGGCAGGTCGCCGGTGAGGATCTCGGAGGCATCGTGGTACAGGGCGGCCACGGCGCAGCGGTCCGGGTCGGGGGTGGGGAGCTTCAGAATGTCCCGGCGGATCAGGGCCAGAGAATGGGCCAGCACCGCCGTGATGTGGCTGTGCTCGGCAATGTTTTCGGAAAAGGTATTGCGCATCAGGCCCCAGCGGGTGATGTAGCGCATCCGCCCCATGAGGGCGTAAAATTCATTTGCCATGGATGATCTCCTCGATGGTTTCTGTAAGGGTTTCCGGTGTTTCGCAGAAGCAGTTTCCGCCAACGGCCTCCATATCCGCTTTATCCCGGAAGCCCCAGAGGACGCTGACGCAGGGAACGCCCGCGTTTTTTGCGGTCAGCACGTCCACCTCGCTGTCGCCTATGTAGATGCATTTTTCCACGCCGATATCCGCCATAGTTCGGTAGACCATATCTGGGGCGGGCTTCCGTGGACAGCCGGGATGCTCACCCCGGGCGTAGATGCCGGGGAAATAGTGGCCGCACAGGGGCTGCACGGCGATGTCCGGCTTGTTGGACACGATGGCGATGGGGTATTTCGCGCTGATTGCCGCCAAGGCGGGCAGAATGCCATCATAGGGACGGGTCTTGATCTGGCAGTGGGCGGGGTAGTAGGCCTGGAATTCTGCCAGGGCCCGGGCAGGGTCTTCTCCCGGGGGGACGGCCTGCTCCATCAGCCGCTTTGCGCCGTTGCCAACGAACTGCCGGGCTTCGGCCAAGGTTCTTTCGGGGTAGCCGCACTGGCGGAGGGAATGGTTGATGGCATCGCGGATATCTTCCAATGTATCCAGCAGGGTGCCGTCCAGGTCGAATAAAATGCCGTATTTCTCCATCACAGCCCTCGGTTCTTGAGGATGCGGATATCCTCACCCACAAAGGTCAGCCGCTGGAAGCCGCCATGGAGGCGGGAGGCAATCTGGGGGGAATAGCGGCGGCTCATCTCATCTACATTCAGATTGGTGGAGATGACCATGGGCTTTCCTGCCAGAATGCGGTCGTTTAAGAGACTATAGAGGGCCGCTGTCACGAACTGGCCGGGCATTTCGGTACCCAGGTCGTCGATGATCAGCAGGTCGCAGGTGTTGAACTTCTCCGCTTCCCGGCGGGTCTCCTCGGTGGAATTGAATTTTGCCTGTTCCAGCTTGCCGAACAGGTGGTTGGCAGTTTCGTAGACCACGCTGTAGCCCCGGTCTGCCACGGCTCTTGCGATGCAGGCGGAAAGGTAGGTTTTGCCCAGACCCGTGCCGCCCACGAACAGGAGATTCCCGGAGTTGGGGGTGAAGGTCAGGGCGTAGCGGCGGCAATTCTGAAAATTCCGCTCCATAATGACCCGGGGGCTCGCGCCGATCTGGGGGTCGATCCGGTCGGGGTAGTAGTCCAGACGGAACTGGCTGAAGCTGTCCTTGCTGCCGGAGAGAATGGAAATTTCCTTCTTCTGCTCCTGGCGGCACAGCTCCCGCAGACATTCGCACATGTTGGAGCCCACATAGCCGCTGCCGCCGCAGTTATCGCAGATGGGACTTTCGTCCAGAAAGCCCTCCTCAAAGTTTTCCCGGGCCAGGATGGCCCGCTCTTGCTGCAATTCCAGATTCTGGATGCGCACCTGTTCCAGCAGCTCCCGGCCGTCGCTTCCCTGGAGGAAAGCTGCCTGGGCCGCCGTTGCCATGGTGCGCCGCAGCTCCATGTCGATCTCCCGGATCCGGGGCACCCGGGCATAGGCCTCCGTCAGGTGCTGCCGGTTTTCGGATTCCCGGTCCTCCTTCGCCTGGGCCAGCCGGGCCCGTGCCCGCTTGACCACTTCCAAGCTATATGCCATAGGTTAACCCTCCCGCAAAACTCTCTGAATGGCTTCCAGCTCTGCCGCGCCCAGCTGGCCGGACGCGCCCTTGGGCACCGGCTTCTGGTCGCCGGAGCGTACTTCCTCGGCGGTGTGGAAGCCCTGCTCATGCCACCGCTGTAAGATCTTGTTCATGTAGGCCCAGTTGAGGCCGCCGGTGTTCAGGCAGGTTCGCTCATAGGCCATGGAGATCAGCTCATCGTCAAAGCCGAGATCCAGCCAGCTCTGGGCGTATTTTTCCTCCGCCGCCGTCAGGCTGCGGCCACGGATCTGCAGCAGCTTCATCAGGCGGCTGAGCCGGGAATTGCGGACGTTCTGGGCCAGAATAAAGGCTGCCGCCTCTTCCAGACTGTCGATGCCCTGCTCCGCCCAGGCGTAGGCCTCTTTTTCGATGGTCCGCAGGCTGGGGTTGCGGCTGCTGCCCCGCTGGCGGGCACGGTCCCGGCAATAGCTGACCAGCACGGAGATCACCTCGGCGGGGAGCCCCAGATACCGGGTAAAGCCCAGCAGAATTTTCAGTTCTTCCGTGTTCAGGGTGCGTCCCAGCAGCCGCTGGACTTCGCCGTACAGGCTCCGGAAGGAGGCATCGCCGTCCATGGCTTCCAGCACATCCTTTTCGGAGTAGCTGGGCCGCTCGCCGGGGGCGATGTGACTGATCCGCTCCTCGGGCCAGAGCCCCAACTGCCGCAGGGTGGCAGCGGCACAGGACAGGCGGGATTCATTTAGGTTCAGATCCTTCCCCGCGTCCTGGGGACGGTTGCCGCTGTGGATGAATATGTAAAGCAGAGCCGCGTCGGGGCTGGCCGCGCTTAAAAGCCTTCGGACATCACTCTGGGGAATGGATACGGATTCGGTCATCATGCTGTTTTCCTCGCAAAATTCGTCAATTATAAACATTATAGCACAGCTTCCCCGCTGAAACAACGGCGAAGGACAAAAGAATTTGAGAGAAAAAATGGGAGTTTTTTTGACACACCACAGGATGTTGTGGATGTTTCCGGCCAAGCTACCTATTTCTGTTTTTTATTCCCCCTACCATGGTATACTATGTATGGGGTGAGCCGCGTCCGTCTCTCCCCGTGTTCGCGCCAGTCCGCTGCGCCTGCGGTGACACACTTGACAACTTTGGGAAACAGGAGTTCACATCCGTCGTCACGTTTGTTTTCTGTTTCCTTGACTGTCCGAGGGTAGTATGTGCTCTGGGCCTGATTTTATTCGGAGGTACCTATGGAAAATTTTGCTGCGCTGCTGATCCCTGCTCTGCTGGGGGTGATGCTGCTCCGCCTTTTGCTGCTGCCCATGAAATGGGGCATTCGGGTGGCCCTCCATGCCGGGTGCGGTTTCTTCTGCCTGTGGCTGCTGAATACCGTCGCCTTTGCCACGGGGGTGTATCTGCCTATCAACGCCGTTACCGTTCTGATATCCGGTACTCTGGGCCTGCCGGGGGTTGCATTGCTGACGTTGCTGGAAATACTCTAGGTTCAGGTAATAACGCCCAACAGAAAGGGAAGGCACGCGGATGCGTGCCTTCCTTATGTATCACTTGTCCAGGTGGACATTCAGGTGGGGGTAGGTCATGGCGATACCCTGTTCGTCAAAGATCTGCTTGACCCGCTGGTTGACGGCGAAATATACATCCCAGTAGTCCTCGGTCTTTGTCCAGATGCGCAGGCTGTACTGGATGGCACTTTCGCCATAGCTGAGGATCACGGCCTGGGGAGCGGGATCCAGCAATACGTTGTCCATGGTTCCGGCCAGAGCCAGGGCATCGATGACCTTCTGGGTAGGAACGGTATAGGAGGCGGACACCAGAATCTCAGCCCGGCGGGTGCTTTCCGCAGAGTAGTTGACAATCTGGGCAGCCACCACCACGCTGTTGGGGATGGAGATCACCTTATTGTCGGGGGTGGCCAGCTTGGTGTAGGTCATGTTGATCTCCTGGACGGTGCCACCCTGGCCTGCGATCTCCACATAGTCGCCGGAGTGGAAGGGCTGGGTGTAGAGAATGGTGAAGCCGCCGATGATGTTGGAGACCATGTTCTGCAGTGCCAGGGAAAGTGCCAGGGTCAGGACACTGGCCAGAGCCACAATACCGGTCACGTCGATACCCAGGGCGGAGGCCACCATCAGGCCCAGCAGTACATACAGCACCGCGCTGGACAGGGAGGTGACGAGGCTGTGAGCGGCCTTCTCCAGCCGGGACTTTTCCAGCATCTGCTTCAGCAGCTTCAGAACGATGCGAATGGCCAGAATGCCTATTACCAGCAGGATGACGGCAAAGAGCACTTTGTCCACGATTGCCTTGTCGATGAATTGATAGACGATATCAAGCATTGGGGTAACAACTCCTTATGAATCATTTCGCTCCTCATTATACGCTCTTCGGTGGGAAATATCAAGCCCTCTGTTTTGCTTGACAAAGCCGCCGGGCGTAGTATAATTACTGTAGAATAAAATGGAAAAGGAGCGATTTCCCATGTTCTACCGTATGACCGTGGCGGGTCTGGAGCGTGACCTGCCCATCTGCCCTGTGAATGAAAGCCTGTACATTGCCGGATTCGTCATTTTCGGCGACCAGGAGCTGACTGTGGCCTGCGCCCGGGAGCTGCTGAAGCGTGCCCCGGAGTACGACTACATCATCACCGCCGAGGCCAAGGGCATTCCTCTGGCCCACGAAATGGCCCGCCAGGCAGGGGACCCCAAGTACATCCTGGCCCGGAAAGCCCCCAAGCTGTATATGCGGGACATTTTCAGCGTCACCGTCCATTCCATCACCACCGCCAAGGAGCAGAAGCTGTACCTGGACGGCGCGGATGCTGCCCTGATGAAGGGCAAGAAAATCCTGATCGTGGATGACGTGATCTCCACCGGCGAGAGCCTGAAGGCCCTGGAAGCCCTGGTGGAAAAGGCCGGCGGCGAGATCTGCGGCCGCATGGCCATCCTGGCAGAAGGCGAAGCCCAGGAGCGTCCTGACCTGATCTACCTGGAGAAACTCCCCCTGTTCAATCCTGACGGAACTGTCATGGCTTGATTATATACCCCAAAAAGGAGAGAAATACTATGTATTGCAAGAAATGCGGAAATGTATCCCCCGACAGCGCAGCCTTCTGCGCTACCTGTGGCGCGGCCATGGCAGAGCCCAAGCCCAGCGTCAGCTTCCTGGACGCGATCAAGCTGTTCTTCACCCGCTATACCGATTTTAATGGACGCTCCAGAAGAAGCGAATACTGGTTTGCCAGCCTGTTCAATTTCCTGGTCAGTGCCGTGATCTCCACTGCGCTGCCTGACTTCGCCTGGATCTGGTCCCTGGCTGTTCTGATCCCCGGCATTGCCATCGGTGTCCGCCGTCTCCATGATATCGGCAAGGCCGGTACATGGTATCTCATCAATCTGATCCCTCTGGTGGGTCAGATCATCTTCCTGGTCTGGGCCTGCCAGGACAGCACTGCCGATAACCAGTGGGGCCCCAATCCCAAATATTGACCAATAAAAAAGCACTGCCCGCGCGGCAGTGCTTTTTTGGACAGGAAAACCGGGCAGACGTTGGTCTGCCCGGTGGTTTTTGGTTGGGATTATGCCAGGATGGGCTTCAAAGCCGCGGCAAGGGTATCCTTCTGTGCCTGTGCTTCGGCCAGGTCCTTGCCCAGGGTGGTGAAGTAGGTCTTGATCTTAGGCTCGGTGCCGGAGGGACGGACGATGACAGTCGCGCCGCCTTCCAGACCGTAGACCAGGACGTTTGCGCTGGGCAGGCCGGTCTCCTCGGTCTTGGTGTAGTCGGTGACCTTCACGACCTTGTAGCCGCCGATCTCAGCGGGAGCGTTGGCACGGAGGTCAGCCATGATGCCGGCCATCTTGTCCATGCCGGAGAGGCCGGGGAACTCGTAGGAGTCCACCTTGTTCAGGTAGCGGCCGTACTTGGCGTAGATGGCTTCCAGACGCTCCTTGACGGAGGAGCCGATGGAGCGGTAGTAGGCGGCCATTTCGCAGATCAGCATGGAGCCGATGATGGCATCCTTGTCCCGGACATAGGGACCGGCCAGGTAGCCATAGGACTCCTCAAAGCCCAGGATAAAACGCTCCACCTCGCCCGCAGCTTCCAGACGGGCAATCTGATCGCCGATCCACTTGAAGCCGGTGAGGACGTTGCGCATCTCGACACCATAGTTGGCGGCGACAGCGTCAGCCAGAGGAGTGGAGACCAGGGACTTGACAGCCACGGGGTTCTTGGGCATGGTGCCCTTTTCAATGCGGCCCTCGCAGATGTAGTCCAGCAGCAGGACACCCACTTCGTTGCCGGAAACCAGCTCGTAGGAGCCGTCGGGACACTTCATGGCGATGCCCACGCGGTCAGCGTCAGGGTCGGTAGCCAGCATCAGGTCAGCACCGGTCTTGGTAGCAAGCTCCAGACCCAGCCGCAGAGCCTCGAAGATCTCAGGGTTGGGGTAGGGGCAGGTGGGGAAGTTGCCGTCGGGGTACTTCTGCTCGGGAACGATGGTGATATCGTCGATGCCGATGTCAGACAGGATACGGGTGACGGGCACCAGGCCGGAGCCGTTCAGGGGGGAGTAGACCAGCTTCAGACCGGCGGTCTTGCACAGGCCGGGACGAACCTGGCAGGCCTTGATGGCATCGTACAGGCCTTCCTTGCAGTCGTCACCCACATACTCGATGAGGCCCTGAGCCAGGCCTTCCTCGAAGGAGATCAGCTTTGCGCCGGTCAGGATGTCGGTGTTCTGAATTTCCGCGTAGACAACAGCGGCGGCATCGTCGGTCATCTGGCAGCCGTCGGGGCCGTAGGCCTTGTAGCCGTTGTACTTGGCGGGGTTGTGGGAAGCGGTGACCATGACACCGGCGTTGGCCTTGTAGTACCGGGTGGCGAAGGACAGCGCGGGAACGGGCATCAGTGCATCGTAGATACGAACCTTAATGCCGTTGGCAGCCAGAACACGGGCGGTCTCCTTGGCGAAGACATCAGAGTTGATACGGCTGTCATAGGAAACGGCGACCAGCTGGCTGCCGCCCTGGGTCTTGACCCAGTTTGCCAGACCCTGGGTGGCCTGACGGACGACGTAAATGTTCATCCGGTTGGAGCCTGCGCCCAGAACACCGCGAAGACCGGCGGTGCCGAACTTCAGAGCGACGGCGAACCGTTCCTTGATCTCGTTGTCCTGGCCCTCGATCGCGCGCAGCTCTTCGGTCAGAGCGGGATCCTCCAGATCCGCGGCCAGCCAACGCTTGTAATCATCCATGTACATGTGAATCACCTTATCCTTTATTAAATTTAGTAAGTTTTACGCATTTCAACCAAATATAATATAATCGATTTGCTTTCAATTGTCAATGTTGTATTATAAATAAGTTCCTCCGGGAGGGGGGTTCCGCAATAATATTGGTTGCAATCGGAACCGTTTTGCTGTAAAATAAAAAAGAGAAAGAAAAAGGAGTGGACATAAGTGAGTTTAAAAAGTATGTTTTCCGCCAAGGACATGACCCAGGGCGCGCCTTGGAAGCGGATCATGGAGTTTTCCGTTCCCATGCTCCTCGGCAATATTGCCCAGCAGCTGTATAACACTGCCGACTCGGTGATCGTGGGCATGTATGTGGGCGATAACGCCCTGGCCGCCGTGGGCAGCGCAAGCCCCATTTTGAATCTGCTGCTGGCACTGTTCGTGGGTATCTCTACCGGCGCGGGCATTGTGGTGTCCCAGAGCTTCGGCGCAAGGGATCGGGAGGGCCTCAGCAAGGGCATCGGCAACTGTATTTCCCTGACCTTTGTGGCCACCGTCTTCATTATGATCGTGGGCCCTATGATCACCATGCCGCTGCTGGAACTGCTGGATACTCCCGCCTCCATCATTGACTGGTGCGCCGATTACCTGAATATCTATTTCTTCGGCATCATTGGTTTCTTCTTCTATAACATGCTTTCCGGCATCCTCCGGGGCCTGGGCGACAGTGTTTCTGCCCTGGGCTTCCTGCTGCTGGCGGCGGCACTGAATGTGGTGCTGGATATCTATTTTGTAGCGTCTCTGGGTATGGGTGTGGCAGGTGTATCTCTGGCTACCGTCATTTCCCAGGCTATTTCCGCCGTGTTCTGCTTCCTGAAGCTGATGCGGATGGGCGAGCATTTTGACCTGAATAAATCCACCATCAGGCTGGAGAAGGCCGTTGCCATGCGGATCATCAGTATTGGCATCCCCTCCGGCATCACCCAGGCCATTATGTCCATGTCCATGATGGTGGTCCAGTCCCTGACCAATTCCATGGGCGAGATGGTTATCGCCGCCAATGTCATCATCATGCGTGTGGACGGCTTTGCCATGATGCCCAACTTCTCCTTCGGCCAGGCTATGTCCGTTTACACCGGCCAGAACGTTGGCGCGGGGAAATTTGACCGGGTCCAGAAGGGTGTCATTCAGGGCAGCCTCATTGCCCAGACCTTTGCGGCGGTGATCGTGGTGGTGCTGCTGTTCCTGAATAAGTACCTGTTCGCCATCTTTACGACGACGGAAGCCCTCATTGATCTGGCGGGACGGATGATGCAGATCATGGCGGCGGGGTACATCGGCGTGTCCATTACCCAGGTGCTGGGCGGCGTCATGCGTGGCTGCGGCAATACCGTTACCCCCATGTGGATCTCCATTCTGACCACCGTTGCTCTGCGGGTGCCCATTGCCTATATCCTGGCGTTCTTTACCAGGAGTGCGGAGTACCCCAACGGTCATCCCTTCTCTCTGTCCGTCTCCCTGCTGACCTCTTGGGTGCTGGGTATGGTCTTCTCCGTGGTGGCATTCCGCTTCGGTAAGACCCACAAGCAAATCCGGGAAGAAATGGAAAGACAGGGACAGCTGTAACCGAATTACCAAAACAGGGCGGGGAAAACCCGCCCTGTAGTTTTTGTAAAAAATGGTTGCGAACGCATCCATATGATGCTATACTATACAGAGATTATAAAAAGAAGGAATGCACAATGTCCGGTAAATCCCATTCTGTCCACCTGCCTGTGCCCAAGCGGGGCAAGGATGTGGACATGACGGAAGGAAACATCATCCGTCACATTATTCTGTTTGCGCTGCCGCTGCTGGTGGGCAATATCTTCCAGCAGCTGTACAACACCGTGGATACCTGGGTGGTGGGTAAGTTTGTCAGCAACGAGGCTTACGCCGCCGTGGGCACCGTGGGCCCCATTATCAATATGCTCATCGGTTTCTTTATGGGCCTTTCTTCCGGTGCGGGCGTGGTCATCAGCCAGTATTACGGTGCGAAACGGTACGACCAGGTGGAAAAAACCGTCCATACCGCCATCACCATGACCCTGATTTTGGGCGTGATCTTCACTGGCGTGGGCCTCGGCATGACACCCTTTATGCTGCGGCTGATGAAGACCCCGGAGAATGTGCTGCCAGAATCCACCGCCTATCTCACCATCTATTTCAGCGGCATTCTGGGTCTGATGCTCTATAACATCGGCGCGGGTATCCTCCGGGCGGTGGGCGATTCCCAGCGGCCCTTCTATTTCCTGGTGGTCTGTGCCATTATGAATACGGTGCTGGATCTGGTGTTCGTCCTGGCCTTTGATATGGGCGTTGAGGGTGTGGCGTTGGCTACGATCCTGTCCCAGGCAACCTCTGCAGTATTGGTGATGGCGACACTGCTGCGGACAGACGAGTGTATCAAGCTGCGCCTGCGCTCTCTGCGGCTCCATTGGGATATGCTGAAGAAGATCATCCGGGTGGGTATCCCCGCCGCCATCCAGATGGCGATCACCTCCTTCTCCAATATTTTTGTCCAGTCCTATATCAATTACTTCGGTGACAACTGTATGTCCGGCTGGACGACGTATGCCAAGGTTGACCAGCTGCTGTTCCTGCCCATGCAGTCCATTGCTCTGGCGTCCACCACCTTCGTGGGCCAGAACCTGGGCTGCAACCAGGTGGAGCGGGCCAGAAAGGGCGTCAGCCGCGCACTGTTCCTTGCCATTTGCAGCACCCTGATCCTGATGGTGCCGGTGCTGATTTTTGCCCCCAATATCGTGGCCTTCTTCAACGATAAGCCCGAGGTGGTGGAGTATGGCTCCCTGCTGCTGCGGTGGATGACCCCCTTCTATGTGCTGTGTTGCTTCAACCAGGTCTATTCCGGTGCCCTCCGGGGCGCGGGCAACAGCAAGGCCCCCATGGTCATTATGCTGACCTCCTTCGTGGTGTTCCGGCAGATCTACCTGTTCGCTATGTCCCAAATCTGCAACGAGATCATCCCCATCGCCATGAGCTACCCCGCAGGCTGGCTGCTGTGCAGTACGCTTACTGCCATCTATTACCATAAGGCCCAGCTGGGAAAGACCCGGTTGGTGGAGGACAGGTAATGTGTCATCTGGACACATTACCTCGATATAAATCCCTTGCGGGATTTCCGATATACGCCTGCGGCGTTCGATATGTGCAAGCACTTGATATGCACTGCGGTGCGAGAGGGATTTATAGCATATCGAATCCGCGAAGCGGATATATTTTCGCCCGGCGAAAATATCGGAAAATCCACCCGAAGAACCTCTATGGTTCATTTCGGGTGGATTTTCTGATGTTTATAATTAGATGAATATCTAAATAAATATTGACAAAATAAAAAGACTGATATATAATCAAAACATCGGAGGTGATACCCATGGAAATGGAATATGTGAAGAAAATTGTAAAGGCCAGCGGGATTCGACCTGGAGAGCGAGTGCTGGTGCATTTTTGGGGAGAGGACGGCCAGAAAGGGCTGGCAAACGCTTTTATGTCTGCGGTGGCAGCACGGGGGGCAACGCCTATCTTTTTACAGCAGGCCCGGTCTGTAAACCGGGAAATTTTTGCAAACGCAGGGGAAGGATGCTTCCCGGAGAGTTACTTTGAGAGCCTTTCGGGATTTGATACGGTTCTGGATTTGTTTGCTTATCAGCCGATCATTCTGGGATATCCGCTGGAAGAGAAGCAGATGGCGTTGTACCGCCGCTATATTTCCAAACTGTTTGGGGCGTTGATGACAGCTAGGCGGTTCCTGCAGATTCGCCTGCCCATTGCAGAAAATGCGGAGGAATCCGGGCTGGCACCGGAGGATTATATTGCCCGGATGGAGGCGGCTTATGGCATTGACTATGATGCGCTGCAAAGTGTCGGAGGAACCAGGATACGGGAACTGAACCGATACAACCATTATGTCCTGCACACCGGGGAGGGGAGCAGTCTTTGGTTTGACCTGACGGGCAGGCAGTGGCATCTGGATGCGGGTGATGGAGACTGGCCCTGCGGAGAAGTCTACATTGCACCCCGGGAGGAAAAGACCGTCGGAAGTGTGTTCTTCCCGAAGCTGTTTATCGAGGATGTGGGCGTATTTGAAAATGTGGTGCTTTACATCCGGGAGGGCAGGCTGGCGGATAGCAGCCATCCACAGGTCAGGGAGTTTATCGAAGGCTTGGCCCCGGAGGGCCGAGTGGTATGTGAGCTGGGACTGGGGCTGAATCCTGGTGTGAAAGACCTGTGCGGCTATACGGTGCTGGACGAAAAGATGGCGGGTACTTTCCATATTGCTATCGGTGCCAATAACATATTTGGTGGTGAAAACAAGGCGAACATGCACATAGATTTTGTGAATTCTGGCGCGTTTGTTCTTGCGCCGGAGAAGGAGACAGAAAATGAGAGTGAAGAAAATGAATGACTATTTTACATCCCAGATCGCGGCCTGCGCTGTGGAGGAGAAGCGTTTGGTGGGGCAGGAGCGAAAGGATGAGGCGGTGTTTGCCAAGATTCGTGGAAATGTGTTTGATATTTTTCGCACCGTACTTGCCGCAGGCGTGAAGGCAGTGGGGGAGGAGAAGGCGGTGGACTTCCTCCGGGAAAAGCTGGACGCCATTCCCCAAAGCTGGCAGACCGCCAAGGCTCAGGCGGAGACCCACGGACAGGTGGAAAAGGCCCACATAGAGGGCGTGAAGCTGGATGCCGTCCGGGAAATCCGGGAGACCCTTAGGGAGATTTGGAGGGAGGAAGCATGAGCGAGACCGAAGCCATCAAGCTGTTCAAATGCCTGGCCGACCGCTCCCGGCTTCAGATTTTAAAGTCTCTTGTGAAAGAGGATATGTATGTGGAGCGGCTGGCGGGGCGGCTGGATCTGACCCCGGCAACCATTTCCTTCCACCTGAAAAAGCTGGCGGACGCGGGGGCGGTGACCTCTTACCGCAGCCAGTATTACACCATGTATTCCCTGAAACGGGATGTGTTCCTGTCTCGGATCCTGGATATTATCTGTGAGGAGTCCGACGAGGCGGCCCTCCAGGCCCGGCGGGAGGCAGAGTACCGCCAGCGGGTCATTGATTCCTTCTTTGAGTACGGCAGGCTGAAGTCCATCCCGGCCCAGCGGAAGAAGGAACGGATCATTCTGGAGGAGATCGCAAAGTCCTTCCAGCCTGGAATGGTCTACACCGAGCGGGAGGTCAACATCATCATTGCCGATTTCCACGACGATTTCTGCACCATCCGCCGGGACATGATTGGCGAGGGCATCATGCAGCGGGAGAATGGGAAGTATTGGCTGGCGAAGGAGAAATAAAAAATCCACCCTGGGAGACTGCGGAAGGTCTTCCCAGGGTGGAAATTTTTTTCGATATTTTTGCTTCGCAAAATCGATATATTTCCCTTGCGGGAAATTCGATATATCCGCGATCCGGATTCGATATGTTATAAATCCCTCTCGCACCGCAGTGCATATCGGGTGCGTATGCACATATCGAACGCCGCAGGCGTATATCGAAAATCCTGCAAGGGATTTATATCGATGTTAATGGCAGCCGTGATTGCCACAGGTGTGGCCCTCACCGTGGTGGGAATCGTGATGGCTGCACCGGGCGCAGGGGTCGTAGTCCAGGGCGTTGGCAAGGAACAGCTCCACGGCTTCGTCCGCATCGCCGGAGCAGCCGCCGTAGATGGCGATCCCGGCCTCCGCCAGAGCGAACCGGGCACCGCTGCCAATGCCGCCGCAGATCAGGGCGTTGACACCCTCCCGGGCCAGCAGGCCTGCAAGTGCGCCATGACCGCTGCCGTTGGTGTAAAGCACCTGAGAGGACAGCAGTCTCCCGTTTTCCGCTTCGTAGATTTTGAAGGCGGCGGTATGGCCGAAGTGCTGGAAGATGTTCCCGTTTTCGTAGGTCACTGCGATCTTCATGTCAGCTCTCCTTACGCATATCCGCAGGAAGAGTACCCTCGCCGCCCATCAGGGCGGTCATTTCCTCAATGCGCTCCAGGGGGAAGGGGGGATTTGCCAGGGGCTTCATGGCGATGGACATGAGCTTCATGGGGTTGTCGTCTGCCAGCACCCGGTTGGAGCTGAGTTCACCGCAGCGGCGGCAGCGGTGGATGATGGCCCACTCACCCTTGTTGCGGACCCAGACGGCCACAGGCTCCATAACGCCGCCGCAGTCGGATTCCCGGTCACCGGGCTCAATATCCACATGGAGGCTGTGAAGGCAGTTAGGGCAGTGGTTCCGGTGGTCGGAGCCGGCTCCCGCAGGCACTACGGTACGGCCACAATTCTTGCAGGTAAAGGTCTCGTCGCAGGCATGGGTCTTGTAGTAGCCCTTTTCATACTGCTTGCGCTTATTTTCACGGTTCATAGAAAGTCCTCCAGAATGTCAGATTCGGAAAGTCCCCGGTTCTTTGGAACCGGGGACAATGTATTCGATTAGTCCATGGGCTTCATGGTGGGGAAATGTTTCTCCCCAACATCGCACCTCTTCAGGTTCATTCATATCCCTTCATTCGCTTTATTTTCCCCTATTCATACCCGGTCGTATTGATTCAGGAAAAATGCGAAGTTGTTGTCAAATTGTTGTCACAGCAGGATATTTGTTGTCAGACTCTCCGCGCGAGAACCCTTCTTAGAAGATATCCAGTTTTGACAGGTTTTCAAATGTTTGTTGCTTTTTGCGATCCGTAGCTTCGGCGTATATGTCCATCGTGGTTTCAATGTTACGGTGGCCCATAATTGCCTGGATCACTTTCAAATTGGTTTCGTGTTCACAAAGCCTGGTGCAAAATGTGTGCCGGAGATGGTGACAAGAAAAATCAGGAAGGATAATCGGATCTCGTCGCTCTCGTTTTGCTTTAACAACCTCTTCGGAATTGTAGCTATGAGAGATGCGCTTGATCGTTCGGTTAATGGTCTGAGGATTAGGAACTCCGCCATTTCGGTTAACAAACACAAATCCGGTCATTCCATCAATGACGGTCTGATTGAAGCCATTTTCTTCCTGCTCTTCTCGTTCCAGCATAAAGGCATCGTATACCGTATCAAGCATCGGAACGGTTCGAATACCAGCTTCGGTCTTTGGTTTTGAGATCTTTTGCACTGATGTGCGGGAATCTCCCACAGGATAATAAACCATGCTGTGGTTAACACTGATGACCCTATTCTCAAAGTCAAGATCTTCCCAGCGCAGGCCCAGAGCTTCGCCGATGCGGCATCCAGTACCAAGCAGAACGGTAAACATGGGCCACCAGTGGTAATAAACCGGATGGTTGGCAATATACCCCATAAATGCCCGTTGCTGTTCAACGGTTAATGCTCTGCGGATACCTCTGGTTTTGTCTGTTTCTTTAGCGATCTCCTTCATGACACCATCGGAGGGATTCTTGCGAATGATTTCATCCCGAACCGCAAGCTGAAATGTCGGATGCAGCAGTGTATTGATATTATCCAGTGTGCTGAGTGCGAGCCCATCGTCGTTCAACAGGTAAAGATAGAACTGGAGGACATCGGAAAACTTTATCTCTGCAATCTTTTTCTTACCAAATGTTTCTCTGACATACCTGTCATACATGTATGTATAGTTACTGCGAGTGGTTTCTCTCAGTTTAAATTTGGTAGAAAGATAACGGTCAAATGTATCATTGACTGTGGCCTTACCGGCTACATACAGATCCAGACCATCCAGCTGATCCTTTACCAGCTGTTTTTCCTTTTCTCGAAGCTCAACCAAATCATTTGCGTATATGAATTTGCGCCGACCCAAAGGATCGGTGTACGTATACATATAACGCTTATCCGAAGCTCTTTGAACCTCACCCTTTCTAAGTGCTCTGCCCCGGTCATCTTTGCGTGCTTTTGCCATGTAATTTCCTCCTTCATATGTTGATAAAGAAGGATTTCATAGCACTCATTCTTTTTTTGATAAGAACTTTTCCAAGCTTTGCAAGGCAACATCTGTCTTTGACAGGTTATGCTCGGCAGCATATTCAACGATTTTCTTGTACAGTTCCTCTGTCAGGCGAATTGTAATGGTCTTACGCTTTGCGCCTTCTTCCTTCGGTCGTCCAGTTCTCATTGTACAGCTACCTCCGCATTACTTAGATTATACTTATTGTAAGACAAAAAGTCAAGTCCTTGTGCCAGAAATCCTGATAGTATGTTCGTGATTATATCCATTCAGAACTCCCTGAAAGTTTCCAGATATCGTTCGAAGAGTTCGCAATTAACTAATGCAACACCGTCTACCTTGTAAACGGCTTTTGCCTCTTTTGCAAGTGCTTGAAATTTGGTAAGCCCCAGGCTATATCTTTCTGCGCCTTCTTTATAACGTACAAATTTCTTTATGAATTGCTTTGTAGCAGCGACATCTTGACGTCCATAACCCATTTGGCCACCTCCTATCAATGGGTATTATTTAAGAATAAAGAAATAATGATATATCCAGTTGATGCCTGTGGCGAACAGGTCCATAGAAATTTCATCTCCCCGCCTTCACTATGGCCGGGCCGCGTTTTACGGAAGTACCATTGTACCTTTGCGGATCCTCGCGTTATATGGGTGCTACCCATATATAAGTGCTCATGGTTCTGATAGGCTGTCAGAAGGATAGCCGCTCCTCAACAAAGGGATGTATCAACTGGAAGGTATGAACTTTTCAAGGTGCAACGGGTGGGGGTAAGTCCCTCACTACTAAAGAGCCATGAGTAAACTGCGTTTCTTATAAGTTTGGAAAAATTTAGCGTAAAAAATGCCCCCTGAGAAATTCCCAGGGGGCAGAGGAATCAGAATGTGAACTTGTTGATGTTAAGCGCAATATGTATCAGCAGATACTGATGAAGATCCTCATCGAAAGTATCCTTGATAAAAGAGTATTTACGGATCAACGGTGCATACAGTTGTAATATCTGCTCCAGATCTTCATGCCTACCGGCAACAGCACCTTGCAGGACTGTTTCAAATTCTGCTTTATCCATTCTCATCAGCTCCTTCTGTTAATAAGTTTCGCAGCTTATCCAATGCCTGATGCTTAAACTGATATACGGAATTTGGGGAAATACACAGCAGTTTAGCAATTTCTTCTGAAGTCTTCTCTTCAACAAAAAGTAACCGTAAAACTTCACGGCGCATCAGAGTGAGTTCAGAAAAGGCTTTGGCGAGCCGCTCCTCTGCAAAGTCAAAATCATTTTTACTACGTTCGGTATCAACGAAATAGTCGACTGGATCAGGAATGCTTTCTGATAGTCCTGCATCCAGCGGAATTACTTCAAGCTTTTGTGTATGTGTTTCCAGATACCGTGTTCTTGCGCGAATCAAGGTTGTGTTTAACCACATAGTAAACCGGGCTCGTAAATGATCGTTCCCGGAATATTGGCTCTCATCTTCATGGGCCATATTATTACCTCCAGTTCAATTTGATGTTCAAATCGAACTGAGGCAGGTGGCCCACGACAGCAATAAGTAGATGAAAATGGGGCACACGGTATTACACTAATGCAACACTGTGTGCCCCAAATGCATGCAAAGTCCCTATGCTTTCTTGTTCCGCATTTTGAATACTTTGGATAGTGCTTAGAAATATGTTGAGCAAGCACATGGATTGGGAGATTAGTAGGAAACCTCACTGCTCAACATAGCTCTGTTGAGAATACTGGTCTTCATAGCATCACCTGTAGCAAGTTTCTATAAATACGTTGCGAGAATGCCATGGGAGTACCCATATGTGTCGTATTTACACTTTATTTATAGAAAAACTGCGGTAAAAAATCCCACGAATGCCGTCGACTCCGTAGGAAGAATGTGTAATGCAAGTTAATCCAGCAATGCGATAGGAAAAAGAATATCTATATTCGTCGAATAAAGAAGATATTTTACAACTTTAAACTATAAGTTGAATGACAAATCGAAATGTTTGTGCTATACTGATGCCAGAAACCAAGAACAACTACTTTATAGAAAGGAACTGCATCATGAAGGTCACTGCTTTTGCTTATGCTTATAGAGAATGCCAGGCTATCTTCCAGAGTGAGGAACGTAGCTTTGCGAAGCATGCTCATTTTAAGATAAGCAGAAGTAATAGGTCGACATGATCTCCTGATGGTCTATTCAGGCATCATCCTCTGAATTATTTGAAGCCGCTTGTCTTGGAGTGAGACAAGCGGCTTTTTCATAACCAAACGGCAAATAATTCATAATGAGGAGGTGTTTGAGACGATGAACATTCCTACGATTGATCTGGCTCAGACCGGAGCTAACATCGTGACCCTGCGGAAGGCTGCAGGCCTGTCTGTCCATGACTTGCAAATGGTCTTTGGATTCAATTCTCCGCAGGCCATTTACAAATGGCAGAATGGGACTGCGCTCCCTACTGTTGATAATCTGATTGTTCTTGCGGCACTGCTTCATGTCCGCATTGATGATATTCTGGTAACCACGGTTGCCTGATCCGGGGAGAGAACTCCCCACATGGTCCGCTCGTCTAAATGGTAAGGACACAGCCCTTTCAAGGCTGTAATGCTCGGTTCAAGTCCGGCGCGGATCACCACATGGTGCCTTCGTCTAATTGGTTAGGACACCAGCCTCTCAAGCTGGAAACACGGGTTCGAGTCCCGAAGGCATCACCAGATATGGAGCGTGAATCCGAAAGGTTCGGGGACCGCCTGCTAAGCGGATCGTACTGAGAAATCGGTATCAGATTCGAATTCTGCGCGCTCCGCCATATGTGAACATAGCTCAGCAGGATAGAGCAGCTTCCTTCTAAGCAGCGGGGCGGGGGTTCGAGTCCCTCTGTTCACACCAACAGAAAATGGGCGACTTCCACGCAGAAGCCGCCCAACATAAATATCATAACATATTGGGCCCCAGCTTGTCCATACTCAGTTTCTCCAACTTTGTGCGTTGATTCTTATATAACATCCCATCTTGATAAATGCTGCCTCTGGGTGTATTATAAAACTACAGAAAAGGAGTGAGTCCAATGTACTAAGTAAGCTCCCATACTAAAGAAAGTAGAGGTTATGCAAATGATGGAACCCAACAACTGCATGAAATAACCCTCGATCTATCAGAGTGATTAGCTGATATATCGAGGGTTATTTCTTTTATGTGCGCTCTATGTGGAGCGCTTTTTTGTTGCCTGTTGATAGGTGCATAATTAATCTGGTCGAATTTTATCGTTTTATGGAACTATACCGAAGTTTTTAACATTTTCCACAGCTATTTCCACAAGATACACAAGTTGAAGTGATCAATTGTTTGTCATCTTCTTATGGAATATGTAGCCACAAAACAGTTGGCAAACCAGTTCCGGGATGAGTCTTATTCAAAACAGTCCAAGTCATTAAGCATATCCAGAATGTCGTTACTGACCTGCTGTGCGGCATCTGGGGGTTCAGAGCCCACCATGGAGGGCGTTGTAATTCCTGAACCCAAGTGTTCTGCAACAATCTGACGGATCTTTGCTTCAAGCATCCTCGGGTCAATGCCAGGAATGGTAAATTGTACCTTGGAGTTATTCTTACATAGTTCCGGATGGTTCTGTAGAAATTCATTGAGTGCAGCTACAACGACCGAACTCTTTCGGTTTCCTAGACGTTCCAGAAAGTTGCCTGCACGTTGCTCTTCGTCTGTGTCCATACCAAACTGGAGGGTGTAACGGTATTTTCCATCTTTTATCAATGCAGCTCACCCCCGTTTATGGTTACGCTCTCAGCAGGGAAAGCTGACCTTCAGCCATAGCTTGGTAGCCAATGGCATTGGCGTTGATTTCTTCTACGAAGCTGGCAGATGCTACCAGTGGAGAACGCTCCAGATAATCCCGGAAGAGTTTGCTGCCACCACCAATGAACACAGCAGGATTGGATCGAAGGTCCACTTTCAACTCACGGAGCTGATCCAGAATATCCTTGGCGTGCTGTTCCGCTGACCTGCGAATGGTCTCTTTTACCTCCGCAGGCAGGATGGTTTCCTTGCCACACAGGACCGCACTGATGTGCTCGTCTTCAATCTGCATATCGTGCAGGGCACCGACCCGGCGGATAATGTCGTTGTTCATGGTGATCACACCGCTCTCCAGACTGCGACAGAACTGCATATCCGGTTTGCCCTGGCGCAGGAGCAGTACATCGGTGGTGTAACCGCCAATATCAACCAGGAACAACCGCAGGTGATGCTTCAACTGTCCTTTCTGAGGTGCGATGGCAGCAAAGGCCTGAGGATATACAAACACATCCCGGATTAAGATCGTAATCGGTTTTTCGTTGAAGCAGAACTGGATGGACTCGTTTCGCTTGAAGTAATTCCGGAATTTATCTTTCAGGATACCATAGTGTTCCGGGGGCAGTCCCACGGCTAGATCGATTTTCTCTGTAGTGGGCAACGGACCTGCATATGCGAGTTCTTTGACAATGGCGAACAAGCTTAGAATGAAGAAGCTTTCATCCCGGGTCTTATCCCGGCGGTAAGGAAGTCGATGACCGGAGAGCGTCCAGTATTCGCCCTTGTATTCCAGCACCTCATCCGCCATGGGAGGCCGGACAGAGTGCCGTGCCAGACCGGATACAAAATTGTGGTGGACGGTTTTGATCCCGTGATTTCCGTGGTCAATTGCAATTAACATGATAATTTCCTCCTGAAGTTTATTTTATATATTTGATTACACCGCTGAAAATGCGTATTTGCAACACTTATACTTATTATTTTTGAGAATGCGTACAGCATATGTCAGTGCGGAACAACATTTCCAGAAAAGTCAAGCCTTTTCATTATTTATTTTCATGCTATAATTCAGTCTAGTGCGTCGAGAGGAGAGATAGTATGAACACCGCAACCAGCAATGCTGTTAAAATGGATAACAGAGAATTCTTCCGTCAGAGAGAAGCTGCAGTTCTGTACAAGATTCCCGGTGTACGGGAACTGATTACTGCAAAGGGCAGCCAGCGCTCTGCTCTTCAGAAGAAGTATCCGGATGCGGACTTCGCCCTGAAAATCATCTCCAATCCTTTCATCCCGGATCGGGAGTTGGGAGCAATCCAGATGGATGCGTACGCCGCCATTCTGAACGGTGAGCCGATTTCCAGTGTGCATTATAAATACGACCGTCAGATGGATGCTTATGTATCCAGACACAATTGGGATTAACAACATATACTTATTGGCTCGTTTCTTATGGGGAACGAGCCTTTTTTCGAACTAAAACATGAAAAAAGGACGGAAACCCGACTGGGTTCCGCCCTTTTGAAAAGAATATGCTATTCTTTGTTAATCGTATATGCCTTTTCCCCGGCAGCATTTTTTGAATTTCTTGTTGCTTCCACAGGGACATTTTTCGTTTGGCTCTATCTTTCTGCCACGCTGAACCGTATTGTTGGGGGTGGGCATAGCTGGTAGAAACAATTGCTGATGTTTTAGAGCCTCCCGTATGTTGTATGCATTAATATAGTCTTTGAATTTGGGATTATTATCGTAATACAACTCACTTCTCGGTTCGGCCAATCTTGCAGCCTCTTCAGGGAGGGATAATGATAAGTCTTCGCTGTCTTCAAGATGCAAGAGATTTACCAGACATAACCCAAAGGCATTGGCATCAATTTCAACCTCTTGGCTAACATTGAGATTTTGAGAGGAACCGCCTGTGTTTTTCACATATCTTTCAAACCCTTGCTTCCATGTTACAATTGTTTCGGGTTTATCTTTGCATTGGCATCCGTTCAAAAATAAATCGATTGAATGGAGCTGATGGACATGTCTTAGTTCATGGAAGATAAAAAATTCCAAATCAGCTTTGTGTTCGGTGGTTCGCTTGAGAAACCATGGTTTATTAAAGATCAGTTCCTTTGAATTACTTTCGCAAGCATTATCCATGGTGGGGAATCGAGCAGATGGGCAATCTTCGAAATAATAATTGAGTGAATCAGGCAATAACAAAAAATCATTTGCCCGTACAAAATTGATGCAGTTTTTGATGATCTGGAGATTACTTCCGGTAATAGGCTCCATTCCAATAAGACTCCTTCCGTTGCTAATGTGTTTATTAAAGTTTTATATACCTCTGATTTCTGCTGTTTGGCTTATCTGGAATCGTCATCCGAATCAGATTCATTTCCAGCGCCGGATGCAGATAATTTCTGCGGAAGCCTTCTCTGGATTTAAGTCCAAGCTTCTCCATTAAGGATGCACTGGTATAAGGAATATCATATTCCATAATTTCGAGTAGTTTCTTAACATACTCCGAAAGCTGATCGCTGTCCTCACTGATCTGAATGGAAATGTCATCCAGGATTTTATCGATCTGTGAAAGCATAAATGCAATAAATGCAGTAGACTCACCATCTACATGGCACTGTGCAATTGCTTTATAATATTCCTCCTGGAACTTCTCAATCTGACTTTCAATGGGAATGTATTCAAAAATGGATTTCCATTTGGAAAGAATAGCAGTGTGCCAAAGCCGCGCCATTCTGCCATTGCCGTCAGAAAACGGATGGATAAAAACAAACTCATAATGGAATACACTGCTGAGAATCAACGGATGCACTGTTGATTTCGCGTTTTGCATCCATGTGAAGAGATCATTCATCAATTGATGAACAAACTGGGCAGGCGGTGCCATGAAAATGCACTGATCGCCATTGAAGACGCCCTCTTCACCTCGCCGGAAATCTCCGGACTCCTCCACGATATACTTTGTCATGATACCGTGGAACTTCTTCAAATCCGGAATACTATAGGGATCGATTTCTGCCAGCTTTTCATAAGCAGCATAAGCATTCTTTACTTCTTGAATTTCTTTTTGTTCTCCCAGTACTGTTTTGCCGTTAATAACATCCCGAACCTGACCGAGTGAAAGAGAATTGGCTTCGATTCTAAGAGAAGAATGAATGGATTTGATTCGGTTATTCTTCCGAAGATGTGGTTTCGCTTCGAGGTTACTGGTAGCGGTTATGCGCCCTACTTTTTCGGATATGGACGAAACATAAGATAATATTTCGTTTGTAATCGTAAAGGGTGGCTTGTAGTCCTTCACTGTAGCACCTCCATAACTTGCGTATTATCTTGCGTATTATCTGCCACTATTATACTATGCCCGGAATAAAAATCAAGTACCTGCACAAAAGCATATATCATGAATCTACGGCAAAAAAGGACGGAGACCCAAACTGGGTTTCCGTCCTTTTCGTAGATGTCAGAGTGTTCCTTCCTGCCGACAATGCCAGACATAATCATCCAGTCCTTTGTATTGAGGATCCCAAATGTAGGTCCCATACGCAAACTCTGATTTTGCCAGCATAGCCGCAAGATTATGATAACCGTCTTTCACATGGGGATTCTTCAGGTAGTCCATATCAAAGCAGGTCATGATTTTTGTGGTTCCATGCGCTCGGACATGGTTCAGTATATCCTGCAAATGGTTCAAGGAGTTGACACCGGGGACTGCGATTACAGTCTGGCCAGTAATGTAGTGAATGATATCCGCCTTCATAGGTCCTTCTGTCAGGAGGACTGTGGGGGTTGGATTACCTACAATATGGGTCCATGTCTCAGCCTTGCATCCGTCTGGCTTTCCAACACTGGAAAGCCATCGGAATTTGCCTTTCTTTACATTGTCACGTCGAACCTGAATGCCTTGGATCTTTCCATCCGGTGTTCTGGCAGGGACCAGAATACCGCGTTTCTCCTGTGTCAAAGTCCAACTGCCATCTGCTGTATGGTAAAACCCCGGAACGCCTCCGAGATAAAATCCTTCAGATTGAAGCTGTTTTGCAATGGCAGAGAATCCTGCAACAGGCATGGTCTTATACCCTTTTATCTGAATTTCTTCTTCCGAAAAACCTCTGGAGAGAAGATTCTGCCTGTGGTCAGATGCAAGAGACAATTTTGAAAGAAAGGCTGAGTAGGTTTCATGACGGGTATCAATATCCGTCAGTGGCAACTCAATGTCTTGAAGAATGGGTCTGGTAATTGTTCGTTTTTCCCGCTTCTTTTTGCTGCCTTCATACTGTGGGCCGCTATCCTTCAGACCGAGCCGTTCCATCAAAACTTCCCGCACACCGACCCGGTCAGTTCCGGTATAGAATGCGTAAAGATCAAAGACACCGCCGGAAAAATGGCACCGGGGACAGCAGAATACGTCTTTGCTAAGGTTGATATTCAGATGCTTCTCCCGTGGACCATTGTCGCAGCAAGGGCAGGGAATGTTATAGTTGCGCCTGCCGTTAGGTGGGTCAGGAATGCCGATCAAAGGGATAATATCAGTTATATGGATTTCGACCATGCAGCCTCCTTTCCGGGGGATGGATCACCATCCCCCCAATGATAAGCAGCTTATGCGGTAGCTTGTGCCATAGAGTAGGAGCAGATGAATTCCGCCGCAGCCTTCACAGTTTCATCGCGGCTGAACTTATTGGCCAACCAGCTGATGGCACCGGGGTCAAGCTGAAGAACTTCACCCAAAGTCTTTCCTCCATGCTTCTTGATAGGGCTTCTGACGGCGCAGGCCTGTTCAAATTTTTGCTCTGGAGTCAGCTCCACAATGGGAGGATTCTCAGGAACGGGAGGCGCAGCAGGCTCTGCGAAATCAGTCTTTGGCGGGATTTCTGCGCCAACAGGTGCGACAAAAGCAGACGGAGGCATGATACCTGCGCCAACTCCTAACTCATCCGGGACTTGATTCTCGAAGTCGTCACCGGCGGCGCCAAATTGCAGACCAAAACCGGCATTACGCAGAGCGATGCCAATGGCAGCGGTCTGTGCCCATTCTCTGGGTGAGACAGTCGGTTTTGTCGGGTCGTACTTTCGGGAGGCTGTTGCTTCGGACAGGTAACATTCCACGGGATCCTTGTAACTGACATAGATTCTGGCAGTGGCAACGAAATAGTCTTTCACTGCCTCCACATTGAGGGCAATCTTACCCTCGGGATGCTTCAGCCGGAACCATGCAAGCTGTGCCATGACAGGCAGCCGCTTCCGCTTCTCCTGTGTGGTGAGGTCCGTATACTCCACCGCCATGGGAGCAGGATCGAATCCTTCTACCTTATTGATGGTGTTTAGGATGGCATTCTGAGATGCATTATTGGTCTGGTTCATACTGTCACCTCCATATCAAAATGGAATGTAGGTGTAACGGTACTGAAGCCAGACAGGAAGAACCGTGGTAATCATCTTGCTGATCGTCTCCCGATATACTTCAGGCGTATTGGGAGCAAAACTCTGGAAGGGTCTGCGGAAGCTGTTGATGACCAACTGCAGGTTTTCCAGTGCAGTAGCACGCTGTTTCTTGACCTTTTCATCAGCAGGCAGTCCGAACTGACGCTCCTGCAGCATGCAGGTAAAGAGCGCATCAACGACCTTGTAGTGGAATCCCAGGACACCGGTGTCAGTAGAAACCGGTGCAGTTTTGAGGAACATCATGCAGCTTTCCAGAACAGAAATGCGGTACATCAGCTCCTGATAGCCCAGAAGCTGATCATTGGTGAACTTACCTTCAGCCATTTTTGCATTGAGCTGCTGCTTGGTTTGGTAGTACTGTTCCAATGTAGTTGCCATAGTTGTAATTTCCTTTCTACTCAATGAAGTCTTGAATTCTTTGCGCCAGTCGGGTACCCCGCTGGTCTGCTTTGGTATTGCGAATCGCACGGCACAGAGCTTTACGTTCACCAACGATAGTGAGCCGAAGTCTTGCACGGGTGATCGCAGTGTAGACGATGGCACGGATCAGCATGATCGCGTGCGCACATTGTAGGTTCATAATTACGGACTTATACTGGGCACCCTGAGACTTATGCACTGTGGAGGCATAACCGAGATCCAGCATTTTCAGCTGTTCATTCTCATACTCCATGATTCGTCCATCGCCAAAATCGATCTGCACACTGGCCTCGTTCTCCGGACCTGTGATGCTGATGATATAGCCTACATCGCCGTTGTTGACCTGCTCGTAGTTTTTGATCTGCATGACCTTATCGCCGAGCCGGAACCGGAGTTGTCCATATACCGCCTCCGGCTTACCGGGGGCAGGCGGATTTACCAGTGCCTGGAGCCGTGCATTCATCGCATCCACGGAAGTTTCGGTCTTATGACGGAAGGGTGTCAGAAATGCCACCCCGTCCACGCCGAACTTCCGAACCTCCTGCATGTACAGGTTTTCAATGATGTCGGCAGATACCGCAAGGTCTTTGGAGTCAAAGAACATAAAGTCAGGGCCGTATTCCATACTCAGATTACCATGTTTAATGAGTCGGGCATTGGTAGCAATGCGGCTGCCGGCACTTTGGCGGAACACATGATCCAACCGGACAACAGGGACAACACCGCTATTGATGATATCCTTCAGCACAGCTCCGGGTCCAACAGAAGGGAGCTGATCTGCATCTCCAACCAGAACCAGTCTGGCATTGGGGGGTACTGCAGCAAACAGCCGCTCTGCCAGGAAGGCATCCATCATAGATACTTCATCAACGAGAATCAGATCAGCATTCAGCATGATGCCTTCTGTTAGACTGCCATCAGGGTTGGCCTTGATGCACAGGGCCTTATGGATGGTGGATGCCGGTAATCCGGAGGATTCCTTCATCCGTTGCGCTGCTTGACCAGTAGGTGCACAGCATACAATTTGGGCATTTGGGTATTTTTCCTGGTACAGGTCCAGAATTGCCTTTTGTACAGCGGTTTTTCCGGTGCCGGGACCGCCCGTAATGACGCAGAATTTATGGGAGAGGGCCATTTTGACTGCATCACGCTGCTCCGGTGCAAGTCTGATCTTCAGCTTCCGTTCCTCACATATAATGGCTAGATCCAGATTTTCGTAGGGTTCAACCTCCATCTTCATTTGCTTGGAGATATGGAACGCAATGTTGTTCTCCACGGTTGCGGTAGAACAGCGGTAAACATAGCCGTCATAGCACACCAGTCGGTTCTCTTGAACCAAATGATAAGCACGGCCTGCCGCCATATCTTCGGTGATTTCCGGAGTCTCCAGAAGTTTAAGGGTTCTGTGAAGAAAATCATGTTTCTCCAGACACAGGTGGCCTTCCACTTCAGCTTCGGCGATGGCATACATCAAAGCCTCATCTACCCGCTCCGGGGATACTGCAGGAAGTCCCATGCTTATTGCCAGCTTATCGGCAGTCTTGAATGCGATGCCTGCCATCTCCACCAATCGGTATGGGTGATTTCGGATGATATCCATAGTATCCTTCCCGTACTCTCGGTAGATCTTGATGGCCCGGTTTGCGGTTACTCCGTGGGGTGACAGAAAAGCAATCACATCACGGGCACCTCGGGTGGCAAGGTAGGAATCGCAGATCTTCTGAAGCCGCTTTTTACTGATGCCTCGAACGGACATGAGTTTTTCCGGCTCCCGGTCGAGGATCTCCAGTGTATCCTGCCCGAAGGTATCGTAGATCAGTTCTGCGATCTTCCGGCCTACACCCTTGATCTGTCCGGAAGCCAGATACCCGATGATTCCCTCTTTGGTGTGGGAAATCACTTCCTCATAGCCTTCGACTTCAAACTGAAGACCATGCCGGGGGTGCTTTGTCCAGTGTCCATTCAGACGGTAGCGGATCTTTTCTGCAATGGGAAGACAGTATCCAACTGCCTTTACTTGACTGAGCATGTCTCCATTCGAATCACGGATGATTTCCAACGGACGGTAGACAGCAATCATATAGTCAATGGTTGCAGCATCGGCAATACGGGGATAGAGTAGTTTTTCAAATTGACATAGCACTTGTTTTCTCCTTCCTCTGAGAGTCAGGTTTCTTTGGCAACAAGTACATGGCGAGTCTGTGGAACAAAATATTCCTCCTCCACCACGTCATACTCGTTTGCCATTCGGATGGCCTGACTGACAAGGTCATCAGCCAGGCTATCCAGCTCTTGCACAAGCTTTACCCGTTCCCGGAGTTCGGATAGTGACCATTCTTCATAGTCTTCATCCATATCCGTTCCGCGACCGGGGAAAGTAATGGGTTGCTTTGGAGGGACTTTGAAATCCACTCTGGCAGGTTTTCTGCAGACTCCGCATACATTACCGGTTTCAGTGATGCTTCGGAAGTTCCGCTGCCCACAGCAGGTGCAATAGGACAAATGGCCGGTGGGTCTTAGTTCCCCTTGATAGAGAACCAGGTATCCACCACTTCTGCCATTGAACGCTGCCTGCCATCGGTAGTCGTGCATCTCGTTGAAGAGATCCAGTGCATCCTGCCGCAAACAATAAAACTCCTGGGTACCGAGCATGTCGTAGAGCTTGGCTTCAATCTCAGATTCCAGACCAAGTCTGTGGATCTTGAGATTGCAGGCATACGAGGTTGCACGGTTCCAGGAGTTCATTGTGGGATATCGAAAGTGATCCTGCAGGAAGTTAGTCATCTCTTTCCGGGAACGAAGATCCACCGGCTCTGAGAATATCCGCAAAATTAGCCACCGCCTTCCTGTGGCACGATCAGCTCTGTTCCCAGACCGAGAACGCTATGCTCCCGGTTCAGCTCCACCAGTTTCTTCGACGCACCGGTCTGGGTGACCAGCTTACGAACCTGTACATACAGGTCATCATCAAAGACCTGTATGGGGATGCCCAGCTTTGCCGCATGGGTGATCTCACCCTTCATACCTTTGCTCAGGACAGTTCCACAGACCAGAAGCAGCTCAGACTGTACCAGCAGTTCCAGACCGAAACGCAGCGCCATGGCACGCTCGGCAGGGAGCTTATCACAGACCAACATCGGCAAGTAGGCATGAGGTGCCCGGGCTAAGTACCCCATATGCTCATTAGCATAGAGCATATAAAGACGTGCCCTGCGCATGTTGTCCAGCTGCACATTAGGGTCGGAATCACTGTAGGGCGAGCAGATATACACATTCTTGCGGTGACGGTTGGGCTTCAGGAACTGCTGCTCCAGCTTCTGCTCGAAACCTTCACAGCACAGTTGTAAAATGTTGTACATAGAGCGACTCCTTGATTAAATCGGTTGTACCGAGACTTTCACCTTGCGGCTTGTAGATACATTCAGGACATCCGCGTAGATGCTGGGATATTTCTTCTTCAGAGCATCGCTGCTGGGCCGCTTGGTGGTTCTTGTCACGAAGTCGATGAGGAGCTTATCTTTGGTAGTGGTCAGAATACCGTGCTCGTGTTCCTTCATCACTTCGGCAATTCGCACGGAGTGTGCTTCAATCTCCTTTTCATAAAGTTTCTTTTCAGCTTCGCAATCCTTGATTTTTCCCTGCAGCAGAGCAATCTGCCGAAGCGGATGCTCAAACTTAGATGAAAACTCAATGGTTGGAAGGCCTGGTTGACTGTTGCCATAGATTCTTGCGAGGGATTCCATGGCCAATGTGGGTTTGACACCACTCATTGTGGGCGGGGCATCGTGCTCAAGGCTCCAGATCCACTCATCTAACCGTTCAAAGATCATGTCTTCTTTGACACGGTCGCGCTCAATCTCCGGCATGGCCAAATCGTTCGCAGGATTATTTCCCCAGATACAGGAGAAAGCACCGTGCTGAACATCTGCAACTGCCAGATAGAAACGAAGCTGGAATTCGTAATAAAGTGGAATCGCCTCATCGCTCCAACCGTCTGCCTTGTGGTAGGTGCAGCTCTTACACTCTAAAATCCCAGACTCGCCATCGCTGGCCCGCTCATAGCGCCGATCAAAATTTGCCAGTGCATAAGGGTGGTCTGCATGCTGATAGAGGCCCTTGTCTTCATAGACATAATTGCCGCTTTTCTTCGCGTACCAGTGTGCCGCAATGGGCTCCAGAAGATGACCCATTTCAAGCTGGTCTGCATTGTCCTTCGGCTTGGGCTTCATGCGTCCCTTTTTGATCATCCACAGTTCCAACGGAGTTGTCCACGGTGACACGCCGAATATGGCTGCCACATCGCTGCCTCCGATGGTGAAGGGAATGTCACCTTTGGGACCATGCATTCTGCATTCCAGCCAGCGCTCATTGCTCATGCCTGTGGTGTCGCAAAGCAGGATCGGAGCTGCCATTACCAACTCACCGCCTTCGCAAGATCATAGTCACTCCACCGGATAGACAGGGCACGGGCCATGTTCTCCTCAACGGTGAGCATTTTTGCTTCCGGTGCGTGATGGGTCTTCAGCAGATACGGAATCTCCTGCATAGCCATGAATACATCATGAGCAGAGGCAGGTCCACCGCCATAAGCCATCTCATACATGGCGATTGCCTCCAAAGACTCTTTCTTGGGAAGAGAGAGCTTCTTACAGACCCGGGTCATGGCGTTGGCCGGATATTCTAACTGAATTTCCAGAAGGCTCTGCAACTTTGCAACAGAATCACAGAATTGAGCGAACAGCTGATCCAGTTCAGATTCAAAATCTGTGACCTTTTTCTTGTGCCGATGATCTACCGCAATACAGCCGCCGAGGTGGATCGGATGCTGGGTTCCCATCAGCATGGCGGATACCTTTGCAGAGGACAGACCCGTATCAGAGGTCATGAAGCGAATGCCAGGAACCAGGCGGGATGCGATGGAGATTTTGCCGTAGAATGCCAGTGCCTTTGCATAAGCACCAAGCAGATCTTCTTTCTGGCTGGGGAAAGTCCAACTACCGCAGGTATAGGAATGATCACTGTACCCGCCTTCAAATTGAAAACCGGGGAAGCGTTCACCCATCTTCTTTTCCAGAGTGACCAGAAGCTCATCCATGGGAAGCACGGAATAATCCTTCTCATCACCGGAGTGGGCTGCAGATACCTTCTCCTCGCGAATCAGGAGAAGCGCATCGGAGTTATGGACTGCCAGACAGGCATTGAGGACATTGGCCAGCTCCTTGCGGCTGAGCTTAGGGAGTGCGCTGCCGTTGATCTTCGCACGATCCAGCAGGGTCTTGTAGGCTGTAGAACGGACAGGATAGATATTTCCGTCTACATTCAATGCGAGGCCGAGGTTTGCGACAGTATCCGAGACAGCTTCCTCGCTGGTTCCTGCGGCGAATGCCGAGGTGTGACCATACAGAGGAGAGGTGCCGTCCAGAGGTTCCACATGCAGGTCTTTGACCTTGCAGGTTTTCCAACTGGAGCCTACGCTCAGTGCCTTATGGTAGCTGAGCATGGATGGATAGTTGTCAAAGGTGGTTGTGTAGTTGTCGTGACAGGGTAACATATTGCTTGCTCCTTTCGGTTTTGTGACGGGGACCGCCGGATATAACAAAAGCCAGCAGCCCCCTCAGAAAGGAGACTACTGGCCTGTGTTCACGATTAGATTGTCAGAAAACAAAAAAATGCCATTCACGCGAATGCGCAAATGACACTTGTGAGAACTTGGAAACTATGATTGCTTTTGCAAAACTCTGATACTGTAACAACAGCATTATATCATAGCTATAAGCGTTAGTCAATTGGTTGGGATAAATTCCATCACAACACTTTTCGCACACGAACAAGGAGCAATCGTGTGTTTTTATGTCTTCATGCTTCTTCGCTTGTTGTTTCTTTGCTTGCCAACAGTCATTTGGAATGACCCAGATCGCTGCTTATTTTGCCTTAGCTTTTCCGCGAATCCACCCACTGCGTCAAATAAGAGCATCCATCTGTTTGCATGCTCCAGTATCTTCATTTGGATTCCTTCAGTCTCGACAGGGCATTGAATAAAATCTGAGTACTGATATTCGCGTACCAAATCGGTATCATCAGTTAACCATACATCGTAAACAGTCCACCCCGGGTTTTCTAAGTCAACTGCATACTCAATAATCAGGCGGATTCCATAATAATTCGCCATTTCCATTGGAACAAGGATTTCAAACGAAAATACCGGATTTATGAGAGACCAGTTCAGATTTAATCCACCTTTAACAGCTCGAACATTACCAAATTTTGTATCACCATCGCGCATTCTTATGTATACTTTATTTTGCTTAACCATGAGATTTTCTCCTTTGCCGTACATAGTATTAATGAAGGATGCCTCCATTGTGGGCGGCATCCTAATTCTTACGTCAGCAGCTATCTCCAACTTAGCGTCAAGCCATTGAGATCTTTAATACGTTGTAAAATGCGGGTAAAGAGTTCGAACTTGGGTGGCCATTCATCAACAGCCCATTCAATTACCATTGCTTCTAACTGCGCATCCTGCTGAGCTATTACAAAGTTACAGTCGTATGGCAAAATCGGCTGCCCGATATATTCCGTGTAGATACCAATTTCACTGCGTTCCAGCCTTTTTTGATCTTCCCAAGAGAAAACCAACTTGCCAAGATAGGTAGTTCTGTGACATGTCTTATAGGCAGCGATGATATCTCTGCTCAGATCATTGAAGGTGTCATCTCCGACAGGAACATTTTCAAGATGCCCCCAAAAGAACAGATATTCATCCTGCTTTTGCAGAGCTTCTTTCAGTTTGGCATCATTCATTATCCAGCCCCTCCTTAAAAGTTTTCACCAAGGCAAACGATGCTTCTGAGACAGATTCCCAGTAAGCATCTCTCAAATATGCATTTTCTGCCAAGTGTTTGCGGATGCGCTGAGGAACAATAGGCAAGGCAATCATTTTGTTAATCTGATCATCAGTCATGTTCTCCAACTCATCCCAGCATTCAATTTGTTCTGCAAAATGCTTGCGAAGTTGCATGTCTATATAGGTTTTCCCAATTGCCTCAAACAGGTCGTAACCCATACACATTTCGTGGCGGTATACAGCGGCTCTATAATGATTGGAAGAATATTCTCCATCTAGCCAAGACTCAAAGAACAAAGGCGTAGTCCCTGTTTTAAACCGAGGATCACTGCACCATTCAGATGTGACTCCGTTTTGCTTCTCATCGTTGACCATTTGCGTGAGAATGCGCTTGGCTTGAGCTTCGTCGAAGGCAAACTCAATGGTTATTCCGGCATCGTCCTCGCTGATCCATTCTTCACGTACTTCGTATACACCAAATCGCTTAATTTCCGGTACTGAATTCAAAATGGTGATCATCTCTGGAGCCATTATGACAATATCTAGAGTGATGTCTTTCAGCTTCTTTTTCTGTCCGTACAGGTAGGAAAACCTGCTCTCCAGTGTTTTGATTTCCTCCGGATCAAAGGGGGGGATAAATGTACAGTAAATATCAGGCGTGTCGTTATCGGTTTCCTGATCGTTGCCATCACGGATTTCTGCAATAGTGCCAAAGAGACCTTCATATTCGCTTTCTGCGTTGGCAATTACGGTATCACCAATCGTGTAGGTGATACCCGCATAGTGGAATTTAGTGCCAATACGATTGATAGTCATATTCCTGTTTCCTTTCAAAAAATAGGAGGACAACCCGACTGGGCTGTCCTCCCGCCTTAGGAGATGTTAGTGTGGTTTTCTCTTTAGAGGTTCAAGTAGACCAATAAAATGTTCTACAGGTGGAGTGCCTGGCTTGACCATAGCAAAGAATTTTGGTGCAACAGAAACAGCGGTGTCTTCGTCGTACCCCTTCTCCATGATCAGCTTTGCGGCTTTCTTAAGGTTTCTTGGTGTCTTATATCGCATACCATCACCTCAGAAACCGCTTGATGACTGCGGTCAGCTTTGCCGGGAGCTGATTGAGATCAGTAATATCAAGGTAGGAATCACCATAGATACGCTCGATGTTTTGCTTGTCCTCGCCAATTGCGGCAGCGACGAACAAAATGCCTTTACGCTTGTATTCCTGTTTGATACCACGCAAATCCTCTTCTGCAGCGGTTCCGCTGTATCCGCTGGCTGCCGGCTGTCCATCCGAGACCAGCATGAGAAGACGAACTTCCTCTGGTCGTTTGGAAAGCTGCTCTGCCACAAAGCGGAGAGCTGCACCATCACGATTACTGGCCCGGGCCGAGATGTCCATCAGCCGGAACTTATCATCCCGGTCAATACTATCGAACTCGGCATAGGAGTATAGTGATACGCCTCGTCCACTGGTGGAATGGCCATAAACCATAATGGGGATGTTCAGCGACTGGCAGAAATCATAGAGGATGATGGCTGCAGCACGGGCATAGGTGCTGCGGTCGCTGCAGCTCATGGAGCCGGACTCGTCCAGTAGCAGACCGACAGAAATCTTTGGGATCTCGTTGGGCAGGTTGTTCTTGTAGAACACCTTGCCATCGTTGCGGCACAGTGCGTGCGCATCCAGACGGCGGCCCATGACTAGACCCGTTTGCTTTCCGCCGCGCTGCTGGTCTTTTAATTTTTGCACCAGACTGCGTTGAAGCTGTCTGGAGATGTCCAGAAGAGGGCCTGCAATCATGTGATACTGATCTTCCAACTGGTCATCTACTTGAGAAATCCGATGGACCTTGATGTCGACACCACTGTGGATGTCACCGTAGGAGATGCTTTGGGCAGCTTCGTTTAATTCCTTGAGACGCTCAGACTCAAGCTGCTTACACGCTGCCTTTTCTGCCATCTGTTCCAGCATCCGCTCAATATCGGAAGCGGCATGCTCGTTCAGTTCTCGTTTGTAGGCGTCATCGTATGAGATCTCTCCGCCTGTAGGAGCTGAGACAGAATCGGTCTGGTGGAATGGGATGCGTCCACCTTCTTTGTCCGTTGTTTCCTGCTTTCCGGATGTCCCGTTGGGGCCGTCCAGAGGAGCGCCGACGGAGTCAGAACTATCAGAGCCACCTTCAGAATCAGTCTGGTCAGAATTGGGTATTTCTTCGGACGGTTTCCCGGCTGTCTCATCTTTTCCAGACTCATTCGATTCTGTACCAGATGCCCCAGACTCATCTGATTTATTCTCTTTATCCTCAGACCCATTTTGACGGGCCAACGCCTGCGTGCGCGCACGGGCTGCAGCGTGTGCTGCAATGCCCTTCATAGCATCCGAGCCTGCAACAGGCTTTCCGGAGCCAGTACCCTCAGCAGATGCACCGGCAATGATCTGGAGTAGACCGGACAGGACTTCACCTGCAGAGCTTCCAGATCCGGAAGCAGTGGCATCTTCCTGGTGTTTCTTGCACATTTCAATGTAGTCCTCAATGTAGTGCCAACACCTTACCATGATGAGGCTTACGACTTTCCAACGCTGCTTTGCGGAGGTGGTAGCCAGAGATTCATCGATCTGAGGAATCAGCTGGAACACGGTCTGGATGCGCTCATCGGAGAGCGGTGTGTCATCATACTTGATTTCACCATATAAGGCATAGGAGAGCATGATCTGCAGGATCGAGTGGAAGATGTGGCTGCTGCCATCAGCCTCACGCTCGATGAGCTGCGTGACCGTACTCATATCCTCATACTGGTGGTCACGCATGACAGAAAGATTATAGCCCAGCACACCGGGAAACTCAGAGAGGATTCGATTTTCGATGTATCCATCCTCTAGCAAATTGGCGATGAAGGATGCGATGAGCATAGCGAATTCCATATTCCGCTTATCCAGCTTCACATACTCCCAGAAATCCCGTTCATTGGTCACATCCCGGGTCGTCTTCAGCTCCGGAGGTGCCGGGTACCATTTGTATTTCTCCAGGTAATTAAGGTAGGTCTGTTTTGCCAGAAAGTCTGTATACAGCACATGGCCCAACTCGTGGGAAAATAAGCCGGATACCATTTCATAGCGGTTCATGCGGCCCCGGATCTTTGTGACACAGGGATGACCAGCATTGATCACAATGCTGGTATTGTTGGTACTGGCACCGTTGGGGTCATCGGGATTCCAGTAGATGTTGACATGGACACGGCGGTCGTAGCGGTAACGCTTGGACTGGGCCGCTGCCACATCTTCATAGTGACCTGCCAGAATCCGGGAAGTAAAGAACTGCTTATCGGTGATCTTGCTCCGGTGCTCGTTCAGAAGCTGTTTGACACGCTTATGACTTACTCTTGCCATACAGAGACCTTCTTTCTCAGGAGGCCCTGCGGCGCTTGGGAGCAAAGATGGGTTCCAGAATTGCCGTTTTCAGTGTTTCACGGTCTTCCTCGTCGGAGGTTGCCTTACTGATGATGGTGCAAAGGGCACTGCGGTAAGGATCGCCGGTGATCTCTGTGCTGGTGACCCAGTCGATGAGGCTTCTCATACCACAGGAACCATCCGTGATACCGTTCTTGCGCATATACTCGGCCATATCATTGACCACCTGAACCATCTGCGTTACCTGGTACTCATCGGTGGCACCGGTAACAGCCATAGCACGCTGGGCCATGATCTCCGGTGCGGGCAGTTCGATATCCTCCACCAGACTCATTCTGTCAACGACGGATTGATTGAGGCCCCGGCAACCTTCGTAGGTGATATTGGTCGTAACCACGACCACCGTGTCGGGATGCCGCTGAATGACCTCGCCGGTAGGGAGTGTGATAGAACCGGTCTGCTCCAAAAGAGAGTTCAGACCCACCAGAACACCGGGCTGGGTTATTACTGTGGGTTCCTGTATCTCCACAACATAGCCGTACTTCAGAGCCTTGATAAAATCAGTCTCCACATAGGTGTAGGTCTGGCCAGAACTGGATGCTTGCTCTGCAGGTTTGGTCAATGCCTTGATCTTCTCTGTGACCATATCCATGACAACAGCCATGCAATCACGGGAAGTGGCATCCTCATTTTCTATGCCTGTCAGACACTGAAATGTGCCTGCGGGGTCATAGTCCATGTCATCAAGGTCAGGAAGATTCATGATCTTTGCCACATTGGCATAGTTGATACCACCCATAGACTGCAGCATTTCCCGCTGCTTATCCAGTTCTGCATCGCCTGTAGTCATGGAATCCGTCTTGGGGAATACCATACCGACAAAATCGAATACTTCGGTGGATGCTGAGCAGGTGTACTTCATATAGGGCAGATGCAGACCTGCTGCAATTGCTCTGGCACCTTGGGTCTTACCGGTTCCGGCAGGACCACGGAGCAAAAAGTTTCGCATCTGCATGGGTTTTCCCGTTGTGTTCAGGGCGTGCTTACAGATGTCGACTACTTCATCCGGGATGATGTACCAGTCTTCCAGTTTTGGGACCATGCTTTCTTCCAAGAGGGACAGCTTTCTGGTACCAGTCAGCTGGTACTTTCCCACGAAATCTCTGTGGTCAATGGAAGCTCTGGAAGCGGATACCGTTACCTTGCCAGTCTTGGCGAAAATGGTAAACTCACCTGCCAGAACAGAATTGGGGGTATAGACACCAGCCAGCAGATGACTCTGGGAGACCCGCATGGTATTACCAGACTTGTCCAGTGTGATATTGATATGCGCCGGGCAGGTATCGTCCTTGATCCGGCGGTAAGCATTGTCACAGAGGATTGCCATGGCATCTGTGGCTTTCTTCAGATCCGGATAGCCTGCATTGCGCTGATCAAAATAAGTCTGGAAGTTCTCGTCAAACTCATCATCTTTCAGGAGTAGCGGCATTAGTGCCATCATCACTGCGGCACCATCTTTGTCGCTCTGGTGGAGCTTGTAGCTCTCAATGACTTCCGTATTCTTATCATAGACACTGGCCATGATGTTACCGCTGCCACTGTCGAACACCACAAGGTGGAACAGATCAGGGCCGGCAGAGGATTTGTACTCCGCAACAGTGCGGTGATCAATGGAGCCAACTGCACCTTCGCCTGTGCCGGTCATGCAGTTACAGACCGCATGGACGGCCTTGATCATGGTACAGCACAGCGTTGCCTCGGTGCCACTGCCATACTTAGAGGAGATTTTCAACTTTTTGTTCGCCAGTTTATCGAAGGGTTCCGGTAAGGATCTGGCGAAGTTAAAGAGGTTACCCATAGAAACACTCATAGGATGATTTCCTTTCTGCAGTATTACTGCTCAAATTCAATGATGATGCCTTCGTCACAGCACTGAGCACTGTGAAAATCGTTGCGGATCAGTACCTTGCATACTTCCTCCCAGCTTTCTGAAACAGGAAGTTCATCCGCAGGAATGAGATATTCGCTGAGTCCTTCTGCAATAGCTTCATTACAGAGGTCATTCAACTCCATCACATGAGCTTCGACCCAACTGAAGGCAATGAGGCCGAAGTTTTCAGGCATAGGCTCGTCTTCCTCTTCAGCCGGTGGTGTGGGAGGCATGGAATCTGGATTGTTGGCAGGATCCCTCACAGGTTGATCGGTCTTGGTTTTTTCTTCCTCAAAGACAACATCAATCACCTGAAGCTGCCGGATTATGACCTGCCCGCGGCGATAGCCGCCAGCTTTGTTCAAAAGCACATAGACAGGATTACCAGCCAGAATGTCTTCCTGCGCTCTGGGATTTTCCCAGATCCATCTGGCATCCGGGAATCTGCTTAAAAGGATTTGAGAAATCCTTTGCTGGATAATCATGTAAGCCATGGTTTGTACGTCCGCTGCGTTGGGTGGCTTGCTTGGTGGCGGCAGCAGTACAGGCATGGGCTTAATTGGTTCTACCTTCTTCGAGGCAAGAAACAACAGGCGCAAGGCTGCAATAAAAATTCCTAGAATAATCAGAAGGAGGATCGGCCACAGGCGGGTAATATAGGTCAGCAACGCAAGCTGCCCCAGAATTACCAAAGCCTCGTAAGCCCAATGCCGTTGGTTGTTTTTTTCGTTCATGCTGAATCTCCTTTTCTGGGCAACAAAAAACGCACATGGGCATTCTTTGGAAAATACTCATGTGCGTTTTATATGCCTGATTCAATTATGGTGCTACTTCTGCAACCATCACAGATTGAAGAAGTTGTTGCCACCGCCGAAGCTCTCATAGCCGGTGAAATTGCCGGGCATCTGGAAGCTTTCCTGAGGCGCAGCTGCAGGTGCTGCTGCAGGTGATGCGGGTGTAGGGGCGTTGTTGGATTGATTGTTGCTTGCTTTCTGACCATCGCCGGAACGTTTACCGCTGCCTCCGCTGTATTCCAGGTCATCCAGAATCACGCAAGGCATGCTGCGCTTCTCTTTGGTTTCATCATCTTCCCAGACATCCTCATCATAGCGACCAGTCAGATTGATAAAGGAACCTTCCTTCAGACCCATTTTGCGGATACGGTCGATGAGACCAGCATCAAAGCACTTGACAGTGATGTTGACCCAGCGATGGTTGTCTGCTGCGCGGGGGTCGTAGACCTTCTGGCCTACACGGAACCGCACAAAATCGCCTTTGTCCGAAAACTTGACGGCGGGTGTATTCTGGTAGCCTTTGGAGACCACCACATCGGATGCGAAGAGCTTTAACATTGTTGACTCCTTTCTGCAGGTTTTGCCTGCAACGAAAAATATATATTTCTACCTGCTGTTTTCAGGTGGAAACCGGGGGAATAAAAAAAGAGCCCCCTTTTCTGAAAGGAGACTACTGTGTCAGAAATTAAAAAAGTGCCATTTACGCCAAGACGCAAATGACACTTGTGAGAACACGGATACTATGATTGCTTTTGCAAAACACTGATACTGTAACAATGGCATTATAACATAGCTATAAGCATTAGTCAATCGTTTCTCTTCGGCAAGGCTTTTTCTATCGCCAGGCAATTACAGACAACTTGACATCCATCTACTTCATAGACCGACGTGTTGTCTGTAATGTATACGGTGAGGAGATCTCCAACAACCAAATTCCTGATCGGACGTGATCCCACCAATTTGATGCTATGTTTATCGGTTCGCAGATAGAGTGTTTTTATTCTTCTACGCCAGACAGTTCGCTCGATTTCCACGCAGCTGCCTGTTACTGCTACATATCGGTTTTGGACACATCGGTTATAAAGGATGGCTGCGGAAATGGCACAAAATACGATCAGCGCAAAACACGGCAACAGCAAGCGCCAGTCGCTTTGAGAAGACAGTACCAGCAAGAGTGTTACGAAGCCAATGCCGGATCCGGCAAGACGCATCAGGATCTGCTTTTGCAATGATGCAGGAATGCTTAAAAACTTTTCTTTCAAACGAGGAACCTCCTTATAGCAGAACGATTCGTTTCTTCCGGAGAAGATTCAATATGGCCTTGACCGTCTGATCTCTTGCTTTCGAACGTTCCATCTGGTTTTCCAGAATATTATCGAAGATGGTGTCTTTTGTATAGATTCGTTCCACTAGCCTCTGCGCGTTATGACTGCCCAAAAACTCAGGCTGGAGTGGTACCTTTCGGTCGATGAGATAAATCACCTCTGCCATACTCAAAACAAGCCCTGCTTCCCGGAGCCACTGCAAAACAGTTCGCTCTAAACCAGAAATGCCCCAATAGGGATATTTTCGGTCTGCGGGGACAATCGTACATTGCGTCAGAGTCCGATACTCTGCAATGGAAAAGTCATCGGATTTCAATGCCAACCCCATGCGCATCAGCTGCTCCAGAATCTTCTGCTCAGAAGGTTTTTCTGCATTGGCAAATCCTTTCCGGCCGTTGAGCCATACGGCTGCCTGCTCACCTGCCAGGGTAAACTTGTTATTCCCACGGCAGACGGTTACACGATATTCCGTTCCTTCGGTTACAACAGCACCAATAGAGATATATTTCATGATCAACACCTCGATTTTATGTATTTACTAAATTACACGGTGCGGCTTCCCAAATTGCAACACTTAGAGAATATAAAGCAAAGCAACACACAGACCAATCACAAAAATGACGACAGAAATGAGCGCGGCGATCTTCTTCATCAGTTCTTTATCAAGGCCGTCCTTCATTCGGTCCATGTCGGGAGGGAGAACATCATTATAATAACCGTCATACCCGTCATCAACAGGCTCACCCATGATTTCGGGTAACGGCTCTGTTGGCCTTTTCTCATATTTCCCGACTTTTTTCTTTGTGCGTTTGGCTTTCTTTTTCTCAGGCTTACCTTTGCCATTTTTCTTTGAGGCGTTCTTTTTCTTAGCTAAAAGCTGCTTGCCGCATTTCGGACAGAGCGTGGAAACATCTTCAGAAAGTGTGTTTCCACAATGAGGACAAGATTTCATAGTGTGATTCTCCTTTGAATTGTCATAAAAAATGGGCCTTCTTACGAAGACCCACTATTTCATGCTGATAGTATATCATGACCATTTTTGCGGGTCATTGGCGCACGTCTGCCAAATTGCTGCCAGCATAGTGCCATATAGGCTAAGTCATCAAAGGCGGAAATATTATTGTTCCCCTTGACGAAGATATGGATATCGGTGATAATAATAAAAACGGTTCAGGAGGTTCCCAATGGCACTTAAATTGCAGCTTAGCTCCGCACAGGGCAGCAGTGTCATGTATCATCACTGTCATCATACTGCGGAACCGATCCAGCTATACAATGGCGACAAGCAAGTACTCGTTGTTATGGATAGCCGTGTGTTTGCAAAAGCATACGGAAATGAAACGAATCATTACGATATGCAGAATATCTTCCATGAGGAGGGTATGGACGCATACATATCCGCAGCACAGATCAGGAAAACAGTGGATTTGATTCCAATCTGCAATCAGGCAGAGATGCCGGTTATTGTAAAGAAATATGGCTGGGATATTGTTGTTGCTATGAGTCCGGCTGAATATGAGAAAAGACAGCATCGTTTTTGAAATGGGGTGAAATTCCATGGCAAGACTGATATTTCATGTAGATGTGAATAGTGCATTCTTGTCTTGGGAAGCTGCCCGGAGAGTATCCAACGGTGAGCCTGACATTCGGTTGATCCCTTCTGTCATTGGTGGAGACCGTGAGAAGCGTACCGGTGTTGTTCTGGCTAAGTCCATTCCTGCAAAAAAGCTTGGAATCAGAACGGGTGAGCCAATCGGCATGGCTCTGCGCAAATGTCCCGACCTGTTCATGGCAAAGCCGGACTTCCGCCTTTACGAGGAAAACTCCCAAAAATTCATGGATGTCTGCCGTGAGTATGCACCTATTGTGGAGAAGGCCAGTATCGATGAATGCTATTTGGACCTCAGCGGTACCCATAGAATCTATCCGGATCCAATTGCACTGGCCCATAAAATTAAGGATAGGATCCGCGATGAGTTCAAATTTACTGTGAATATCGGAATCGGTGAAAATAAGCTCCTTGCTAAGATGGCCAGCGATTTTGAGAAGCCGGATAAAGTACATACCTTGTTCCTGCATGAGGTTCCGCAGAAAATGTGGCCGCTGCCTGTAGGAGAATTGTTCACGGTGGGAAGTTCTACTGCGGATAAGCTGCGCCGGGCCAAAATCATGACTATTGGCGACTTGGCACATACCGACCTCGAAAAGATCCAGAAAATCGTAGGCATGAAGATGGGAAAGCATATCCATGACTATGCAAATGGTATTGATCCGGCTCCAGTTCTGGCAGAACCGGAGGAGGCCAAAGGATATAGCATCTCTACCACCTTGGAGGAGGATGTAAAAAAAGCGTCTCAGGCTTATCCTGTGCTGCTGGCACTGTCGGATAGCGTAACTTCCCGGATACGCAGTGATGGTGCAAAAGCGTACTGTGTGGCGGTCACTATCCGAAGCAATGATTTCAAAACGAAGTCCCATCAACGGAGCTTGATGAACCCTACGGATATTTCTGACGAGGTGTATGAGCTAAGTAAAGAACTGTTCGATGAATTGTGGGATGGCAGGACACCGCTTCGGTTGCTTGGTGTTGCCCTGACCAATATAACCCGAGAGGACACGATGCAGTTTTCTCTTTTTCAGGATGAGAAGAAGGAAAAAGCCCGAAGACTGGACAAAGCAAAGGATGCATTGAATGCAAAATTTGGATCCGCAACAATTGTCCGAGGATCCAGTATGCAATCAAAAATCGATGTAGGAAAGAAATATCAGGCTCAGATTGAGCAGAAAAAGAAGGAGCATAAAATATGAATAGGAAGCTTGTCGCTTATTTCTCTGCCAGCGGTGTGACTGCAAAAGTTGCTGAGATGCTGGCTGATGCTGTTGGTGCCGACATTTATGAGATTCGTCCTGCGGTACCATATACCAAAGCTGATTTGAACTGGATGGATAAGAAGTCCCGCAGCACCATCGAGATGAATGATAAATCCATCCGTCCTGCCATTGCGGATACGAATGCACAGATCGATCAGTATGAGACCATTTTCCTGGGTTTCCCGATTTGGTGGTATGTGGCACCAACGATTATCAACACCTTCCTGGAGAGCTATGATTTCTCTGGTAAGAAGATCATTCTTTTTGCTACCTCCGGCGGCAGTAAGTTTGGAAAGACCGTTGAGGAGTTGAAGGTAAGTGTCCCTGCTTCCTGCGAGATCATTGAGGGCAAGCTGCTCAATGGCAAACAGACGATTCCTACGATTCGTTCTTGGACGGATACGTTATGATATAGACAGAGAAAGAATTCCTATCTCAATAAAAAGCTGGTCAATCTTGCGTGAAGATTGACCAGCTTTTGAATTAGTACATATCAGTAATGAAAAATGATTCCAACGCAGAGGCTGCAGATTGTGCATCGGATCCATCAGCTGTAATTGTGACTGATTCGCCAGGTTGCACGCAAAGACACATTACTCCCAGTAAGCTTTTTGCATTGATCCGCTGCGTACCTCGTTCAAGATAAATAAGCCTTTCAAATTCGTTGGCCTTCTGGACAAATAATGTTGCCTGTCGGTTATGCAGTCCAGCTTGGTTCCGAACAACTATATTTTTAGAATACACAAGATTGCCTCCGAAACTAAAATGCGCTTATTTGTTAATGGATTTCAGAGTGCGCACTGGAATGATGGTAGAAATTGCATGCTTATATATGATCTGTTGCCTGCCTTCCACATCAAGAACTACGATGGCATCATCGTGATCGAGAATCAAGCCTTTAATTTGATATCCGTTCATCAAAAAGACTGTAACCGGAATTTTTCCGGATGATATTTCGTCTAGCAGATCATCCTGCAACGCTGTACTCATATGCATACTGTTTTCCTTCTTTCTGTCGGTTTGTGCGGGTTGAAAGTGTAACCGTGCTTATATTTCTTGTATACACTTTATCACACTATATCAAAAAGGGTGCAACTTGGCAAGGATGGAATTATAAGACTAAGAAATGCCTCCATGAAAATGAGAAGTGGCCCCAACTTTACATAGGAGCCACTTCAATATGTACGGTTGCTTTCCGCAGAATTTGCCATGATAGAGCATCAATCATGTGACGGATATGTTGCCTGCAAATATGCATCGTTTGCGTCTGGGTTCTCCAAATCATAGTGCATGATTGCTTCGCGCAGACCATCAGCAATCTGCTTGTAGATGATGGGATTTCCTCCACTTGCTTTTTCTATCTCATAATGATAATGCATCATGATTAATTCCAGTGCTGCCTTATCTCCGTTTACAGCGGCAACGATTAAGTCATAGCTAGGTCTTTTCATTGGTGCGGCCCCCTGATTGTGTTTTTTTTCATCATAACACAAACGCATAGAAAAGGAAAGCTGAAGACAGTGCAAATAGGTGTGTTTTTATTCCTTTGTGGGGCATATCAATGCTACTAATTCCTTTAGTGTATTCTTGCTAGGTAACTGAGGATCTCCAACAAACAGCAGCATTATTTCAGTTTGCAGGTTGACACTACCGGATAAAGCACACCGTATCTCGTAATATTGCCTCCTGCCTGAATCATAGACAGCTTCATATCCCATGAGACCATTCAAGAACACTGCCTGAGGGCCTTCCAAAACAAAGCAATCCTCTAAATCCCGAATGATGGAATTCAGTTCTGCCAAAGGACCCTTTGTTTCATGCTCAATGGCAATGCGAATTCGGAGTGCTTTATCTTTTGTCCAGAAATCCAGTGCGTCGGAAGCACCATCACCATAGTTTGTATCAAGATAATATCCGTCCGGAATTGCAAAGGATACTCCCTCATAGTGAAAACGGTGATTTTTATATAATAGCATCTTTCATTATCTCCTCTCGAAGAGAAAAAGTATCCTGGGGATCCTCTACAGGAATGTGGGCGATTTTCCATTCTTTCACATTAATGCAGCCCTCCCACTGATCCATATTCAGCCTACGACCAAAATAAGCTTCCAGCATTCGTGTGTATTTGATATCCAGGACCGTGTCTCTATGATAACCGGGAATGCAATGCCGGAGCAACTCATTTCCCATCAGATAGCCATAATAATGTGCCAGCTTCATGCCGCTGCATTCCATGGCACATTCAAATCCGATAACAGCATCAACGACATCATCCAGTTCATCCGGCAGTTCCTTCTGGAACTTTTCTTTATACTGGTAGGCGGACTTGTAAAGAGGAAGGCGATCCGCAACATGAGGCCGGAGGTAATTATCATAGTCGACGTGGGGAGAGGTACAGTTGGGCATCATAGGATTTACAAAATGGTCGTAATTCATTTTCAGCCCCTGAACACCGGCATGGTACAGATTGGATGCACACATCTGCTCGATGGCAACTGTGTATTTTCGAATGTTGTGTTTTGCTTCAGAACCCAGAACGGTATGCAGACGCTCAATGGCATCCAGATAGGCCTGATAAATGGCCGGAAAATCTTCGTTCTGATTGTAGAGGGTTTCTACCATTGCATCCACTACAGGTTTACCGATAAGAGATTCCATTACTTGCGTTTTCGTGATCATAATTGTCTTCCTTTCATGATTCGTCAGATTGATGGATAAGCTATAAGCATTAGTATAATGCTATATGACTTAATAATAAAGGAAGTACAAAGTCGAAATCACAGGAAATCCGTCGAGAAAGAAAAAATAGGAGGCAACAGCGTGCCTCCTAAAGGGGTGTCATAAGTTTCGAATATAAGCATCCAGAATATCTGCAGCAGTCTTTCTCTGTTGAGGAGTCAAACCGTCTAACTTCTGTGTGAGTTCATCGTACACGAATTCCTTGCCAGACGGCGTCACATCACGAAGAACATAATCTGCAGAGATATCCAACGCTACGATCAGTTTGGTAAAGACATTCATGCTGGGCATTTTAACACCGCGCTCGATCTCACTCAAGTACATTTCGTTGATATCAGCAGCGCGTGATAGCTCCTGCTGTGTGACTCCCTTTTTCAGGCGAGCTTCTTTGATTTTATTGCCCAGAGAAACCTTATCCATAGAATCACCTCCCGTGCTCATAGCATTAAATCCATGTTATTAGTATAAAAGATTCCAAACTTTTGCGGAACACGCACAGAGCATGGAGATAATGCTGTAAGCACGATAGAGAAGGAGATATTTTTTTCGTTCCATAGTGTAGTGACCGGCTGGACGCTACACTTTTTGCTGCTTTGCAATCAATGGACGGTTATCCATGTCTTTGCAGTAGTTCTATAAAGGTATATCCTCGCAACTTTTTTTCCGTGAACTATTTGTTTTGTCATGTTATTATATGGCCACAACCGAAACACAAAGACACCACACCTCCCCCGAAGAAAGGAGGCGTGGCCCATGAAGACAAAGCGATGCACCAATTCTTCCTGCCGCCGGGAGTTCAAACTGGAAACTCTGGTTTGCCCCCACTGTGGGAAACAATATCCCAGAGCCAATGCTGGCCTTGATAAAAATAAACACTATGCTGAGATTCTTACTTATTGCGGTCCCAGCAAGCTGTCGACGATCAAGGTGATCCGAAAGCATACAGGCCTGGGCCTGAAGGATGCCAAAACACTTGTCGATTATACTCCCAGTTTGATCGGCAAAAGATTCCGGGCATCTCAGGCTGAGGCGCTGAAGGCTGAGATCCGTGCCGCAGGCGGTGACGCAATGATCGTTCCTGCCAGCCGCGGTACGAAGGGTGTCTTTGTGTTGCCGAAGAAAGCGGGTTAATTCGGGGGAACGCCCGCTTCCCTCCGGCAAAATGAACCTTGAAAATTCCATATCTGAACCATGCATATGACCAACTCGATGCTATAAAGCGTGCCAGCGCTTCGAGGCGTGGGGAAATGCTCAGCTTGAACCGGTGGGGATACCCGCTGGGAAGATCTGCCTGCGTACAGTGATGTCCGCGGGGGAGGCGGAAACCGCCAACAGTAAACTCATGTCGCAAGACTGCATGCATCAAAAGGTACAACCCTTCCGGTTGCAACAATAGACGGCCGCACA
>JAFTXW010000013.1 GCA_017461445.1 Oscillospiraceae bacterium
GAAGGTTTCGTGCTGGGCGTGGGTGCGAAGATGTTTACCATTGCGGGGCCGGTGATCGTGTATGGTGTGAGTGCGAGTGTGGTGTATGGGTTGATTTATTGGATTTGGTCGATAATGTGAAAATGCCGCCTGTTGAGAAAACAGGCGGCATAGTTTATGTAATAGGAGCAAACCAATCGGGCGTTGGTGGATAATGTGCATCCAATGCCGGGATAACTTCCTTTTCTGCAGAAGCCAGAACTTGGAAGATTTGTAAGAAGAATGTTTCCAAATCTTTTTGATCCTGTGGATAGCGGAATGTAGAACCGATACGATGGTCAAAGCCTGCACCGACATATCGGATCAACAGTCCGACACCTTTGAACATAGGACCAACATCAATATCCAGCAAAATATAGTGTCCATTTGCTGTTCGTTTCTGGATAAAGAAACATCCATATTCATGCTTGACATAGGAATAACTATACTGCTTGCCAAACCTTTTTAGTGCGGGGGCGACCGATAGACTGGGGGTATCTAATATGGCAGGGGTAGAGGTAATACGTTCGGGAAGATGCTTTTCAAAATGGTCGCAAGCATTTTGAACCAGAGGAGCAGCACTATTGTTCAGCTGGTCATATATAGATTGCTCTTCGTTTGTCAAGCAGCACTCCACAAACCCCATATAGCGCACACCCGGCAGAAGCTGCTTCATCGCCTCGAAATAGGGTGCGGGGTCATAGGTTTCTGTCCCGTTATGAATCACGATCCTCAAGTCAATGCTGTTCCATCTGGGAAATACAGAATCACGATACAGAGTGATACTGGGTCCTTTGATGCAGGAAGGCGTGTTTCCTGGTTCTTGAATGATAGCCGGAATGTGATTCTCAAAAAAGTCCACATCCTGATAGATAATATGAGCTTCACTAAGTCCGTATCTGCGGTGGATTTTAGGTACAACAGACATGATCTCAGTTTCGGGGCACCCGGTATCCTCTTCAATGTTGGACAAATAAAAAAGTTCCCCACCATTGGTAAGCTGCGAACGCATTGGGCCAATATGAGGGCAGTCTTTCATGATTTTAGGAAGTCCACCGTAGTTGTCATGAAAATAGTATAGGAACCGATCGTAATGAAGATTTTGCTGATTCAAAAAGGTTTGAACAATCTTGGGACAATCGGAAAATGGAATTTTGGTTCCGATCAAAAAGCGATAAGCTTGAATTGCCAACATATTCACGTACCTCTTTTGCTACAAGTATATAATAAAACTCACTTCAAGCTTAGTATACTACATAGTTGATTTGATGTAAATTCCCTTTTGTTAGGAAGTCAAAATGTACCATAAATCATCAGCTCACAAGAAAAATGTTCCCTAATAGAACACGAAGTAATGGGTCCTAACTTGACAGCAGCAGAAGGTTTCGTTCTGGGTGTGGGGGCGAAGATGTTTACCATTGCGGGGCCAGTGATCGTGTATGGGCTGGGGGCTAGTGTGGTGTATGGGGTTATTTATTGGCTTTGGACAATACTTTAAAAGCAGGCCTTCACGGCCTGCTTTTTCAGCGGAAATGTTTTCGGTTTTCCAGTACATAAGCGGACAAACGATCCAGCAGCTCCTTTTCCACGGAAGAATAGTAGAGTTCATCCTCATCTTCAAAATCTATGCCTTTCTCTTCCAGACGATCCATTGCATTCTGGATAGCCTCCTCTGATTTCGGAACACGGCCGCGGGGAAATTTGCATTGAATCCGCTCCATAAGCTGAACCATCTGCTCCGCACCGATTTGTGAGAAGACCTGATAAACCTTTGCAAAATGGGTGCCATGATAGTAAAGATATCCTTCGAATCCGCCAGAGTTGACTTCCATACACATTTCGTCTACATAGTAAAAATTCCGCTCCCACTTATTCAGGCAATTAAGTATAGCACCGTTTGCTGTCATTTCTCCCAGATGTGTGGAAAGACCGGAAAGCAGATCCGCTTCCGGCAAAGACAGAATCTCGTCAATGGTCTGGCTACATTCATCAGGCTGCTTTGGCTGTGGAATCGGAATACTGGCAACGGGTTTCCGTTTCTCATCAGCAATCAGTTCAGGCACCTCAGAAGGGACAAGAGATTTGTATTTCTCCCATACTTCGGTCAGATTATACATTGCAAGTTGAGCCTCAAAATCTGCTACTTCTGTGCAAAGCCAAACCAGGTAATTGATACCTGCCTTCGTGTTTCCATTTTCTATGTGGTATTGTGCCATGCGAAGGTAAAATATCGCATAGTGATCCATATAAGAAAAGCATGCCACAACAGTTTTCATGCAGGCAACACCTGCCTCAAAGTCGCCGCTTTCCATGTAGGAATTCCCGAGGAAAAACAAAAAACGAGCAAATGGGCGATAGTCTGGATTCTCGGCTAAGCGGTATATCCCAGACACCAGATCCTTCGGTGATTTTGAAATCGAATACTGCTGTTTAAGCTGCTCATATTTGTTGCGGAAGTCATCATAGATTTTTAGCTGCTGATTTATTTCCACCAGTATCACCACTTTCTGTTTGATTAGCAATAGCATATCACATACTGACGAAATTCACAACGGCGAAACGCACCATTTCATCACAAGGGGCGAAGATGTTTACCATCGCGGGGCCGGTGATCGTGTATGGGCTGGGGGGCTAGTGTGGTGTATGGATTGGTCTATTGGATTTGGAATCTACTATAATTTATCCCCGGGAAAGCACCGCTTTCCCGGGGAACTGCTTAATCCAGAATTGAGTCAGATAAAATTGCCCTCAGAATATCCGATTCCGGGTTGCCCCACTGTGTGTCAATTCCCCAGAACACAAAGGATAGTCCGTTTCGATTGCTGATTTCCGGAAGGTCATCCTGGTTATTCCCGATCACACGGAAATTCCTTTTCTTAAAATGGAACAGACTGCTTTCAGATGTGAATGTTGTATTATCTCTGGTAGGAACATAGGGAACATTCTTTAACTGTTCCGCAACGGGGCATTCATCAAATATTTTATTGTACAGCTGGAACATTGCCCAGTAATCCTTAAGCTCAGGTTCTATGTAAGAATACTGACTGACTTTATCGCCAACCTTACGCAAAACAATATATTTGCCATCGTAGTTTCTAAAATTCTGTTCGCCTAATTGCGAGTGTACAGGGTAATGCTTATCAAGCGTTTTAAGTTGGAGTGCAATCAGATCACCCGTCTGGAAAATGGGCTTCATATGTATGCTCAGCCGAATTTTCTTTTTAGGAGGTTGGGGAGATAATAGCTTCTCCCGGAATTCTGCAAGTACCTTTTTTCGCTTATTTAATACACCATTTCCTTCAGCAGCCCAGATATCCAAACCAAATCCAGAATCGATCATTCCGATAGCTTGATTTCTGACTGCATCGGTCAAGATGCCGCATTTCCACATGAAGTCGGCAAGAGAATAGTAATAATTCGCCCATTCTTCTTCATCCGATTCGTCGAAAGTCCTTCTGACATACGAATCAATTTTTGCCAGAGCTTTTTCAACATCATTATAGAGAAATGTTGCCTGATACTCTGATTTTAAATCCTGTGCAGTGTCGTTTCCGTTGATGCTTGCATTCCAAGTTCCCACAGTAAGCACACTCCTTTTTATTTTAGTATACCAAGCCACTGTCCGAATGTAAATAGCCAACAATAATTCATGGGGCATAATTATGTACAAACAGAGAGCTTTGTCCTGGGCGTGAAGATATTTACGATTACGGGGCCAGCATGGTGTATAGGCTGATATATTGGATCAGGACGATTTTATAAGGAAAGACCTCGATGGAACGGCATCCATCGAGGTCTCTTGTTTTTACTTTTCCAGCAATTGTTTCCGGTTCAGGTCGCCTTCCTGCCAGCCGGCGGATTTGCCGCAGACGGGGCAGGGGTCGCAGGCGCGGATGCCCTCGTAGGTGTAGCCGCAGTTGAGGCACCGCCAGAGGATGGAGGTGTCCTTTTCCGTCAGCTCGCCCCTGAGCAGTTGTTCCTCCAGGGTCTTGAACTGGTTGTGGTGAACGCCCTCGATCCGGGCGATCTGCATCCATAGCCGGGCAGCGTCCTTGTAGCCCTCCCGGCGGGCCATCTCCGCGAAACCGGGATAGGCCTCGTCGTGCTCGTCCTTTTCCCCGTCGGCGGCAAAGCCCAGGTTTTCCGCCGTAGTGCCCAGCTGGAAGGGATAGCCCGCGTCCACGGGGATATTTTCGGCGCAGCCGCCCAATTCCTTCAGCATTTCCAGAAATTCCTCGGCGTGGACGGCTTCGTTGGCGGCGGTCTCCTCAAAGACACGGGCGATCCATTCGCAGTTCTCCTGCCGGGCTACCTCCGCATAAATGGTGTACCGGGTTCGGGCCTGGGATTCCCCGGCAAAGGAGCGAACCAGATTCTTCCTGGTCTCCGAGTTGATAAATTCCATAATTGGCATCCCCTTTCTATTGGGAGGATGCCCAGATTTCTCAGAGCTATACCCGTAGGGACGACCGCAAGGGTCGCCCCTACGGGCAGAAAAATCCCGGAATGCCGAGGCATTCCGGGGTTTGTTTGCATAGATTACAGCAGGTCAGCGACCAGAGACAGGGCTTCCTCGTCCGCAACCAGGGTGAAATCGGGGTGCAGCTGCAGGATGGAGCCGGGAGACTGGGGCTTGATGGGGCCGAAGAAGCAGTCCTTCACAGCCTGAGCCTTGCCCTTGCCGTTGCAGACCAGCAGGACCCGCTTTGCCTTCATGATGGAGCCAATGCCCATGGTGTAGGCGTGGGTGGGAACGTCCTCGCGCTTTTCGAAGAAACGCTGGTTGGCATCGATGGTGGAAGCGGTCAGCTCCACCTTATTGGTGCCGTTGACGAACTCGTCGCAGGGCTCGTTGAAGCCGATATGTCCGTTGGGGCCCAGGCCCAGCAGCTGCAGGTCAGCACCGCCGAAAGCATCGATGACGGCATCGTAACGTGCACACTCACCCTCAGCGTCGGGATTCATACCGTTGGGGATATTGCAGTTGGCCTGGTCGATATTCACATGGTCAAAGAGGTTGGTACGCATGAAGTAGGCGTAGCTCTGGTCGTGATCCTTCGTCAGGCCCACATACTCGTCCAGATTGACGGTCTTGACCTGGGAGAAGTCCAGCTCGCCGGACTCATACTTGGCGATCAGCTCCTTGTAGGTGCCAATGGGGCTGGAGCCGGTGGCCAGGCCCAGAACACAGTCGGGTTTCAGATGGATCTGGGCGGCGATGATGTTTGCAGCCTTGCGGCTGACGTCATTGTAATCCTTTGCGCGAATCAGTCTCATGTTAATTTTCCCCTTTCAAAATATGAAGAAAAGTTTTATGGAAGCTGGGTTTATTGTAACATCTTTTTGAAAATCTGTACAGTCTTTTTTCCAAAATTCAGTCACTTTCTATAAATCCATTCCTTTTTTTGACCACTCCCCTATTCTGGCCTTATTTTTTATTATGTTTTTGGCACTGTAATTATAGCCAGATCGAGATATAATGAGCACACATTCCCCCAAGGAGGTATAAATTATGGAAAAGAAAACCACCTTTACAACCAAAAAGATCGTTCTGGCCGCGCTGCTGGCGGCTCTGACCGTGGTAGGCTCCGCCCTGCGGATCACCCTGCCTCTGGAGATCGCCGGCACCACGTCCTTCCACCTGGGCAACATCATGTGCGCCCTCAGCGGCATCCTGCTGGGCCCCTGGATGGGCGGTCTGGCCGCAGGCCTTGGTTCCGCCATCTACGACATGCTCAATCCTCTGTATATTTCCGAGGCCTGGATCACCTTCCTGTTTAAGGGTGCCTACGGCCTGGTTGCCGGTCTGATCGTCTGGAGCGGCAAGAAGCAGTGGAGCTATGGCAAGGCCACCGTTGCAACGCTCGCCGGTGCTGTTACATATGCCGTGCTGTACCTGGCCAAGAGCTACTTCTACAGCGGCCTGCTGCTGAAGGGGCTGACCCCTGACGCTGCCCTGCTGACCGTCATCGGCAAGCTGCCCGCCACCACCTTCAACGCCGTGGTCGCCATCATCTTCGCCCCCATCCTGGCCGTCGCCATCCGCAAGGCTCTGGAAAAGAGCCATTTGACGCTGGAATAAGCAGCTAACGCTGCATCGATATAAATCCCTATCGGGATTTTCGAGATACGCCTGCGGCGTTCGATATGAACTTGCGCACTCGATATGCACTGCGGTGCGAGAGGGATTTATAGCATATCGAATCCGCAAAGCGGATATATCGAATTTCCCGAAGGGAAATATATCGACAAAAAATCCACCCGGAAACAACCGCCAAGGTTCCTTTCGGATGGATTTTTTTATGAACTGCCATGTCGTCTGTCCCGCATTCGGCCGCTTTATTTCCCTGCAACAATTTCCCATTTGTTAACATTTCGCACATACTGCGTGGTATAATATGGCTGAAAAAGTTTTCAGGAGGAATCACCATGTCTATTGAGGCCCTTCTTTTTCACTGGGGTGCCGGTAAGGCTGACGCGAAGCGGGACGCCGCGATCCCGCTGCCCCAGGGCATTACCGAATGCCGCAACATCTCCTACGGCCCTTACGGGGACGACAGCCTGCTGGATGTATACTACCCCGATGGAACCACCGAGGCCCTGCCCACCATCGTCAGCATCCACGGCGGCGGGTACGTTTACGGCAATAAGGAGATCTACCGCCGCTACGGCATGGATATGGCACGGCGGGGCTTTGCCCTCGTGAATTTCAACTACCGACTGGCTCCTAAGTGGAAGTTCCCCACCCCCCTGGCGGATACCAATGCCGTACTGGAATGGGTGGTGCAGAACCACACCCGCTACCACCTGGACCCCCAGCGGATCATTCTGGTGGGCGACTCCGCCGGCGCACAGCTGGCCAGCCACTATGCCGCCATCCACACCAATTCCGATTTTGCCGCCCATTTTGATCTGAAGCTTCCCAAGGTACGCATCGTGGCTCTGGGCCTGAACTGCGGCATGTACGACGCTGCCGCCCAGGCTGCGGGCCCCCGGAAGGGGCTGGCCCTGGACTATCTGGGCAGGAAGCTCCCCGCCGATGATCCCCGGCTGCGGGTGCTGGATGCCATTACGGATAACTATCCCCCCGCCTTCATAACCACCGCCTGCCACGATTTTCTCCGGGAAAACGCGGAGCCTATGTGGGAGCATCTGACGAAGAAGGGCATCCCCTGCCAGTGGAAGTGCTATGGCACCGAGGAGGATAAAACCGTGGGCCATGTGTTCCATGTGAACATTGTGCTGCCGGATGCCGTAACGTGCAATGATGATGCCGCGGCGTTTTTCAGAAAGTATGTATGATAGCTTGCCCGCCCTGTAATTAGGTTGGAATCCATAAGACAGTAAACCGATATGGTCTGCATTTGAGAGAAATTGCTATATAAGCAAATGTCTATATAGCAATTTCTCTCAAATCATCTATAATTATTGCAAAACTGAATAAAATTAGTATAATAACATCATCAGACAATACTGCCTATTGAATTTGAGAGGTAATGACATGAAATTTGAATTGGATAGCTACCATCGCAACACGTCTGATAATGAGTTGATTGATGATTTAAAATGTGTGGCAAATCTTATCCAAAGAAATACTGTTACATTAGAAGAATACAATGAATACGGACATTTTCACGGTACAACATTAACACGGAGATTTGGTTCTTGGTTTAAATGTTTGGAGTTAGCTGGTCTTGCACCATCAAGGCCAAAAATTGGAATATCAGATGACGAGTTATTTGAAGAAATCGAAAACATATGGATAAAACTCGGTAGACAGCCCACTTATGCGCAGATGCGTGATATGGCACGTTTTTCAATCGGAACATACGAAAAAAGATTTGGTGGATGGAGAAATTCTCTTAATGCATTTGTAGACTATATCAATGGCAACGATAATCTAGTTGACGCTCCTAATCACGTTCTACAAAATATACAAACTAAAGAAGATAATAAACATAAAACATCTCGTACAATTAACCTTAGAATAAGATTTCTCGTGCTAAAGCGGGATAATTTTAAATGTTGTAGTTGCGGCGCATCACCAGCAAAAGATTCATCTGTTGAATTACATGTTGATCACATCAAGCCTTGGTCTAAAGGTGGCGAAACCGTTGTTGATAATTTGCAAACATTATGTTCAAAATGCAATATAGGAAAAAGTAATCTTGGTTAAAATAATCCGACCTATGATTTGTAACCATAGGTCGGATTAACTGTTTTACTGACACCCCATTACTGCAGGGCGAGCTTGTTTTGCCGCCTTGCGGCGATGCGATTTGTTTCAAATCGCCGGGAGGGTCAAGACCCGCCCCTACAGTGATGTATGGAAGTTTTATGGCATTTCCCGGTAATAGATCATATTTGCCACGGTTTTGGTATCCTGGAAGAAATCGTAGATATTTTGAACCCGCTGACGGATGGTTTCGTCGCAGTAGGTATCCGTACGGGTGGTCAGGAAGTAGTCCAGGTAAGCATCCGGGTCGGTGTAGATCAGGGATGTGGCATCGTAGATGGCGTAGTGCTCGTCCTCATAGATTTTCTTATCTTCCAGCTCCACAAAGCTGTGCAGCTGGCCGTAGATAAACGCGTAGTTTTCCGGGAGGGCTTCCTCCGCGTCGTAGACGAACCAGAAGATCAGGGGCATGGCTACACCGCCGTCGGTGTCCCCTTCCCGCTGGGGGAGCATGGCATAGTGTACCCAGGCTTTTTCATCACGGGAGGCCACCATGCGGCCATAGCCGTCGGAGTAGGTCCAGTCGTCGATGGTCAGGCGGTACTGCACCTCCGCCGGGGCAGTCTCATCGAAGATGACCCCCTCGGGGATGCGGGCAAAGGCAGGCTCGGGATCCAGGAATACCGTAGGCTCCGACACCAAAATCTGCGGGGATAGGGAGGAAATGACCGTTCCCTCGAACCGGGCCAGCACCTCCTCCACCTTCTGCTGATAAGGGAAGTTGGCTTCGTTAAAGGCGATGGGCATACCGCCGTAGGCTTCCTCGAAGTAGAACCGCAGTTCTTCCTCGATGGCTTCCAGATTGTCAGCGGGGATATCTTCCGCCGCGTTCATGGCCTCACGAATCGGCTCCGTTTCCGCAAATTCCACGCTGCACATCCAGTCGTGGCCGAAGAGAAAATTCTGGTTGGTCAGTACCAGGTAATACCAGGCGTTGTTCTCTCCTTCCAGAGCCGCGGTATCGTAGGCCCCGGACAGGTCGATGGTCATGGTGCCGCTGGTGCCTGCGGAGAATTTTGTATTTTCAAAACGCACACGGCCTTCCAGCCTGGGGGCTTCCTCCTCGGTGAACCAGTTGATAAGCTTCAGCTGCTCCTGGAACTGAAGCTCCTTGTCCGATCCGTTTTCCACATAGACCGATACGATGCCGTTTCCCTCGTAGGTGCCCGTCAGGCTCAGTTCATCCCCGTCCAGTGGGGAAAACAGGGGCCAGGTAAAGGCCGCCATGGTGAGAAACGCCATGATCACCGCCGCCAGTACTGCCGTCCGCCGCAGGTCCCAGGGGGCGGCCCTTCCCCTGTTCAAGTCTACCCCGGTGTTCTTTTCAAAAATATCCTTGATGTTATCCAAATTATGCGAATACATTCTGCCCATAGTTTCCCTCCTAAATAGCGGACAGGGCTTCCCGAAGCTGCCGCTTGGTGCGGTAGAGGGAATTGTCCACCTGTTTTACCGTCAGGCCCAATGCCAGGGCAATCTCCCGGGGCTTCTGATCGAAATAGTAGCGGCGCACCAGAATTTCCCGGCCCGGCTCGCCCAGGGCATTGACTGCCGCAATCAGTTCCCGGCGGGTCTCCTCCCGCAGCAGCTGCTCCTGCAGGCCAAAGCCCTCCGACAGCACCGCCTCCTCCAGGGGAAGCGTCCCCCGGCGGGTGATCTCCCGGTAGCGGTCGATGGCCCGGCTGCGGACTACGATGCACAGCCAGCTTTTCAGCGTGCCTCTGTCTGGGTCGAATTTTTCCGGATTCTGCCACAGGTAGATAAAGGCATCGGCTACGCATTCCTCCACATCCTGATCACTTCCCACATTTTTCAGCACCGCCGCGGCAATGGGCCACAGCAGCCGGGAGAATTTGTCAATACAGCCCCCGATGACGGTCTCGTCCTTCGCCCGGATCCCGGCTATGATCTTTTCATCACGCAAGGTACTCACCTCTTTGTTTTTCTGTCATGACACCCATAGTACGCATATTTCGAAGGAAACACTTTCCCGCAGCCAGAGAAAACCCGCATTGCCGGAGGGGCAATGCGGGTCTAACTTTATTCAGCGGTCAGGCCGGATTCTGCCAGGAGCATGGCGGAATAGTCGGCGGTGATGGGATACTTGGCGGTGACTTCCTCGGTAAACTTCTGGGAGTTGTTCAGGATCATCTCTTCCTCTACCGTGACCTCCCAGACGGGGTAGCTCTGGACGAAGTACATCACATGGTAGCCGTACTGGGTCTGCACCAGACCGTAGTCACCGGGGACGCGGCTTTCATCGAAGCACCAGTTCTCGAAGGGCTCCACCATCTGGCCTACCACCACCTGGGTGTACAAGCCGCCGTCGGGAACACCGTCATAGTTGGCATCGTTGCCGTCCTGGGTCTTTTCATTTGCCAGCTCTGCGAAGCTGTTCTGGGACCGGTCACCGGCCAGCCACTGATCCAGGATCTCCTGGGCCTTCTGGCGGCAGGTTTCCCACTCAGCATCGGAGTAGGTGGTGCTGCCATTCTCGTCAGTGGTGCCGCCCTCGGGCATCACCAAAATGTGGCGCACATCCACATACTTGTCATCCCGGTTCACACCCGCTTCGGCATAGGCTGCCTCATTCTCGGTGAAGTAGGCCTCTACCTCCGCCTCGGTGGGGACGAAGGTCTCATACTGGCTGTTGAAATACAGATAGCCCTTGTAGTACAGCTCCATGAAGGCCTTGTAGTCCTCCAGAGTCGCGCCGCCGCCGATATTGTAGGCCAGCAGCTCCTCAACGGTCTCAAAGCCGTTATAGGCGGCACTCTCCTGCAGGGTGGTCTCCAGACCGTCCAGATAGGCCAGGCTCTCGGCATCCAGCTGGAAGCCGGTGGCATCGGCCTCGGCAGACATGGCCTGGTAATTCTGCCAGGAGCCCAGGCAGCTTTCCAGGAAGAACTGCTGCCAGGTCATGGTCTGCCCCTCTACAATGGAGCAGAGCTGGGTATCCAGGGGCTGGGTATAGTCCAGACCGAAATAGGCGGCGTAGGCACCGTACTGGTTCAGGAAGCTCTGGACCTCCATCCAGTAGAACACCTGCAGCTGGCCGTTGGTCAGGGTGTAGTCACCGACGGTGGCTACGACAGTGTCTCTTGCCGCCAGCACATCAGCATCCGCGGCGGTGTAGGTGCCCTTGCAGGTGGCGTCGTCGGGGTTGCCGTCAGCGGGGACGGTGGCAGCCACAGGCTCAGTGGTGGCTGCGGTGCCCAAGGTGGGGTCTTCTGTGCTGCTCAGGAGCTTCTTTTCGCCGGACAGGCCGCCAGCCAGCAGAGCCACGATGACCGCAGCCACTACCACGATGGCTGCCACCATCAGGGCAATCTTGCCGGGGGTAGCCTTCTTGTTTTCCACGATCTCAGGGCCGGCAGCGGGCTGTGCAGCAGAGGCCGTCTCCACGGGAGCCGCAGTTTCCTCAGTAGTTTCCGGCTCAACGTTATTCCTGCCGCAGTTGGGACAGAAGGTGCCGTTCTCCGCCAGTTCCGCCTGGCAGAATTTGCATTTTTTCATAATTATCCTCATTTCTCCGTAAAACGGGCAAATCAACCGCTTTAGTTTACCACGCTTCTTGGAGAATTGCAAGCAGAACACAGAATATTTACAAATTAGGAGTTAGGAATGAGGAGTTAGGATTTTTTTACTGGCCGTTCAACCCATAATTCCTCATTCCTAACTCCTAATTCCTAACTTTCACCCTTGCAAACAGGACAGAAAAATGGTAAACTATATAGTTGAGAAAGTATCCACTGGAGGAAGATCCTATGAACACCAAAACTACTGTTATTTCTCAGGCGGAGCTGGATGCCCAGTTCGCCTGGTGTGATAAAATCGCTGCCTATTGGCAGCAGGAGGGCCGCACACCCACTGCTTATGTGGAGACCTACGGCTGCCAGCAGAATGAAGCCGATTCCGAAAAGCTCCGGGGCTACCTGACCCAAAGCGGCTATTCCATCGTACAGGAGGCCGAGGGGGCCGACGTGGTGGTGATGAACACCTGCGCCATCCGGGAGCACGCGGAGCAGCGTGTCTTCGGTAATCTGGGTGCCCTGACCCACACAAAACGCCGTCACCCTGCCCAGAAAATTTTCCTCTGCGGCTGCATGGCAGGTGAAACCAAAGTTTCTGACCGCATCAAGCACAGCTATCCCCATGTGGACGGCGTGTTCTCCACCCACCATCTGTGGCAGTTCCCCGAAATTCTTTACAACGTGCTGACCAAGAAAAAGCGGCAGTTCTATGTTGTGGACGAGCCCGGCTCCATTGCCGAGGGTATTCCCCAGGTGCGGGATTCCCAGCTGAAGGCCTGGGTCTCCATTATGTACGGATGCAACAATTTCTGCACCTACTGCATCGTCCCCTACGTCCGGGGTCGGGAGCGGAGCCGCCAGCCGGAGGATATCCTGCGCGAGTGCCGTGAACTGATTGAAAACGGTGCCAAGGATATCACCCTGCTGGGACAGAATGTGAACTCCTACGGCAAAGATCTGCCCGGCGGTATGGATTTTGCCGACCTCTTATCCGCCATTGCCCAGATTCCCGGCGAGTTCCTGATCCGCTTCATGACCAGCCATCCCCGGGATGCGGGCAAGAAGCTGTTCGATACCATGGCAAAATACCCCAAGATCGCCAAACAGCTGCATCTGCCCTTCCAGTCCGGTTCTACCCGTGTTCTGAAGGCCATGAACCGCCATTACGACCGGGAAAAGTACCTGGAAGCGGTGAACTACGCCAAATCCGTTATGCCTGAGCTGGTGCTGACCTCCGATGTGATCGTGGGCTTCCCCGGGGAGACGGAGGAGGAATTTGAGGAGACCATTTCCCTCATTCAGGAAGTTCACTACGACTCCCTGTTCACCTTCATTTTCTCCCCCCGCACCGGCACCCCCGCCGCATCCATGGAGGACCCCACTCCCAAAGAGGAGAAGAACCGCCGCTTTGACAAGCTCTGCGCTGTCCAGAATGCCATCTCCGAGGAGATCCACGAGGGCTATGTGGGTAAGACCATGCGGTGTCTCGTAGACGGCAAGGACAAGGATATGCTCACCGCCCGTACCGAGGGCGGACGGCTGGTGCGCTTTGCGGGCTGTGACAGCCTCATCGGCACCTTCCAGAACCTGACCATCACCGGCTCCACCACCTGGAGCCTGAGCGGCATCCTGGCGGATGCCAATTGACAATTGAAAAGGAAAAATTGAAAATTCATGGCCGAAGGCCATTCCATAACTTTCAACTTTCAATTTTCAACTTTCAACTATACATCTAGAAAAGGAATGGATCATATGGCCAAACCTACAAATGAGCTCACCCCTATGCAGAAGCAGTACCAGGAGATCAAGGAGCGGAACCGGGACTGCATTCTGTTCTTCCGGCTGGGTGACTTCTATGAAATGTTCAACGAGGACGCGAAATTGGCGGCCCGGGAGCTGGATCTGACCCTGACCACCCGTGACCGGGGCAAGCCCAAGGAAGAGCAGACCCCCATGTGCGGCGTGCCCTACCACAGCGTGGATTCCTATATCGCCCGGCTGGTGCAGAAGGGATATAAGGTGGCCATCTGCGAGCAGATGACGGACCCCGCCCTGACCAAGGGGCTGGTGGAGCGAGAGATCACCCGCATCGTCACCCCCGGCACCGTTACCGAAAGCTGTATGCTGGACGAGAGCCGTAACAATTACATCGGCTGTATCTACGGCGAAAGCGGCAAATTCGGTTTGGCCTTCTGCGATGTGTCCACCGGTGCCTTCTTCGCCACCGTCTGCGCCGACCCCCAGAGCGTTGCCTCGGAGCTGGGCCGGTTCGCCCCCAGCGAGGTCATCCGCTATGGTCAGAACGTGGACTGCGAACAGATCGAGGACGCCATTTTCCGCCGCCTGAACTGCTGCGTCAACGAAGGAAAATCCGAATCCTTTCGCTTAGAAAGCACGGAGGATGTACTGGAAAAACATTTTGGCGCGTCCCTTGCCCAGTTGGGCCTGACGGGCCTGCCTGCGGCGGTCATTGCCAGCGGCGCGCTGCTGCAGACCCTGCTGTGGGTGCAGAAGAATGACCTGGCCCACATCCGGGAGCTGCAATATTACACCACAGGCCGGTTTATGGAGCTGGATCTGGACGCCCGGCGGAACTTAGAACTCACGGAAACCATGCGCTCCAAGGAGAAAAAGGGCACCCTTCTGTGGGTGCTGGACAAAACCCACACCGCCATGGGCGGCAGAATGCTCCGTTCCTGGCTGGAAAAGCCCCTGCTGGATCCCGTTGAAATCACCCGCCGCCATGGAGCTGTGGAGGATCTGGTGGACTCCGTCATCGTCCGGGGCGAGCTGGAACAGGCCCTGCGGGATGTGACCGATTTGGAGCGGGTCATGACGAGAATCGTCACCGGCACCGTCAACTGCCGTGACCTGCTGGGCCTCGCAAGAGGCTTCCGGGCACTGCCAGAAGTGAAGAACCAGCTTTCCAAAATGGAGGCTCCCCTGCTGCGTAAATTGGAGCAGGCCATCGATTCCCTGACAGACTGCGCTGACCTGATCGAGAACACCATCGTAGACGAACCTCCCCTGACCATCCGGGAGGGCGGCATCATCCGTCCGGGTGCCAACGCAGAAGCGGACCGGCTCCGGGACATCATGGAGGGCGGCAGCGGCACCATTGCCGCTATCGAGGCATCCGAGCGGGAAAAGACCGGAATCCGCACCCTGAAAGTGGGCTTTAACCGAGTATTCGGCTATTATATTGAGGTTTCCAAATCCTTTATGGATCAGGTGCCTGCCAATTACGTCCGCAAGCAGACCCTTGCCAACTGCGAGCGGTACATCACACAGGAATTGAAAGAGCTGGAAAACCAGGTGCTTACCGCCAAGGACCGGCTGACTGCCCTGGAATATCAGATCTTTACCCAGCTGCGGGAGCATCTGGCCCAGCAGGCCGCCCGGGTGCAGCAGACCGCCGCCGCCGTGGCTGCTGCCGATACCCTGTGCAGCCTTGCCGCCGTGGCCGTTCAGCGGGGCTACTGCCGCCCGGAGATCACCCTGGGCCGGGAGATTTCCATCACCGACGGCCGCCACCCTGTGGTGGAGGCCATGCTGAAGGATTCCCTGTTCGTCCCCAACGACACCCACCTGGGTGCCGACGACAATCAGGTCTCCATCATCACCGGCCCCAATATGGCGGGTAAATCCACCTATATGCGGCAAGTCGCCCTCATCGTGCTGATGGCCCAGATGGGCTCCTTTGTGCCTGCGAGAAGCGCGAAAATCGGCCTTGTGGATCGGGTCTTCACCAGAATCGGTGCCAGCGACGATCTGGCATCGGGTCAGTCCACCTTCATGGTGGAGATGGCGGAGGTGGCCTCCATCCTGAAATACGCCACCTCCCGGAGCCTGCTGATTTTGGACGAGATAGGCCGGGGCACCTCTACTTACGACGGCATGGCTATCGCCCGTGCGGTGCTGGAATACGCCGCCAACCCTAAGCGTCTGGGAGCCAAGACCCTCTTCGCCACCCACTACCACGAGCTTTCCACCATGGAGGACAAGCTCCCCAATGTAAAAAACTACAACATCGCCGTGAAAAAGCGGGGCGATCAGATGATCTTCCTGCGCAAAATCGTCCCCGGTGCCACCGACGACAGCTACGGCATTGAGGTGGCAAAGCTGGCGGGCATCCCCAACGTAGTCATCAGCCGGGCACGGGAGATCCTGGCGGAGCTGGAAAAAGAGGGTATTGTTCGCGCCCCCTCCGCACCGAAGGAGCCGGAGGATCAGGTGAGTATGCTGGATCTGACGGGGCAGCAGATCATCGCCGCCCTCAGCACCATTTCCGTGGAGACCCTGACCCCCATCGAAGCCATGAACGAACTGTACAAGCTGAAAAAAATGTTGGAATGATTTTATGAAAAGTAATCGCAGTTTTTCCGGTAACCTCACCAACCAGGAGACCATCGGCGGCTTTTGCTACCTGATTTTCATGCTGGTGTTTCTTCCCAGTCTGCTGAGCTGGATGAACAGCCAGCTGACCCACCCCTTAAGTTCGGCGGAGCTGAATTTTGTGTTCTATCTGGTGAATTTCATTGCCATTTTGCTGATTTTCCACGACTTTCTGGGGCGGGGACTAAATCAAGTGGGCCAGCACCCCGCCATTTTCTGCCAGGCGGTGATTCTGGGCGGTGTGGCCTACTACGCCTGCAACTGGGCCACCACCTGGGTGGTACGCCAGCTGGTGCCAAGCTTTACCAACTACAACGACCGGGCCATTGCCGCCATGAGCCAAGGAAGCTATTTTCTGACCCTCATCGGCACCGTGATCCTGGTGCCCCCGGTGGAGGAATGTCTGTACCGGGGCCTGATTTTCCGCAATCTTTACGGGAAGAACCGCTGGGCCGCCTACATCGTCTCCATTCTGGCCTTTGCCGTTATCCACATCATCGGCTATATCGGCCAGTACGCCCCCCTGGAGCTGCTGATGGCCTTTTTGCAGTACCTCCCCGCGGGACTGTGCCTTGCCTGGGCGTACACCAAGGCGGACACCATTTATGCCCCCATCCTCATTCACGCCGCCATCAACTTTATCGGACTGCATGGTTTGAGGTGACCCATGAACCAGCTTCTTCAAATGATCCACAGCGTAAACGACTATGAACGCACCCTGTTCCAGACCAAGCGGGAACATGTCAGTCCCAGTCTCGACCGCTGGTACAGCGACCTGCGGCCCGATCAGATGAACAACAATTTCTTCCTCCCCAAGGGCAGCCCTACCTGCTTTGACATTGATACCGCCATTGACCTGCAAAAGAAGCGAGGCCTACACTATGTAATGCTCCGCATGGCAAAGCCCATGGAGCCGGAGCTGCGGGAGCTGTTCCCCTTTGAAGAAGAAATCACCTATATCATGGCCCTTCTTCGGGATACCAGTTCTGAATGGAAGCAAAACGGGGAAATCGAGATTCGGGATATCCAGACCGCGGACATCCGCGCCGACCTTCTGGACGTGTCCTCCGTCCCGCAGCCCTATCAAGCCGCCGCTTACCGGAATATGCAGTTAGTCTTAGAGGTTGCTAAAGAAAACCCGGATTATCACTGGCTCTGCGCCTACAAGGGTGGTCAAAAAGTGGGTACTGTCTATGCCCTGTGCCGGGGTGGCTATGTGGAAATGGACGACCTGTGGGTCGCAAAAGAACACCGAAACCAATATATCGCCACCACATTGCTGAAATACATCGCACAGCAGTTCGGCGGAACGCTGTACCTCCACGCAAATGCTGCCGCCACTCCCAAAGATATGTACGCCCGGATGGGCTTTGAAATTATTGAAACCGTATACGACTATTATATGGAATGGGCTTGACCATTCCCATATTTCACGGAAGGTGATCCCATGCCCAAAATCATTCAGTTATCCCCCCATATTGCCAATCTGATCGCCGCTGGTGAGGTGGTGGAGCGTCCCGCTTCCGTCGTCAAAGAGCTGCTAGAAAACGCAGTAGACGCGGGGGCTTCCAAAGTCACCATTGAGATCCGGGACGGCGGCATGACCTTCCTGCGGGTCACGGACAACGGCTGCGGTATGTCCCCCGAGGATGCCCGTACCGCCTTCAAGCGGCACGCAACCTCCAAGCTGCGCACCGCCGACGATCTGGCTGCCATTGCCACCATGGGCTTCCGTGGCGAAGCTCTTGCCGCCATCGCCTCCGTCAGCCGCATTGATCTCATGACCAAGACCGCAGGAAGCATTTCCGGCACCAGCCTGCGCCTGGAAGCTGGGGAAATTACCGAAGAATCCGAGGTGGGCTGTCCCGACGGCACCACCATTATCATAAGAGACCTGTTTTACAACACCCCCGCCCGGATGAAGTTTATGAAGTCCGACACGGTGGAGGGAGGCCGGGTGGCTGCTGCCGTACAATTGCAGGCCCTGGCACACCCCGAGGTGGCCTTCCAGTTCCTGCGGGACGGCAAGCAGATTTTGTCCACCCCCGGTAACGGCGGTTTGCAGGCGGCAGTGTACTGCGTCTATGGGCGGGAGTGCGCCCAGCTGGTCAAAGTAGAAAGCCGCTGGGAAAATTACTCCCTGGCGGGCTTTGTGTCCAAGCCTACCGATGCACGCCCTAGCCGTAACCTGCAAACCTTTTTTGTCAACAACCGTCCTGTCAAATCCCGGCTTCTGATTTCCGCATTGGAGGAAGCCTACCGGAACCAGATCATGGTGGGAAAATTCCCCGCCTGCGTGCTGCATCTGACACTGCCCGCCAACGCGGTGGATGTGAATGTCCACCCCGCCAAGACAGAGGTCAAATTCCTGTCGGAAAAGGCTGTTTTTGACTGTGTGCATTATGGCGTTCTGGGTGCCCTCAACAAGCAGACCGACCGGCCCCAGGTGCAGTTTAAGAAGGTGCCTACAGAATCCAATGCAGGGGGCGATGCCACCATCGCCCCTCCCCCGAAGTCTCCGGCTCCCCCTGCCGGGCCGATGAAGGCATCTGCCCCTGCTCAGAAAAAGGACTCCTTCTTCCGTGCCATGAGTGCCGAGGAATACAAGACCTTCTCCACCGCATTGAAGGACGCGCCCCAGCCAAAAAAGGAGGCCGCTGCCGCAACGCTCAGCAAGATCGAACGGCCCGCCAATATGCCCCTGCGGGAGTTTGTGATGATGCCCGGCGTACAGGAGTCGGCGATCCCTGTGGTGACCGCACCGAAAAAGGCCGCACCTGCAGACGATGCCCCCATCGTCCCTCCCCCTGTCAAAGAGGAGCCTGTTGTGGAGCAGGTTTCTTTGGAGATGCCGAAGGAGACCGAATGGCGGATGGTGGGCGAGCTGTACAACTCCTATATCATTGTGGAGCAGGGGGACGAGGCTTTCCTCATCGACAAGCATGCCGCCCATGAGCGCATCCTGTTTGAGAAGCTGAAAGCCAATCAGGAGAAGATCAGCTCCCAGAGCCTGCTCTCCCCTATTCCTGTTCGGCTCAGCCCCTCCGCCGCGGCGGAGCTGCTGGCAAATACCGATATGCTGGACGAATTGGGCTTTGAAATTGACGAATTCGGAGAGAATACCGTCCTGCTCCGCCAGATCCCCATGGATTTAAGCCCCGAGGATGCCGCCGACGCGGTGGAGACCCTGGCAGCGGACCTGCTGGCAGGCCGCCGGGAGCGCAAGGACACCGTTCGGGACGAGCTGCTGCACACCGTGGCCTGCAAGGCCGCCATCAAAGCAGGCTGGGTCAATGATGAAAAGGAGCTGCTGGCTGTGGCGAAGGAGGTCATGGCCCGGGAGGATTTGAAGTATTGTCCCCATGGGCGGCCCATCTGCGTGACCCTGAGCAAGAAGCAGCTGGAAAAGCAGTTTAAGAGAACTTGAGTGTGGAGTTATGAATAATGTTGCGAAGCAGTACAAGAATTCCGATCATTTGAATACACGGATTTCCATTCATGATAAATATTCCACCAACAAGCAGCCCTTTGGGGACTGGATCGTTTCGCATTATGAGATTGCCCCTGGCGACCACATTCTGGAGCTGGGGTGCGGTACGGGGAGCATGTGGAAAAACAATCTGCATCTGCTTTCCTGCGGTGCCCGGCTGACCCTGACGGACTTTTCTGAAGGGATGCTGGAAGCTGCCCGGACTACCCTTGCCGGGGCAGAGAGTATCACCTTCCGTCAGGCGGATATTCAGGCCATCCCTTTCCCTGACGCTTCTTTTGATGTGGTCATTGCCAACATGATGCTCTACCATGTGCCGAATCTGCACAAGGGGCTGGCAGAAGTGCGCCGTGTCTTAAAGCCAGGCGGGAAATTCTACTGTGCCACCTACGGCATCCATGGTATTATGGAATATATCACCGATCTGCTGCGGGATATGAACGTCCGGGGCAGCATCGGCACCAGCTTTACCCTGCAAAACGGCGGGGATTCTCTTGGCAAACAGTTTGAGAAGGTGCGGCGACTTGACCGGGAGGATGGACTGGCCATCACCGATATCGGAGATTTTGCTGACTACATTTACTCCCTGTCCGGTCTGACCAATATGGAAAATGTCCCCCGGCAGGTGCTGCTTGCCGCACTGGAAAGCCGGGTGGAGAACGGCATTCTGTACGTTCCCAAAGAATACGGAATGTTCATCTGTCAATAAGGAGAATTCTATGTCAAGAAGCGAACAGGCCGTTTTTACCAATATGTGCATGGTCTATGACGAAAAGGGGAATATTCTCGTTCAGGACCGGAAAAATCCCGACTGGCCGGGGGTAACCTTCCCCGGCGGCCATGTGGAGCCGGGGGAGGCCTTCGTGGAGTCCGTCATCCGGGAGGTTCGGGAGGAAACGGGGCTGACTGTGGAAAATCCTGTGCTCTGCGGCACGAAGCAGTTCCAGACCAAAGAAGACGAGCGGTATGTGGTGTTATTTTACAAAACCAACCGCTTCTCCGGGGAATTGAAATCCTCAGACGAGGGGGAGGTCTTCTGGATTCCACGGGAGACGCTGCCCCAGTACAACCTTTCGGTTGATTTTCTGGAAATGGTATCCATCTTTGAATCGGATACGCTCAGCGAATTCTATTACTATAAAGAGAACGGCAGCTGGAAAAGGAAGCTGCTGTAACAGGAGGCACCATGACCTTCCGAAACATAACCGAAACCGATATTTCCGCTGTAGTCCCCCTCTATATGGAGCATTATAACACCTACGAGGGCGGGCAGTGGTCAGCGGAGACTACCTATAAACGCATCCATCAGGTTTGGAGCCACGAGGACGCCCTGTGTCTGATTTTGGAGGAGGGTGGGGAGATTCTCGGCTTCTGCATGGGGCATTTTGAACAGTACGATGATCTGACCGCCTATGACCTTGCGGAGATCGTCATTGCCCACGACCGCCAGAACCGGGGAATCGGCACGGTGTTTATGGCAGAGATCGAACGCGCCGTCAAGGAAAAAGGCGGTGCCATGATCCAGCTGCAGGCTGTGAATGATACCATGCACGAACGGTTTTATGGCAAACTTGGGTACCAGACCTGCAATAATTTGGTGCTGAAATCGAAATTTCTGTAAAATATTCCGCCTGCGGCGGTGTGATGCGTTCCGCATCGCCGGGAGGGTCTTGACCCTCCCCTACGAAATCTATTGTGGGAGGTCAGACCCCATGAACAACATTATCTGCATCGCGGGTCCTACGGCCTCGGGGAAGACGGCTTTGGCTGTGGAATTGGCGAAGGAGCTGAACGGCGAGGTGGTATCCTGTGATTCCATGTATGTGTACCGGCGCATGAATATCGGCACCGCCAAGCCCAGCCCGGAAGAAATGCAGGGCATCCCCCACCACATGATCGATGTTGCCGAGCCTGATGAGGATTTTTCCGTCAGCCGCTACTGCGAAATGGCAGGCCCCATTGTGGACGATATTGTGGCCCGGGGCAAGACCGCCATCATTGCGGGAGGTACGGGGCTTTACATGGATTCCCTGATCAAGGGTAACGATTTTGCCCCCGTCCCTGCCACCGGGCACCGGGAACGGCTGGAAAGGATGGAGCTGGATGACCTGATTACCCAGCTTCGGGAGATCGACCCGGAGGCACTGGAACGCTCCCAGAACAATCCCCGGCGGATCATCCGGGCACTGGAGGTCTACTATGAGACCGGGGAGACCATCACGGAGCACAACCGCAGGACACAGGCCATCCCGCCCCGGTATCAGCCATTGTGGCTGGGGCTGGACTTTACCGAGCGGGCGGAGCTTTACCGCCGCATCGACCTGCGGGTGGGCATCATGCTGGAACTGGGACTTGTGGAGGAGATCCAAAGTCTTCTCGCCAGCGGCATCCCGGAAAAGTGTACCGCTATGCAGGCCATCGGCTACAAGGAATTTGTGGCTGCCCTGAACAGGCAGTGCACCATTGCAGAAGCCGCCGACCAGGTTCGGCAGTCCTCCCGCCATTATGCCAAACGGCAGCTGACCTGGTTCCGCAGAAACAAAAATATCCACTGGCTGACCCGGAATTCCGGCGAATCCTCGGAGGAAATTCTGAAAAAAGCTCGACAGGTTCTGCGTGAAAACGACAACTGAAACGTGCTAGCATATGTACATCCTAAAAGAAAGAGGTATACATATGTCTGACGCAATCAATTTACAGGAAGCCATTTTAAAAGAGGTACGCCGGGACAAGGTGCCGGTAACGCTGTTCCTGATGAATGGCTTCCAGCTCCGGGGGATCATCACGGGCTACGACAGCTTCGTGGTGGTGCTGGTGTCCGATGGCAAGCAGCAGATGATCTACAAGCACGCCATCTCAACACTGGCTCCCATGCGCCCGCTGAAAGCAGCAGCCACTGTTTAACGCAAAAGGCGGCGGAGCACTCCGCCGCCTTTTTGCGTTATAAATTGAAAATTGATAATTGAAAGTTGAAAAATTAGGTATCGGCTTCGCCTAATATATAAATTTATTGCCGAAGGCAATACCGCAATTTTCAATTTTCAACTTTCAATTTTCAACTCAATAACCACCAGACTATTATAGAAAGAAGGCACTTTACAAAATGAGTATTGCCGAAAACGTTGCCCGTATCCGCGCCGAAATGGCGGCAGCTGCCATTGCCTGCGGCCGGGATCCCAAGGAGATCAAGCTCTGCGCCGCTACCAAGATGAACGATGCCAACGCCGTGCGGCAGGCCATTGCCGCAGGTGTGGACTGCTGCGGCGAGAACCGGGTGCAGGAGCTGACCGCAAAGCTGGCCGAGAACGCCTACGAAGGTGCTCCCGTCCACTTCATCGGCCATCTGCAAACCAACAAGGTCAAGCAGGTAGTCGGAAAAGTCGATCTCATTCAGAGCGTGGATTCCGAGCGGCTGCTCCGGGCAATCGACAAGGAAGCCGAGAAACAGGGCATTACCCAGGATATCCTGCTGGAAGTGAACATCGGCGAGGAGGCAAGCAAGTCCGGCTTTGGGGCTGACGACATTCTTCCGCTGATGGAAAAAATCGGCGAATTTCCAAACATATGTGTAAAAGGGCTCATGGCAATCCCCCCAATCAGCCACAATTCGGGAGAAAATCTAAAATTTTTTCAAAAAATGTGGCAAATATCTGTTGACATCAGGGCAAAAAAAGGCGATAATGTGATGGTAGAATGCTTATCCATGGGCATGTCCGGCGATTACCCGGATGCAATCGCCTGCGGCAGCACGATGGTCCGTGTGGGCACCGCAATTTTCGGTGCCAGAAACTACGCCAAGGATTCATCACGATGATGTTACGATATTAGGAGGAAATATAGAAATGAGCTTTTGGGATAATGTAAAGAAACTTGCCCAGCCCTACGCAGATGATGATTATGATGATTACGACGAGGAAGACGAATACCTCGATGAGTACGATGAGCCCGCGGAGCCTGTCCGCCGGGCACCCCGCCGCTCCCCTGCTCCCGCCGCCGCTCCCACCCCTGTGATGGACGAGGAGGAAGAGGATGAGGACGATTTCGGCTTCAGCCCCATGACCCCCGCCGCTTCCACCGCTTCCGCACCCGCCACCGGCTTCTCCGGCACCGTGCTGAACCGGAGCACCAACAAGCAGGAGGTTGTGCTGTTCCGTCCCGGCAGCTTCAACGACACCTCCAAGGCCGCTGACGACCTGCGCACCCGCAAGGCTGTCATCGTCAACATGGAGGGCGTGGACAAGGCCATGGCCCGCCGGATTGTAGACTTCCTGTCCGGCTGTGTTTACGCACTGGACGGCGATGTGAAGAAGATCGCCCAGTCTGCTTACCTGTTCTGCCCCCACAATGTAAACATCGTGGGCGACCTGGAGACCCTGCAGGCTGAGGTCGAAAGCTATATTTGATTTTAGAGAGGGGAACATATTATGTTTACACCGCAGCAGATCGATCAGATTTCCTTCGGCAAGGCTACCTTCGGCGGCTACAATATGGAGCAGGTCGACGCATTCCTGGAGCCCCTGACCGAGGATTATGTGACCCTGTATAAGGAGAACGCCCTGCTCAAGAGCAAGATGCGCGTTCTGGTTGGCAAGCTGGAGGAGTACCGCAAGAACGAAGCTTCCATGAAGGATGCCGTGGTCAACGCCCAGAAGACCTGCGATAAGATGGTCAAGGAAGCCGAGGCTAAGTGCGCCGCCATGCTGAATAACGCCAACGCCGCCGCTGCCCAGAGTGCGAAGAATACCGATGCCCTGGTTGCCGCCGAGGAGGCTAAGGTGGAGGAGGCCCGGAAGGCTGCCACCGCCAAGATCAACGAACTGCAGGAGCAGCTGCGCAGCTGTGTCCAGGCTCTGGAGCGGATCAAGGCTTCCAACGCCCCCAAGGAAGATCCCGCTCCCGCAAAGGCTCCCTTCGATTTCGATGATGCCGTTGCCAACGAGATTTCCCAGAATCTGGAGGCCCTGGTGGGCACCGCCGAGGAAACTGCCCCCAAGGCAGAGCCCAAGCACCCCACCAACGACACCACCACCAGCAAGTTCGCCAACCTGAACCTGCAGTTTGGCCGTAACTACGATCCCAGCAGCAAGTAAGGCTGTTTCATATTCCCAATGCTACGACGAGGACGTGTGGCCATTTACACCGCTTCCAGAGAGCTGCCGGATGGTGCAAGGCAGTAAGCAGGCAGATGGCTGTATCACCTCCGAGCAGCGCACCGAAAATGAGTAGGCTGCGCCGATTTGCGCCCGATAACGCGCTGACGAGTGCCGGCGGAAACGCCGGAACAAGAGTGGTACCGCAGAGGTTTACGCGCCTTTGTCTCTTATGGGAGACAAAGGCGTGTTTCTTTTCTGCCTCTGTAGGGCGGGGTCATGACCCTGCCGACCAGCTTCCGGTAACTGCATGGTTCCGTATGCTGTAGAAGGTCGCTAATTTTCCATGTTGCTGCAAACCGTTTGTATGCTGGTTTGCAATTCCGGCTTTCTTTTCAGGAGGATTCTTCGTCACTTTCATCGGCACATTCCGCAACACACAAACCGCCCGGTCATCGACACCGGGTCGGCGGGGTCATGCCCCCGCCCTACAACACACTGACAATACAATGGAGGTTATTCCAATGGAATACAAAAACACAATCATCACCCCTAAGACCGACTTCCCCATGAAGGCCGGTCTGCCTGCCCGGGAGCCCGGTATGCTGAAACGCTGGGAGGAGCAGGGTCTGTATAATGCCATGCTGGAGAAGAACAAGGATCTCCCCCCCTTCGTTCTGCACGACGGCCCTCCCTTCTCCAACGGCTATATCCACATGGGCCACGCCCTGAACAAAACCCTGAAGGACTTCATCGTCCGTTCCCACGCCATGATGGGCTACTACACCCCCTATGTCCCCGGCTGGGACAACCACGGCCTGCCCATCGAGCGCGCCATCGAGAACTCCAAGAAGAAACTGAACAAGAATATGTCCGTACCCGAATTCCGCAAGGCCTGCGAGGAATTTGCTGAGGACTTCATCCAGAAGCAGATGGGCGGCTTTAAGCGTCTGGGCGTCGTGGGCGACTGGGAGCATCCCTACCGCACCATGGACAAGCACTTCGAGGCCCAGGAGGTCAAGGTCTTTGGCCGTATGTTCGACAAGGGCTATATCTACAAGGGCCTGAAGCCTGTCACCTGGTGCCCCTTCTGCGCCACTGCCGTTGCAGAGGCCGACATCGAGTATCAGGACGATCCCTGTACCTCTGTCTATGTCAAGTTCCCCATGAAGGATGACCTGGGCAAGCTCAGCCAGTTTGATCTGAGCCGTACCTTCTTCGTCATCTGGACCACCACTATCTGGACCCTGCCCGGCAACATGGCCATCTGCCTGCATCCCCGGGACACTTACGTTCTGGTGAAGGCCGAAAATGGCGAAACCTACATCATGGCCGAGGCCCTGATGGAAAAGACCATGAAGATGGGGGGCTTTGAAAGCTACGAGGTTCTGGCCTCCTACCCCGGCCAGTTCTTCGAGAATATGATGGCCCAGCATCCCTTCATTGACAAGACCTCCCGGCTGGTGAATGCCGAGTACGTCACCATGGATTCCGGTACCGGCTGTGTCCACACCGCTCCTGGCTTCGGTGCTGACGACTACCAGACCTGTATGCGCTACGGCATGGAGCTGGTGGTGCCCGTGGACGACTACGGCCGCCACACCGACTACGCAGGCAAGTACGCCGGTCTCAAGACCGAGGAGAGTAATCCCATCATTCTGGCCGATATGAAGGAAAGCGGCATGCTGTTTGCTTCCGAGAACATCGTCCACTCCTATCCCCACCACGACCGCTGCAAGAAGCCCGTTATCTTCCGTGCCACTCCCCAGTGGTTCTGCTCTGTGGAATCCTTCAAGGAGCAGGCCATCGCCGCCATTGAGAACGTGGAGTGGTTCCCTGCCTGGGGCGAGGACCGCATGGTCAGCATGATCCGGGAGCGTGCCGACTGGTGTATCTCCCGTCAGCGCCGCTGGGGTCTGCCTATCCCCGTGTTCTACTGCAAAGACTGCGGCAAGCCCGTTTCCACCCCCGAGTCCATCGCCAAGATCTCCGCGCTGTTCGACGAGCACGGCTCCAACATCTGGTTCGAGAAGGAAGCCATGGAGCTGGTTCCCGAGGGCTTCACCTGCCCCCACTGCGGCGGCAAGGAATTTGACAAGGAAAAGGACACCCTGGACTGCTGGTTCGATTCCGGCTCCACCCACTACGCCTCCCTGATGCACCGGACCCCCGAGCTGTGGCCCGCCACTGTGTATATCGAGGGTGCCGACCAGTACCGCGGCTGGTTCCAGTCCTCTCTGCTGACCTCCGTCGGCGCGCTGGATCAGGGCGCACCCTTCAAGCAGGTGCTGACTCACGGCTGGACCGTTGACGGTCAGGGCCGGGCCATGCACAAGTCCCTGGGCAACGGCGTGGATCCCGCCGACCTCATTAAGGACTTTGGCGCAGACATCGTCCGTCTGTGGGCCGGTTCCTCCGACTATCATGCCGATGTTCGCTGCTCCAAGGAGATCTTCAAGCAGATCGCCCAGAACTACCTGAAGTTCCGCAACACCGCCCGCTACTGCCTGGGCAACCTGAACGAGTTCGACCCCAACAACCTGGTTCCCGCCGATCAGATGGAGGAACTGGACAAGTGGGCCCTGACCAAGCTAGATGCCCTGGTCAAGACCTGCCGCAAGGCCTATATGGGCTACGAATACCACAATGTATCCCACGCCATCAACGACTTCTGCGTGGTGGAGCTGAGCTCCTTCTATCTGGATATCATCAAGGACCGCCTGTACTGCGAGGAGAAGAACGGCCTGCGCCGCCGCTCCGCTCAGACCGCCCTGTTCCTGATCCTGGATGCCATGGCAAAGCTGTTCGCACCTATCCTGGCCTTCACTTGCGACGAGATCTGGCAGTCCATGCCCCACCGCGAGTGTGACGATGCCCGGAACGTGCTGCTGAACCAGATGCCTGAGGACTTTGCCGCCTACGCACTGGATGACGCTGCCATGGAGAAGTGGGCCACCGTCATGAAGCTGCGCCAGGATGTCAACGGCGTTCTGGAGAAGGCCCGCGCTGACAAGCGTATTGGTAAGGCTCTGGAAGCCCATGTGTCCCTGGAGACCGCAGACGAGGCTCTGAAGGCCGCCTGCGAGGGTCTGAACCTGGCCGAGATCTGTATCGTTTCCGCCTGCGACTGGGCTGCCGCCGAAGAAGGCGCGGAGGTTGCCGCCGGTACCAATTTCCCCCAGCTGACCATCGGTGTTTCCGAGGCCAAGGGCGAAAAGTGCCCCCGCTGCTGGATGCACAGCGAAAACGCCAACGCCGAAGGCCTCTGCCCCCGCTGCGCAAGTGTTGTCGCCAAGCTGGATATCGAGCTGTAATGTACCCCCTACCCGCCGGCCCTCAAGGGCTGGCGGGTACCCTTCCGGGGCTGAATTTGCTGCCGCAAAAATTTTTAGAAAAATGAAAAATAATGCTTGACAAATCAGAATCCCGTGCTATAATAAGCTCGTTCGGTTCGAGACGCCGGTATAGCTCAGTTGGTAGAGCAACTGATTTGTAATCAGTAGGTCGGGGGTTCGAGTCCGTCTACCGGCTCCAATCGAGCCTAACTAAATATGGGGGAGTTCCCGAGTGGCCAAAGGGGACAGACTGTAAATCTGCTGCGTTTCGCTTCGATGGTTCGAATCCGTCCTCCCCCACCAAAAATCCTGAATGCGAGAGCGTTCAGGATTTTTACTTTTTACCTCTTCACTATTCACTCTTCACTAAAAAACGCATTCAGGATTTTTGAAAGTAATAAGTAATAGTGAAGAGTGAATAAGTATATTGCAAAACCAACATTTCGTCTCTATAATAGGATTATCCTTTTTGTGAGGTGATCATTATGGCAGATAGTCCCTTATTGACGAAATCCAAGTCTTTTTCTTTAGAAATTATTCGTGTATGCAATGAGATCAAGCGAAGCCAAAAGGAAAGCATTTTAACCAATCAGCTTGTCCGCTCTGGGACAAGTATTGGTGCAAACATTCGTGAAGCTTTCTATGCACACAGCAAAGCGGACTTTATTGCCAAGTTACAGATTGCATTGAAGGAATGTTCCGAAAGCGAGTATTGGCTGGAATTGTTGATTGAGAGTGGCTATTATGGTGATAAGACCATCCTTGATAGATGTATTGAAATTAAGAGAATTCTTGTTTCTTCGATCAATACAGCAAAAGCAAAGGAGAAATAACCATGTCACTATTGGATAAATTATTCCCCAAGAAGCAGCACGTTTGCCACCGCAAAATGCCCACCTGGGAAGAAATCGTCGATCATATGCAAGGCAAGGAACTATCCTTCTTTGCTGATACCATCGTGCGTATTATCGTATCTAAGAACAGAGCTAAGAGGATCATTATTCTCCAAAGCGATCATGGATACTACAAAACAGTATATGAGGAAATCCGTGTTTGGGATGAAGATGAATGGAATTACTTTTGCAACGACCCCGACAGGTATCCCGCATATTGGGAGCCGGTAGCTTCATCAATCAACAGCAAATCTTTCTATGGTACGGAAGATGATGCAATTAAGGCAGTTACCGATTCGCATGAATATAAAACGTATTTTGTATGATATCTGCTATGCAAATCATTTTGGCCAACCTTTGTTTTTAGTTTCAAAAGTTCCTGTCTTTATGGAATTATCATGTTTTTTGAATTTTTGATTCTGATTTATACCTAAATGCTTCTTCGGAGATTCATTTTAGCCAGGCTTGCCAAAAATCGCCAAGCTTCGACAGAAGTTTGGCGATTTTTACTTCTTCACTACTACCTATTCACTCTTCACTAAATCCAGCAGGCGATTTTTGGAAGTAATAAGTAATAGTGAATAGTGAATAAGTGTTACCGGAAAACAGTGTGATCATTGCTCGTCCTTATGGTCATAACGAACCAACTGAGGCTGACCTGTGGGACTAATATAAAAAGTTATTGTTTCCAGTCCGTATGGCGGATTATGAGGACCTTGGAAGGTCTCAACCTGTATGACGACTTCATGGCCCTGTGAATCTGAGACCTTTCGGATACTGAGGATCTCCGGATGCCAAAACTGTGTGGGTTCTCCGTAATGCTCCGCAACAGCTGCGGCGGTAGGCTGGTACAAAAGGTCCAGGATGACCTGTTCCGCCGCATCCACAGATATTTCCTCTTTTGAATCAACCGCTGCGGCTGTTGTCAGCATAATGAATCCCAGCATGATGATTCCAATTGTTAATGCAGTAATTCTACGCATAATTACACCCCTAAATAGGATGCGACCTTTTCTGCACTCTATATACATTTCGTTCAAACACAAAATTCACCATTTTTTGAGAAGTTCAAATACTGAAATATCCTTGCGGCTCTATGCATTTCCGTTCTTTCTGTCCTCAAAAACTTAGTCAAAAATATACATTAGGTTCAATACTGCCAGAAAAAGTCCGAATGCTTTGCATTCGGACTTTTTCAGTTAAGTGCGCCTTGCGGCGCGTGAAGTTGCTGGCGCAAGGAAGTGATGCTTCGCATCGCGAAGTTTCTGCGGAAGCGGGTGGCGCACTTACCTTCACTTTGTGCGAAGCACAAAACTTCACTATGGCGATAGCCATAACTTCACATCCGCGAAGTGGATACCTCGCTAATCATTTTAAGGGCCGGTACGGTATTGAACTGCACCGGCCCTTTTGGTATAGTTAAGTGAATTGGTCAATGATTCTGACTTCGCCTGTATCAACATCTTCAAAGATGAAGTGCGTATAAAGAGTCTGCGCATACTCTTTACCCTTTTTCCGCTTCTGCTCTACAAAGCGCATCGGTTTCCCGCTGGGCGAGATCGGCCATTCTGCATCCTGAACCCAGTGGGGATATTTCTTTCCCGCAAGGGGAAATAAGGCCTTGATCTTTTCTTTATACAGCCTTATCCGTCTAGTTTTGCTCAATCCTGCCGGAATTTCTTCCAACAGTTCATCTAGAAAATGATCCACCTCGGGGCCGCCAATATATTGCGGACAGGCATCAAGCATGAAGCAAAACTTTTCGTCTAATGTCTTGTCAACAGCAATTGCGTCGTCTGGAAATGCCGTCGTGATCACTCGCGAAAATAAACTATGTACATTCAGATATCGCCCCAACCTTGAACGACTTCCCTGCCCTTCATAAACGTAAACCTGGATCTGTAGTTTCGCATTAAATGGATGTTCTATCGGAGGATGGCATACATAAAAATCCTTGCCTATTTCTGTCTGTGTGGTATAGGTTTTGAATTTGGGATCTGCAATTTTCGTCAGCCATTCCAGCAATTCCGGTCTTTCTTCTGTCTGCTTGAGCATTTCGGATACACTGATTTTCCCCTCAGCAAAGTCAACCCAGTACTTTTTCATTTCATCCATACACGCTTCCCCCATGTACATGATGTTTTATTATAGCAGATACATTACGTTAAAGCAAGACAACGTGAGTGCGTTGAAAACCGCTTAGCTTTGTCTCAGCTTCTCCCTGCAACTTTCCGCCATTTTCCTTGGCCACTCTTTTTCCACGATCAGGCCCCTTCTGTCCAGCTCGGCGGCCAGGGCTTCCCAGATTTCGGCGGCTTTTTTGTAGTCACCCAGCTCCTCATAGCAGAAGCCCATGGAGTAGCTGGCATCCAGATATATGCTGTCCAGTTCCAGGGCCTTTTGCCAGTGGGCGAAGGCTTCCTCGTAGCGTTTCAGACTGCGGCAGGCGTCGCCTGCGTAGATGTGCAGGGCTGCGCGGTTGGGAAAGCGGGCGATACCCTCCCGTGCCGTCGCCAGGGCCTGCTCCGCCTGGCCCGCAAAGTAGTGGGCGGCGGCGCAGAGGAGCCAGCGCTGGGCATCCGCCGGGTCGGCCTCCAGCTCCCGGCGGCAGCGCTCCGCCTCCTCCCTGCCCCGGCCCAGGTCGCACATAAGGGCAAGCTTTTGCTGGGCGGCGGAGTAGCGCACATGCTCCGGGGCCTCCGGGCTCTCCATGGCCTGCTCCAGCTTCCGCTGGGCCTGGGAGGCGGAAAGCTTCATCATGTAGTGGTACAGCACGCCCCAGGCCCGCAGATCGTCGGCAGTCCGCTCGCTGGGGGCTATGCGGGAAAATTCCTGCTCTGCCGCCAGAAAATCCTCCGTCCGGCCGGAAGCCTCATACACCGCCAGCAGCCGCTGGGCGTAGCTGGGATAGGCGCGGGCCTCCTCCCGGTACAGGTCATCCACCGTCACGCCGTACATCCGGGCGATTTGGGGCAGCAGCATCACATCCGGCAGGGTCGTGCCGCACTCCCACCGGGACACGGCCTGGCCGCTGACCCCCAGCTTTTCCGCCGCCTGCTCCTGGGTCAGCCCCTTCTCCTGCCGCAGCTGCCGTAAATTTCGAGAAAAAGATACGCTGTTCATCCTGAATCCTCCTCATTTCAATCATCGATTCCAGCCTTTGCAGATTCCTGCAAAACAGCTCATGGTTCATGGTTTTCTCCTGTGGTATCAATTTAGAAGCTTCTGGGAGGATTATACCGTGGATGGGATTCGATGTACAGGTCTTGTTTTGCGAGGGAACTATTAAAAAGTGAGGATTGGTGTTTTGCTTGCAAAGCGGCGGATTTCTGGTATACTGAAAGCGAGGTGAACCGTATGCCGACCATTGCTGTCTTTTCCGACATTCATTCCAATTATCCTGCCTTTCAGGCCTGCTATGCGGACGCGCTGGAACAGGGGGCGGAGGGCTTTGTGTTCCTGGGGGACTATGTTTCCGATCTGGCCCAGCCCCGGGAGGTGCTGGAGCTGGTTTATGAGATACGTGAGCGGTACCCCACCTACTGCCTCCGGGGCAACCGGGAGCGGTATATGCTGGACTGCCGGGCGGGGCGGGCAGAATTTTCTCCCGGCTCCAAGAGCGGTTCTCTGCTGTTTACCTATGGGCAGCTGCGGGAGCGGGATTTCCGCTTTTTTGAAAGCCTGCCCATCCATGACATCCTCACCCTTTCCGGCCTGACCTTTGAAATTGCCCACGCGTCAAAGGAGGATGACCGCTTTTATTTTGAACAGGACAGCGAGGCCATCGGCACGGTATTTTCCCGGATGGCGTACTCCCTCCTGCTGACGGGCCATTCCCACAGGCAATACGCCGTCACCCGGAACGGAAAGACCATCCTGAATCCCGGCTCCGTGGGCGTGCCCCAAAGTGGCGGGATCGACGGGGAATATGCCCTGCTGACGGTGGAAAACGGTTCCTTGCGTTACCGCTTCCGCCAGGTACCCTACGACATAAAAGCCGCCATCCATGCCCAATTCGCCAGCAGCCTTGTGGAGACGTCCGGCTGCTGGGGCATCAGCATTCTCTACGACATTCTCACGGGAGAGGAAAAGACCATGGCACTGCTGGCCGAGGTCTCCCGCCGGGGCAGCGTCCACGACGAGGGACTGTGGCGCGTAGTTGCGGAGGAAATGGGGATGGGGTTTTCGGAGGAAGATATCCTGGAAGTATATAGGCAAGCATAAAGAAAGTCCGGCCGACTGGCCGGACTTTCTCTTTATGGCACATCGAAAAAGCTGAACCACATATGTCTGGATTCATATTTTCTGTATTCTGTCTCTCCGGTTTCTCCATCATAAATCAGTTCATACCATTCGTCAACCTCCCAGCTATCCGGGGACACAGAGGTAGCTACGGTTTTGGTGACCCCATCCGCAATGCCGTCTCCATCCACATCTCCATAACTTATATATATCCTGGTATTACCCGTCAGGTAGTCGTAGAATACCACTGTCCCGAACACGCCAATATCATCAAATTCCACATTCTTCGGAAGCCATTTCCGAAGCTCCGGCTCCACTTCCCCAAAGGCAATCATCTGGTTCTCTCCTGTTGCCATCGCCGTCTGGATGACTTCCATGCCCAGCAAGGTCTCCCCGATCAGCTTTTCCTCTTTTGAAAGATATAACCGGGGTTCTTCTTTCAGAATCCTGCTTTCCTCCATAACGGTGAAATCGATCATCTCCCCGGAGAAGTTGATTTCCATAAAGGCCCACCACGCCACCAGGCAAATCAGTACCGCCACGATACAGCTGCGGATATTGCGTTTCTTCTGTGCCCGAATGAAACGGATATAGGCTTCGCTCTCCTCCAATGGAACCGGCTCCAGCGGCATCCGCATAGCGTTCAGCTTCCCACGGCAGGCCGGGCACCGGGCCGTATGGGCATCCACCAAACGGCGGCTGGCTTCGCTGGCAACCCCATCAACATACAGGGGCATCAAGTCCCGAATCACATCACATTCGATCATGCTTTCTCCTCCATTTCCGCTATAATTCTTCCTTTCACCCGGTAATAGGTCACGCGGGCCCAGGTTTCTGTTTTTCCCAACGCTGCCGCGATATCCCGGAAGGGCAGCCCTTCCAGCCGCAGGAACAATACCTGCCGCTGTTCCGGGGACAGTGCCTTTGCCGCCCGGATGATCTCCGCAGCCTGCTCCTTTTGCAGGTACAGGGCTTCCGGTGATGGTACCGCGCAGACTGCATCCTCCAAGGGCACCTCCCGGTTCCTGCGCTTGCATTGGTTCAGGTACAGGTTCCGCCCAATCGTGCACAGCCAGGTGGATGCCTCGTATCGCGGGTCAAAGCTGCCGATCCGCTCCATGGCCCGTACAAAGGTCTCCGATGCCAAATCCTCCGCCTGCACCGGGTCACCGCAGAGGGACAGCAGATAGCCGTATACGATTCGATAGTTATCCTTGTAGAATGCTTCCAGCATACTGCCCCTCCCCTCATTGATTTCATCTATTATACAATTTACCCTTTGTTTCGTTACAGCCTTTTGCAAAAAATTTCCGGCCCCCATTCGGGAGGCCGGATGCTGTTATACTTTTGCCGCTTCATAAGAATATACCGTATCCAGAATTACCATGGCGGTCAGGATGCACAGGCAGATCAGGGTGCATGTCATGCCCTTTGTCAGGAAACTCACCAGGAGCATTGCCGCGCCGCTGACGATGGCGGCGATGCCGCCGAAACGTTGGGACTTCTTCCAGGCCTCGTCGCTGGACATGCTCCATTTGGTGCGCAGGCCCAGGAGGGAATTTTTCTTCGCCTTGGGCATCACATTTCCAAGAAGGATCAGCATCAAGCCCAGAAGCGTCCAGAGCAAACTGTCCAGGTTCAGGGGTAGGGTATTTAAATTCTCCACCCGGATAAAGGCGGCATAGAGGAAATAGACGGTCATGGCGGTGAACACACCCATGCCAAGCATTCCGGCGAAGACGCAGATCTTATAGTTATTCTCCCCCTCGCCCTCCTGCTTTCGGGTCACCTTCGCCATCCACAGCATAAAAATGCCAACCACAATGGTCAGAGCCGGCATCACCAGCATCTCATACTTGCTGCCCCAGCGGGTCACCTGGTTGTTGAAATCGTAATGGGCCGGGATCTGATCCGGCAGGATTGGCAGTGCCAGCAGCGTCACCGCCAGCGGCAGCAGCATTAAAAGGATGTACAGAATTTTCTTAGCTTTCATGTTCGGTTCCTCCCCGTAGGTTTGTGATCCAGATGATGGCTTCATCCAAGACTGTCAGGTTCAATTCATAGTAGATGAAGTTTTTATACCGTGTTTCGTAAATCAGGTCGGCTTTTTTCAGCTTGGCCAGATGGTAGGACAGGGCCTGAGGGGTCATGCCCAGCCGCGACGCCAGCTCGCCGGAGCTGATGCGGCCCTGCTTCAGCGTTTCCAGCACCCTGCGCCGGTTATCATCCGCCAGTGCCGCCAGAACCTCCGCAACCGCCATTGGAGCACTCCTTTCTATTTCAAATTTTCTTTAATTAGATTCTAGCATGTCTTCTCTTATCAGTCAACAGCTATTTCAAAAAATCTTTAATTGGTTTTATGTAAAAGCATTTTGACAGCCCATTCTACCAGCGGTAGAGGGCGTGGTATTGACAGGGGCGGGACAGGATTTTTATAATGGGGGTACACCAAAACGCAAGGAGGGAGCACCATGGAGCTTGGACAGAAATTGAAGGACGCCCGCAGCCGGGCAGACATGAGCCAGGAGGCTCTGGCGAAAGCCATCGGTGTCAGCCGCCAGACCATCTCCAACTGGGAGAACGGACGGTCGTACCCCGATATCGGCAGCCTGTTGAAGCTCAGTGACCTGTATGGCCTGTCCCTGGATGAAATGCTGAAGGAGGATCAGGCAGTCAAGGCCCATTACGAAAACGAGACTGCGAAAAAGCGGAGATTCTGGGAGCTGGTATTGGAGGCAGGCGTTGTCGGCGAGATCCTCGGCCTGATGCTGTGGGCCCAGGAGTTCCCGAAAGCGGGGCTGGCAGTGACCGTCATCGGCGTGGTGCTGGTATATGCGGGGCTTATCATGCACCTGCGGCATTTTGACCACACCCGGCAGGAGGTTCGGTATGGCATCCTGGGCCTCGTCATCAAGCTGGTCACCACCGTGGCCATTTTCCTCTTCCCTCAGCTGCGAAGCGATTTTCTGTTTACCCTGATGCGGTACGCTGGCATTTACCTGGTGCTGTGCTCCGGGGCATGGCGCAGCCTGCACAAAAGTCCGCGGTATTTGCTTTACATCGTGATGATCCTTGCAGTCTGGCTGCTAGGCGTTATGGGTGGTCTGAAGGACGCGGGCGCGCTCAATGAACACTCCCCCTTCCCCCATGATTACCGGGTGGCCCAGGTGCTGTACCCGGAGGACGGCGGGGACGAAAGCGGCACCCGGGTCATGCTCACCGGCGGCGTTTCCTATTACCTGCGCATCGGCCGGAATGGAGCGGATACGGAACGCATCGGCACCTTCACCTATCAGGAGCCCATGGCACACCAGACAGAGCTGAGCATCTGGAATTTGGTGCCGGAGGGCGATCCCGATGCACTGTATACGGCGGCGGTGGAGGCGGACGGCAGCGTGACCCTGGCCTATTCCCAGCAGGGGGAGCTGCAATACAAATGGCTCCTGGCCCGGACGGATACCTGCTCCGTGACCATCTCCACCACAGGAAAGAACATCAGCAAGCGGCCCGACTGGTATCCCGATGGAAGCGAAGACCCGGAGCCGTACCTGAAAGAGGTGGATGTGGTCGGGGAAGCTACCCTGCACATCGTGGTGCACGGAATGCCCACAGAGGACTATATCCTGGTAGAGGAATACCACCACGGGGATTCGGTGGAATACGCGCAATACTCCCTGGAGCCCGCCGAGCGGGTGGGCTGCACCATGAAGCTGGCCACCCGGTATGGCGGAGTGGAGGAATATGCCCTCTACCGGATCAAATACGACGGCGGAGAGTACCGGTTTACGGTAACTTTTGGATATTAACAGAAAACGATGCCCCCTCGTAAACGCGGGGGGCAAGGCGGCTTCGCCGCATCAGGTAGACCTCCCCCGGGAGGTCTACTTTTTGTAGAATTGGGGGAAATTCTCCCCTTTCCCCCTTTTCCCTCTTTCTTTTTTATGGTACAATGGGGATGAAACTACCATAAAGGAGGGCATCTCATGCTTGCGGCTGTATTGGTCATGCTGTTCTTCCTTCCCCTGCTGTCGCTGATCTTTTTTATCGTCAGCCTGTATGACTATCTCTCCGCCCGAAGGGACGATAGCGTCAGCCCGGAGGAGCGGAAACGGTGCAGGAACCGTTTCATTGCCGCCTCTGTTACCGCCGCCGTTATCGGGCTGATTTTATGGGGGATGGTTTCGATCGTGTTCGGCAGCATTTCCTTTATGTGAAAGGAGCGAATTTTCCATGTCCACCTTTTTCGTCATTCTTTTCTTCGCAGTTCCCGCCATCTCTTCCATCATTCTGCTGGTCAGCCTGAGCCTGTTTTTCGGTGCGAAAGCAGACAACAAGAAGCATCCCGGCAGCCACGCGGAGAAGCAGATCAAGCGGTACAAGCTGGTGGCTATCGTGTCCGGCATCGTCACCGGGGCATTCGTTCTGATTTTCCTGGGGATGATCGGTCTGCTGTATTTGGCCGTGGCCTTTATGTGAGGTGCGCCTATGAGCGAAAAAACCTTTACGAGGGTGCTGATCGCCGTGATTGCGGTTTGCCTTATGCTGACCATCGCCCATTTTGCTTACGCGGTGTACGCCTACCAGCACTGCTCCATCATCGAATTTATCGCAAGGGAGCTGTGGTGATATGAAGAAACTGACAAAGCAGCTCCTGCTGCTGGTCCTGATCGTGGTACTGTTCGGGTGCTTCAATCTCAGCATGTATTTCCTGCTCACCGGGCGGCTTGCTAACAATTTTAGCTCCGCCTCCCAGGCGAAAATGGTGGATGTGGGACGGTACCTGCCCCATGAGGAGGATTCTGACCTTCCCCGCATCGATTCCTCTTTGAAGCTCACCGATAACCTTCCCGTGCTGGACGGTGCGGCGGCCCTGGTGCCGGTCTACGCCGCCATTGTGGACAATGTATACCCGGAAGGCTCCGTGACCTATGTAGGCGGCGAATTCTCCGATGACAATTACTACGGCGAGAACTTCGCCCCCGACAGTGCTATGCAATACAAGAACACCGTCCGGGGCTATCAGGCCATCGTGGACGGGGACACGGACATTCTGTTCTGCGCCGCCCCCTCCGCCGCCCAGAAGCAGTACGCGGAGGAACAGGGGGTAGAGCTGGTGTATGTGCCTGTGGGACTGGAGGCCTTTGTCTTCTTCGTCAACGAGAATAATCCCGTAGACGGCCTGACCACCGATCAGATTCGGGGCATCTACGGCGGCGAATTTACCAACTGGAAGGAAGTAGGCGGCCCTGACAGGGTCATCAATCCCGTTTCCCGGCTTTCCGGCAGCGGGAGCCAGTCCGCCATGGATGCCTTCATGGGGGATACTCCTACCGCCCCCAAGTCCCCTCTGGCCCTTTTCGGCGGCTCCATTGGATTCTCCTTCCGCTATTACATGGACGGCATTGTGGGGAACAAAGCGGTGAAAATGCTGTCTCTCAACGACGTGTACCCCAGCGCGGAGAACATTCAGAACGGAACGTACCCTATCATCGCCCAGTTTTACGCCATCTACCGGGCGGACAACGACAACGAAAACATCCCCATCCTCATCGACTGGCTCCTCTCCGACGAGGGCCAGCAGATCATCGAGGAAAGCGGATATGTAAGGATCCATTAAAATACGGGCCGGTTCCCTGGGGAGCCGGCCCTATGATTTTGCTTGCATTTTGCATCATAAATCCCGAGAGCCGTCAATGCGCTCTCGCAGAAGTGCCTTTCCTGCGGCTTGACCTCCCTCAGCATTTCCATTATACTATCTTGGGAGGTGGTTACTATGGCTAATTTTCATTATCTGAATAAATCCGATTTTCCAGAATTGGCATCTGCAATTTTCAAAATATTTCGGGACAACATGGAAACCATTGCGCCATCCGGTATGTCCTGCGAGGATGAATACCGCTGGTGGCGTGAAGCCGTGGGAGATGGTCTGAAGGCAGATGCCAGACAAATCATCCTGGTCAGAAGAACTGATACAAACCAGATCATTGGTTTTTTTCAATACTATACGAATGAAACGACTTTCATGATCGAAGAAATCCAAATCCTTTCTGAATATCAGGGAACGGCCAATTTCCTTCACCGGTTATACGGCTTTGTCTTGGCCAATATCCCGCAGGATTTGGAATTTGTCGAAGCATACGCACGCAAGGAAAATATCCGCTCCATTGCTTTGCAGAGGAAACTGGGGATGGAAATCGTGGGCAGTGATAAAAGCGGCACGCTTTATCACCTGAAAGGCAGGTTTTCGGATTTTGCCAATTGGTACAACGAGAGAAAACCCGGCACAAAAAATAACAGTTATTTCCATTGCTGACACAAAAAGTACACACCCCTGTTATATCTTATTTTCAGGAAGGAGGTATGACGATGGAGCTGAGAATTTTGATTGCGGAGGATGAACCGAAGCTGCTTACCGTCCTGTGCGACTATTTCCGTAGCCGGGGTGACATCCCCTGCCCCGCAAGGGACGGGCTGGAGGCCCTGGCTTTGGCGGAAACGGAAGAATTTGACGGGGTACTGCTGGATATCATGATGCCGGGGCTCAACGGTCTTTCCGTCTGCCGGGAGTTGCGGAAGGACAGCGATGTGCCCATCGTGTTCCTCACGGCCCTGTCCGACGAGGAGGACAAGCTGCTGGGCTACGAGCTGGGGGCCGACGACTACATCACCAAACCCTTTTCCCTGGCCGTCCTTTATGCCAAGCTCACCGCCCTCATCAACCGCAGCCGGGGCAGCGTCCTTACTGGGGACCGTCTGGCGGCGGGAGACATCCGGGTGGTGCTGTCCTCCCAGACCGTCACCGTAGGAAACAAGCCCGTCTCCCTCACCCCCAAGGAATATTCCCTGCTGCTGTGCCTGCTGCGCAACCGGGGCGCGGTGCTGAGCCGGGAGCAGCTGCTGGTGAAATGCTGGGGCTACGACTACGAAGGGGAAGCCCGTGCCGTGGACACCCACATCCGCCGCCTGCGGGAGAAGCTGGGCCCCGCCGCGGGGTACATCAAAACCGTCTATAAGACCGGCTACAAGCTGGAGGTGTGACCATGAAAAAGCGCAAGCCCTATACCCATCCCCTCCTGCGCCGCCGCATCATCGGTCTGGCACTGGCCCTGTGGCTGGCGGCCATGGGCCTGCTGACCTGGGCCGTGGCGGGAGATATGTATATTCAGCTGGAAAACAAGCTGTACAGCTATGCCTGGAACCCGGTGGGGCGGACTTATGAGGAAGAGAGCCTTCCGGGAATGATGGAGCAGGAAACGCTGGATAATCTCAGCTCCCCCTACTATTTCGTGGATGTGGAGCAGGTGCTCCCCATCGTCCATGAGCAGCGGCTGCAAAATCACGTCGGGGATGACGACTGGCTCTGGGGGAAATGGGATCTGTTTTTCGGCACGGAATTTGGCGTGATCTATTATGATGAAAATGGGGAGCCCATGGTGCAGACCGGGAACTGGCTGACCTTCACCTATACCCGTGACGAAAACTGGAATGCGGAAGATACCACCCCTTTGGGCTATGGATATGTGAATCTGGATGCCATTGAGGGCGGGCCGGAGGCCTTTGACCATATCATGACGGATTACTACGACAGCGGCTTTAACGAGTTTTTCATGCCGGTGCTGCGGATGACGGGGTACTTTGAAGAGAACGAATTCCACCCCACGGTCATTGACCGGGGCACCTACCTCTCCTTCCAGGGCTGGGTGGACGATCCGGCCAAGCTGGCAAAGCGGGACACCAAAAACCAGGTGGAATGGGAGACCCTGCTGACGGCGGAGATCACTCAGGGGCAGGAATTGGAAACCATTTACACCTTCAACAACGGCGGTTACAACATCACCACCCACCCGGTAACCGTCAACGGCACGACCTTCGATTCCCTGGTGCAGCTGATGCACGCGGAATACCACTCCCTGCAGGAATATCTGGCCACCGGGGATTATGACCTGTATGTGAGCCACGAGAAGGAAAGCCTCTGGGACGCGGTGCTCCTCCAGCGGGCCAGCCACACGGATGCCTATGGCAAGTATACCCTTTTCGTCGCCGTCCACTGCAAGCCCATGCAGTATGCCGCCCTGCGGCTGATCCCCGTATACCTGGAGTCCTTCGCAGTGGTGGCGGTCTGCGTCTGGTGGATGCTGCGGGGTATCCGAAAGAATCTGACGAACCCATTGGAGGAAATGGCCACCGCCGCCAACCTCGGCACCGCCGTCACCCCCTCATCCCGGTGGTCGGAGCCTGCAACGCTGGAAAACTGGCTGAACCAAAGCCGGGAGACCCTGACCCAGAACAAAACCGATATCCAGCAGCTGAAAACCTCCCTGGACTATGCCCATCACGCGGAAGAAAACCGCCGTCAGCTGGTGTCCAACATTACCCACGAGCTGAAAACGCCCCTTGCCATCATCCACAGCTACGCCGAATGCCTGCAAGAGGGCATCGCTGAGGAAAAGCAGCAGCAGTATCTGAACGTGATCCTGGAGGAAGCCGAGCGGATGGATGCCATGGTGCTGCAAATGCTGGATCTGTCCCGTCTGGAAGCGGGCAAGGTGCGGCTGGCGGCAGACCAGTTCTCCCTTCTGGAGCTGACCCGCTCCATCACCGACCGGCTGGGGCCCATGCTGGAAGCGAAAAACCTGACGCTCCGCTACGGTTTTGAGGAGGAGTTCCGCATCACCGCCGACGAGAGCCGCATAGGGCAGGCCATCACAAACCTCCTGAGCAATGCCCTGAAATATACCCCCGAGGGCGGGAATATCCGGGTGGATGTTTACCTCCACCGGGGCCGGGTCAACTTCCGGGTGGAGAACACCGCCCCCCACCTGTCCCCGGAGGCTCTGGAAAAGGTCTGGGACAGCTTCTACCGGGCTGACCCTGCCCGCACCGAGCCGGGCACCGGCCTGGGCCTGACATTGGTGAAGACCATCATCGAGCTTCACAGCGGCACCTGCACTGTGCGCAACACCACCGCCACCGAAAAGGGTGTGAAGGAAACCGCGGTGGAATTTGGGTTCAGTCTTCCGTTGGGATAAAACAATTACTCACGCAGGGCAGGGGCATTTCCCTGCCCTGCGATTCCATTTTTTAGGATTTTTTCTCAACAAATCCAATATGGCGCATTATCTATGTGCGCGGTATAATCTCCCCAGAAGCTTCTAATCTATCTTAAGGAGACGATACTATGAAACACAGCATTGGCGAAACTCTCAGGCAGCTGCGGCTGCAAAAAGGACTGACCCAGGAGCAGTTGGCGGAGGTCTTCGGGGTCTCTGCCCAAGCAGTAAGCCGTTGGGAGAATGATACCTCCTACCCGGACATCACTCTTCTTCCGGGGCTTGCCATGTTCTACAACACCTCTGTGGATGCCATCGTTGGTATGGATGAAATCCGGAAGGAAGAAACCTTACGAAAAATCCATAGCGAAATCAACCGTCTTGTCACCATCGGTCATACGGAGGAAGCCGTAACCTTGATCCGGGAAAGCCTGAAAACCTACCCCAGCGACAGCGGTCTGCTCATGTCCCTGGGCGAGACCCTAGCCCATCAGGCAGACCCCTCCGCTGCAAAGGAAGCGATCTCCATCGGTGAGCGTGTGATGGCAGACCCAACTGTCAATATGAAAGCCAAGAGTACCACCGCTGCCAACCTGCTGTTCCTGTACCGCAGGACTGGGGCAGAGGACAAGGCCGTGGCTCTGGTTCGCTCCCTGCCCCACATCTGGGAAAGCCGGGAGATTCTGATACCGGAGCTTTCGCAGGACGAGGCCTACCGAAAAGCCCTCCAGGAATGCGTTATCAAGGCACTGGTCTTCCTGTGCAATAAAATCGACGCAGTTCCTGTCCGTGATCCGTTCAAGGCCCCGGAATACATCCAGCTGGGTGTGGATTTCACCCCGGTGAAGTCCACAGACGAAATGTTGGAACAAATCCGTACCTTTCTGAGCTGATCGCTCAAATCCCGGTTCCTCTTGGGAGGTTCCGGGATTTTCTCTTGCTTGTTTCCGGGAAATCCTGTACAATAGAGCAAAAGATGACAGGAGGAAACGCCTATGGGATATCTTTATGAAACACACTGCCATTCCAGCCAATGCAGCCTGTGCGCCATCAGCACAGCCCAGGAGCTGGTGCGCGCTTACTGCATCAAAGGCTACGCGGGGCTGGTGCTGACAGACCATTTTATCTGGGGCAACACCGCTGTGCCCCGGCATCTGCCCTGGGAGGAACGGATGCGGCGGTATTACCGGGCCTATCTGGACGCGAAGGAAGCGGCGGCAGGGCTGGACTTTGACGTGATCTTCGGCTTTGAGCACGCCTACGGCGACGGGAAGGAGGTACTGGTCTACGGCGTGGAACTGGACTTTCTGCTGGTGAACCCGGACATCCCGAAACTAAATCTGGACCAGTTCGTGGAGCGCATCCACGAGGCCGGGGGTATCGTCATTCAGGCCCATCCCTACCGGAACCGCAGCTATGTGAACATGGCGGTCGGCCCCCGCGCTGACATCGTGGACGGCATCGAGGTCTACAACGCCGGAAATAAGCCGGGCGAGGATGCCCAGGCCCTGCATTTGGCCTGGGAAAAGGACTACATCATCACCTGCGGCGGCGATGTCCACTGGGCCCAGGATGAGCGTATCGGCAGCGCGGGCGTGCTCCTTCCCCACCGGGTAGCGACCAGCAAGGAATTCGCCCACGCCCTGAAACGCCGGGAGCATGGGTTCCTGGTGAAGGGGAAGCGGCTTGGAAGTGTAACGGAGGCTGACTTAGACTGACCACATGGAGGTGCTTTTATGTTTTTAGAGCTTACCAATGAGCAGCGCAAATGCTTCGGACTGCATCCTGTAGAGGAACATTGGAAACGTATAAAGATCAAAGCCAGCCCCTATGATCATTTTGAGACCTATGTCTACATAGATAATTGCATCATCAAAAAGAGCGTCATGTGCGGCAATAATTTTTTCAATGAATCCGAACTGGAAGAACTCCTTTCTGAAGATCTGAAATATCTCCTCCCCAAAACTGCAAAGGGAAAGCCCGCTTTGCTATCATCCTCCACGCTGCGCAAGCGGAAGGCTGCGGGCATGATGTTCGCTTACCATAACGGATATATCAGCCTGTCAAACTGCAATACGCAGCGTGACTATTACATTTCTTCCTATGAGCGTCCCGAAGTCAACAGCTTAGAGGACTTCAGTGACTGGGTTTCCCGGTGGTGCGAAGAAACAACGCAGGAGGATTTAGAGGATGTTGCCCGGTTCGCACAGCAGGAGCGAAAGCACGTCAAATTTAGGGAAGGCGATGTGTTCCGCTTTAAGCTGAACCGCAGGCTGTACGGGTATGGCAGGATTATTTTGGACTATTCCAAAATGCGAAAAAACAAAGAGCCATTCTGGGATATTCTAATGACTAAACCGCTTGTATGCAGTGCCTACCACATCCTGACGGAACGAAAAGATATCCGCATTCAAGATTTGGAACATCTACGTTCCACACCTTCTACATTCATTGCGGATAATAATCTTTTCTATGGGGAGTACGAAATCATCGGCAACATTCCCGTTCGGGAGACAGAGGATTATCCCATTATGTACGGAAGAAGCATCCATGTTGGCGAAACGGCAGTTGTATTTCAATGTGGAAAGCTGTACCGCCGGATTGAAAACGGCCAAACGCTATATCCCAATTTTACCAATAATGGTATTGGATTCCTGATGAATACCAAGATACCAGTTTTACAACAATGCATTGCAGAAAACTCCAATATGCCTTATTGGAACCAACATCGTTGGGCCCCAGTTAATCACGATCTTCGCAATCCAAAATTTCGTAAAGAGCTTGAGGAAATCTGCGCACAGTTCGGTATTTCCCCCTCCCAGTTGGATCTATAACCGGTGTGATTGTTAGTTTTGTGTATTTGCACCAAAGCCATTTGATTTTCAGCCAGAAACATTTTCATCAAAGGGTATTGACCCGGGGCGGCAGGAGTGCTAAAATAGGTGAAATTACAAAACCAACGAGGTGTTACTATGGAAAGAAAGAATATCGACTGGGGTAATCTCGGTTTCGGCTATGTGCAGACGGATTGGCGGTATGTTGCCAACTTTAAGAACGGCCAGTGGGAAGAAGGCGGCCTGACTGCGGACGCCAACATCACCATGAACGAATGCGCCTGCGTGCTGCAGTATGCCCAGACCTGCTTCGAGGGTCTGAAGGCCTACACCACCGTAGACGGCAAAATCGTCTGCTTCCGCCCCGACCTGAACGCCGCCCGTATGGCAGATTCCTGCCGCCGGATGAAGATGCCCGTGTTCCCCGAGGAGAAGTTCGTGGAGGCCGTCATTGAAACCGTCCGCGCCAACGCCCAGTGGGTGCCCCCCTACGGCTCCGGTGCTTCCCTGTATCTGCGTCCCTTCATGTTTGGCAGTGATTCCATCATCGGCGTGAAGCCCGCCAACGAGTTCCAGTTCCGTATCTTCGCCACCCCCGTTGGCCCCTACTTCAAGGGCGGCGTAAAGCCCCTGACCGTCCGTATCTCCGATCTGGACCGGGCAGCCCCCCGTGGTACCGGCCACATCAAGGCAGGCCTGAACTATGCCATGAGCCTGTACAACATCGTGGATGCCCATGAACAGGGTTACGACGAGAACGTCTATGTGGACTCCGCCACCCGGACTCACATCGAGGAGACCGGTGGTGCCAACATCATTTTTATCAAGGGCAACACCCTTGTTACCCCCAAGTCTGACACCATCCTGCCCTCCATCACCCGCCGCTCCCTGCTGCAGGTGGCAAAGGATTACTTGGGCATGGAGGTTGAGGAGCGTGAGGTTTTGCTCTCCGAGATCGACCAGTTTACCGAGTGCGGCCTCTGCGGCACCGCAGCCGTCATCTCCCCCGTGGGCAAGATCGTGGATCACGGCAAGGATATTTCGTATGCCGGCATGGGCCCCGTCATCCAGAAGCTATACGATACCCTCCGGGGCATCCAGATGGGCCAGATTGAAGGCCCCGCAGGCTGGATCCAGGAGATCTGCTGACGGTATTCGCGTCCCGCAGCGAAAGACTTTTGTTTTTCCGTGCTTGACACAAGCGGGAAGTCATGCTATAATTTCGGCAATTGAAAAAGAGAACGCAACGAAGAGGAAAAAGCGGTTTATGGACGGATGGCAGAGAACCGGCGGATGGTGTGAGCCGGCGAAGTCGAAACCGTATACTGGCCTCGGAGCGGCCGATCCGAAAGAGAATGAGTAGGACGGACGGAGCCCGACCGATACAGCGGGGCGTGATTGTCAGATCACAGTGAGTGGCCGCGTTTGCGGCAAAAAGAGTGGTACCGCAAGGTTTTTATCGCCATAAAAGCCCTGTCTCTTTGTCTAAGAGACAGGGCTATATTTATACATAAATCGGAAGGACGAACGACACATATGCTGACTATCGATAGAGTTTTCCACGCATCCGTGGTTCTCAAAGACATCATCCGCCCCACCCCTCTTGCAAAGGCCTATGGCATCGCCCCGGACTGCCAGCTGTACTTAAAGCCCGAAAATCTGCAGAACACCGGCTCCTTCAAGCTGCGCGGCTCCGGCTACAAAATCGCCATGCTGAGCGACGAGGAAAAAGCCAAGGGCGTAATCGCCTGCTCCGCCGGAAACCACGCCCAGGGTGTGGCCCTGGCCGCTTCCAAATGCGGTATCTCCTCCCTGATTTGCCTGCCGGATACCGCCCCCATCTCCAAGATCGAGGCCACCAAGGCCTACGGTGCCCAGGTGTGTCTGGTAGAAGGCTGCTACGACGATGCCTACAACAAGGCTCTGGAACTGAAGGAGGAGCACAGCTACACCTTCGTCCATCCCTTTGACGACGAGAATGTCATTGCGGGACAGGGCACCATCGGTCTGGAGATCGTCAACGCACTGGACGACATCGACGCGGTCATCGTCCCCATCGGCGGCGGCGGACTGATCTCCGGCGTGGCCTACGCCATCAAGTCCATCCGCCCCAGCATCAAGGTCTACGGCGTTCAGGCGGCAGGTGCCCCCAGTATGTACAACTCCGTCAAGACCGGCCATATCCAGCAGTTGGAAAGCGTGTCCACCATTGCCGACGGCATTTCCGTGAAAAAGCCCGGCGACATCACCTTCGACATGGTCAGCAAATATGTGGACGACATTGCCCTGGTAACGGAGGATGAAATTTCCTCCGCCATTCTGGCCCTGATTGAAAAGCAGAAGATGATTGCCGAGGGCGCAGGCGCGGTGTCTGTGGCAGCGGCCATGTTCAATAAGTTTCCCATCCAGGGCAAGAAGGTGGTCAGCCTGATCTCCGGCGGCAATATCGACGTGACCAGCCTGTCCCGGGTTATCGAGCGGGGCCTGATGAAGTCCGGCCGGATCAGTAATCTGCTGATCGAGCTGGCAGACAAGCCCGGCCAGCTGAAGGATGTGTCCCGGATCATCGCAGACTGCGGCGGTAACGTCACCGGCGTCCACTACGAGCGGGGTGCCACCAAGAGCGTCAACGGCTGCTTCCTGCGAATCAACATGGAAACCCGAAATTACGACCATGTGGAAGAAATCATTCAGGCCCTTCAGAACGAAGGCTTCAAGATCGTGGAAAAATAAGGAGAATAAAAATGGAAGTTATCTACACCCCCAACGCCCCTGAGGCCATCGGCCCCTACTCCCAGGCCATGAAGGTTGGAAACCTGGTCTTTACCTCCGGCCAGATCCCCATTAACCCCGCCACCGGCAGCATTGAGGCCGTGACGATTGAGGAGCAGACCGAGCAGGTCTGCAAGAACATCTCCGCCGTGCTGACCGCCGCAGGCAGCTCCCTGGAAAAGGTAGTCAAAACCGTCTGCTTCCTGAGCAATATGGACGATTTCGCCGCTTTTAACGGCGTATACGCGAAATACTTCACCGGCAAGCCCGCCCGCTCCTGCGTGGCTGTCAAGACCCTGCCCAAAAACGTATTGGTAGAGGTCGATACCGTAGCAGAAATCTGATTGAAAGGACGATACAGCAATGAAGATGGATACCAGCAAATACAGTGTCGGCTATTATCCGGCACCCGGCGAATATTATGATTGGGTTCGCAAGGATCATGTGGAGAAGGCCCCCCAGTGGTGCAGCGTTGACCTGCGGGACGGCAACCAGAGTCTGGTGGTTCCCATGAGCCTGGAAGAAAAGCTGGAATTCTATCGACTATTGCTGAAAGTGGGCTTCAAGGAGATCGAGGTTGGCTTCCCTGCCGCCTCTGAGACGGAATATGAGTTCCTCCGCACCTTGATTGAGAACGACATGATCCCTCAGGATGTGACGGTGCAGGTGCTGACCCAGTGCCGTGAGCACATTATCCGCAAGACCTTCGATGCCTGCAAGGGCGCGCCCAGTGCCATCATCCATTTTTATAACTCCGTATCCGTTGCCCAGCGGGAGCAGGTGTTCCGCAAGAGCAAGGAGGAGATCAAGGAAATCGCCGTTGAGGGTGCGAAACTGGTCAAGCAGCTGGCATCGGAATACGAAGGCAATTTCCGCTTTGAATACTCCCCCGAAAGCTTCACGGGCACCGAGCCGGACTACGCGCTGGAAGTCTGCAACGCCGTTCTGGATGTGCTGGAGCCCAGCGAAACCAACAATGTGATCATCAACCTGCCTGTCACCGTGGAAATGAGCCTGCCTCATGTTTACGCCAGCCAGGTGGAATACATCAGCAAGAACCTGAAATACAGGGAGCATGTGACCCTCTCCCTGCACCCCCACAATGACCGGGGCACCGGCGTGGCCGACACCGAGCTGGCACTGCTGGCAGGCGCGGACCGGGTGGAAGGTACCCTCTTTGGCAACGGTGAGCGGACCGGCAATGTGGATGTGATCACTCTGGCCATGAATATGTACTCCCATGGCGTAGATCCCAAGCTGGACTTCTCCAACATGCCTGCCATCGTGGAAGTCTATGAAAAATGCACCCGGATGCATGTTTATGAGCGGAGCCCCTACGCAGGTGCGCTGGTATTCGCCGCCTTCTCCGGCAGCCATCAGGATGCCATCGCCAAGGGCATGAACTGGCGGAAGGAAAAGAACCTGCACCAGTGGACGGTTCCCTATATCCCCATCGATCCCCAGGACATCAGCCGCACCTATGATGCCGACGTGATCCGGGTCAATTCCCAGAGCGGCAAGGGCGGTATCGGGTACCTGCTGGAGCAGGCCTACGGCTATGTACTGCCGCCGAAGATGCGGGAGCACTTCAGCTACCTGTGCAAGGGCATCTCCGACCACGACCACCGGGAGCTGAAGAGCGAGGATGTGCTGGGCATCTTCATGGACCGCTATCTGAATGTCCAGACCCCCATCACCATCGCCAACATGAATTCCGTGCAGGTGCCCGGCGGCGTGGAGGCCTATGTGACCTTCCTGCGCCACGGCCGGAGAAACACCGTCCACGCCATCGGCAACGGCTCTCTGGATGCCGTCAGCAATGCCTTGAAGGACTACACCGGAAGCGTGTATAAGCTGAAGGTCTACACCGAGCACAGCGTTCAGGAGCGGTGCTCCGACTCTACCGCCGCCGCATACATCGGTCTGGAAAAAGAGGACGGCACCATGAGTTGGGGCGCGGGCACCGATACCGACATCACCCGGGCCAGCATCAACGCACTGCTCAGTGCCTACAACAATATGATTCGGGAATAAGGAGAGAAACGTCATGGGAATGACAATGACACAAAAAATTCTGGCCGCCCACGCGGGGCTGGAATCCGTCAACGCGGGCCAGCTGATCAAAGCCAAGTTGGACATCGTCCTGGGCAACGACATCACCACCCCCGTTGCCGTCAATGAATTCACAAAAGCCGGATTTGATTCCGTTTTTGATAAGAACCGTATCGCCATCGTTCTGGACCACTTTGTGCCCAACAAGGACATCAAGGCGGCGGAACAGTCCAAGCAGTGCAGGGAATTTGCCTGCCAGCACTGCGTCAGCCACTTCTACGATGTGGGTAAGATGGGCATTGAGCACGCGCTGCTGCCCGAGCAGGGCATCGTTACTGCGGGCGACTGCATCATCGGCGCGGACAGCCACACCTGTACTTATGGCGCCCTGGGTGCCTTCTCCACCGGTGTCGGCTCCACCGATATGGCCGCGGGTATGGCCACCGGCACCGCCTGGTTCAAGGTCCCCCCTGCCATCCGGTTCGAGCTGACCGGGAAGTTGGCCCCTAATTGCAGCGGTAAGGATGTGATCCTCACCATCATCGGAAAGATCGGCGTGGACGGTGCCCTGTATAAGAGTATGGAGTTCACCGGCCCCGGCGTTGCTTCTCTTACCATGGATGACCGGCTGTGCATCTGCAATATGGCCATTGAAGCCGGTGCCAAGAACGGCATCTTCCCCGTGGACGAAACCACCGTCAAATACATGGAAGGCCGCTGCGAGCGGACTCCCGTGGTCTATACCGCCGATCCCGACGCGGAATACGAGCAGGTCATTGCAATCGATCTAAGCCAGATCGTCCCCACCGTCGCCTGCCCCCACCTCCCCGAAAACACCAGGCCCGCCGCAGAGCTGGGCAGCATCAAGATCGACCAGGTGGTCATCGGCAGCTGCACCAACGGCCGCATGGAGGACATGGAAGCCGCCTACAACACCCTCAAGGGAAAGACCGTGGCTCCCGGTGTCCGCTGCATCATCATTCCCGCCACCATGGCAATCTACCGGGAGTGCGTGGAGCGGGGCTACGTCACCGCCTTCATTGACGCAGGAGCCATCGTCTCCACCCCCACCTGTGGTCCCTGCCTGGGCGGTTACATGGGCATCCTGGCAGCAGGCGAACGATGCATCGCCACCACCAACCGGAATTTCGTGGGCCGCATGGGCCATGTGGACAGCGAAGTGTACCTCGCCAGCCCCGCCACGGCAGCAACCAGCGCATTGACCGGATACATCACCGCACCTAAGGAGGTTTGACCATGAAAACACAGGGAACCGTTTTCAAATACCCCGACAATGTGGATACTGACGTGATCATCCCCGCCCGGTATCTGAATACCTCCGACGCGAAAGAGCTTGCCAAGCACTGCATGGAGGATATCGACACCGAATTCGTCAAGAAGTTCACCCCCGGAGATGTGATGGTGGCAGGCTGGAACTTCGGCTGCGGCTCCTCCCGGGAGCACGCCCCCCTGGTTATCAAGACCTGCGGCACCGGCTGCGTCATCGCCAAGTCCTTCGCCCGGATCTTCTACCGCAATGCCATCAACATCGGCCTGCCCATTCTGGAATGTGTGGAGGCTGCCGAGGAGATTTCCGCCAATGACCAGGTCAGCGTGGACTTTGACACCGGTATCATTACCAATCTGACCACCGGAAAAACCTACCAGGCACAGCCCTTCCCCGAATTTATACAAAATATAATTCAAAAGGGCGGACTGCTTGCGTCTTTGAAAGAAGTGTGATAGAATGAACAGAAATATCGCGGTAATTCGCGGCGACGGCATCGGCCCTGAGATCGTTAACCAGGCTCTCCTGGTTCTGAAACGGGTGGCGGAGCTGTATGGACACACCTTTACATACACCGATGTGGACATGGGCGGCTGCGCCATTGACAAATGGGGCGATCCCCTGCCCCAGGAAATGCTCCAAAAGTGCATCGAATCCGACAGCGTGCTTCTCGGTGCGGTGGGCGGCCCCAAGTGGAACGATGTTCCCGGCCATATGCGTCCCGAAAAGGGCCTGCTTCGTCTCAGAGCGGGCATGGGCGTTTACAGCAACAACCGTCCTGCCAAGATCTGGCCCCAGCTGGCGGATGCTTCCCCGCTGAAAGAGTCTATCGTTCAGAAGGGCATCGATTTCATCATCGTCCGGGAGCTGATCGGCGGCATCTACTTCGGCAAGCATGAGACTGTCGAAGAAAACGGCGAAGCCGTCTCCATCGATGAGCTGCGCTACACTGAAAGCGAGATTGAACGCATCGGCCGCATCGGCTTCGAGACCGCCCAAAAGCGGAATAAGAAGCTGTGCAGCGTGGAAAAGAGCAATGTGCTGGATTCCTCCCGCCTGTGGAAGAAGGTCATGCACCGGCTGGCGGCAGAATACCCCGACGTGGAGCTTTCCGACATGCTGGTGGACAACTGTGCCATGCAGATCGTGAAGGATCCCAGCCAGTTTGACGTGATCGTAACGGAGAATATGTTCGGTGATATTCTCTCCGACGAGGCCTCCATGATCACCGGCTCCATTGGTATGATCCCCTCCTCCAGCCTGGGTGCCACCGGCTGCGGCCTGTACGAGCCTATCCACGGCTCCGCCCCCGACATTGCGGGTAAGGATATCGCAAACCCCATCGGCACCGTTCTGGCTGCTGCCATGATGCTGCGTTACAGCTTCGACATGGCAGAGGAAGCGGATTGTATCGAAAACGCCGTTTCCGCTGTTCTGGACGCGGGATACCGCACCGGCGATATTTTCAGCGAAGGCTGCAAAAAAGTTGGCTGCACCGAAATGGGCAGCCTGATTATAGAAAACCTGAAGAAAGGATGATGACATGAAACTTAGCGGTTCCGATATCATCGTTCGTACATTGATCGAGCAGGGCGTCGACGTGGTCTTTGGCTACCCCGGCGGCCAGGTCATCAACATCTACGACTCCCTCTACAAGTACCAGGATGAGCTGAAGCACGTTCTGACCGCCCACGAGCAGGGCGCGTCCCACGCTGCTGACGGCTACGCCCGTGCCACCGGTAAGGTAGGCGTCTGCATCGCCACCTCCGGCCCCGGTGCCACCAACCTGGTCACCGGCATCGCCACCGCCTACATCGACTCCGTTCCCCTGGTTGCCATTACCGGCAACGTACCTACCACCGTCATCGGCACCGACGGCTTCCAGGAAATCGACATCACCGGTGTCACCCTCCCCATTACCAAGCACAACTATTTCGTCGGCTCCATCGAAGACCTGGCGGACACCATCCGGGAAGCTTTCAGGCTGGCAAAGTCCGGCCGTCCCGGCCCCGTGCTGATCGACGTACCCAAGGATGTACAGGTCGCCAAGTACGATTACGAGCCTCAGCCGGTCGTGGAAGCAGACGAAAGCCGCGCCGCCAAGGATATCCGCATCCAGCAGGCAGCGGAGTGCATCAATGAAGCCCAGCGGCCCTTCATTTACTTCGGCGGCGGTCTCATCACCAGCGAGGCCCAGGACGAGCTGCTGCAGATGGCAGAGCTGATCGACGCCCCCATCGGCTGCTCCATGATGGGCATCTCCGGTGTTCCCACCGACTATCCCCGGTTCCTGGGTATGCAGGGTATGCACGGCCACTACGCCTGCTCCATGGGCATGCACAACGCCGACTGCATTATTGCCCTGGGTGCCCGGTTTAATGACCGGGTCACCGGCAACCGCGCCAAGTTCGCCCGCACCGCAAAGATCGTCCACATCGACATCGACGGCGCGGAGCTGAATAAGACCGTCACCGCCGCCCACGGCCTCCGGGGCGACGTAAAGAAGACCCTGCAGAAGCTGATCCCCCTTCTGAAGAAAACAGAGCATCCCGAATGGCAGGCAAAGATCGCCCAGCTGGTGGAGGAAGAAGAGGCGGGCCTGGACAGCCGGGAAGGCATGACCCCCCGGAACGTCATCAACGCCCTGAACCGCTACCTGGGGGAAAACACCCCCGTTGCCACCGACGTGGGGCAGCACCAGATGTGGGCCGCCCAGTATGTAAATTTCAAGAACAGCCGCCGCTTCATTTCCTCCGGCGGTCTGGGTACCATGGGCTTCGGCATGGGTGCCGCCATGGGCGCGCAGATGGGCACCGGCGAGCGCAGCGTGCTGATCACCGGCGACGGCAGCTTCGGTATGAACCTGAATGAGCTGGCCACCGCCGTGGCAGAGAACATCCCCATGGTGATCCTTCTGCTGAACAACTCCGTTCTGGGCATGGTTCGCCAGTGGCAGACCCTGTTCTTCGACAAGCATTACTCCAACACCATGCTGACCGGACGCCAGACGGACTTCGTCAAGCTGGCGGAAGCCTTCGGCGCAAAGGCCAGCCGGGCCCTGACCCTGGAGGAGCTGGAAAGCTCCCTGCAGGAGGCCTTCGCCTGGAACGGCCCCTATCTGATCGACTGCGCCATCGACAAGGACGAGTTCGTCCTGCCCATGCTGCCCCCCGGCGGTTCCATGGATGATATCATTGTAAGGATCGGTGACTGATATGAAGAGATTTACCGTAGCAATTCTGGTCAACAACCAGTTTGGTGTGCTGAACCGGGTCACCAGCATGTTCCGCCGCAGACAGTTCAACATCACCTCCCTGGCGGTGAGCGAAACCGAATCCACCCAGTTTTCCCGTATCACCATCCAGTCCGAGGGCGACGAAATCACCAAGCAGCAGCTGATCAACCAGCTGTACAAGCTTCCCGACGTAAAATCCGTTCTGGAGTTCAATCCTGACGAGACCGTCAGCCGGGAACTGCTGCTGGTCAAGGTGAAGAACGATCCCGAGGCCCGCAGCGGTCTGACCGCCGCCTCCGATGCCTACGAGGGCAAGATCGTGGACTACACCAAGGAATCCATCATCATTCAGATGGTGGGCGATACCCGCAAGATCAACAACTTCGTCAAGCTGATGAAGGACTTTGAGATCCTGGAGATCTGCCGCACCGGCATCATCTCCCTGGAGCGGGGCGCGACTACCATTGATAAAAACGTCTTTATCTAATACTTTCAGAAAGAGGTAATTATTATGAGCAATCGTATTTTCTATCAGCAGGACTGTGATCTGCAGAAGCTGGCGGGCAAGACCGTCGCCATCATCGGCTACGGCTCCCAGGGCCACGCCCACGCCCTGAACCTGAAGGAGAGCGGCGTGAACGTTGTGGTCGGCCTGTACAACGGCTCCAAGAGCTGGGCCAAGGCCGAGGCACAGGGCCTGACCGTCATGACCGCCGCCGACGCAGCCAAGGCTGCCGATGTCATTATGATCCTGATCAACGACGAGAAGCAGGCAAAGCTGTACAAGGAGAGCATCGCTCCCAACCTGACCGAGGGCAAGACCCTGGCATTCGCCCATGGCTTCAACATCCACTTCGGCTGCATCAAGCCCCCCAAGAACGTCAACGTCATCATGATCGCCCCCAAGGGCCCCGGCCACACCGTCCGCAGCGAGTATCAGGCCGGCAAGGGTGTTCCCTGCCTGGTTGCCGTTGAGCAGGATGCCACCGGCGACGCGCTGGAAATCGGCCTGGCTTACGCTCTGGGTATCGGCGGCGCACGGGCCGGTGTTCTGGAGACCACCTTCCGCACCGAGACCGAGACCGACCTGTTCGGCGAGCAGGCTGTTCTGTGCGGCGGTGTCTGCGCCCTGATGCAGGCTGGCTTCGAGACCCTGGTGGAGGCCGGTTACGACCCCCGGAACGCTTACTTTGAGTGCATCCACGAGATGAAGCTGATCGTTGACCTGATCTATCAGTCCGGCTTCGCTGGCATGCGCTACTCCATCTCCAACACCGCTGAGTACGGCGACTATGTCACCGGCCCCAAGATCATCACCGACGAGACCAAGAAGACCATGAAGAAGATCCTGAAGGACATCCAGGACGGCAGCTTTGCCAAGGAGTTCCTGCTGGATATGTCCGACGCAGGCTCCCAGGTTCACTTCAACGCCATGCGCAAGCTGGCTGCTGAGCATCCCGCCGAGGTTGTGGGTAAGGAGATCCGCGAGCTGTACAGCTGGAACGACGAGGATAAGCTGATCAACAACTAATCAATTTGCATCCGTAGGGGAGGGTTTTTGACCCTCCCTTAACGTGCATTACAAACTATAAAGAAAGCAGGAATGCTGTTATGATCAAAGACACCATCGTAAACGGCCCCCAGAATGCGGCGCACCGAAGCCTGTACCACGCCCTGGGCCTGACCCCCGAGGAGCAGCAGCGGCCTCTCATCGGCATCGTCAGCTCCTATAACGAGATCGTTCCCGGCCACATGAATCTGGACAAGATCGTGGATGCCGTAAAGCTGGGCGTCGCCATGGCAGGAGGCACCCCCATCGTGTTCCCCGCCATTGCCGTCTGTGACGGCATCGCCATGGGCCACGAGGGCATGAAGTATTCCCTGGTCACCCGTGACCTGATCGCTGACTCCACTGAGGCTATGGTGAAGGCCCACGGCTTTGACGGCCTGGTGATGGTTCCCAACTGCGATAAGAACGTGCCCGGCTTGCTGATGGCCGCTGCCCGTGTCAATATCCCCACCGTGTTCGTCAGTGGCGGCCCCATGCTGGCAGGCCGTGTGGACGGCAAGAAGACCAGCCTTTCCAGCATGTTCGAGGCCATCGGTGCCTACACCGCAGGCAAGATCGACGAGAAGCAGCTGTCCGTCTGCGAAGCGGGTACCTGCCCCACCTGCGGCTCCTGCTCCGGCATGTACACCGCCAACTCCATGAACTGTCTGACAGAAGTTCTGGGCATGGGCCTGCGGGGCAACGGCACCATCCCCGCCGTCTACTCCGCCCGTATCGAGCTGGCAAAGCACGCCGGTATGCAGGTGATGGAGCTGGTGAAGAAAAACATCCGCCCCCGGGACATTATGACCGAAAGTGCCATCCGCAACGCTCTGACCGCCGATATGGCCCTGGGCTGCTCTACCAACTCCATGCTCCATCTGCCCGCCATCGCCAACGAGTGCGGCGTGGACTTCAATTTGGATATGGCCAACGAGATCAGCGCGAAGACCCCCAACCTGTGCCATCTGGCCCCCGCAGGCCCCACCTACATGGAGGATCTGAACGAGGCCGGCGGCGTTTACGCAGTGCTGAAGGAGCTGACCAAGCTGAACCTGCTGGACACCTCCGCTATGACCGTCACCGGCAAGACCCTCGGCGAGAATATCGCCTCCGCTGTCAACCGGGACACCTCCGTCATCCGCACTGTGGAGAATCCCTATTCCTCCACCGGCGGCATTGCCGTGCTCCGGGGCAACCTGGCCCCCGAGGGCAGCGTGGTCAAGCGCAGCGCGGTTCTTCCCGAGATGCTGGTGCACGAAGGCCCCGCGCGGGTCTTTGAATGCGAGGAGGAAGCACAGGCCGCCATCAACGCAGGCAAGATCCAGCCCGGCGACGTTGTGGTCATCCGCTATGAAGGCCCCAAGGGCGGCCCCGGTATGCGGGAAATGCTGAACCCCACCTCCGCCATCATGGGCATGGGTCTGGGCAATTCCGTAGCCCTCATCACCGACGGCCGCTTCTCCGGTGCCACCCGGGGTGCCTGCATTGGCCACGTCTCCCCCGAAGCCGCTTCCGGCGGTGTCATCGGCGTGGTGCGCGACGGCGATATCATCAGCATTGACATTCCCAACAATAAGCTTGAGCTGAAGATCAGCGACGAAGAGCTGGCGGAGCGGATGGCAAACTTCGTTCCCAAGAAGAAGGAGCTGTCCGGCTACTTAAAGCGTTACGCCGCGCTGGTTTCCAGCGGTGCCAAGGGCGCGATTTTGAACGTATGACGCAATTGAAGGCTTTGAACATCCGGCTGCAGTCCCTGGCGGTTTTCCGGGCATTGCTGAATGACCCGGTGGTGGCCGCCCTGTGCGGCTATCTGGACAGCCTTAGCGGCGACCCGGCCCAGTCCGTTTCCCGGTATGCCGCCTTTGTGTCCGCCTTGTACGGCACCGAAAAGCGCACGCTGGCAGGGTACATCCAGAGCATCGTCAACAATGACGAAAACGCCTACATCCGCATGATCGGCATGGGTGCGGAGCCCTGGCCGGAGATGGACGCGGACGTGTGGGCGGAGCTGGAAATCCTGCAAGCTGTTGCCGATTTGACCCCGGAAACGCTGCGTCAGGGACTGGACTGGGCCGGCTACCTCCCCGGCTTCCCGGTAAAAAAGCTGGACATCGCCGAAAGCTACCGGGAGCGGTGCGCCAACATTCACCGCTACGGTTACGGCATCTACGCCAAGTACCACATGTTCTACATCGGCCCCGAGAACAAGATCATCCCCGTTCGGAACCCGGACAAGACCCGGCTCAGCTCCCTGGTGGACTACAAGCGGGAGCAGCAGATCATCCTGGACAACACCCTGGCCCTGCTGAACGGCAAGCCTGCCGCCAACATACTGCTGACCGGCGACGCGGGCACCGGCAAGTCCTCCACCATCAAGGCGGTGGTGAACGAGCTCCACAAAAAGGGGCTGCGGATTTTGGAGGTCCGCAAGGAGCAGCTTCACGCGATTCCCGCCATCCTGGACGAGCTGAACACCAATCCCCTGAAATTCATTTTGTTCATCGATGACCTTTCCTTCCAGAAGGATGATGACAATTTCAGCGCATTGAAGGCTATTCTGGAGGGCAGCGTCTCTGCCAAGGCCTCCAACATCGTGATCTACGCCACTTCCAACCGCCGCCATCTGGTGAAGGAAAGCTTCTCCCAGCGGGACGGGGACGAAGTGCACCGCAACGATACTATCCAGCAGCTGATTTCCCTGTCGGAGCGGTTTGGCATCCATGTGACCTTCCAGAAGCCGGACAAGAAGACCTACCTGGACATCGTCCACCATCTGGCCCGGGAGCAGGGCATTTCTATGGACGAAAATGAGCTGGATATCCTGGCAGAACGCTACGCCCTGAACCGGGGCGGCCGCTCCGCCCGGGCCGCCAAGCAGTTCGTGGACGGGTTGGTTTCCCAGCAATAGCATAAACAAAGCCCATGCCAGCACGGCATGGGCTTTCGCATTGCGGTTAATATTTCAGGTTGGTATTATTCTCGTTATAGCTACCCTGGAAGCCGATGATCAAGCCGCCGGCCTCTGCATAGAAGCTGCACAGGGCGGTGGTGGGCTCGATGGTGATCTTTGCGTTGGGGAACTCGGCAAGGATGGCATCCTTCAGGGCGTTGGCAGGGCCTTCGCCGTAGCAATGGGCAATGCGGAAGATGCCGCCATCAAAGAAGCCCCGCTCCTTTGCCATCTCCACCAGGGTCTGGATGGCCTTCCGGTCACCCCGGGGCTTGTGGCAGGGGGTGATCTCGCCGCCCTTTACATCGCCTACCACCCGGATGCCCAGCACGCCCGCGATCTTGGCGACAGCGGGGCTGACACGGCCGTTCCGGGCCAGGTTGGTCAGGGACTGGAGGCAGAACAGGGTGTGGTTATGGTTGGTATAATCCAGCACCTTTTCCTTGATGGTCTCGTAATCGTCGCCTGCGGCTGCCAACTCCTTGATCTTATCCACGATCATCATCATCTCAGGGCCAGTGGACAGAGAATCGATGATGAACGCCTTCTTGCCGGGTTTTTCCTCCATGTAGGTATCGGCGGCCTGCTTGCCCGCGTTGTAGCTGCCGGACAGGTGCTTGGTGATGGTCAGGCCGAAGACATAGTCGGCACCGCCGAAGGCATCCAGCCATTCCTGCACATTGGGGCAGGAGGAACCGGACTTGCCCTTGTGGTGCTTCAGGTCCTCCACCATACCTGCCACATCCAATGACGCGTCATCCACATATTCCTTTTCGCCCGCACGGATCTTCAGGGGAACGGTGGTATAGTCGATGCCCTCCACCTGGAACACATTGGAAGAGGAATCGGAAACGATCTTCAAATTCATAACTACTCCTTATTATGCCTCCGGGCATTTTTATTTTACTCTTATATTTTATAAGCCGAAGTCTTTTCCGTCAAGGCTGCCGGGGAGCAATTCGCAAAAGTAGAGCACTCTACCGGGAGTAGAGTTCCTGTTTTGTTGTAAAATCCCCGATTTTCAGTACAAATTCCGCATGTTTTCCCCTATGCCCTTTTTTGCACTTTTGCTCTTGACAAAGCTGTATAAACTGTATATACTGTACCTATACAGATAAACACAGAGGTGATGGAATGTATGTACTGATCGACAACCGGAGCGGCGCGCCCATCTATGACCAGATCTACTCCCAAATCAAAGCCCAGATCATCAGCGGCGAGCTTACCCCCCACACCATGCTCCCCTCCATCCGGGGACTGGCAAAGGACCTGCGCATCAGCTTCGTGACCACCAAGCGGGCCTACGACGAGTTGGAAAAAGAGGGCTTCCTCTATACCGTCCAAGGCAAGGGCTGCTTCGTGGCACCAAAAAATGTTGAGCTGCTGCGGGAGGAAAACCTTAAAAAAATTGAAGCGCACATCGAAGAAATCGTACAGCTGGCCGCCACCTGCGGTCTTTCCAAGGCTCAGGTGCTGGATATGGTCAGCTTCAGTCTGGAGGAACGGTAATGAACACATTAGAGATCAAACACTTATCCAAATCCTTCCCCGGCTTTCAGCTGGACAATATCAGCCTGACCCTGCCCAGCGGCTGCGTCATGGGCCTGGTGGGCGAAAACGGGGCGGGCAAAAGCACCACCATCAAGCTGATTCTGGAAATGCTCCGCAGAGACGGCGGCACCGTCACTATCCTCGGTAAGGACAGTGTACAGCTGGTCAAGGAGGACATCGGCGTGGTCATGGACGAGGTGGGCATCCCCCTGTGCCTGAACACCCGGCAGGTTGGGAAGGTCATGGCGGGCAGCTACCAAAACTGGGATCAGGCCCGGTATGAAGCCCTGCTCCAAAAGCTGTCCCTCCCTGATAAGAAGCCCTTCAAGGACTTTTCCCGCGGCATGAAAATGAAGCTGGGCATCGCCATTGCCCTGTCTCACAACGCCAAGCTGCTGATTTTGGACGAGGCCACCAGCGGCCTTGACCCGGTGGTCCGGGACGAGGTGGTGGAAATGTTCCGGGAATTTACCATGGATGAAAGCCACGCCATTCTCATTTCCTCCCACATCGTCAGCGATCTGGAAAAGCTCTGCGACTACATCGCCTTCCTCCATCAGGGCAAGCTGCTGCTGTGCGAGGAAAAGGACCGGCTTTTGGAGGAATACGGCCTGGTGCTGTGTACCCCGGAACAGCTCATGGAGCTGGACGCGGACACGGTAAAGGGCACAAAGAAATCGCCCTACGGCATTGAAGCCCTGGTGCTGCGGGAGAACGTCCCCGCCGGGTGGAAGGTCAGTCCCGTGAGCATCGAGGATCTGTTTATTTTCATGGTTAAGGAGGCGAAGTGATATGAGAGGACTTCTGCTAAAGGATCTGTACATGGCCTGGAAGTATTGTAAACTCTATCTTCTGATGGTCGTCGGCTTCCTGATGATCGCCGCAGGCGGACATTCTAATTCCTTTTTTCTGATTTATCCCAGCATTATGAGTGGTCTGATCCCCATGTCTTTGCTGGCCTATGACGAGCAGCACAAATGGGACCAGTATTCTCTGACGCTGCCCTATACCCGTGTTCAGCTGGTGTCGGTAAAATTTCTGGTGGGATTAGCACTCTGCTTTGTAGTGGTCATTTCCTCCGCCCTGGTGCTGGCCATTCGTATGCTTACGGCAAACGAGTTTTCCTGGAACATCTGGATTGTATGGGTAGGCAGCGTACTATGCAGCTGCCTCCTCGGCCCCTCTCTCTGTCTGCCCTTCATGTTCAAGCTGGGCGCGGAAAAGGGACGCATTTTCTACAGTATTTCCCTTGGCCTCCTCTGCGCCATTTGCGTCCTTCTGACCCTGAACCTGCCCACCGGCACAGGCATCACCGATCTGGCAGCCGTCATCCCCCTGGCCTGCCTGGTATCCATCGCCATCTTCGCCCTCTCCTGGTGGCTGTCCATACGGTTCTACGAAAAGCGGGAGTTCTGATTGGCACCCCCGCGTAGGGGCGACCCTTGCGGTCGCCCGGCGATGCGGAACGCATCGCACCGCCGAAGGCGGAACATTTTTGATTGCCCTGACGGTCAATGGCACCCTGCGGGTGCCCGGGCGACCGCAAGGGTCGCCCCTACGCGATGTAAAACGTCAGCCAACCTTTTCTTTTCATTGACGACCCCCTCGGGAATCGGTATAATGAAAAGAAAAACGGAGGTTTTTCTATGGACTTTTTAGAGATCGCAAGGGCGCGGCAGTCCTGCCGGGCTTATGATGAGGGACGGGCTGTGGAGCCGGAGAAGCTGGAGGCTGTTCTGGAAGCCGCACGGCTGTCTCCCTCTGCCTGCAACGGGCAGCCCTACCATTTTACCGTCTGCCGGGGGCAGGCCGCAAAGGATGTGGCTATGGCCTGCCGGGGGCTGGGGCTGAACAAGTTCGCCGTTCAGGCACCCGTGGTCATCGTGGTTTCCGAGGAGCCCTATGTCAAGTCCGCCGCCATGGGCGCAAGGGTGAAGGGGAACGACTACCGCTCCATCGACATCGGCATCGCCACCGCTTATCTCACCGCCGAAGCCGCCGCCCAGGGGCTTTCCACCTGCATCCTGGGCTGGTTGGACGACCCGAAGATTCGGGAAATTTGTGGCCTGACCCATCCCGTCCGCCTGGTCATCACCCTGGGCTACGCCAAGGAGGGCGATGTCCTTCGAAAGAAGGTCCGCAAAGATTTGGGAGAATTGGTCTCCTACAAAGAATGAATACCCGCCCCGCTGTGAATGCAGCGGGGTTTTTGCTGCCTTTGGCAGTTCGATACATCATTTAACCTTTTTGTTAAATATCCTGTTGACAAGTATCCGCTTTTATGCTATCATTCATTTAACAGTTAAGTTAATTGTTAAATATCCTTTCAAAGGAGGAACTGCCATGGGTTTACAGCAGACCTTAAAAGCCTTGGCCGACCCTACCCGGCGGGAGATTTTAAATCTTCTGAAAAACAAGCGGCTCTCCGCCGGGGAGATCACCGACCATTTCGACATTACTGCCGCCGCCATTTCCCGGCATTTATCTGTCCTGAAGGAGGCAGACCTGATCTGGGACACCCGGGACGGCAAGTACATCTACTACGAGCTGAACGCCTCCGTCCTGGAGGAGATCATGCTCTGGATCACCGATCTGAAAGGAGAATGAAATTTGATCCCTGTTTCCACCATTCTGGCCTGTGTCTTTACACTGTTCGTCAGCCTGATCCTGCCCGTCCTTATTTTGATCGTTTTTGCGGTAAAGAATAAAGACAATGGCATCTGGTCCGCCTGGTTCATCGGCGCGGCGGGCTTTATCGTGCCCCAGCTGCTGATCCGGCTCCCCATTCTGAGCCTTTTGTCCGCGATCGATGGCTTTGCATCCTTTATGTCCTCCCATCTGCTGGTATACGCCCTGTTCCTGGCCTTCACGGCGGGGTTGTTCGAGCTGGCAGGCCGTTACGCAGCGGCAAAGCTGCTGACCAAAAAACTCAATTTCAAGCGTTCCCTTGTCGCGGGCCTGGGCCACGGCGGTATCGAGGCCATGGCGATCGTGGGCATTTCCTTTGTTAACAATCTGGCCTACATTTTTCTGATCAACAGCGGCAGCTTTGATGCCGTCCTTGTTGAGACTGCCGCCGCAGGCATTGACACTGCCCAGCTGGAAGCCATCCGGGAATCCTTTCTCACCACCTCTCCCGTCCTGTTTCTGCTGGCGGGCTACGAGCGGCTGCTGACCATGGTTTTCCACGCGGCCATGTCCATGATCGTCTGCTATGCCGTCCACTCCGGGAAGCCCCGGAAGGGCCTGCTGGTCTGCCTGGCTCTGCACACCCTGCTGGACTGCGGTGCGGGCATTACGTTGCTCATCAATCAGGGGACCCTGTCTCAAGCCCTGGGCTACACCATCATCTACACCATTATGACCGCTGTCGCCATTCTCTCCCTGCTGATTCTGAAACATATCCGCACCCGCTGGCCTGACCCGGCCCCTATTGAAGGAGGTACCCTATGATCCTGCAAAATAAGAAACGCCTGATCCTCACATCTCTCGTTATCCTGCTGCCTATGGCAGTGGGGCTGCTGGTGTGGGAGAAGCTGCCCCAGGTGGAGGAAGGCTGGAACCCTTCCCTCTTCGCCGTATTCGGGCCATCCCTCACCATGCTTGCCGCCCACTGGATCTGCATTCTGGCAGCCTGCCTTGACCGCTCCAATGACGACCGGAACCACAAGGTTCAGGGCATGGTGCTGTGGATCTGCCCCATGCTGTCCCTGTTCGTAAACGCCGTCTTCTATTCCATGCTGCTGGGTGCAAAATTCAATATGGCAAATCTGATGGTGGTCTTCCTGGGCCTGCTGTTCGCCGTCATCGGCAACTATCTGCCCAAGTGCCGTATGAACAGCACCATCGGGATCAAGGTTCCCTGGGCCTACACCAGCGAGGAAAACTGGAACGCCACCCACCGTCTGGGCGGCAAACTTTGGACAGTTGGCGGCATCGTGATGATCCTCTGTGCCTTCCTGCCGGGAGACATGGGCATCATCGTAACGCTGCTGGGACTGATCCCCCTGATCGTCGTGCCCACTGTCTATTCCTGGCAGTTCTACAAAAAGGAAAAGGCTAGCGGCAAGGCACTGCTCCCCTTCTACGGAACCACTGACCCCCGGCTGATGAAGGGCTCCCTGATCGCCGTTCTGGTCATCCTGGCGGGCGTTTGCTTTCTGATGTTCAGCGGCAATATCCAGGTGCAGTACGGCGATGATGCCTTCACCATCGAAGCCAGCTACTATGACGATCTGACCGTTTCCTACGATTCCATCGACGACATCGAATACCGGGAGGAAAACCTCTCCGGCTCCCGCACCATGGGCTTCGCCAGTGCCCGGCTGCTGATGGGCTATTTCGAAAACGAGGAGCTGGGCACCTACACCCGCTATACCTACACCAATCCCGGTGCCTGCATCCTGCTGACCGTCGGGGAAAAGACCCTGGTGCTCAGCGGACGGGACGAAGCGGAAACCCAGGCCATCTACCAGGAGCTTCTGGCCTGGACGGCTGTCAATTAACTATATACCATTCTCTGTAGGGCGGAGGCGTATGCCTCCGCCCTGCTGTTTTCCGGCGCAGAAATTGAAATCCTTGGGGAAAGCAGGAAAAATTCCTTGACTACCGGGCACAATTCCACTATAATGTTAAGGACTATCGAAATGAATATACCTGAGAAAGGATTTTGAATATGGCTAAGGAATATAAAATTACAAGCCTGCGTCTGGCAGACCTGGAAAAGGAACTGAACTATCTGAAGACCACCCGTGAGCGCGAAGTTGCCGCCATGATCGCGGAAGCCCGCTCCTACGGCGACTTGTCCGAAAACTCCGAGTACGATGCTGCCAAGAACGAACAGGCCAAGCTCTACGGCCGCATTGCTGAAATCGAGGATATCCTGTCCCACGCCGTCATCATTGAGGATGAAAACGAGGCCACCGGCCGCGTGGGTCTGGGCTGCATCGTAGTCGTGGAGGATGCCAATGGTAAGCAGACCACCTACCGCATCACCGGCTCCCAGGAGGCCAACCCTATGCAGTTCAAGCTGTCCGATGACTCCCCCTTCGGCCGCGCCATCGTGGGCAAGGCCGCTGGCGAAAGCTTCTCCTTCAGCGCACCCGCTGGCACCTTCACCATGAAGGTGGTCAGTGTCTCCCGTGAGGGCTAAGGCTATGGCAAAATTTGTACCCCAGGCTGAACTGCCTGTATCCGAACAGGCCCAGATCCGCCGCGACAAGCTGGCGGCACTGCAGGCCGAGGGCCGGGATCCCTTCGTCCAGACCAAGTTTGATTTCACCACCAACTCCGCCGCCATCAAGGAGAATTACGATGCTATGGAAGGCCAGTCCGTCCGTGTGGCAGGCCGCCTGATGGGCAAGCGGGGCCAGGGCAAAGTCATGTTCTGCGACCTGCAGGACACCGCCGGCCGCATCCAGCTCTTCGTCAAGATCGACGAAATGGGCGAGGAGGAATTTAACCGCTTCAAGAAGAACGACATCGGTGACATCATCGGTATCGAAGGCGAGGTCTTTAAGACCAAGACCGGCGAAATTTCCATCCGTACCAAGGCCATCACCCTGCTGGCCAAGTCCCTGCTGCCCCTGCCCGAAAAGTACCACGGCCTGACCGACAAGGAGACCCGGTTCCGTCAGCGTTACGTTGACCTGATGGTGAACCCCGAGGTGAAGCAGAACTTCATCATCCGCTCCAAGTTCATCAAGCACATGCGCAACTACCTGGACAACATGGGCTACATCGAGGTGGAGACCCCTGTTCTGAACACCATCGCCGGCGGCGCTTCCGCCCGTCCCTTCATCACCCACCACAACACCCTGGACATCGATATGTACATGCGTATCGCCACCGAGCTGCCCCTGAAGCGGCTCATCGTGGGCGGCATGGACCGTGTCTATGAAATTGGCCGCATCTTCCGCAACGAGGGCATGGACCCCAAGCACAACCCCGAGTTCACCTCCGTGGAGCTGTACCAGGCCTATGCCGATTTCCACGACATGATGGACATCGCCGAGGGTATCTTCACCACCGCTGCCCAGGAAATTCTGGGCACCTATGATGTGGAATGGATGGGTGAGAAGATCAATCTGGCCCCCGGCTGGCCCCGGCTGACCATGGTGGAGGCCGTTAAGAAGTATGTGGGCATCGATTTTGGTGCCATCACCGACGATGCCGAGGCCGTAGCCGCTGCCAAGGCCGTTGGCGTGGAGCTGGCCGACGCCGCCGAGAAGACCTGGGGCAATGCCCTGTACGCCTGTTTCGACCAGCGGGTGGAGGAGCACCTGATCCAGCCCACCTTCATCACCATGTACCCCGTGGAGGTTTCTCCTCTGACTAAGCGTTCTCCCCAGGACCCCCGTTTGACCGAGCGCTTCGAGTTCTTCATCTGCCGCAGTGAGATGGGCAATGCTTACTCCGAGCTGAACGACCCCATCGACCAGCGTGCCCGCTTCCAGAAGCAGGTGGAGCAGCGTGAGCGGGGCGACGACGAAACCGAAATGATGGACGAGGATTTCCTCACCGCCATGGAATACGGCATGCCCCCCACGGGCGGCATGGGTATCGGCATCGACCGCGCCGTCATGCTCCTCACCGGCACCGACACCATTCGCGAGGTCATCCTGTTCCCCACCATGAAGCCCCAGGACTAAAAAAGTATTGCGCTGCAATCACTTTTTGCCCCTATACCCTTCGGTTGACAGCAAATTGACAACAATTTCGTATATCAATACGAAGTAATGTGACGCAGGATGAATTTTTGATAGACTACAGCGCAATATAGCACTAACCATTTGAGGACACTTTCTGTATGAATTTTCAGGAAGTGTCCTTTTCTTTTTGCAGGTTGCAACATCTGTCTTGACAAATTCTTACATGAAAGGATTTGTAGAAGTGATTAGTGAGCAGACAAAAGAATATTACTCCCTTGGTAAGCGAAACGACGTTCGCGAAAGTGCGAAGAGATTGCGCAGACAATATCTTCGATACAAAGATGCCGAAATCGTATACAGCATCCAGCACAAGAAACTTTTGGAGATAGCCGGGAAAGCCGGTGCTATTTACAGGATTGATGGTACTGTCTTAATCAACCGGGACATCTTCGACCAATATCTGGAGCAGTTTCATGAACCCAGCACCCTTACCACAGCGGAGGAAACCAAATGAGTGGAAATCTATGGATGTTCTCAGATAAGTTGGATGATGAGGATATTGAAATCTTAAAGCATGAGTTTATCACCTATTATCAGGGTGCTGACTACTACGGTTTGGGATTGAAGGTGTTCACCAGACTGGCTCATGAAGCGGGAGCTGTCTACAAAATCGGCAAAAAGGTTCTGATCCGTCGAACAATTTTTGATGCTTATCTTCGTCAGTTATATCTTATCGATCAGAATAAGGCTACTCAACCGGATGGTTGTAACGAAGCAAAGATGAAGCAAGGTACACTGATTCGGAATGCAGAAAGTGGCCGAATGGACATCCGGTTCGGCCTCAATGAGTTTCGTGAAGGAATTCCCTGCGGCACTCGAATGGACGTGTTGATAGATGGCGATTGGGTACCTACACGAATTGAAATGGAAAACGATTGGATTCTAATCGGAATCAAAACACAGAATATAGTCGGGCTAATAGTCCGAATCAAAAACTAGCATTATTGTGCGCAAAATAACATTAAGAATAGGAGGATGAAAAGGTTCTGTTGCATCTGAGGATTTGAACGCCTTCTTGTTAAATTTAATACCATCACAACTTTCCAATACCTGCCACACAGGTTTGGATGCCGGACGGACTCTGCCATACCGTCCGGCATTTTTATTTTTAGGACGGAGAAAATTATGAATATAGGAACACTTGTGCCCCAACCTGGAACAGACAGATTAGATATCCGTTTTTCCCTCTATGATTATCACGGAGGATTACATTGTGGAGAAACTTTCGATGTGAAGATCAGCGGAAAATGGGTTCCCACCCGAATCGAAATGGGCAAGGATTGGTATCTCGTAGGTATTGACGTGGATAACCTCATTGGATTAATCGTTCGCATTTAAGCACTCCCCTCGGCCAGCAAGAACAATCTTGCTGGCTTTTTTATTCTCAAAAAAGGAGGAAACGCGGCATGAAATGTCTGCGGAAATATCGTTGGGTAAAGCTTCCCAGAGATTATCCTGATATTGGTAAGGGACTTTTAAGTTATTGGGCTAAGCTGGCATCTCGTGCTGCATTCCGCAAGGGAAAAGCTATATACTGCGGCCACACGAACCCCGTAACACCCGGAATGTGGTCGGGCGGTATCGTTGGCCTCAAAAGCATTCTTGGAGTCAACAGTCGTTCCAAGGCTTTACAGGTCATAGAAGATTTATCTTCCATGGGGTATCTGAAATATTCCCTTGATAAGCAAACCAAGAAACTGAGCTACCATATTCTTGACTGGGTGTTGCAGTGTTCAGGTGCAGAATGTACCTCAGGAGCAGTTTACGCCACGCAGGGATATGGTTTTCTGTGCATACCTCGCTCCATCACCCAGCGTCTTGTTGATGCCGGGATGACGTTCCAGGAAGCTGATGCATGGCTTGATCTATGGTGTCACACAACCTTTGAAGACTATGGAAATGCTTTCTCTTTTCTTGCTCCAATCATCCAATACGGTAAGTTTGGTGCAGTTCTGACTCTGGAGAACTTAGGAAAACGTTGGGGCTGGGAGAAGACCAAGGTATGGCGATTTTTCAGGAAACACAAAAATGTTTTTTCACTACAGCGTCTGTCGAGTTCCTACGGATGCCTTGTTTTCAATTTGCTATATCCCACCGGGACTGATGTTCAGCTCCCATCTCAGGAATCCATCAACAAAATCATGAATGAGATTCTCTCATCCAATCATTACAGATACAAAGGCAACAGCGAAAATCTGAAGATCAACCATATGGTTGCCTGGTACAGCAGAAAAGTTCTTGCGACCCAAAAAGAATCCCGTACACAAGCTCCCACCAAAAACCGCGTTGCGCTTTTCTCCCCTATAACGCGCGCGTATTTTTCTCATGGTAGGAACTGTAAGCATTGTAGGAACTGTCATTATGCCTGCCGGGGTGCGTTAATGGAGGACACCGAAATTTTAGCGTTTGCCTATCAAATACGTGGACCATGCATCGAATGCCCATTCACAATTTCAACAACAGGAGGATTAATTTGTGAGACGTAAGAAAACATCCATGTATGATGCTCATGAATCTAAAATATTGCAGGAGTCTTCCGCCTTTGCTGAATTCCTGACTCGCAAAGGTTTGCTGGAAGATCACAGTATCGATAATGAAAAAGTGAGAAAAGCTAAGAAAACTACAGCTCAAAAGGCCTATCACAACACAGAAGTGTTATTGGAACAGTATCGGACGATCACATGGATTCTGGATTGTGTTCCTGAGGATCTTTCCACTGAACTTCATATTCCACAGAACAATCTCGAAGCACTGGCATCCAGGATCGATATCGAGATGTCTCTGGAAAATAAACGGTTACAAAATCAGCTCACATCCGCAATGAAAACAAAAATGCTGGTCGACAGGGTCCATGATGCCCTTGGTGTGTTGAGAAAAAAGCCAGAGAACGGAGAGGAACTCTACAAGCTGATTTATAACCAGTACATTGATCCAGTACGCAGAAAAAGCGATGAACTTGTAGACATGATGCATGTAAGCAGCAGAACATACTACAGGATGCGTTCAGAAGCAATATCTGTTCTGTCTATTCGATTATGGTCTGCACCTTCCAGCTATATCGATGATTGGCTTGAAATCCTCACCATTATGGAGAACCTGTGATGAGTGTGGCAAAATGCTGGCAGTGCGGTGGCAGAAGTGTGCTAATGACCCGCAAAAGTAAGTGTGTTAAAATACTATTGTCCAAAAATGGACAAAGCGATGAGGCATTGTTTTAAGAGCAATTCAGCTCTGAAAAACAATGTCTTTTTTCGTTTTATGACCATAGAAAGGAGGAAAACGTCATGGTAAAACAGCTTGCCAAGGGAAAGCAACGACTCAGCAAGGCCTACTGGTCTGCGGTTGGTATGGCCTCTGCTGCCATGCTTACAGTTCAGCCTGTAATGGCTACCGCAGCTGGCACAGGCACCATCTGGGCACGGTTCTCCACGATCCTGAAGGACGTGTACGGCCAGATCGTCGCAATCAGTACCATCGTGGCAGTCACTGTGGCAGCCATCGCACTGCTGGTGCGTATGATCTCCCGCAATCAGAGAGCCGTTGATGAGGCTACCAGCTGGCTGAAGAGAATTGTTGTGACCTGGATCATTCTGAATTCTCTTGGCTTCATCGTCGCCTACCTGCAGCCCCTGATCCAGGGCGGCAACTACAATGGCTAAATAAGCCATTGCAGAAATCCAGTTTACCGAGGAGGTGATACCCATTTTAGACTGGATTTTCGAGGGTATCGTCAATTGGATCGCAAGTATAGCATCCACAATTCTGGATGCGGTATCTGGTCTGTTCCTGGAAGCTCTGGGCACAGACATGACCGCTATGGAGGAATACTTTCCCTTTATCACAAAAGCGTATGGTACCCTCCAGTACACATCCTGGGCGATCCTGTATCTGATCGTTATGTGGCAGATTTTCCGGGCATTCGGAGGGCCAATCACAGAAGCAGAGAATCCTTGGCACCTGGTTATCCGGGGTGCCATCTACGGCCTTCTGATCGGGTATGCGAAGAACATCGCTATGTTCTGTCTGGAAATAGCGAGGATCCCGTATACTTCACTGCTGGATATCTCCATGACAGGAGAAGATTTCACCTTTGCCGGTGTAGAGGAAGTGCTTACGAATGGCCTGACCACCATAGTGGCCGCTTCAACAGTTGCCGGTCTGATACTGGTTTTGATATTGCTGATTGCTTTGGGCTGGAATTACTTCAAACTCCTCCTGGAAACGGTAGAGAGATATATCGTGGTGGGTGTACTCTGTTACACGTCACCTCTGGCATTCTCCATGGGTGGCTCCAAAACAACCAACAATGTCTTTAAGTCCTGGTGTCGTATGGTTGGTTCTCAGCTGATTCTGTTGGTGATGAATGTCTGGTTCCTGAGAGGCTTTGCTTCTTCCATGGGCCACTTCATTGGCAATGGCGGCGCTTTGACAACTGGTAAGGGCAGTATCTTCCTGTGGATGTTCTGCGCTCTTGCATATCTTCGTTGTGCCCAACGGTTTGACAGCTATCTGTCTTCGCTGGGCTTAAATGTTGCCCAGACCGGATCCAGTATGGCCATGGAAATGATGATGGCCGCACGGGTCGTTTCCGGCATGGGCGGCGGTGCCAAGAGCGCCGGAAGCGTATTCGGAGGAAAAACCGGAAGTACCGCAACCGGTACGGGAGCAGCTGCCAGTGGTTTTGCTGCAGGCTTTGCTTCCAAATTCAGCCCCAACTCCTATGTCCGTGATGCTGTTGTGGAAGGCGGTTCCAATATCGGCTTTGGCGGCGGCGCAGGCTTTATGGGCCGTGCCTTTGGCGGTATGGCCGCCAGAAATGGCGCTACACTGAACGGAGATTCCATTTCCTCTGTTGCTTCCCGAGCTCCTGGCGTATCCGGCAGTATCGGCGGTGAGATCGCAGACAGATCTCTCAGCAACTACATGCCTCATATGCAGGGCTTCCAGATGAAGGGAACCCAGATTTCTGGTGGCCATATCAGCACCACCGCAACGACACCCGACGGCAAGACTGCATCCGTGGATATGTACAGCGCTTCTCAGTTTGAAAAGCCAGAAGTACCTCACAGCGTGGTTACAGCATCGGATGGCAGTCAGTGGTATCAGATGGCCAGCGGAGAGGGCCGCGGTGCCTTCTATGATGCTCCTGTATTTGGCGGAATGCCTACAGAAGCACCTTCTCAAGAAGTTGCATCCGGGATAGATGATCAGGCAGTCGCCGCATCCATTGGTGCCGAGGTGGAAGCTATTCAACAAGGAATGGGGTCGTATCCCAGAACAGGTTTACAGGATTCTTCTGCGGAGGAAGTTGTACTTCCGGGTGGAGATGCACCTGCCTTTGGTACCCAGTTTGTACAGGGCGCTGATGGTGAATTGCCCGGTGGTATGCCGCTACAGAGCAGCACGGAAGAAATGCAGCCTGGTATGCCAGGGATGGCGCAGGATGTTATTTCGGCCGAAACCGTCACTGGTTCTCCGGGAGATACGCAGCCCTTTGGCGCTGGCTTTGTTGGCGGTACAGAAATTCCTGGTCAAGCAGTTGCAGAAGGAAACGACGAAGTACCCATTACTATGCCTGCATTCAATCAGGACAATGTTCCGTTTACAGGATCTGAACATCTGCAGCAGGATGTTCCCTTTGGAGCAGGCTTTGTCGGAGGTGTTGAGCAAATTCCTGCAACTGGCATGGAAACTCCGTCCGGAGAGGATACACCTCTGGGCATGCCTGTTTTCAACGGTGAACCCAGCAGTATTCCTGGGGAGTCTTTGCAGAATGAAACCGGTATTTCCGAGATGCCCGCCTTTGTTCCCACATTTGTTGGAAGCAGCGAGTCTGTACAGCCGGGCGGGTATGAGAATAAAGATCAGACTGATATACCCATGTCTGGTATTCCCGGAAGCGAGCATCATCAGGATGCTCCTCAATTTGCAGCTGGTCATTCTGCACCTCAGGATTCTTCGTTCTACCAAACCGATTTTGCTGGTGCTGGCATTCCTGCTGGCCCGGGGCATTCTTATCAGGATAATCATCAGACTGGAGAAAGCTCTGCCTCTGCCTATGCCGAAGCACCTCTGGTTGCTGCCACATTCCCCAACGCACAGGAAGGAACTATGCTCCGCACTGTTGGAGAAGGCGTGATCGAGGCAAGCACTCCGGATGGTGGCAACACCCTGTGGTACAACAGTGCCTTTTATCATGAGCCGGATGCCCCGCACGATACCATGGCCGCAGCCAACGGTGTGCAGTGGTACACCATGCAGCAAAAGGCGGAAGCTCCTCAGTTTGAGTCCGGTGTTGAAGCTGGACAGTATAATCAGGCAGCATTCCAGAACTTCATGCCCGGATATGATACACCTGTTTCTAAAGTGGATGGTTCCGGAAGACAAGACGGTCATTTCGAAGTCCGCCATGCTGATGGATCCGGAACAGCATTCTACGATACCGCACGATATGCTGCTCCTCGTGGTGACTATAAGGTATTTGAAGATTCCAGAGGAAATCAATGGTATGCGATCCGCGGAGAAGCTGCTGTAGACCGGAAGCCTGTTTATGAGAACGGTCAGGCAGTTTATGAGAATGATAAACTCAAGACCGTTACAATTGAGACTGTGCGATATAAGCAGACTCCTGCAAAATTCTCTGAGCCTAAGAAGCGTGGAGATATTGAACGAAAACCCCCAAGAAGAAAAAAATAACCCTCAAAAGGCCATGAGTGTGTTCGTCACAATCATGGCCTTTTCTTATTTCCCGAGAAAAAGGAGGTGGTCGTGATGGCGGAGCCTACCAAGGAGCAGTTTGGAGATGGTCAGGATAACTTTGGCCAGGCTGCTTCAAAAGCTGCAGAAGCAGCAAGGTTGTTCTCTGAACAAGCGGCATCCAAGGGTGCAGAAATGGCTGTCAATTCTGCTGCAGCTTCTGTCCACGCCGGCCTGGAAGGAGGCAGCACAGTTGCAAATATCGCAGCTGGTACCGCTGCCGGTGGCCCCTGGGGTGCAGCCATATCTGCTGCCTGGGCTATGCGTCACACCTTATATAAGATTCTGATATGCATCTGTCTGTTCTTTACAGTGATCATCGTGCTGGTGGTTGCGCTCCCCAGTATCGTAACTGAGAGTGTTTTTGGCCTGAATGGAACGCAGCCTGATCCCAATGCGACACTGGAAAGCTCCTACACGCAGATGGCAGATGCCGTATCTGCTGCTGTTGAGGCGGGATATGACCAATCCCTTGCCAAAGTCGAGCAGATCATTGCAGATGGCGGTTATGACTATAACCTTTCCATGGATGCCATGATCAACCATGCACAGAGCACTGCCGGCTATGACGTTGCCTATATTCTGGCAGCCTATTCTGCATCTTTGCAACAGAAAGGCACCAGTGTAGATGACATGGTTCAAAAACTTCAGGATGTGGGCGATCTGATGTTTCCCGTTACTTACGTTGAGAAGGAGCAAGAAAACCTGATTCCGGTAAGCTACTGTACCTATAAGCCGCAAACAGTAACTGTTGTTACGGCAATTCAGCCAGCAGGTGTCGTCAATGGTGTTGCAAAGTATAACTACACAACTGAGCAACGAACCTATTATATCCCTGACGAAACACTGGAATCAGATGTAGAGTTAACAATTGATTCTTATCGGGCTATAACCGTTACCGTTCCCATCTATTCCGGAAGTAAAATTGCAGGTGTGGAGCAAAAAACATTCTACAAGGAAAATGGCACAGAAACTATTTCTCCGACCATTGAAATTATCAAGTATGTGGAATGTACCATTCATCCCTTTGACAACACAGTCATTGCTGATGCTTTTGGAATCGACATGTCGGCGGAGTACCCAACATTCAAAATTACATACGGAGAAGCGATCCAAAACATGGCTAATGCACTGAAAATGACTCTTTATGGTTCTCTTGGAAGTGGAAGCTCCATTCCATTGACAGACTCGGAACTAATTGGCATTGTGAATCAGCAAACCTGTAACGATACCAGAAAGCACATTTTAACAACCGCGCTGTCCCTCGTTGGTAAAGTTCCTTACTTCTGGGGTGGCAAAAGTGCTGCCGGTTGGAATGATGAGTGGAATACGCCAAAGTTGGTTACTTCCGCTGGCTCTTCCAGCACTGGTACCATACGCCCCTTTGGTCTGGATTGTTCTGGCTTTACAGACTGGGTATATAAGACTGCGCTGGGTATCAGCATTCAGGCAGGTTCCTGGGGACAGTATACGAATTCCAGCCCCATCAGCGAAGCAGAACTACTCCCAGGTGATCTAGGCTTCCTCATGAATGCCCAGGGCACCACAAGCCATGTGCTGATTTTTGTTGGCTATACAGAAAGCGGTGCAAGGCAGTGGGTTCACTCTGAATCCGGTACAGGCGTTCATGTCAGTACCCCAAGATATGACTCTGAATTGGTTCTGAGAAGACCCAACAATGTGGATTTCAGTCAGGATGTCGGAACCGATGCCTACGGTGAGCCTTTGTACTCTCTTACTGTGGATGTGACTCATTACTGTGCCTGTACCAGATGCTGCGGTCCCAACGCTCAGGGAATTACCGCAAGCGGAAAACGGGTTGCAGAGGGCATGGTAGCCATGTCCAGTCATTATCCTTTCGGAACCCAGATCATGATAAACGGTGTCATGTATACAGTTGAGGATCGTGGTGGTTCCGGTATTGAGAACGATATTTCCCGCGTGGATATTTTCGTTCCGGATCACAATTACGCTTTACGGCTTGGTCGATTTGAAACTACAGCTTATATCTATCGCATCGGAAGGTAACCTATATGCACATTCAGGAATACTTCATCCATTTGGTCAATGGTGACCATATTCGAATTGGGGAAGATTGTAATCTTCCTATGGACCAGAGTGTAGTTGGCAAATTTCTTGCTGCGGACCGAGAAGACACTCTGATTATCGGAGATGAAATCATGGGATTCTTCTATGTCCCCAAATGCAATATTCTCTTTATCGCATCTGGCGAAATCGTTACCAGATGACTACTTTGAATCGAAGGTGTTAATTATGTTTGAAACTTACTACCGGATTTATTTTGTAAATGGCCAGACGCTGACTGTTGCAGAGTGTCGGGAAGAAAAGGACTATTGTCCGGAGCTGATTGAGCGTTTCAAGAACGCACTACCCGACAATCTGCTTGTGATTGGCAATGAGGATGACGAGGTTCTCTACATTCCCGCCAATAACATTCTGTACATTTCCATTATTCCGGAAGACCTGCTGTAAGGTGTCCCTATGGAAGAAAAGGAATACAGTAATGTCTATGCCATTCCGGCCAACTATACAGATTCCGGTAAGCTCTTTGGTGGCATGGTGGAGACCCGCAATGCTGTCGAAGCTGTATTCCTGGTAGTGTTGGTCGGCTATCCGGAGTTGATGTGGATCCCCATGTCCACAACGATTCGGATCGTTGTTATGACCGTGACGCTGCTTCCGCTGGCAGTTGTCTCCTTTATGGGAATCGACGGTGATTCGCTGCTTCAGTATCTGGGGCACATCATTTCGTTCTGGTTCCACAGGCGGAAATTACATTTCAGAAGGATCGGATATAAGTATGACCCGAAGCAACTCAAAAAACCGGGTCGCAAAGGCAAAAAGAAAAAGAGAAGAAAAGCTTGAATTTGTACAGCCTTTCCTCCCGGTCAAGGATATCCGAAACGGCATCGTGGAGACCACGGATGGCCGGTATATCAAGATCCTTGAGATCGAACCCATCAACTTTATGCTCCGTTCTTCAGAGGAGCAGTACAATATCCTTTCATCCTTTGCCAGCTGGCTGAAGATCTCACCCATGAAGCTGCAATTTAAGTCCATCACCAGAAAAGCGGACTCCGATAAGCATGTCGCTATGATCCGCAAGGAACTGGAAAAGGAGGATAATGAGCAGTGTAAGACCCTTAGTGAGGACTATATCCGGCTGATCAAAGATGTAGGATCCCGAGAAGCGCTTACCCGGCGCTTCTTTTTGATTTATCAGTATGAAGTCATTGGACGAAATGAGTCTGACGACTATTCTAAGATCTATGGTATGCTCATGACCGCAGAGCAGAATGCCAGAGCGTATTTCCTGCAGTGCGGCAACAGCATTGTCCAGCATAAGAACCCGGATGAAGCAACGGCGGAGATCCTCTATATGTTCTTCAACCGGCGTTCCTGTGTGGATGAGCCCTTTGCCAGCCGGGTCAACCGTGTCATCGTGGATGCCATGGCAGCAAAAGGGAAGGTGATTGGTGTGGATCCGATCCCGCATATCCGGATGGCAAACTTCATTGCACCACGGGGCCTGGATCTCAGCCACAACAATTACTTCATCATGGACGGCAGATACTTCTGTATCTTGTACATCAAGGCCAATGGCTATCCCAATACGGTCCGGGGCGGCTGGATGTCCAGCCTCATCAATGCAGGTGAGGGCGTGGATATCGATGTCCATTTGTCCCGTGAAAACCGGAGCAAAACTATCGACAAGGTGGCTCAGCGGATCCGACTGAACCGCACCAAGCTGAAGGGACTGCAAGATACCAGTACGGACTATGAAGAACTGACCAACTCCATTCAGGCAGGCTATTTCATCAAGAACGGTATCGCCAATCATAATGAGGATCTGTTCTATATGTCGGTCTTTGTTACCATCTCCGCCAAGACCTATGAGGAACTTCTCTGGCGGAAGCAGCAGATGGTTGACATGCTGAAATCCATGGATATGTACCTCAGTGAGTGCCGTTTCCAGCAGGAAGCGGCATTTCGCTCTGTCATGCCGTTTCTGCAGATCAGCCCGAAGCTTCAGAAAAAGACCCAGCGCAACGTGCTGACCAGTGGCGCGGCATCCACCTATATGTTCACCAGCTTTGAGATGTCGGATGACTCCGGTGTCTTGCTGGGTGTGAACCGTCACAATAACTCCCTTTGCATCGTTGATCTCTTCAATACGAAGATCAATAAGAATGCGAACCTGACTATGTGCGGTACCTCCGGTGCCGGTAAGACCTTTACGCTGCAGCTGCTGGCCCTTCGTATGAGAATGCGGGGCATCCAGTGCTATATCATTGCCCCCATCAAGGGGCACGAGTTCAAACGTGCCTGCAGCAAGATCGGCGGCGAGTTCATCAAGATCGCCCCTGGTTCTCCTCACTGCATCAATGTCATGGAGATCCGTCATACCATCAGTCCAGAAATGGAACTGATCGATGAGGTGGACTACAACGACATGGATTCTATGCTGGCCAGAAAGATTCAGCAGCTGATGATCTTCTTCAGTTTGCTGATCCCGGATATGACCAATGAGGAAGAGCAGATGCTGGATGAGGCCCTGATAAAGACCTACAATGACTTCGGCATCAACCATGACAACAACTCGCTCTATGCAGATAACACGGTATTTCCACCAAAAATGAAAAGGATGCCTATTCTGGGTGACCTACATAAGCATTTGTTGGAGAACCCGATGACTGCCAGAGTCGCTGCTATCGTCAGCCGTTTCGTTACCGGTTCTGCTCAGAGTTTCAACCGTCAGACCAATGTAGACTTGACCAACAAATACATTGTGCTGGATCTGTCAGAACTGAAGGGCAAGCTTCTTCCCGTGGGCATGATGATTGCTCTGGATTATGTCTGGGACAACATCAAGGCTGACCGCACCAAAAAGAAAGCTATCATGATTGATGAGATCTGGCAGCTCATCGGCGCCTCATCCAACAAGATGGCCGCTGAGTTTTGTCTGGAAATCTTCAAAATTATAAGGGGCTTCGGCGGCTCGGCAATTGCCAGCACGCAGGATCTCTCTGATTTCTTCAGCTTGGAGGACGGTAAATATGGCCGAGCCATCATCAATAACTCCAAGAATAAGATCATTCTGAATCTGGAGCAGGATGAAGCCCAGTATGTCAAAGACGTTCTCAAGCTGACTCGAACAGAGGTTCGTTCCATTACCCAGTTTGAGCGTGGTGAGGCCCTGATCCACAGCAACAATAACAAGGTCCCAGTGGTTATTAAGGCGTCCAAGCAGGAGCAGGAAATGATCACCACAGACCGAGCGGAGCTGGAGGCGATTCTCCGGCAGCGCCAAAACAAAACCTCATAACCTTCGGCGAAATACGTATTTGACCCTCGAATGCGTATTTCGCCCCAAATGAGTATAAAGGAGGAACACCATATGCCTCTCATGGAGGATGAACAGCTCGTTCTGCGTTGGCTGAGCCAGTATGGTCCCTTGTCCAAAAACATCCTTCGCAGACTGCTTCATTATAAGAACACAGAAACCCGAGACCGAATTCTTTCTGGAATGCGGCGGCGCAGATATATCTATGAGATTCAGGGTGGAAAGTACTTCGCCGTTGATCGGTATGACAAACCTGTCCCCAAAATGCAGACTGCCCTCTGGGTTCTGCTGCAATTCATCAATCAGATTCAGCCTGACCATCATTATCAGGCATCCATCCCCTCTCAAATCTTTTTTCTGAAGGAAAAGATGCTCTATGAGATTTTGGTACTGAATCCAGACGAAGAACATTTGGTCCGGCTGCTGCAGCCGCAGAAAAACACCAAGTATATTCTTGTAGTGCCCAATATGGAAATGGCAGAAAGTCTTCAGTTACCCGATGCACCCTGTCTGTTCGCAACAGCCGAACCGACAGAAAAAGAAGAACCCAAGATCACATTTTACTCCGTGTAAGGAGGAACAGCATGGCAAAAGACAAGCATGACTTTTTACATGGCTCCCAATCTGGGATTAACCTGCTTCATAAGCTGATTTCTGGAACAGAGAGATCGATGGAAGCATATCGTACCGGACAGATCCAAGAAGGTAATCAAATCGCCCTCCAAAATGCAGTGATAGCCGAACGGATCGCGGTGAGATACCGGGCTCTCCCAACCTTATACGGGCCTCTCTCTATCAGGAAGGAGGTATCCCGCATCGTTGCTGATGAGAATCCTGTAGAAATCGGCTATACCCAAGAAGGCTGGTTCTCGGTTCGCCTCCCTCATTTACTTCCCCGCAAGGAGCGTGAACGAAAAGGAGAGATCGGTTCCAACGAGTATTTACGCGGTATTTTACCTCCAGCACTGAACCGCTTTTTCAAGGGTAATCTTCCTACTCGTTTCGGTGATTGCGTCATCATCTTCCGTCACATCTACGACAAGGAACACCCTGAAAGAAAGAAGCGGGATCACGATAACATCGAGATCAACTTTGTAATTGACGCAATTGCCAACCATGTTATGAAGGATGACGGAGCGTTGGAATGCCGACATTACTACTGTAGTGCAGCAGGAATAGAAGAACGAACAGAAATTTACGTGGTTCCTGAGAACGAGTTTATCACGTGGTATCAGGCTGAGAAATACTTTCCAGATGAGGGGGTGACACTCCATGTACAGACCGTATTTCGGGCGTAAAAAGTTATCCCAAAACAAGCTCAAATTCACTCCGAGACTTACCTACACATCCAAAAAAGAGAAAAACCGTTGCAGCTCTAAGCAAATTCCCGTTCAAAACCGTTCCGATTTGGCCATACAGAGCAGGCATGGGGACGAAAATGCTACTAACCGGAGTGAGAAAAAATGACCACCATCGCTCCCAACGCCCACGTATATAAGCTTCTTACAATTCTATGCTATGTTGGAGAATATCCAATGCGTTCACTCCACCTTCTGGGAAGTAAAGAAGTATGGAGGAAACTCATTCTGAAGCATTCTCAGCAACAGGATTATCGCATCCCAAACAAGTCTGTCAGGGCTACCTGCAGACTCCTGATTGTGACAGGAAAAGGCCAAAGTAAATCTGTCCGGATTTCCAAAGCGGGATTAGATCTATTTCAGCACGCAAATCCGGAAGCAGTTTTCTACTTCACCAACAATTATTTTCGCCATAACCACGCTGGTGAGGCAAAACGGATTGACCGTTTTCATCGGGTTGCTGAAGCTGTTGCTGCTGTTCGTTTGGCTGGAATTGAGACTTGTCCTTTTCTACTTCCGGAATTGCAAATGTCCGCTATCAGGAAAATCGTCCCAGAGGATCCGTCCTTCTATATCAGCAAGGAGCTCAAATACTTCGGAGATGACAATATCAATAAGATCAGCTTCTCCAGAGTAACAGGTGCACTCTTCTATCCTGGCGGATGCTATGCGGTATACAACAGCCGTGATTATCTGATGATATGGAACGGACGAGGTGAATACAAGGTACGTGACCACTTGACGAAAATAGCGAGAATGAATGCCGATACCGACGAGGTTACTTCTGCCATTCTTTTTGGCTCTGATTATGGAATTGCCGTTGAAACACTACGATCTCTTTCCAACTACAGAAAACCGGAAAACAGATTTGACTCCATCTATGACTATCTCCATTTTCTCCCCTTAGACCCGTTTGGGATTCGTCTTCTCAAAATTCTGACCTTCCCAGACTGGAAAGAAAATCTCCTGGATCTGCTGTTTGACCCAGAAGACATAGCTGTCGACACAGGAACCTTTGAGTATGATGCACTTGAGAATGGAATCTATGTGATTTCCTTTCTGGACAGTGATATCGTCAGGCTGAATCGTTTTGCCGGCAGCACCACCGGGATAGAAGAAAAAACTGCAGTGATCTGTTTTCCTGAACAGGTTGTTTTTGTGAGGAAAATCGTTGGTCCCAGAGTGAAAATAAAAACGGTAACTCTGGATATGGTTGAAGATGCCCTTGCTGATGAAGGATGTGATACCTATGAATGAGAAATCCAGAAAAATAGCAATTGCCGTTGCCTCAATCTTAGGATGCGGGGCACTTTTTTATTTAGGTGGCCTATTGGGTCAGGTGTTTGCAAACTACGATATCTGGATGAACTCCGGGGGTATGTGGGCGCAGACGCAAATGACCGCACCAAACTGGAATCCCCTGATCTGCTTTTCCAACGCATTTACATGGAACGGTCTCAAAGGCATCGGCCTCATTGCAGGAGCCGGAGCTGCACTTATTATCTACCTGAAAGTTCATGATCGCTTCTCTGCAAGTCAGTATGACCCCAGAGGCTTCACCAAAAGTAAATCCGGTGCCTACGGTACCGCGGACTGGATGACAGAAAAAGAACTGAAATCAGTCTTGGAGCTAACCACTCCTGAGAAGGCAACCGGCATGATCCTTGGCGAACAAAAAGGTCAAATCGTCTGCCTACCTGAAAACACCAGACTCAACCGACACTGTGCCATATTTGGTGCCAGCGGCACCATGAAATCACGCGCCATTATTCGCAATGCCATTTTTTCTATTATCCGCCGAGGTGAATCAGCACTGATCGCAGACCCCAAAAGCGAAATGTACAGCGATACCGCTGAGCTTTTCCGACGCAATGGCTATGAGGTCAAGGTTTTGAATCTGGTAGATCCCATGCATGGTGATTCATGGAACTGCATGTCCGACCTGAATGGTAATACCATGATGGCACAGGTGCTGACCAACGTTATTATCGGCAATACCAGTAACGGGAAAGGTGATCACTTCTGGGATAATGGCGAGGCGAACTTGTTGAAGGCACTGGTCCTCTATACCGAATTTGATCAAAGCCTGCCTCCGGAGCGTAAGAATTTGGCCTATGTCTATCAGCTTCTGACCAACAATACCGAAAAAACTCTTTCGCTCATGTTTGAACAGCTACCGACGGAACATCCGGCGCAGGCACCATACAAACTGTTCTCTCAGTCCAGCGACACGGTTAAGTCCGGTATTATTCTGGGATTGGGCACCCGGCTTCAGGTTCTCCAAAATGAAGCAGTAAAACAGCTTGTATCCTATTCCGACATCGATCTCACTGCCCCAGGCAGCCATAAATGTGCCTACTACATCATTCTCAGCGATCAGGAAACATCTATGGCATTTCTATCCTCGCTATTCTTTTCCTTTCTATTCATCAAACTGACTCGCTTTGCTGATACATCACCAGAGGGGCGGTGTCCGGTTCCCGTCAATCTGATCCTGGACGAATTTAATAATATCGGCCGAATCGGTGGTGCGCCGGATGGTTCGGATTTTTGCCGTTCTCTCAGTGTGATCCGCTCCCGCGATATTCGTGTGATGATCGCTGTGCAAAGCCTTGGCCAGCTTCAGAACCGTTATCCCAATAACCTCTGGGCCGAAATCATAGGTAATTGTGATCTCCAGCTAATGCTGGGTTGTACAGATGATGTAACCGCCGGGTACATTTCGGACCGTAGCGGAGACATGTGCATCGTTGTCGATTCCACTATGACCGTAAAGAAAACGGTTGCCGTTGCTCAGGTGATTCCCCAATATCGGGAAACCCAGGGCCAAGGCAAGCGAAAGCTCCTTACGCCTGATGAGGTACTGAGGCTTCCGCATGAAGAAATGCTGGTGATCATCCGGGGCCAGAAAATGCTGAAGCTCAACAAGTTCGACTATACCCGCCATCCCATGTCCAAGGATATGATACGGACTTCCATTTTGGATTATCGTCCTCAGATTCGGTACAGTCCCATCTTCCAGACAGAAACATCACCCAAACCAGCATCTACTTCAGCAAAGAAACCCCGGCGGGAATCACGCGGCAGAAAGCTGAATCCTGTAGAAAGTCAACCCAATGATTTTCTTAATTCTGATACTTAAGCAAAAGGAGGAATCATTTTGCCCAACATCCCCAATAGCATACCCCCTGATGATATGCTTCCAACCACCAATGCAGTATTACCCCAAACTGATCCGAATCAGGCACCGGTCAGTTCTCCTTCCGAAGGCGGACCTGCAGTTAGCACTGACAACACCCAAACTGATTCTGAAATGAAAGTCTCTGCCCGCAAACCGGTTTCGCCGACCCAGATACTGAATCTGTCCCGAAATACCAGAAGCACTATGAAGACGGATCCTGCTCAGCAGTTATCTGCGAATAGCAACAGGACGATGATACCCATTCCCAATATGGATATTCTGTCCATCGATGACGAGCTGGGAGTCCAGACCGAATTTGAAAAAGCCAAGGATAAATTCTTGGATCTGATTGAATCCTTGAAAACAGGGCGCTACCTGACAGATACCATTCAAGGTGTCGAAAAACATTCCGGTCTGGGTGAACCCCATGCAATCATTTTCCACGGGGATTATAAGGTCGTGATCATGGCCTCCATGATCGTTAACCTCCCCAGAAACCTGCGGGACCAGGAACCCAACGACATTTACCATTATCTTCTTACCAAGAGAATCGGTGCTGAAATTGATTATGTCGTCAAAGGCATCGATCAGAATACCGGTCTTGCTGTTGCCAGCCGAAAGGAAGCTATGAACACCAAGCGCAGGCACTACTACCTGAACCTCACCAGAGAGGGAACCTATCGCATCTATGAAGGTGTTGTCTGCGAAGCCCGCGTAACCTCTGTTATTCCGGATGGTATTTTTGCAGAGATCTTCGGCATTGATGTTTATATCCCGCTCCGGGAATTGAGCTACCTCCGCCTAAGCGATGCCATGGGCTATTTTGAGCCCGGTGACCGTGTGCTGGTCAAGATCACTTCTCTTGACAGGAGCGATGAAAATAACATTCGCATCAGTGCCTCCGTAAAACAGGTTGCTGCGAATCCGATTGCCAAAGCCCTTGAAAAGGTTGAAGTGGAAAGCAACTATGCCGGGACCGTATCAATGGCAGATGAAAATGGCATATTCGTAAAGCTCGACATCGGTGCGGATTGCAGATGTCCTTACCCTCATCGTACCCGTCCCCCGAAAGGTGCCCGGGTAATCGTAAAGATCGCTGGTGTTGATAAGGAGAGGCAGTTCATTTGGGGAAATATCCACTATGTGACGTTACCAAAATAACGCAGAAAGAAGGAATACCCATGATATCGTTCGAATTAACACGTGACGAAATAATCCGGCGAAAAAAGCTGTCGGACACTACCCGCAAGATGGTCTGCAATCTGCTGGATGTTGTCGCAGAGGACGACACCTCAATCATGACCGTTTACCGTGACTTTTATCTTCAGATCAGCTTTTCCGAAGTACATCCACTGATGGTGTTTTACATGGCCAAGCAGTTGGACCATGCAGCACCTATCCACGACGACCTATTCAACGATATGAATCAGCGAAGTGTTTTGGGAAGTCACTCAGTAAACGCAAATATCGGATGCTATAACTACCGTGCAACTCACTGGCTTGAATCCGAGATCTCGCAAACCAGATTCTTTGAGATTCTGGATCGCTGTATCGATGAAGCAGCCCGGGAGTTTCTGGCCATCACCCACTACGCAGAACGTTCTGATTAACCGAAACCAGATCTATGTAAAGCAAGAAAACAGGCTCCTGCAATCATGGCAGGGGCCTTTTTCTATAAACTTTGAAAGGAAGTCGATACCCATGAAAACCATTTGCAAGCGGTTGCTATCTCTTCTGCTGGTCTTCGTGTTGGTGCTGGGGCTGATGCCGTCAGTTTATGCGGCAACAGATGAAGGAACCTCTCCAACAACAGAAACTGCTACAGCAGAAACAACTGCACCCCAAGCAACTGTAACAGATGAGACAACATCCACAACCGAAACAACGGAAGCCACGGAACCAACGGAGACTACCGAAGCGACGGAAGCCACCGAAGCAACGGAGCCCTCCACAGAGCCTGATGAAGAACTTGAAGGAACGCAGTCAACTGAAGCCGCGAAGCCTGATAACGTTCCGCTCATGATGGCAGCCAATAATGATGGTATTATGCTGGCAGCTTCCACGCAGAACAGTATTATGCTGTTTGACTTCGCGGATAATGGCAACTACACCTCTTCTCTGAACAGCCAGATCACGGTGAAGTATAAGTGGAATGGAACCGGCAGCTCTCTGTACTGTTACCTGAAGAATTTCGGCTGGCACTTTGCCCGGTATGGAAACGTTCCTTATGCTGATGAGCCGCTTTATTGTATTGAACCCCACAGAGATTTTGCAGCCAGTACATCGGGCAACTCCGTTGACCGTGATGTTACCCTCGACGGAAGCAGCAGTACAAAAGGTGGAAGTGTCTGGTATTCGCTGAATGCCAACCGCCGGAAAGCCATTGGATTGATTCTGCTATATACAGATGAACTGTGGGACCATTCCATCAGCGTTACAACCACTTCCAAGGCTAATAATCCCAATGTGCCTCTGAGAATGGCCGCTCAGTTCCTGATTTTCGAGATCGTGTGTGGTCTTCGTGATGCAGATACCTTTGTGTTGAACTCCACAAATGAGTCTGGTACTGCAGGCGATATTTTCTATAACGCAGGCACAGCAGCCATATCTTACTTTGCACCGAACTATAATAACCTGGTTTCTCTTGTTCAGTCTGCTCTGGATATCCCCAGCTTTACCAGCAGTTCCAGTGGTTCTGCTCCCGTAATTCAGATGAACAGCGAGGAGATCAGCGTTTATGATTCCAACGGTGTTCTTTCTGACTTCAGCTTTACGGATAAGGGCGGTGTTGAGTTCTACAAGTCTGGCAACACTCTGTACATTACACAGACCGGTACGATCAACGAAAGCACGGTCCATACGGCCACCAAGTATATCCCTTCTGCAGAGAACTCTACTTACTGTCTGTGGTATATGAGCAATTCCAACTATCAGACTACGATTTCTCTGTACAGCCCTGAAAGTGGCAGCCTGAATGCCTATTTCAAAGTCAAAGGTCCTGCTGTTGGTAACCTCAGTCTGACCAAAACCACGGAGGATGGCTCGAACCTGAGCGGCTGGCGCTTCGGCATCTACTCTAATTCTGCCTGCACCAGTCTGGTATCGGGTCCTCATACGACTGGATCTACCGGAAAGATCAATATTTCCGGTCTCACAGCAGGTACCTACTATGTAAAGGAGCTCGGTCATACTGATTCTGCAATCAATTCCAAGTATGTCTGCTCCAGCACAAATCCCCAGAAGGTCACGATTTCTGCCGGCAGTACTGCGTCTGTGTCTTTTGTGAACAAGCTGAACCAGGGTAACCTGGCGCTGACAAAAACCACGAGCGATAATCAGAACTTGTCAGGCTGGCGGTTCAGTATTTTCTCTGACTCTGCCTGCAGCACTTTGGTGTCCGGACCCCATACGACCGATGCAAACGGTAAGATTTCTGTGACCGGTCTTACTCCCGGTACGTATTATGTCAAGGAAATCGGACATTCCAATGCCACTATCAATTCCCAGTATGTGTGCTCCAGTACCAATCCTCAAAAGGTGACCATTACCCTTGGTCAAACGGCTTCTGTTTCTTTCGTAAATAAACTGAACCAGGGTAATCTGGCTCTGACGAAAGTAACTGACGACAATAAGAATCTGTCTGGATGGCAGTTCAGTATTTACTCTGACGCAGCCTGCAGTAAACTGGTGTCCGGTCCTCATACTACCGATGCAAATGGCAAGATCTCTGTGACCGGCATTACTCCTGGTACTTATTATGTCAAGGAAATCGGTCATACCAATTCCAGCATCAATTCCCAGTATGTATGTTCCAGTACCAATCCCCAGCAGGTGACCATAAACCTGGGCGGTACTGCAACTGTGAGCTTCACCAATAAGATCAGGACCGGCAATTTCAGTCTGACAAAGACGACAGATAGCGGTACAGATCTGGCCGGCTGGAAGTTCGGCATCTATTCGGATGCTTCCTGCACCACACTTGTTTCCGGCCCTCATACGACGGATTCCAGTGGTAAGATCTCTGTGACTGGTTTGAAGATCGGAACCTATTATGTCAAAGAGCTGGGGCATACGGATTCCGCTATTGAGGCTATGTACAGCTGCAACAGCGAGAATCCCCAGAAGGTGACCATCACTTATGGCGGTACAGCTTCTGTCAGCTTCCAGAACTCCAGAGAACCGGGCTCCGTGAAGATCGTCAAGAAGACGAACACCGGAACCAACCTGAATGGTTGGCAGATCGGAATCTATACGGATTCTGCCTGTAGCAAACCCATTTCCGGATCTCCGTTTACAACAGGCTCGGACGGTACCATTACCATCAATGATCTGATGCCCCAGACTCTGTATGCAAAGGAACTTCCTGTGTCGGATCCTTACTGGATCGTGGATTCTTCCGTACAGACCATCAGGGTTACTTCCGATGCTACTGCCACTGTGACCTTCACGAATAACCATTATGGTGACCTTCGGATCAAGAAGAATGCAGTAAACGGCAGTGCAGAGGACTGGAGCTTCCAGATCCTGAATGCCAACAAGGAACTGGTTGAGACCATCACCACCGGAGCCGACGGCTATGCAACTTCCCGAAAGCTGCTGCCGGGTAAGTATTACGTGGTGGAAGTTCATGACCGGGATGAGAACTACTGGACCTATGACGCAAATGTTGAGCAGCAGGTGACCGTCACCGCAGGCAAACAGGCAGCAGTCACTTATACCAATGAATGCTTCGGCAGGATTGAATTCCAGAAAACAACCAATACCGGGAATCAGCTGGACGGCTGGACATTCCGGGTCAAGGATGAGGATGGAAACCACATTGGCGACTTCACCACAGATGAAAACGGATATGCAACCACCGGTAAGCTGAAACCTGGTCGCTATCTGATCGTGGAGGTCAATAATGGCGATGACTACTGGAATTGCGAGCTGGGCTACCATGATGTGGTAGTGATTGCTGGTGAAACTGCAGTAGATAAGTGGCATAACAGAGAACAGGGTCTTGCCTGGTTCCACAAGTCCACCAATACAGGCGAGTCTCTGGAAGGCTGGATCATCACCATCTACTCTGACAAAGAATGTACCAAAGAGGTAACTACTGTTACGACCCGTGAGGACGGTAGGGTCGGTGCGTACCTGGACCCCGGTGTATATTACGCAAAAGAAACCGGTGATACGGAAGGCAGATTCGAAAATGAGTACTGGCTGGTAGATGAGTCTGTCCAGGAATTTGAGATCAAGCCTCATGAGGATGTTGAAATTTTCTTCGTCAATACCCAGTATGGCAAGCTGAAGATCGTGAAGACCATGCCCTCCGGAGGCCCTGTTGCAGGCTGGAAGTTCATTATCCGGGATGAGGCAGGGGAGGAGGTCGAAGGTTCTCCCTTCACCACCAACGAAGATGGTCTGATTACCAGCAACAACCTTCTGCCCGGTACTTATACCGTTGAAGAAGTCATTCCGGAAGACAGCCCTTATATGTGCATTACAGAGAATCCCCAGACGGTGACTTTGATGCTCGGAAAAACCACTGAAGTGGAATTTATCAATGTTCTGAATTCCGGCAAGATCTCTATCAAGAAGGTGGATACCAGCGGTGAGCCTCTGGCCGGTGCAGAATTCCTTCTGGAGTGGTCCAAGGACGGCAGTGTCTGGACCCCTGTCGTCAGAACGGATTCCGAGTATGCCAAGGAAGGTACCTGCAACAGTCCTGGTATCGCAGATGGCAAACTGACTTCCGATGCCGATGGCATGGTTACCTTTACCGGCCTGCATCCGTCTTATCTCTATCGTCTGACCGAAACCAAGGCCCCGGATGGCTATCAGCTGCTTACGGATTATGCCTATGAGGGTGGGCTTCCCATGGATGAGGACATGACAGTCGAGCTGACTGTGGTAAATGTTCGAGTCTTTGAGATGCCGGAAACCGGTTCCAAGTCTCTGATCCTGATGCCTGTCTCTCTGGCACTTGCCTGCGGTCTGTGCGCAGTATTCCTGTTCCTGAATAAGCGGAACAAGCGGTAAAGGAGTGGAAAACAAAATGAACCCATATTACAGAGCCATGGATCGTCCCTGGCTTTTTTGTTTCTAACCTCCTACGAACATACTTCATTCCATCAAATTATGAAAGGATCTTGATACCTTATGAAAACCATGAAGAAGATTTTTGCCATGTGTCTGGCGCTTATGATGATCGTTTCCTGTATCCCTACCGTATATGCGGCTGACCACGAAGATTATGTGGCACCTCCCGTGGACCCTGCGCTGATCGATGAGTCTGCTGTCGGCTCCCTGACCGTGTACAAATACGATATCACCAACGCCGAAAAGGACGGCGTCTGGGACTCCAGTTATGTCAGCACCGGTGTCTATGATGAGAACGTCAACAAGACTCTGGGCGAAGCTGTCCGGGCCGGTGACACCGACAACAAGTCCGACCTGGGTAACGGCGGCGAGAGCTACGGTTATGCCATCGCCGGTGTTGAGTTTACATACCTGCGGGTAGCCGATATTATCCAGTTCACTGAATCCACTGCTGATGGCCTGACCTCTGAGCACGTGGAAGTCCTGTATGGTATCGATAAGACCAAGGGCGCTGACCTGCTGAAGGCTCTGGGCCTGGAGAACGGCGGTAAGCGTTACACCAATGCAGATCAGCTGGATGAGAGCAAGTATTTCTACCAGTCTGATGTCCTGATCGATGCCTTGGCAGCTGCCCTGGAAGCCAATTCCACCACTGTGAAGAACGCTCTGGAAACCTACATTACCTCCAATAATGGTACTGCAATGCCCCTGACCAATGCCTATGGCAAGACTGAAGCTACTGATCTGGAACTGGGCCTGTATCTGGTTGTTGAAACTCTGGTCCCTGAAATGGTCACCAGCACCTGCAATCCTTTCTTCATCAGCATTCCTATGACCTCTGTCAACGGCGATAATGCCACCGATGGCGGCACCCGTTGGATCTACGATGTCACCATCTACCCGAAAAATGCCACTGGAATTCCCAGCCTGGAGAAGACCCTGCGTGAGAACGTGAATGACACCGGTAAGAATGATGGCAGCTCCGATGATATCGATGACGGCTATGCCCATACCGGCACTGCTTCTGACGGCGACGTCATTGACTACCAGATCATCTCCTCTCTGCCTGCCATTACCTCTGAGAGCACTTATCTGGACTGCTATACCTTCATTGATACTCTGTCTCCCGGTCTGACCTACAACAAGAATGATGTCGTCATCGAATTCTTTAAGGATGCAGACTGCACCGATCTGATCACTACCTGGACTCAGGCTGACGGCAAGTTCAACGTTACCTACAATACTACCACCGCCAAGGAATCCACCATGACCATTGAGATGACCGAGCGTGGCCTGGCAGAAATCAACACTGCCAAGACTGTTTACACCGGCAGCTCCATGGTCAACTCCGGTTACTCCGACTGCACCATCCGCATCACCTACGCTGCAACCATGAATTCCGACGATTCTGTTGTTTACGGTGATTCCGGCAACCCCAACAAGGTCGTCCTGACCTGGAAGCGTTCCTCCGATGCATACTACGACACTCTGATCGATGACGCACACGTCTTTACCTATGCTGTTGAGCTGACCAAGCTGTTCTCCGACGGCCAAGGCAAGTTCGAGAATGTTGAGTTCCTCATGCAGAATGCCAACGACGGCTACTACGTTAAGGCTGAACTGAATGAGGAAGAGGGCGTCTACTACGTTGTCGACCATGTTGCTGACAAGGCTGATGCTACCCACTTTATCCCTGTTGCCAATGCTGACAAGACCCAGGGCCTGGTTATCGTCAAGGGCCTGGAGGATGACACCTATCTGATCACTGAGGTCAAGACCGATAATGGTTATACCCTGCTGAAGGACTCCATCGAAATTGAAATCACCCAGGTCGAGACCTCTCACATCTGTGATATCTATGAAGATGATGTCCTGGGCCTGATTCAGAACGATCCCCGTTATGCAACTATCATCAACGACACCGGCGATCTGAAGAATATGCCCCAGACTCATCTGGAGCACCATCTGCTGACCGCATCCGCTACTGTCGATGGTAATGATGTCAACATGCTGGCAGATGACGGCAGCGTCAATGCTTCCGTACCTCTGAAGGTCGTCAATACCAAGGGATTCGACCTGCCCCAGACCGGTGATCATGGCACCTGGATGTTCAGCGTCATCGGCATCGTTCTGATGGCCGGTGCTGCAGTCATCCTGTTCACCGTGACCCGCAAGAAGAACACCAACCGTCAGTAAGCATCAACCCCCGGGATGTGAATGCATCCCGGGGGTTTCCCGGAAGGAGGAACCATTACGAAGAAGAAGGTTTGGACCATAGCCGGTGCTGTGCTGATGTTCCTGCTGGCACTGGGAATTACACTGTATCCGCTCATCAGTACCTGGTATAACGAGCGGCACCAGTCCGAGATCCATACCCATTATGTAGAAGTCGTGGAGAATGCCGATAAGTCTGAAATAATCACGGCCAGAAGAAAAGCAAATGAGTATAACGCATCCATTGTCCCGGGTGCCATGATCGAAGAGTCCTTTACCCAGGAAGCAATGCTTGCAGCTGCGGAAGACTATGATAACCAGCTGAATTTGGGTGGAGACGGAATCATGGGTTACGTTGAGATCCCTTTGATCAAAGTTAACCTGCCTATCTACCATGGTACGGATTCAGAAACGTTGGATGCGGGCATCGGTCATCTGCTGGGCACATCTCTTCCGGTGGGTGGCAACAGCACACATACCGTTCTAACCGCACATTCCGGCATGGCCAATCAGAAGCTTTTTTCTGATTTGGATAAGCTCAAGAAAGGTGACGTTTTTTACCTGCGGGTTCTGGATGAAAATCTTGCCTATCAGGTGGAAGAGATCAATACGGTTCTCCCGCATGAATCAGAACTTCTGGAGATCACGGAAGGAGAGGACTATTGCACGCTTGTAACCTGCACTCCATTCGGGATCAATACCCACAGGCTGCTGGTGCGAGGTACACGGATTCCTTACGAAGAAGCCGAAGAAATCGTAGAAGAGCAGATTCAGTTTGAGGAAAAGCCGACATCAACCTGGATGGAGCAGTATTTACTGGGCCTGTTCTATGGCAGTGGCGTTGTCATTGCAGCAGGAATCGTCTACCTGATTTATCGTTCCAAAAAGAGGGGGAAATATGAGGAAGATTAGAACCTTAATTGTATTTCTCACTGTGATGGTATTCTTTGCTGGTTTAAGTGTATTCGCATATCCGTTTGTGAACGGAATGCTGGTAGACCATAGGATAAAAATCAACGCTCAGAATTTTCTGAGTTGGGTAGAGACAGAGCAGTATATCCCAGATCCATCTGAAAGTCAGGTTATTCTGGAAACTGAAGAAGTTTGTATTCCTGATCAGTACCCTGAGCTTTGGCTGGATATGCAGGCTTATAACCAGAATATCTACCGCACCGTCCAGATTGCGCTTGATGGAAAGAGCGCTTACGAGGAACCGAGTTTTATTCTATCTGAGTATGGGCTGGAGGATGAGATCTTTGCCGTTCTCTCCATACCGGTTTTGGAAATCGAAATGCCGGTTTACTTAGGCGCCACAAGCAAGCATATGGCAGATGGTGCAGCCGTCATGAGCCAAACCAGTATTCCTATCGGCGGGGAAAATACTAACGCAGTCATAGCTGGTCACAGAGGGTGGAACGGAGCCCATTATTTCCTGTACATCAACAAGCTGAAAGAAGGCGACCAGATCACAATCACTAACCTCTGGGAAACGCTAACCTACGAGGTAAGTGAGATTCAGATTATCATGCCCTATGAAGTGGAAAAGATCCATATTCAGCCGGACCGAGATCTTGTGACACTGCTCAGCTGCCATCCTCCCGGTTCCGGAGGCAAGCAAAGATATTTGGTTATTTGTGAAAGGATAGAAAATGAATCTGATACTGAAGTCATCGATCAATAAAAAGAGAAAAGAATTCGACGCAACGAGCATCGGAAGAACGATTCCCAAGGGCATTTTGGATGGTGTTACTGAGTTTCTGGATATTCCCTACATCAAAGATGGAGACCGCGCCCATATGCTGGATATGTATTGTCCCACCAGTCATGAAGAGCAGGTGCCTGTCATTGTCAATATTCACGGCGGAGGCCTGATCATGGGGAGCAAAGAATTCAACCGCCACTTCTGCCTGAGGCTATGCAACCATGGATATCTCGTTTTTTCCATTGAGTACCGACTGTGTCCAGAAACCACTGTCTTTGGCCAGCTTCAGGACATTGCAGCAGCCATGAACTACATAGATAAAATGATTCCCAAATTCCGAGGTACACCAGGGATCGTTCATGTGGTTGGGGATAGTGCCGGAGCATTCCTTGCCCTTTACACCGCTGCAATTCAGCGTAACCCCATGCTGGCCAGAGCGTCTGGTGTGCGCCCCTCTTATCTGGAAATCCAGTCCATGGCATTAATCAGCGGCATGTTTTACACGACCCGAAAGGACAGTATCGGTCTGTTCCTTCCGAAAGCGCTGTATGGCGAGGGGTATAAGAGCCATGCATTCTATCCCTATCTGGATCCTTCCGTTCCTGCTGTCGGTCTGTCGCTACCGCCGTGTATGCTGATTACAAGCAAAAGGGATAAACTCTTTAGCTACACCAAAGATCTCTCGCAGGCACTACATCGTTGTGGCACACCTCACACACTGAAAAACTACGGGGATGATCCCAATTTATATCATGCTTTCTGTGTCTTTGAACCGGAACTGCCGGAGAGCAGAATGGTCATCCACGACATCATCAATTTTTTCCGGGAAAACTAACTATTTTATTCTATTGGAGGAAAATGAAATGAAAACCAAAATGATCAAAACCGTCAGTTTGGTAGCTGCACTGGCCTGTATTCTCTGTTTCCCTGTGAAAGCATCTGCCACCTCTCAGCAGGGTACCGATGGTACGGAACTGGAAGTGGTTCAGGCACAGCAGCTGGAGATCCAGCTTGGTCAGGCTTGGACCGGTGTTGAGTTCCAGCTTCGGACAGATGCCGGCAAGTATCCTGATCCCATCCCTGTGGGTGAAGACGGCGTGCTGCGTGTGGAAATTGGCGGCAGCGAAAACTACCTGCTGACCTGTCTGGCATCTCAGGTTGAAGTTCCCACACCTGAGGACATCGAGAATCCTGAAGAGGCTGTCACCGAGGAGACCGGTACCGCAACGACAGAAGATGTCGCCTCTGACAGCACTGTCTCTACCGAAAAGACTTCTTCTGCCACCGAAGAAGCAGATCCTACGGATCCTTCTGTAACAATTGAACCCGAAGCGGATGCTGAGATTGCTACCATTGGTGGTGTCCCTGTTACCCATGTCGTCATTTTTGTCGGCGGTTTGGTGATTGCAATTGCTCTGCTTGTGTTCATGCAGATGCATCACAAGAACCGGGAATCCAGCGATGCTGACGATGATGAAAATGACGAATTTTAATCCTGAAATCAGTCTAGGAAACCCGTTTTTGTGAGATAAGTAGAACTTTTATAAAGCATTTCCAAGGCTATTGACTATCCAAAAACCGGGTGCTACAATGCAAGTGTGGCAGGGGCTTGCACCCAGGCTTTCGATCCGTCGGAAGAGCTCCCGGCGTTTGACGCACCCGGGTGGGTAGCGGAATCGTTACGGACTTAGCGTTGTTATAGCGGTCCCTAATGGTGCAAGCCAAATTAACATGACTACCGGAAGGTTGTTCTACTATAGGCATCGTATGGCCTGTGGTACAGCATCCTTCCGGTATTTTTTATTTTCGGAGGTTATCATCATGAAAAACAAGAAGAAAAGAAAGGGAGTAATCAACTATGCACCCCGCTGCCCTTATTGCGGCAGTACTACCGTATATCGAAGTGCAACTGGCATTTATGCCGACAATCCTGATAACGTCATGCTCTATGTGTGCAAAAGATATCCTGTTTGCGATGCTTACATCCGCACGCAGAAAGGGACTGCCATCCCCATCGGTGTTATGGCCAACGGGAAACTGAGAGCATTGCGGACGGATGCTCATAAACTATTCGATCAGCTGTATCTCAAGCACTATATGTCCAAGAACACTGCCTACGCTTGGTTAAGCTCTATTCTGGGCGTTCCATATAAGAAAGCCCACATTGGTTTGCTAAGTGAAATTCAGTGCGAGCTGGTCATTCGTGAAACCAAAAAGTTACTCTCTTGGCACGACTCACACAAGAATAATTCCCAAAGGAGGTTCAAGAATTATGGCACTGACGCCAACGCAGATGCAGGTTGTTGAAGAAAATATGGGTCTGGTAGGCAAGGTAATCAAAGAGAAAGTCCACGGACTTGGTCAACCGGGAGTCCCCGATTATGATGACCTGTTTCAAACAGGTTGTATCGGTCTGATAAAAGCTGTCATGACCGATAAAGGCGGGACCTTCTCGACCTATGCCTACAGATTGATCTGGAACGAGATCTGCGATGAATTGGTCCGTAATACCAGACTGATTTTGAAAGAGCAGTCTGCAGATACGATCGAAATCACATCGACATCATTCCTGTCCTGTGCGGATCCGTTGGATACGCTCAGCTTGCGCCATATCCTCCAGCAGGCAAAGCAACAGGCTCAGGGAGGTGCAGCAAAAGGTATCCAATGTCTGGAGCTGATGGCCCAGGGGTATAGCAGTCAAGAGGTTGGGAATATAATCGGCGCAGATTCCGGAACAGTGAGGATGTGGATGACCCGGGCAAGAAAATATCTCAAAGGATTTCCTGAGCTGCAATGCTATGCGGAGGTAATGTGATGAAAATAATATGGAAGAGGGTCAAACCCTGGTGTATACCAATGGGCTTGACCCTCTTATTTTATGGACTTTTCCGTTTTGTGTTCCTGGTAGGCTATGTACCAACTGAATCCATGGAGCCAACGCTCCCACAGGGCAGCTTCATTTTGGCAATGCGGATTTTTGACGAACCTGAAGTTGGAGACATCATCGTCTTTGAAAAGGACGGTGCCCTACTGGTAAAGCGGGTAGCCGCCAAATCCGGCGAGAAAGTAGACTTGTCGAAACTTCCATATATGACTACGGTTCCCATTCCGATATGGGACGATCCCGTAATCATAGTTCCAGATGGATGCTATTTCGTATTAGGTGATAATACACAGAATTCATGGGACTCCCGTTACTGGGAAGACCACTTTGTAGCATACCATAATATTGTCGCAAAGCTGGTTCATTCCGATTAAGCAGCACTCGGTTTAAGCTTAATGCAGCTTCTGAACTGTGTATTCATCAAGTTCTCCACCGTAGAACTTGTCCAACACATCTTTGAAAAGCTGCTCCCCAGTTACCAGCCAGAACAGCGTCATGCAGGAGCGCAGCTTCAGATTATCCGGGTAACCCATGATCCAGTCAATGGACCCCTCCATTTTCAGGAGTTCTTGACAGATCTCCTCCATGTGGCTGCGAAGCACCGGATCATTCCAGTATTCAACGGCTTCCGTTTTGCTCTGGATCTCATAGTACATTGCCATGGTGCTATGACCAAGGCCATGGATCTGTGGAAAGATATACCACATCCAGTGGCTCTGCTTTCTGCCGGCCTTGATCTCCTGCAGGGCAGTTTCATAGGAGCCTTCATGGGCACTTCTGAATCGGTCTAATGAAAATTCCATCATCATTCTCCTTCGTTCAATCTTTTAACCGTAGGCTCGTGCAGCTTACCTTCATAGAACTTATCCAGCATCTGCTTAAACACAGAATCCTGCGTTACAAGCCAGAAAAGTGTCATACTGGCCTGGACCCGGTTGGAATCCCTGCCCATCATCTGCCAGAGTGTTTTTTCGGAGTCCAGCATTACCTGCATCAGAGCCTTCATATCTCGTGACAAAGTCGGCTCGTTCCAGTATGCCAGTGTCTCCTGTCTATCCCGCAACTGATAAAACGCTCCGCTGGCGTGGTCGCTCCATCCACCTAAGAGCTGAGGAAAAATATCGTCGGGATAATAAGTGGGAGGTTCATTAGCGTTAGTTGCTTCCAATGCCCTCTTTTGAGAATTGGCATGGTGTCCTAGGAAACGGTCCAGAGAATAACCCCGACTGTCTAGCTTGTAGATCCGGAAGGGGGCGGTAAAATTGCCGTTTAGATCCAGATATGTATACAGCACGACCTCCGAATCATTTTCTGCACCGAATCCGCCTTCGTCTGCCCAGTACCAACCATCGGGCTGGAGCTGCCATAGGAATATCCAGCCATTCTCCCTTTTTTCAAAGTCGCTACGAAAACGAACCTGCTGTTTCAGATAATTGGGGGCAACTTCTTTTACCCAGAATTCTTCTTTGATAATTCCAGGGAAATTCTGAATGTTACCGAGGGAATCGATAATCATTTTGCGGATACCGCGATTCTCGTCCACGAAGAAAACGGAAGAATCTTCATCTGCGCTACGGTACGGATGCATGCCGAAAGTGACAGTTTCCGTCAAATACACAGACTCAGCCCGCTTGGGTTCTTGTTTTTTGGGAGTGACCGCTTCCACAACAGGCACCGACTCAGACTTCGCCTGCCTCTTTCTCAAAATCTTAGACAGAAATTTCATTTGAAGTAGCTCCTTTCTGTTTTAGCAAATACCGTTTCCGGTATTTCATCTGCACATATTTCATAACCTTGCTGTAATACACAGGATTAGCTGCACCACCGATAACACCAACAACAGGCAGTCCCTGGATGAATTTCAAAAGTAACATGTCTACAGCAAATGCGGAGGCGGTCTCCTTCATCTGTAATTTGAAGTCTTCATCCGTAATACCTACGGTTTCCAACGTCAGCATTTCATCCACTTCTGTATTCCGATGCACCCAGTCTTCTCCGGTGCTAAGAGCCGTCTGCATCATCTTGAGGATAAAAATCTGCTCCTGCCGGGATTCATAGTCGAAGCCGTAATTCAGTGCAGTCTCATAGACTCCCTTCAGGAGTGTTCCCAGGAACAGGACAATGTCTGGCATGCCTACGCCCAGAGCACCAAGACCTACACCCTCTACAGTTGTTACGGCCAAGTTCAACAAATCGGACTGTTTTGCACTCTTATGCATCTTTCGCAATTCCTTCCGGCCGCCTTTTACCTGCACAGCAAAGTCCCGGATGGAATGATCCGCCTGAATATTTTCTTTATTGTAGCCCTTTTCAATGATTGCCCGGCCCTGGTCAAATACCAGGCCGAAGCCCTTGCAGAAGGCGCTTTCCAGACCGGTATATACATTTTCCGGGATCCGGCTCTCCAGTTCGGTTTTCCACGCAGCAGGCTTTGCTTTCAAGGCTGCCTGCTCCATTTTCTTTTCCTGTTTCTCTACTGCCAGGAGCTCTTTTGCCAGAGCTGCATCCCGGCGTTTTTGATTCAGATTCATCATACAGTTTCCTCAAATTAGGTTTATGTATTACTGCTCACACTTTGCCTTGCGTGCAGCCCGGATCTGCTTCACAAACAAGCAGATCATATAGAATAGTAACAGACCCCACATCATTGCCTGGAATGTGTGTCCCATCGCAGCCGCTTCTCCATATTCAGGAAGATCCGCAAATTCCGTCCAGTCATTCCAATAGCGGCATTCCTGGATTTGCTGAATCATAAAACCCGTTGCAGTCAAAGCAATCAGCACCGTGATTGTCCTGGGAATGACTGTCGTAAGTGTCAGCCACTGTGGATTACTCTTAAACAAACGGACAGTTTTTCGTGCAGAGAAGAACCAAAAAGGAAGGAAAAACACCGCAGTGTACAACGAGAACCACCACAAGTAATAATCTTCAAGATCATTGGGACAGTCCACGTGGCTTAAGGGGATATACCATAAATTCACACCATCAAGGAATACTACAATCAGGTAAGTCAGAACTATGGTCACCGTAACCCACAACTGTTTTTTCCGAATTATTTGCCGATTTTCATTTCTACGGATACACCTCTGCTCTATGTAAAGCAGCATTCCATAAAACAATGTCCAAACAAATGTGCTTTGCCATTGACCAAAGCTTTCCTTTACCGTATCACGAACCCAAAAAGGAACCGTGGTGTATTCCAGGTAGACTTTCTCTGCAACAGATACGCCAATCAGCAGAATTACTGCTGCTCCCAGAATCCATTTCGTTACACGGAACGGAATCCTCTGTGCAAAAGGAAACCAGTTTTCTCCGAAGAAGGATCGTACCAACCCCAAAAGGGACAGAAGCCAGACCGGCAAAATGGCGGCAATTCCTTGCAGGATTTCCCAGGACAAAGCGACATAAAAGCGCAACGTGGGTTCTCCCTCGACCCAGATATTGTCCGATGCGTCCCGGCCAGCCTGAATCATCAAATAAGTCATCAGGATGACCAGTAACCCCCACAGACCCTTTTTCATGACTTCTTTTACTTTCATTTGCGCACCTTCTTTTTCTTTGATTTATTCATCATCGATAACCTCATGCCAGAAGTCATCATCGGGCACCATCATCATTGGCGGGCTGGGACGGCTGATTTTAACCAATGCAAACATGATACCAAGCTGTGGAGCAACCAGAGTTGTATTCACCATCCAGTTTGCAGAAAAGGGGTGTGGACACCAGTCATTGATGATACCAAAAGCGCCAAGAAGAGGAAGAATCAACTGTAAGGCAATTATAGCATAGCAGATCAGATATGTCACCTTTTCCCACCAGCGGTACACCTGAAAACTGACGATACCGGCTACAATGCACCATACCGCCGTAAGTACAGCAAATAGCCAATTGACCCACAAACCGTAATGATACGACAGCACAGGAAGCGTCCTCTGTTTGCGGTATCCACCAAAGACCGCTTCTGCCCGATCCCGTTCATCAAAAGCAAAATTCACATCCAGCGGCAAATCATCCTGATCCCGGCTATAGCCTTCCATAATTTCATCCGGATAGGTATAGTATCCACTACCCTTGCCAATAAAGCTGGACTTGTCCAGCATTTCCCGAACATCTTCCTTGGGGTAGGTCCACGCATAAAACTTATATACGATGAACTGGTCTTCCTGCAGATGCGCATCTACCAAAGCCAATCCAAATAATACTGACCACAGGATCGTTGCGCCCAGCAGCAAAGAAAGCAAGACTCGGAACACAGATGCCGTATCTGGATAAAGAATGACAGTACTGTACAGCAGATAGAAAGTAAATGCCGCAGGGGTCAGGCTGAACAGGTATTTGAAAAGGTAATGGTCATATCCCATCCCTTCGCACAGGATTTGAGCGAAGATTCCAAACACCAGCAGAGCCAGAGATGCAAACAGGAATGCCATTGCCAATCGGTTTTTACTTTTTTTGTTAACAGTAGTCTCCATCTACATATTCACCTTCTTCCGAGATAGTCTCTATCACACTATTGGGGGGACGACTTGACTTCATCAAGGCGAGCATAACACTAATCTGAGGTATGACAGTTAAAAGTGTCACTTGCCAGTCCATGGAGAATGGATGCGGAGTCAGGCAAGCGATGATTCCCAAACCACCCAGCAGCGGAAAGATCAGCTGTTCCGCGATGAGCACGCCACACACTGCATACAGAATTTTCTCCCACCAGGCATTCAGCTTTCTAAAAGCGCCAATTGCAGCCATGCACCAGCCTACCGTAATCACCGCAAACAGGATCGTGATCCAAAAACCATACATGTATGACAAAACAGGAAGGAGCAAATCCCAGCGGAAATGTCGAAAAATCTCTGCCCGGTCCCGTTCCATCATTGCATTCTGGACATCCTGGGGCAGATCATCAATGATCCAAACCTCGGGATCAATCAAATCATCCGAGTACTGGTAATACGCGTCGCCATGTCCAAACAGATGACATTTTGAGAGCATATACTGTGCCTCTTCTTTTCGGTTTGCCCAACCGAAGTACCAGCCATTACCATATGTTTCATCCTGGTAATAGTCATCGAACTGAACATCAGCGAACATGACGATCATAAATGCGGACCATGCAAATACTATGATCAGGAAAACAGCCAGAATGACTTTTCCTGTTTTACCACCATTTCTGAGTCTGGTCATCAGATAGTAGCCAAGAAAGCCTGCTGCTACAGAAGGAAGCAGATGAAGGAAATAGTCTGCCAGTAAAGGTGTGTAGCCCATCATTTCGCTCAGAATTTGAGCCATGATGCCAAAAGTCAGAAGAATACTACTCATAATGAGAAAGGCTTTTTTAAACCGGCGTTTTTCTTTCGTCTCGTTCATCTCACATTACTCCATACAAATTAGTTCCATCCGCCAATACGCTTAATCAAAAATCAAATTTCCTTTTTCCCCGAAAGGATACCAAGGATACCCTTTCGGGGACTCTTTCACATCAGGTTCGCTGATGGTGAACGATCAAATAACCTGCAACCTCGTCGTAGCCAGACCGAATCACGATACGCACGACACGGTCAGGGTGGCTCTCCCGCCAGATTTCCAAATACTCATCATGGTCAACACTCTCATCCACCACAACAGAATCGATCTGGTAGTAATAGCCAGACTTGCCTTTAGCCAACTTACAAATCAGCTCACCACTGTCCACGCCAAACCGATAGCCGATCAGATTGCCATCGCCATCCGTGGTCGTTGCCAGATAGTCACGGATATTCTCCAGTCGAAGATCCTGCAATTTCATGGTTGCAAGCATAGCATTGAGCTGCTCCAGATCCTCAGGCCTGCGATAGTTGAAATCAAAGTTGATTTTAATCATATTTCTCTCTTCCTTTCGTTAGATTTACTTGTTTCCATAGTGGTTCATATTCTGAAAAACCTGATAGTGCAGGTCTTCCACCCGCAGCTCTACTTCCAGTTCCACCGGACGCATCGCTCGCCGCAGGCAATTCAGATCATACTGTGTATAAGTTCCCGGCTTGAAATATGCCATGGTAATATGCGGTGTCAGGGCATAGCCCAAATGCACTACGGATTCCAGTGCAGCGTACATCTCATCCAACCGATGCCAGGATTCCTCATCTACTGGTGCCAGACCCAGAACAATGCTGGTATTGACCATGTTGAAGAGCCATGTAGTTTTCATACGCAATGGCGGTTGTTCCTTCCATGTCTCCATGATAGATTTTGCCTTAACCTCTGCTTCCAACATCCGGCACTTGAGATCATCCGTCAGTTCCGGACCATTCATCAAATCATGCAGTGTCATATGAAAGGTGGATGGATCTAGTTTCTGGGACAGCATCCATCCGGCATTCCTATACAGTTCTTTCTGCAGATGCTGCAAAGTCTTCTTCGTCTCATCGCTCAAGTTGAATACAACTGTGTTTCCATAGAAGGGAAGGAGTGCACCGGTAGAGCTAACTTTCTTGATTAAATTGAGATTCGTGGAGAAATCTCCCCATTCCGGGAGGCTTCTAAAAATGTAATCTTCCAATATGTTGATCATGTTTTCTCTCCTGTCACAATGCAGATCCGACCGATGGGCGTATCCATATAGTTTTCCATTGCTTCCGTTGTAATTCTGATTTTGGAGGACAGCGGGTCACAGACCAAGAATTCGTCACCATCATAACCATGCACAACGATCCAATGAAGTGTATAGTCATGAATTCCATCGGCATTACCGGGGACGATGCACTGAAGAATAATCTGCTTGCCGGAATCCAGTTTCTGTTTCAACAAATCACAGGTAATAGCAGCATTGGCAATAAGCTTGATCCTGTCGGCACATCTATCCACATCTGCCTGGTATTCTCCCTGCAGAGCTTCATACAATTCTTCAGAATAATAGCCATCCCGGTTATCCATCTTGTTATGAAAAGACTGGAACAAAGTAACTTCCAAGTTATTCTTGGACAGGCAGTCAGCAATTGCAGCACCATTCACGCCCTTGAATGCTCTGGATCTGTATAGGCTGTAAAGTTTAGCCTCCTGCTTCGGTGTGGGATATTCAACTCTTCTATACAAATCCAACAGCATCAGCATACATGCGGGACCACAAGTTTCCATGGTGTGCTGTTTATAGAAGCGGATTTTCTTACGCATAGGATCACCTCATTTCCTCACCCAAATTTCTTTCTATTAATCGTGGTTATGTAGTGATGAATTAAGATCGTCCAGCGCAATCATAAGATTGGGACCAAATCCAGAATCGCAAAGATACTGCAATATTTCTTCCTTGGTTCCTGCCTTCAAGTGACCACTCATAAGACGATCTGTACCATCTGCAAATGGTACGTGAAGGGAAAGAATGCAGTGTCTCTTATTTTGATATCCAGGCTTTATAGATAAGATAATTACGTCAATGTCCTCCCAGTTCCACATTTTATTATCAAAACTCAATAATACATCCTTGAAAGCTCCCTGCTTGGGTACCAGCACCTCAGCCCGCTTGGCAAGCATTTTTCCAATGTTTGTGCAAAAGATGCTCATCAAAGCAAAATTGGGATCATCTTTCAGCTTTGTATAAAGGGTCTCGCCAATCTGCTTCTGATTATAAGCTAGTGCTTTCTGTTCATCTGTCAGTTGAATCTCCGTATTTCTTGGTTTTGCCATCTCTATCACCTTTTTCTACCTTTGAAGTCATCTACGATCCGCTGCTTCCAATTAGCGGCTACACCTTTTCCCTGACGCATAGTAGAAACCGTTTCGCTGACCACATTGTAATTCAGTGCTGTGCCAACAGAGTCGGAATGATAATTTACTGCCCGGTCTGCGCCAATGCCAATGTTACTGGCAGCTTTCACTGCATCAATATTGGCACCCAGGAAGAGGAATTCCCAATTCTCCCTTTCCTTTTTTTCTTCGATCAGCCGTTTGACCGTAGCCATGGTGAATTCTTTACTGGCATTTTCCATACCGTCCGTAGTGATCACGAACATCGTGTGCTCCGGCACATTATCTTCGCCCATAATGGTATGTACATGACTGATATGCTGAATGGTGCTGCCCACAGCGTCCAGCAGAGCAGTCATACCGCGTACATAATAATCCTTGCTGGTCATGGGTACGATTTTCTGAATATCAGCACGATCATGAAGTGTCTCCACCTTGCTATCAAACAGGATGGTAGTTACCATTGCCTCACCGGACTCCTGTTTCTGCTTTTCAATCATGGAATTGAAGCCGCCAATGGTGTCTGCCTCCAGGCCAGACATGGAACCGCTGCGATCCAGAATAAATACCAGTTCAGTTGCATTCTTTTTCATATATGTATTCTCCCTTCCAATTATTGAACAATGACATCTTTATTAGGATGGCTCCCCGGTATCTTACAACCGGGGAGTTATTATCTGAATGATTAGGCCCTGCCACTGCCATTGCAAGTCGGACACCAAAAATCTCCATCACACTTCCAACAATCGCCTGTGCCATTGCAAGAAGAGCAGGTGAACTTTTCACGTCCATTGCATCTGCTGCAAACGCCGTCTCCACCACAGCTATAACAACGAGTTCCACTTAAGGATTCGCCCATGCCATAGCAGGAACCACACTCGCCAAGGCCATAACAGCCAGTGCAAGTAACTGTACCCATAATGCAGTTATAATTGCTGCACATACCAGTACCGGTACAGGCCGTACAGAACCCCGTGCCGTAGCAGGTATAACAGTCACCATCCCTATGAGACGGTGCTGGCTGAGGAACTGGATTTACTGGAGCTACCGGATTGGTTTTCTCATTTGCACAGTCTTCACAATACTTGCCACTTCCACTGCACGCAGTACAAGCACCATCCATGTCACACTCTACGTAACCCGCAGTGCAGTTGTCGCATGCGATTTCAGTACCATCGCAAGTACCACAAATTCCGGATCCATCACAGTAGGAGCAAGCTCTGTCACCCAGAGGTCTCTTCACACCCTTTCCATCACAGGAAGTACACCGGCCAGAACCCTGACAAGAATAGCAAATTCGGTCAGGCACATACATGCTGTTGCTGAAGCGAATGCCTAAACCATCACAGCGAGAGCACTCACCTTCACCGTCGCAGCGAACACACTCAGAAAGCTTGTATGCATAACCGTCGCCCTCACAGTTGGAGCAAATTCCATCCTGGCATCTGGTACAAGAAGGATCTCCATCACATTCACTGCAGATATGGTTTCCGGAAGAATCACACGCATCGCACTCACCAGTGCCGTTGCACAGAATACAATCTTCCAGTTTGGAATCGCATTCATCACAACGATTGTCGGTGATGTTCACCCAGGGTAAGAAACCATTGTTGGAAGTCGTTGCAGCTTCAGCCTGCAAAACGATGCCGCCATCTCCGACAGCAATTCCAATCATAATGCTTGCCATCAGAATCAGTGCAAATAGTCTTTTCATAATCAACATCCTTTCCAAATTTATGAGTCAATGGTTGACTCTTTGTGATGATTTGATTATAGCACTATATACATCTGTTGTATTAAATCAGGCATTTTTGGTCCTTTAACAGGAATAATCGGTTTAATCTTTTCTTATTTAGTAAAACAACATGGCCATCAACTCATGACAGCCATGTTGTAATCTTCTGCTCTCTAATCGCTTATTCTATCCTAATCATTCATACCTTTCACATCGTATAAGATAGCATTAAAAGATAACACGCCCCATACCATCCATTCTTAGCATTTCCATAACACGCGGATGCAGAAACTCCTCCAAGCCCGGTTCGTTGTTTCTTACTTTCTCACGGATCAGCGTAGAGCTGATATTCTCAATTCCCTCCGGTGGGGTAACATAGCAGAATCTGTCCCTGCGTTCCCAGGCCACCGGGATCTCCTGCAAAATGGCATCCAGGTCACCGTCACCCCGGTCTACCACGGCATAACGGTATTTTTCCAGAAATTCCACCAGCCGGAATGCTCTGGCATAGTTTTCCAGGTTGTCGGAGCCGATGAGGAAAAACAGCTCCGCCTCCGGGTACTGCTCCTGGATATAACCCATAGTCTCCTGGGCATACCAGTGCTTGGGATGCTGAAACTCCACATCGCTCACTTCCAGCCGGGGATCCTCTTTTGCCATGGCGGAAAGCATTTCCAGGCGTGTTGCTTCCGGCAATACTTCCTCCGGAAAGCCTGCCCTGCGCATTTTGCGGCGCAGGGACTTATCTGCCGTTGGGACAAAGAAACCTTTTTCTGCCCCCAGCTGATCCAGAGCAGAGCGCATCATCTTCAGATGGGCGATGGTGGGAGGGTTGAAAGAGCCTCCCATCACGACAATTCTCATACGATCACTGCTCCTTCAGTTCGCCGCGAACCTTCATCAGAATCTTACCCAGATGGTTCTGGCCTTCGCCGGTTTTGGCATCCACGCCCCAGCAGGTATCGTGCCAGGTATTGCCCTCTTCCAGGTATGCTTCACCGGTTGCCAGCAGCAAAGCCTTCAGTTCCTCATTCTGAGTGAACTTGGCCCGGACGATTTCTTCCATGATACCAACCTTCACTTCCTCCCAGTCGGGACGAAGCTGTACCCGGCGGCCAAGCTTCTTGGAAGCACTGGGCCGAAGCTGCGTGAATTCCATTTTCTCTTCTTCGGTCATGCACTTCTGAGCCTGGAAGGCAGCCTCATTACTGCCGTATGTCAGACCCTTGTATGTAACGGGAACCTCCCAGAAATTACTCAGGAAGGCATATTCTCCCCGGAAATGATCGATTTTCATGATTCTGCCTTCTTTCCTTCTTGCTGCAGGAGGCCGGGATGTTCCGGCTCCCCTATTGTTTACTGATCCAGCTCAATGATCAGTTTCTGTGCCTTGCAGATGATCTCCTCCCGGTCTGCCCGGCGGAAGCGGCCTACGGCATACTGCTTCACCACATCGTAGCTTGCGTGGGCAGAGGCCACAACTGCCAGAAACGCGCCACGGAAATCATCCTCATACAGGCCATGCTTCACAGAGAAGCTGTAGCGGTAGGAAAGCTCATTGTCGGATGCGTCATACTGGAGCGCACCATAGCGTCTTTGATAGTTCTCTGCCACCAGCTTCTGGCACAGAGGATAGACAAATTCCGGTTCTGCCTGGAATGGATATACCGCATCGATCCGACAGACCTTAGGATCCTCTTCCAGATAAACCTTCATATTCAGCTTTTTGCCATCGGTGGTCAGGCCCAGTTCGAACGCGTAGATACCCTGCTGGGGAACATATTCCCGGTAACGAACGTTCATATCCTCAAAGACACTGCGGATCAGTGCCATATTTTCCCGGGTATCCTCATCCCAATCGTAATCCTCTGCATCCTGTACACGCTTTCTGCGCAGGAGCTGCATAAGCCAATCGGTTTTTACCTGGTTGACCGCTTCTTCGGCTTCCTCATCAGAAGGATCCTCGCCCAGTTCTTCTGCCTTTGCATACAGCATGCGCAGCAGCAGTTCATTCACTTCGTTGTGGTCAGTTTCTGCTTCCAGCTTTGCAATTTCTGCCTGAAGCTTATTCATTTTCGGTTCCTCCTTCTTTTCTTCGATCATACGTAATGGTTTATTCTGCTGTTCGGAAGCAGCCTTCTCACATTCTGACGAAAACATCACTTTTGTTAAATATAAAACTCCATCATATCATCCAGCCGCAGGCAAGCCAGTCGGCGCTGGTTTGCTTGATTGCCGCATCCACAATCCAGGTCAATAAAGCCTGGTGCATAGAAGATTTTAAGGGCAGCTGCTTCATCAAAACCAGCACTGTATTGATTCATGTAATACGTTGGGGTATGTCCAACAATAACCGTCTTGCCGGGGATGGGGGCTTCCTTCGGTGGTGGCTCCGGTCTGCCCCAAATTCGTTCGTGCCGGTTCTCGCCGATATATCCATGGACCAAATAAAAGATACGTCCATTGACCTCGATTTCCAAATGGTCGGGTAATTCCTGAATAAACCTCAGAATCCGCAACCGTTCTTCTATAGGGATCCTGTAAACCATGGTTTTATAGGTACTGCCGCCGCCATTGTTTTTCCAGAGACGGCGGGCATCATAGGTATTATTGGACCAAAAGCTGTCCAGCATCATCTGCTCATGATTTCCGAGAATCATATGGACATTGGGCCGCCGCATAATGTCCTGCAGGACTTCGATTCCATGGGATTTGCGGTCAATGGCATCACCGAGAAAATACAACGTATCTGTGTCAGAAAACTGAATCAGCTCCAGCATTTCATTCCAGCGATCCAGTTCTCCATGAATATCACTCATGCAATAGATCATCTGCAGCAACCTCCTTCTGTATCAATTTCTCCCCCGATTCGGTCATCCTATTTTGAGGGATTGTTTTTTACAATTCCCGAACCACAAAGTATTCCGGTGCCACGGCTTTCGCCTGCCATACACCATTCTCAGACCGGTACAGCTCATGGCCATCCGCCACGAACTGCCGGGCGCGGATTTCCAGCACCACAGGCTTGCCATGGCGTTTGGCTACCTTGACAGCGGTTGCAAAATCCGGGCTGATATGCACCCACTGACGGCTCATAGGCTTCAGTCCTTCCTGCATAATGGCATCCAGAAAGCGTGTTGCTGTTCCATGATACAGGTATTCCGGAGGCTCCGGCTTTTCCATGTTCAACTCTACACCGGGAATGGAGTGACCCTGGTTGGCGCGGATCCGAGTCCCGGAAGCATCGTAGGAATACCTCTTCTTGGAATCCTCTGCCACGATATGATCCAGCTCTTCTCTCGTCAGATTCAGCAGCTGCAGCATCGTATCAACAGAAGCCCAGCCACCGTTCAGGTCAATATAGCGCGGCTCTGCACAGTGCCGAAGAAAATAAGAAAGACGCTTGCTCGCATTTTCTAATGACATACTTTGACCCCTTTCATAATGGGGCGGATCTTATCCGCCCTGCAATTCCTTTCGTACCCGCATGAGGATTCGGCCCAGATGGTTCCGGCCTTCCCGGGTCTTGGCATCCACGCCCCAGAAGGTATCGCCCCAGGTGTTGCCCTCCTCCAGCACCAGCTCACCGGTGGCCAGAAGCAGTTCCTTGAGATCCTCGTTCTGGGTGAACTTGGCCCGGACGATTTCCTCCATGATGGGAAGCTTCACATTCTCCCAGTTGGGGCACAGCTGCACATACCGGCCCAGCCGCTTGGCCTCATTGGAGCGGAGGGTGGTGAACTGCACTTTTTCCGCTTCATCGATGCACTTCTGTGCCTGGAAGGCTGCTTCTGCATTCTGGTAAGTCAGACCCTTGTAGGTGACAGGAGCATCCCAGAAGTTACTGAGGAACCTGTATTCATTCCGGAAGCAGTGAATGGTGGGCTTGCCGATACCGCCATTTTCCTGGATCAGCTTCCAGACCTTGGGGTGGCACAGTTCTTCCACACCAGATTCACCTTCCCGGAGCTTGTCCCGGATGGCAGAGGAGCTGATGCCCTCGATACCCTCAGGTGCCTCGATCACATGGAACTTGTCCTTATGGCTTCGCAGGAAATCATTTGCTTCAATAGCTGCCTCAGGATCTTCGCCGTCCCGGCGCACCACAATGATGTGGAAGCGTTCCAGGAATTCGTTGATCCGGTGCCAGCGGGGGAAGATATCCACCTTGTCACCGCCTGCCAAGAAGTAAAGGGTAGCATCGGGATACTTCTCCTGAACTTCCAGCATGGTCTCATATGTATAGCCCTTACCCTTGCGGTGGTACTCCAGATCATCCACGCTCAGGCGGGAATCGTCCTCAGCCATGGCGTTCAGCATCTTCAGCCGGAGATGTTCTACCAGAGTCTCCTCAGGGTGCTTGGCGCGCTTCATCTTGGTCTTGACGTAAGCGTGGGAGGAGGGAACGAAAATGCCCTTATCGGCTTCCAGTACGTTCACAGCGCCCAGCAGTAGCCGCTGGTGGGCAATGGTGGGGGGATTGAAGGATCCGCCCATCACAATAATCAGTTCATTCATAATAAAAGCCTCACTTTCTGCGGGCTTTTACTCATGCCCGCAATCTTTAGATGTTGTTTTCCCTTTTGGAATGTGATCTCGGTTTCATAAACATGAAATAGATCCCCCTTTCTAAGATTGGACTTTCTGGCGGCGGCAACCGGATTTGAACCGGTGACATACCGGGTATGAAAAGGCTGTTCTACCAGACTGAACTATGCCGCCGTATCGTTTTCTGATGGATATATTCTATCACATCAAGCAGTCAAATCATCTCATTTGGCAAAATTGGGTTTCTAAATGGTATTTTTTGTTTTCTGCGGCAGTCAGGGATGTGGCTCCCTGACTGCCGTATCGTTATCATACACCATTGCCATTTCTGGCATTGAAAATGAAATCCTGTACTCGTTTTTCATCCACAGGATTATCTGTGATGCCGCTTTCTTTGAAGTAACTACCAACGATGGCACCGTCAGAATATGTCAACTGTTCCTGCGCCGTTTCCGCAGTCATGCCAGCACCAACGATCAGGGGAAAATCTCCCAGAATGGTGCGGAAGGTCTTGATCTTCTCCAGATCCGTGCTGATGCCGGTACCCTCACCGGTTACCACAATAGCATCACAGCGTTCGCTGCCGATCTTCAGATCTTCTTCCAGACTTCTGCCGGAACGAACAGACTGGTATTTAAAACGCACACCACCCAGAAGGAAGATATCGCGATCCCCCATCAAATTTTCCAGTTTCAGGGCGAATTTTACATCATCCTTTGGCTTAAGATGGCCGCATACAGAATCGATCTGTACAAATCTAGCACCATACTGCCGTGCCATAATGAATGCCCATTCTGGATTGCCCAGCATATTGACACCGTAAACCTTGTCAGGATAATTTTCCTGTAAATATTTCAGTGCATTTTGGACATCCTCTGCACCGCCATAGTAGTTCTCAACCAGAACCGCATTGACACCGTTGCGGAACATGATTTCGATTTCTTTCTTAGCAATTTCCATCTTCTCATCGGCACCGTAACCAGTCATGTGCAGCATACCGATAATGGGCTTGTCTACGCCAAATACTTCTTTCAGTTTTTTCATATATTCCCTCTCACTTTCTAGCGTTGTGCAGTAATTTTTCCACTTGTTCTTCGTCCACAGGATACTCCGTGATACCCAATTCCTTAAATCCGGTACCGACAATTGCTCCATCTGCATAAGCCAGCTGCTGTGCAGCCGTTTCAGCAGTTACACCTGCACCGACGATCAGCGGAAAGTCGCTCAAGGCATCTCGGAAACTTTTGATCTTTTCCAGTTTTGTTTCGATTCCTGTGCCTGCTCCGGTAACCACAATGGCATCACAACGACCAGTTGCAATGTGAAGGTCTTCTTCAAGTGACCGGCCAGATTGATAGGGGGTATGTTTAAACCGGACACCACCTATCAGGAAGATGTCACCATCGCCGCGGAGCTTTTTAATGTACTCAGCATATTCTGCATCACGATCCAAGGGGAGATGTCCGCACACAGAATCGATCTGAACAAACTTTGCTCCATACTTCCTCGCCAGGTCAAACGCCTGGTCCGGATCACCCAGC
>JAFTXW010000001.1 GCA_017461445.1 Oscillospiraceae bacterium
CACCAATTCCGGCATTGCCGAAAACATGTGCGCCATCACCGCCAACGGCGAAGTGCTGGGCCTGGTCACTGAGGCCGGCCCCAACTATGCCGTCATCAAGACGGTTCTGGATTCCACCCTGGAAATTTCCGGCACCATCTCCTCTTCCGGCTATAATGGCATGGTCAAGGGCGGCTACATCGACGGCCACGAAAAGCTGCTGCAGATGAACTACCTGCCCTCCGACTCCATCATCCGCAACCAGGATCAGGTGGTCACCTCCGGTTCCACCGTGTACCCCCGGGGCCTGATCATCGGCTACATCGTGGATGCGGGCTTTGAGGAAACCGGCGTGGCAAAGTTCGCCCTGCTGGAGCCCGCCGCCGACATTGATTCCCAGGAACAGGTTTTCATCATCACCCAGTACGCCACGGAGTGAGACGCATTATGGCACAACAAAAACGAACCAACCGCACCCAGCCCCCAGCCCAGCGGACCCGGAGCCAAACCCCGGCACAGCGCAGCCAACCCCCGGCACAGCGCAGGCGGACCCCCGCCAAAAAGAAGCAGAGCTTTTCCCTGGTACAGTTTCTGCCGAAAGCCGCGGAATTTAAGCCGGATGCCGAGGGCAGCAGCCTGCTGAAGCTCCTGCACATGACCCGGCTGCAGCGGCTCAGTTACCTTAAATGGATATTGTACATCGCCGTGATGATCCTGATGCTGGTGATCCAGGACGTGGTCATGAGCCGCGTCACCCTCTTCGGCGGCACCACCGACCTGGCGGTCTGCGTGATTCTGCTGATCACCGTCATAGAGGGTACCGAGGTTGGCAGTATTTTCGTGCTGCTCGCCTCCGCCTTCTATTATTTCAGCGGCTCCTCTCCCGGTCCTGCCTGCGTCATGCTGCTGACCTTCGCAGGCATCGGTGCCTGCATGTTCCGGCAGATGTACCTGCACCGGAGCCGTGGCTCCATCGTGCTCTGCGCAGGGCTTGCCCTGATGCTCTATGAGATCGGCATCTACGGCACGGCACTGTTTCTGGAGCTGACCCGCTGGAACCGGATCAATGTATTTCTGGTGACGGGCCTGCTCAGCTGGATCGTAATGATCCCCCTTTATTCCCTTATCAACCGCATCGGACAAATCGGAGGAAACACATGGAAAGAATAAGCCGATTTCGCGCCGCGGTGCTGCTCAGTTTTTTTGGTGTGATCCTTGCGCTTTACGCATGGAAGCTCTTTGACCTGCAGATCATCCAGACTGACGGCAACACCGATAACACCGCGACCTACACCACCATCACCACCGTCCGCGCCGCCCGGGGCGACCTTCTGGACCGGAACGGCAAGGTCATGGTGGGCAACCGCGCCAGCTATGACCTGGTTTTCAACCACTACGTTATCAAAAGCTCCGACGGCACCAACGAATACCTGTACCGCCTGTACCAGAAGTGCCAGGAGCTGGGCATCGCGTATCTGGATCACTTCCCCATCACCAAGACCCGGCCCTTCGAATATACCCTGGACGATTACTCCACCGCCTGGCAGCGGTATTTCCGGGCCTTCATGCAGGACTACGAGCTGGACTCGGACATGACCGCCCCCCTGCTGATGGAGACCCTGCGGGATCGCTACAAGATCCCCACCGAATGGGACGACGAAAGTGCCCGGGCCGTGGTGGGTATGCGCTACGAATTTGACCTGCGCGGCGTTACCAGCCTGCCCACCTATACCTTCATCGAGGACGTTTCCGACGAGAATCTGTCCGCCCTGCTGGAGCTGAATACCCCCGGCCTGATGGTGGAATCCTCCACCGTCCGGGAATACCACACCACCTACGCCGCCCACATTCTTGGGTATCTCGGCGGCATGGACGCCGACGACTGGGCCATTTATCAGGATCAGGGCTATTCCATGGATGCCTATATTGGTCAGGATGGTATGGAAGAGGCCTTCGAAGAGTACCTTCACGGCATCGACGGACAGCGCGTGGACGTGGTTTCCAAGGACGGCACCATCATCTCCCAGTATTGGCGTACCGACAAATCCACAGGCGAGGTCTACAGCCCCAAGGCGGGCAACAACGTGGAGACCACCATCGACCTGGATATCCAGATGGTTGCCGAGGATTCTCTGGCGGAGTTCATGGAAAACGTCACCGATCCCGAGGTGAATACCCGCCCGGGCGACGAGGAGGGCCACGATGCCGAGGGTGCCGCCGTGGTCGTTATGAAGGTCAAGACCGGTGAGATTCTGGCCTGCGCCAGCTATCCCACCTATAACCTTGCCACCATGCACGAGGACTGGGACGAGATCGAAGCCGATTCCCGGAACCCCTTCTTCAACCGGGCCTTCGGTGCCTACTACGCCCCCGGCTCCACCTATAAGATGTGTACCCTGGTCTCTGCCATGGAGCATATCGCACCGTCCACAGGTGAGTATGTTCTGAAATACGGCGAAACCATCGAGGATAAAGGCCGACTAGATGAGGAATCCTTGGGTAACTTCCATCCCACCTGTCTGGTCTGGTCCTCCAATCCCGGTGTTACCCACGGTATGCTGGACGGCAGCCAGGCCCTGATGGTGTCCTGCAACTATTTCTTCTACATTCTGGGCTACCGCCTTACCGCGGATATGATTGACGAGACCGCCAAGGGCTTCGGCCTGGGCGAGCCCACCGGCATCGAGCTGACGGAAAAAATTGGCTGGCGTTCTAACCAGGAAAGTAAAACTGCCAACTACACCGGCACCAACCAGCGGTACACCGCAGGCGACCGTATCCTGTCCGCCATCGGACAGGCCGAAAACCGCTTCACCCCCCTGCAGCTGTGCGTCTACGCCTGCACCCTGGCAAACCAGGGCACCCGCTACAAGGCCACCTTCCTGAGCCGGGTGGTCTCCTCCGACTATCACACCCTGGTAGAGGACAACGAGCCGGAGATTCTCAGCAAAATGTCCATTTCCGACCTGACCTACCAGACCTACATGAGCGGTATGCGCAAGGTCGTCACCGCCGACCCCACCTACAATGTGGCCTTCGGCACCGCCTCCTCCTTCTTCGGCGGCCCCACCGACAAGTACGGCTTTGACGATACGGTCTGGCCCATCCAGGACGGTGTCTGGTCCCTGAAGGACGAAGTGGTGGTCTACGCCAAGACCGGCACCGCCGAGCACGCCTCCGGCGGCTCCGACCACGCCGCGTTCCTGTGCTTCGCCCACCGGGTGGGCGAGACCGAGCCCGAAATCGCCATCGCCATCTACGGCGAAAAGGCCGCCCACGGTGCCTGGCTGGCCCCCATTGCCGAGGACATCCTGGAGGTCTACTTTGAGCAGGTCAACGCCAGCGACGTCTTCACCTACGAAAACCAGATCGGATAATACATGAATGCAGAATGCAGAGTGCATAATGCAGAATGATTTTTTCGGAAACGAGCCTCATTCTGCACTCAGCATTCTGCATTTTGCATTTTATTTTACCCTCTCCCCCTCCGCCGGGAAGCTGGTATAGGTCTTCCCCGGCCTTATGGGGGTATCTCTCAGGTCCGCCAGCTGGGAGACGGTAACAAATTCGTAGCCCTGCTCTTTCAGGGTGTCAATAATGTCCAGGGCCGCCCGGACGGAGCTGGTGGTCATGTCGTGGAGCAGGATGATGTCCCCGTCCTTCACATTTTTCAGCACCGCCCGTTCGATGGCGGCGGTGTCATTGGTGGCCCAGTCCTTGGGGTCTACCGACCAGCTGAGGATCGCCAGCCCCCGCACCTCGGCCACCTGCCGCACCCCGTCGGTGCAAAGCCCTCCTGGGGGCCGCAGGAATACCGGGTCGCAGTCCTCTGGGAGCAACGCCTGGGTGTCCATCAGCTCCGCCCCGATGGTGCGGCGGCTCATGTCCTTCATGCTGTCGTGGCTGTAACCGTGGTAGCCGATCTCGTGTCCCTCGTCGAATATCCGCTGGGTGATGTCCGGATACTGCTGTATCCGGTAGCCGCAGAGGAAGAAGGTGGCCTTCACATCCCGGTCTGCCAGCCCGTCCAAAAGCGTCCGGGTATACCGCCCCGAGGGTCCGTCATCAAAGGTCAGGGCCACATATTTGGTCTCCGCCGCCTGAGCCGGAACCGCCAGTGCGAAGATCAGAAGTATGGAGAAAATGAATTTTCGCATGAGAACACTTCCTTCAATGGGTGGAAATTGTAATTTGTATGCGTAGGGGAGGGTCTTCTTAGCAGCCGTTGCCGCTTTGCGGCTTACGGATGCTTAGTGCATAGCTGACCCTCCCGGTGATTTTGCTCCAAGGCAAAATCACATCGCCGTAAGGCGATAACAATTTATTTTCCTTCGGAAAATCCAAAAATCCTTACGGATTTTTGGCGGGAGGGTCAAGACCCTCCCCTACAGTGAAACCTGCAAGCAGTCCGACAAAATGATAATTTATCTTTCTGTTTGACCTTTCATGGAAAATGGGGTATGATATACTGGATAAAGAATGGGAGGGTATGGTCATGGAGCTTCTTTGTCCGCTTTGTGGGGAAAAACTGGAAAAACGGGAGCGAGCTTTTGTCTGCCCCAACCGGCACAGCTTTGACATTGCCCGGCAGGGGTATGTCCATCTGCTGCCCGTCCAGAAAAAGCATTCCCTGGCCCCCGGCGATACCCGGGAACAGGTGCTCTCCCGCCGGGCCTTCTTAGAAGAAGGCCACTACGCCCCCATTGCCGATGCCCTGATAAACGCCGCGAAAAAATACGGCGCAGACGGGGAAATTCTGGACGTGGGCTGCGGCGAGGGCTACTATTGCACCCGGCTTTCTGACGCTCTTGGCCTTCCCCTGACGGGACTGGACATCTCCAAAGAGGCTGTTCGCTGCGCCGCCGCCAAATACAAGGGCTACACCTGGCTCTGCGCCACCGCCGCTCACATTCCCGTCCCGGAGGGCAGCGTGGGCCTGCTGACCAGCCTGTTTGCCCTGACATTGCCGGAGGAATATAAGCGTGTTTTGAAGCCTGGCGGGCTGTACTTCCAGGTGCTGGCAGCGGAGGATCATCTGCTGGGCCTGAAATCCATCATCTATGACCAGCTGATCCACAAGGAAAAAGATTCCGTTCCCAACCTGCCGGGCTTTGCGCGGCTGGAATCCATCCCCATCCGGTTCGATTTTACCGTGGAGGGGGAGCAGGTGCAAAATCTCTTTTCCATGACGCCCCATGTGTTCCGAATTGGCAAAGACGGCGCGGAGCGGCTGCGGCAGACGGAACGCCTCACCGACACCGCCAGCTGCGTGCTGAACGTTTTCCGTCGGGAGTAACTTTCCCGCCGAAAAGCCTTTGTATGTCTGGAAAATTGTCGAAAAATTATTTAGGAGCGACCTATGTTAAATAAATTACAAGCCGTTTCCAACCGGTACGAGGAGCTGTGCGCCAAGTCGGAGCAGCCGGATTTCTATGCCGACCCCAAAAAGGCCGCGAAGCTGCTGCGGGAGAAAAACGACCTGGAGCCCATCGTGGAGGCTTACCACGCCTACAACCAGGCGGAGCAGGACATGCTGGATGCCCAGGAGCTGATGTCCGACCCGGAAATGAAGGAGCTGTGCCAGGAGACCTACGCCGTCGCCAAGGCACAAAAAGAGGAGCTTTTTGAAAAATTACAGATTCTGCTGCTGCCGAAGGACCCCAACGACGAAAAAAGCGTCATCGTGGAGATCCGGGGCGGCGTGGGCGGTGAGGAAAGCGCGCTGTTTGCCCACAGCCTGTTCCGCATGTATTCCATGTACGCGTCCTCCAAGGGCTGGTCTGTGGAACTGATGAACTACAACGAGACCGAGCTGGGCGGCATCAAGGAGGCGGATTTCGTCATCAACGGACGGGGTGCCTACTCCCGGATGAAGTACGAATCCGGTGTCCACCGGGTTCAGCGCGTCCCCGAAACCGAATCCGGGGGCCGGGTCCACACCTCCACCGCAACCGTTGCGGTGCTGCCCGAAATGGAGGAGGTGGACGTACAGATCAACCCCGCCGACATTGAAATGCAGGTCTACCGTGCCAGCGGCGCGGGTGGACAGCACGTTAATAAGACTTCCTCCGCCGTCCGCCTGATCCACAAGCCCAGCGGCATCGTGGTGGCCTGCCAGGAGGAGCGGAGCCAGGTGCAGAACCGGGAAAAGTGTATGCGGATGCTGGCCTCCAAGCTCTATGAGATCGAGCAGGAAAAGCTTGACAGCGAAGTGACGGGCCTGCGCCGCAGCCAGGTGGGCACCGGCATGCGCAACGAGCGCATCCGCACCTATAACTTCCCCCAGGGCCGGGTCACCGACCACCGGGTGGGCCTGACGCTGTACCGCATCGACTCCATCATGAACGGCGACATCGACGAGATCATCAACGCTTTGGCGACTGCTGACCAGGCGGAAAAGCTGAAAAATAGTAATTGAAAGTTGAAAATGGAAAATTGAAAATTATTTTCCTATCAAAGGAAGATTCTTTATGATCTACACAACACATTCCCCCGCTGAGACTGAGGCCATCGGCGCGGCGTTGGGAAAAATCCTGTCCCCCGGCACCGTCCTTGCCTATCGGGGTGACTTGGGGGCCGGAAAGACCGCCTTTACCCGGGGGTTGGCCCGGGGGCTGGGGTGCCGGGAGATCGTCACCAGCCCCACATACACCATCGTCAACGAATACCTGGGGGGCCGCCTGCCCCTGTTCCATTTCGATATGTACCGGCTCCGCTCCTCCGATGACCTGTGGGACATCGGCTGGGAGGACTATCTGGACCGGGGCGGCATCTGCGCCGTGGAGTGGAGCGAGAACGTAGACGACGCCATGGAGGACGCCATCTACATCACCATTGAAAAGCTGGGGGAGGACACCCGGCGCATCACCATTGAAGGAGGGGATTTCCTTGCTGATCTTAGCCTTTGAAACCAGTGCCAAGGCCGCTTCCGTGGCCCTAACGGAGAACGGAAAACTGCTGGGCGAAAGCTACCAGAACACCGGCCTGACCCACAGTCAGACCCTGATAGTCATGGCGGAAGACCTGTTAAAGCAGTGCGGCAAGGCCGTTTCCGATGTGACCGCCGTTGCCGTTGCGGAGGGCCCCGGCTCCTTTACCGGGGTGCGCATCGGCGTGGCCGCCGCCAAGGGCTTCGCCTGGGGTGGGGAGATTCCCTGCTACGGCGTGTCCACCCTGGAAGCCATGGCGGAAAGCCTGGGCGTTTATCAGGGCTACGTTTGCCCCGTCATGGATGCCCGGCGGAGCCAGGTGTATAACGCTTTGTTTTATGTAAACCGCAGCATCATCGAACAGGTGAAAGAAGACCGGGCCATTGCCCTTGCCGACCTGTCCAAGGAGCTGGAAGCACTGGACGGCCCCATTTTCCTGGTGGGCGACGGCTCCACCCTCACTTACAACACTCTGTCCGAAACCATTTCCAATCTGGTCCTGCCCCCGGAGCACCGGATGCACCAGCGGGCCACCGGCGTGGCGATCCTTGCCGCCAAAAAAGCCGCCGCGGGAGAACCCGGCGACGGCAACGCCCTGACCCCCAACTACCTGAGATTAAGCCAGGCAGAACGGGAAAGGATGGAGAAATTGAAAGTTGAAAATTGAAAGTTTAAACTTTTCACTAACAACAAAGCTCCGCCGGTTGGCGGAGCTTCGTTGTTATTTCAGTCGTTTTTCCAGCGTGCCGGAATTCAGGGAGGTGAGCCGTACCCGGGAGAAGCCGTATTCACTGGTCAGGACAAAGGACTTGGGCAGATCATCGCAGGGCACAACCTCGCCCTCCTTTTCCGCCCGGTCCAAAAATTCCCGTGTCCGCTTGGAGGTGGAGGTGTTGTCCAGATCAAAAATGCCGATGATAGACCGATCCCGCACCGCCATGTCGTTGCCGATAGATAAATACATAACATTCCCCTTTCCCCTACGGTGATTTACTTTCGTTTTTTCCACTCAGAAACCGCCAACTCATCACACCGGTTATTTTTGGGATTGGTGGCGTGGCCTTTGACCCAGTGGTAGTGGACTTCGTGCTTCATGGTCAGCTGCAACAGAATTTCCCAGAGGTCGGGGTTTAATGCGGGCTTTTTGTCGGATTTGACCCAGCCCCGCTTTTTCCAGCCCCAGGCCCAGCCCTTTTCCAGGGCATCGATAACGTATTTGCTGTCCGAATACAGTTCCACGACGCAGGGCTCTTTCAGAGCTTCCAGTCCACGGATCACCGCCGTCAATTCCATGCGGTTATTGGTGGTGTTGGGTTCGCCGCCGGATAGCTCCTTTTCGTGTCCGTTAAATTCCAGGATGGCCCCCCAGCCCCCGGGGCCGGGATTGCCGGAGCAGGCGCCGTCAGTGTACAGGGTTACGGTTTTCATACATTCAATCCTGTTTCCGATCCAGGTTTTCAGAAGGGATATCCGATTTCAGGGATGCCTGTTCAGATGGATATGTGAAAGCGTTTTCAAAATAGTTTGTCCGCATTTTTCCGCTGACCTTCATCATGCAAAAAGAGCCAATGATCATGGCGGCAATTCCCAGCAGCATCAGAAGGATACCAACACTGCTGTTTGCCAAAGTGACCATACCAATAACGAACAGAACCGCTCCTGCGGCAACGATGATCGTCCCCTTTTTCTTCATACATAATTCCTCCATATTATAAAGTTACGGTCTTTACGCTTCTGTCTGCTCCTCAATATTTTCAATACGCTCCAGAGACACCACCTTGTTCTCCTCGGCGATGCGCATGACGATAACGCCCTGAACATCCCGCTTGTACACATTGATGGAGGCGGCGGGGATGCGGATAATGACACCGCCGTTTTCGATCAGCATGACATCGTCATTCTCGCCCACCACGCGGCAGCCGGCCACATTGCCGGTCTTGGGGGTGATGTTGTAGTTCTTCAGGCCCTTGCCGCCCCGGCCCTGGGCTACCTTTTCGCCGTTGGGGCCGGTGCGCAGGTATTCGGTCAGCTCGGTGCGCTTGCCGTAGCCGTTGACGGTGACGGTCAACAGGGTCTTGCCCTCCTCGGCCTTCTCCGCGCCAACCACAAAGTCCTCGCCGGTTAACATAATACCACGAACACCCGCCGCGTCACGGCCCATGGGGCGCACGTCGTTTTCGTTGAAGCAAATCGCCATACCCTGGGCGGTAGCCAGCAGGATATTGTCGCTGCCATTGGTTCGGATCACGTTGATGAGGTGATCGCCGTCCTCCAAAGTGATGGCCCGAATGCCGCCCTTGCGGTTGGTCTTGAGGGCGATGAAGGGGATGCGCTTGACGGTGCCCTTCCGGGTGCACATCATCAGGTACTCGTTGTCGTCAAATTCTCTCGTAGTGACCACAGCGGTAACGCTTTCACCGGGCTCCAGGGGCAGCACATTGACGATGGCGGTGCCACGGGCGGTGCGGCCTGCCTCGGGGATCTGGTAACCCTTCCGGTGGTGCACCTTGCCGTTGTCGGTGAAGAACAGCATATGGTCATGGGTGGAGGCAATGATGAGGGACTTTACATAATCCTCTTCCTTCAGGTTCTGGGCATTGACACCACGGCCGCCCCGGCTCTGGGTACGGTAGGTATCCACAGGCATCCGCTTGATATAGCCCTCGTTGGACAGGGTAAAGGCGCAGGTCTCCTCCTCGATCAGATCCTCAATGTCGATCTCGTCTTCGATGTCCTGAATCTCGGTTTTCCGCTTGTCGCCGAACTTGTCCCGGATCTCGATCAGCTCCTCCCGCAGGACGGAGCGCAGCTTGGCGGGGTCGCTCAGCAGCTCCAGATAGTAGTTGATCTTTTCCAGCAGGTCGTTGTATTCGTTCTGCAGTTTCTCCCGGTCAAGGCCCTGGAGGGCTTTCAGGCGCATATCCAGAATGGCCTGGGCCTGGATGTCGTCCAGACCGAACCGCTCCATCAGACGCTGCTTGGCGTCGTCATAGGCGGTACGGATGATCTTGATGACCTCGTCGATGTTGTCCTGGGCGATCAGCAGACCTTCCAGCAAATGGGCACGTTCCCGTGCCTTGCGCAGGTCGTACTGGGTGCGCCGGGTCAGAATTTCTTCCTGATGCTTGAGATATTCGTCAATGATCTGCCGCAGGGACAGGATTTTGGGCTGCTTCTGGTTGTCAACCAACGCCAGCATGATGATACCGAAGCTGGACTGCAATGCGGTCTGCTTGAACAGGTTGTTCAGCACCACCTGGGGGTTCGCGTCTTTTTTCAGTTCAATGACCATCCGCATACCGTTGCGGTCGGTCTCGTCCCGCAGGTCGGAAATACCGTCCAGACGCTTGTCCTTCACCTGCTCGGCGATGTTCTTAATCAGCTGCCGCTTGTTGACCTGGTAAGGCAGTTCGGTGACGATAATTCTGATTCTGTCCTTGCCGAACTCCTCGAATTCCGTCCGGGCACGGACGACCACTTTACCACGGCCCGTGGCGTAAGCCGCCCGGATGCCGCTGCGGCCCATGATGATGCCGCCGGTGGGGAAATCAGGGCCGCTGACGTGCTCCATCAGATCCACCATGGTACACTCGGGATCATCCAGCACAGCCACACAGGCGTTGATTACCTCGGTGAGATTGTGAGGGGGAATGTTGGTGGCCATACCAACGGCGATGCCGCTGGAACCGTTCACCAGCAGATTGGGGAACCGGGAAGGCAGCACACGGGGTTCCTTCCGGGATTCGTCAAAGTTGGGGTCCCAGTCCACGGTGTCCTTGTCAATGTCCCGGAGCATTTCGTTGGACATCTTGGACAGACGGGCCTCGGTGTAACGGTAGGCAGCCGGGGGGTCGCCGTCCACGGAGCCGAAGTTGCCGTGGCCGTCCACAAGCATGTATCGCATAGAGAAATCCTGGGCCAGACGCACCATGGCATCGTAAACGGACGCGTCGCCATGGGGGTGGTACTTACCCAGAACGTCACCGACGCAGGTGGCCGACTTCTTAAAGGGCTTGTCAGAGGTCAGGCCGCTTTCGTACATGGTGTACAGGATGCGGCGGTGGACAGGCTTCAGGCCGTCCCGCACGTCGGGCAGGGCCCGGCCCACGATAACGGACATGGCATATTCAATATAGGACTTCTCCATTTCATCCACCAGGTTCGATTCGGTGATCGCCTGGTCGGGGAAACGGATGTCCTCCGGTTTGTAACTGCGGTTATGTGCCATTAAAGCACCTCCAAATTTGTAAATTGAAAATTGAAAGTTGAAAGTTGAAAATTGTCGTGTCGGCTTTGCCGACTATTTTAATCATTGCCGAAGGCAATACCACAATTTTCAATTTTACTTTTTCAATTTTCAATTAAAGAATTAAATGTCAATATTAACAGCGTACTTCGCGTTCCGCTCGATCCATTCTTTTCTCGGCTCCACCTGTTCGCCCATGAGGACGGTAAAGATGGCGTCGGCCCGGCGGGCATCCTCCAGGGTGATGCGGCGGAGCGTCCGCTTTTCGGGGTCCATGGTGGTCTCCCACAGCTCGTGGGGATCCATCTCGCCAAGGCCCTTAAACCGGGAAATATCGATCTTCACGTTGGGATTGTCAGCGCGCATCTGGGCGGAAACGGCATCCCGCTCCTCGTCGGAGTAGGCAACCTTCACCTTCTTGCCACGGGTCAGCTTATACAGGGGCGGCACGGCGGAATAAACGTAGCCATGCTCGATCAGGGGCCGCATGTAGCGGAAGAAGAAGGTCAGCAGCAGGGTACGGATGTGAGCACCGTCCACGTCGGCATCGGACATGATAATGACCTTGTGGTAGCGGAGCTTCTCAATATCAAATTCCTCTCCGATGCCTGCGCCCAGGGCCACGATCAGGGGGTACAGCTTGTCGTTGCCGTAAATTTTGTCAGCCCGCGCCTTTTCCACGTTCAGCATCTTGCCCCACATGGCAAGGATGGCCTGGAATCGGGAGTCCCGGCCCTGGATGGCGGAGCCCGCAGCGGAGTCACCCTCGACGATGTAAATTTCGCAGAGGCTGGGGTCCCGCTCGTTGCAGTCCTGGAGCTTGTCAGGCATCTGGCCGGATTCCAGTCCGGTCTTGCGGCGGACAGATTCCCGGGCCTTTCTTGCGGCTTCCCGTGCCCGGTTTGCCATCATGGCCTTTTCCAGGATAGCCTTGGCGGTCTGGGGATGCTCCTCGAAATAGGTCGCCAGCTGTTCGGACACGATCTGGTCAACCAGGGTGCGGATATAGGCATTGCCCAGCTTCGCCTTGGTCTGGCCCTCGAACTGAGCGTCCGTCAGCTTGACGGAGATAATGGCAGTGATGCCCTCCCGGCAGTCCTCGCCGCTTACCTTATCGTCGCCCTTGATGATACCGTTTTTGGTGCCGTAGGCGTTCAGCACGCGAGTCAATGCCGTCTTAAAGCCCGTCTCGTGCATACCGCCCTCGGGGGTGCGGACATCGTTGGCAAAGCTCAGCATGAATTCCTGATAGCCGTCGTTATACTGGACGGCGATTTCGGCGGAAGCGTCGCCCTTGGTGCCGGACATATAGATCACGTCCTCATGGACGGGGGTCTTGTTCTTGTTGCACCAAATTGCGAATTCCTTGATGCCGCCCTCATAGCACATAGTCTCGGAGATCTGCTTTTCGTCGTCCCGGTCGTCGGTGATGGTGATGGAAAGGCCCGCATTCAGGAAGGCTTCTTCCCGCATCCTCTCATGGAGAATTTCATAGTCGTAGACCAGAGAATCGAACATCTCCGGGTCGGGCTGGAAGGTGACCTCGGTACCGGTTTTGTCGGTCTTGCCGATGATCTTCATTTCCTGGGTGATATGGCCCCGGGCGAACTTCATTTCATAGATGTTGCCATTCTTAAAGACCCGGACCCGCAGCCACTCGCTCAGAGCGTTGACGACAGACGCGCCCACGCCGTGCAGGCCGCCGGAGACCTTGTAGCCGCCGCCGCCGAACTTACCGCCTGCGTGGAGCACGGTGTAAACGACTTCCAGCGCGGGACGGCCCGTCTGGGGCTGGATGTCCACGGGGATACCGCGGCCGTCGTCGGTGACGGTGATGGAGTCACCGGGGTTGATGGTGACGGTGATGTGCTTACAATACCCGGCCAGAGCCTCGTCGATGGCGTTGTCCACGATCTCGTAAACGAGATGGTGCAGACCGCTGGACGAGGTGGAGCCGATATACATACCGGGACGCTTCCGAACAGCCTCCAGGCCTTCCAAAACCTGAATCTGCTCCGCGCCATATTCCTGTGTTACTTTCGTTTCGTCAGACATAATATCCTCCAAATGGAAATTGAAAGTTGAAAATTGAAAATTTATTTTCACTGTCAGCTTTCCGCGTATTTCTATGTCATTCATACTACTTTTTATTAGAAATCTTTAATTTCTAATAAAAAGGGCACTGCCTGACGGCATTGCCGATTTTGCTATTTTTAGAAAGAAAATAGCAAAATCCCGTCTCATATGATTCTCATATCAAAAACTTCAATTCTTGCGAATTAAAGTTTTTAATTGAGAATCAGTATCAAACAGAAAATTTCAAATCCATTGCCGAAGGCAATACCACAATTTTCCATTTTCAATTACAAAATGCTGCCCTTCCGAATTTCGATCGTCTTTCCCAGCTTCGTAAATCTGCCGGGCTCGCAGCAGGTGATGAATACCTGTCCGCTTACGATCTGGTTCAGAACGAAATCCTGCCGTCCGGGGTCTAATTCGGACAGAACATCGTCTAAAAGGAGCACCGGCTCCTCGCCCCATTCCCGGCCCATCAGTTCTCTTTGGGCCAGCTTTAAGCTAATGGCGGCGGTACGGGTCTGGCCCTGGGAACCGTAGGATTTCAGGTCGATGCCCGACAGGGACACCGTAAAATCATCCTTGTGGGGGCCGGTGAGGCACTGGGCTGTTTCCAGCTCCGCCCGGTAGTGGCGTTCCAGATGGTTCTGCAAGTCCTCCGTCAGCTTACTCACCGGAGCAAAGGGATCGCCCACCGTGGACACGGTCTTGTATTGCAGCGCAAATTCCTCCGCGCCGCCGGAAAACTGGCCGTGGTATTTGGCTGCCGCCTTGCCAAGGCCCTCGTAAAACCGGGCCCGGTAGGAGATCAGCAGGGCCCCCACCTGGCACAGGCGGGTGTTGTACTCCGGCAAAATCGCCAGCACCGCGGGATTCTCAAAATGATCCTTAAGAATACGGCTTTTCTGCTCCAAAATGCGGTTATATTCGGTCAAAGCGGCATCGTAGTTAGGCCGCAGTTGACATAACGCCGTATCTCCAAACCGCCGCCGCTGGGCCGCGCCCATTTTCAGGATCAGCAGATCCTCCGGGCAGAACAGGACTGTGGGCAGCACGCCGAGGATCTCCCCAAGGGCCTTTTTCTTGGCACCGTTGCGGAAGATTTGCCGGGGCCGGGAGCCGTTGAACAGCAGAAACCGCAGACTCTGATCCCGCTCCTGGGAGAAGATATCCCCCTGAATTTCGGCGAAATCCGCACCAAAGCGAACCATTTCCGAAGTTTTCATGGCCCGAAAGCTCCGTCCGCTGCCGAGATAGGAAACAGCCTCCAAAAGGTTGGTCTTCCCCTGGGCGTTGTCGCCCACGATCAGGTTGACCCCCGGCTCAAATTCCACCCGGGCCTCGCCGTAATTGCGAAAGTCCCGGAGGTAAAGGCTTTTCAGATTCATGCGTGGATGGAGATCAGGTACACCTGGCCGTCAAACTCAAATTTGTCGCCGGGGTACAGCTTCTTGCCCCGCATGGTGCAGACTTCGCCGTTCACCTTTACCTGCTCCTCCTGGATCAAGGTCTTGGCCTCGCCGCCGGAGTAGACGATGTTGGCAAACTTCATGGCATCCTGCAATTTGATAAACTCGGTAGAAATCACTACCGGGATGTGGTTTTCCTTTTTCTTAACGGTTACTTTCATTTTAAGCTCTCCATAATTGGGAAATGAAAATTGAAAGTTGAAAGTTGAAAATTTAAGGTGTCGGCTTTGCCGATTATTTCAAAATCATTGCCTAATGCAATACCACAATTTTCAATTTTCAACTATTTTTAATACGAACAGGCAGCACCATGTAGGCGAAGTCGTACTTGCTCTCCACAGGGGTCAGCACGATGGGGCTTAAACCGTTGGTCAGCTCCAGGGTGACCTCCTCGGAAGGAATGACCCGCAGGGCATCGGCCAGGTAGCGGACATTAAAGCCGATCTCCAGCTCCTTGCCGTCACCGGCAATGGCACAGCGGTCTTCGGCTGCACCGATGGTGGTGTTGGTGCGCATCAGCAGCTCCTGATGACCGAAGACGCAGCGAACAGGGCTCTTATACTTTTCAGAGACGATCAGGCCCACGCGCTCCACGCTGGATGCCAGGTCAGAAACGTTTGCCACCAGCTTCACGGGGCAGTTGGTGGGAACCACCCGCCGCCAATCCAGGAACTCACCTTCCAACAGGCGGCACACGATGGTAGCGAAGCCGATCTGGAACAGGATGTGCTTGGGGCCCAGGGTGAAGAAGCCCAGTTCATCGGTATCGGCGGTGATCTTCTCCACTTCCTTCAAGCCCGCGGCGGGGACAACAAAGCTCAGCTCCCGCCCGGTGCCGTTTTCGGGGTGCCAGGTGCGGCGGGCCAGACGGAAGCCGTCCACGGCCACGGCGGTGATGGCGGTATCGGTGACCTCGAATTTCACGCCGGTGTGGATGGGGCGGCCCTGATTTTCGGACACGGCAAAGATGGTGCCGGAGATCAGCTCCTTCAGCTTGTTCTGGGGAATGCGGATGGCCCGGCCGGTGTTGACATCGGGCAGTTCGGGATAGTCGTCGGCACTCTCGGCGGAAATGGTAAAGGAGGCATAGCCCGCCCGGATGGAGACCTTGAAGCTCTCATCCACCACCACGGTGACGGGGCCTTCCGGCAGGCGGCGGATGATATCGCCGAACAGCTTGGCAGGCAGGATACATTCGCCGGGATCGGAAACCTCGGCTTCGATCTCATAGGTGATGGCGGTTTCCATGTTGTAGCCGGTCAGGCACAGGGTCATGCCGGCCTTACAGAGGATACCCTCGATGACGGAAAGACTGCTCTTCTGAGCCACGGTACGTCCGGCAATATTCAGGCCGGTGACCAGCATGCTTTTTTCACAGGTAAAACGCATAGTCGGTTTCCTTTCTTGTTAAAAGATTAGATAGATATATCTATCATAGGTTAAGGTAGTAACAGGGACAGTAGGGGAAATTTATGTGGAAAACCCCATTTTTGCTTAGGGCCGCAGCCATTTTTTCTCCACAGCCCAATGTTGAGATTTTAAAACTTTTCCACAGCCCCTGTGGAGGAAGTTTTTCGTGCCCACTTTTCCACAGGCAATTTCTCCACATTCCACAAGCCCTGTGGAGAATTTTTTTAATTGAAAGTTGAAAGTTGAAAGTTGAAAATTAAGGTGTCGGCTCCGCCGACTATTCAAAAATCATTGCCGAAGGCAATACCAGAATTTTCAATTTTACATTTTCAATTTTCAACTTACAAGCATGAGTTTATGTTGGCCGTAATGTCCCTCACATTATTCTGCATATTGGTATCGCCGTTCTTTAGTGCGACTTCGACTTTGCGGATGGCGTACAATACGGTCGAATGGTCACGGGCGAATTCCTTGCCGATGTCGGGGAGTGACAGGTTGGTGAGCTTTCGGATCAGGTACATAGCCATCTGCCGGGCTTCGGCGGTACCCTTGTTTTTCTGGGTACCCCGGAGAACGGTCTCGTCCACGCTGTAGAACTTGCAGACCTGGGTGATGATCAGGTTGGGGGTGGGCACCGCGTTGCCCTCGCTCTTGAACATATCGCCGATGGCCCGGGCCACGTTGGGAAGATCCAGGGGCATATTGTTCAGATCCCGGTAGGCCAGGATCTTTTTCACCGTACCCTCGATCTGCCGGACGTTGTTGGTGATGTTGGTGGCGATGAAGTCGCAGACATCGTCGGGGAGCTCCAGTCCCAGCTGCTTGGCCTTGTTTTTGATGATGGCCATTCGGGTCTCGTAATCCGGGGGCTGGATGTCCGCTAGCAGGCCCCACTCGAAGCGGGTCTTCAGCCGGTCCTCCAGGGTCAGCATGTCGCTGGGCTTCCGGTCGGAGGTCATGACGATCTGCTTGTGCTCCTCGTAGAGCTTATTGAAGGTATGGAAAAATTCCTCCTGGGTGGATTCCTTACCCGCGATGAACTGCACGTCGTCGATCAGGAACAGGTCCGCTTCCCGGTACTTGCTGCGGAACTCGATGTTCTTGCCGCTCTGGATGGCGGCGATCAGCTCATTGGTAAACTGGTCGCCCTTGATGTAGACCACGTTGGCCTCGGGGTTGGCCCGGCGGATGTTGTTGGCGATGGCGTACAGCAGGTGGGTCTTGCCCAGGCCGGGAGGGCCGTAGATGAACAGGGGGTTATACACCTGGCCGGGGGTCTTGGACACCGCAATGGCGGCGGAATGGGCAAAGCGGTTGGAAGGGCCCACCACGAAGGTATCGAAGGTGAACTGGGGATTAAAATCCATGGAGGAAGGCCGCTTGTCCTTATTCTTATAGGCGTTGTACTCCTCGTCGCCGAAGACCAGCAGCTTGGCGTCGGAGTTGAAGATCTCCCGCAGGGCGTCCTGGATGTAATCGGTACACCGGCGGCGGATGATATCCCGGCGGAAATCTGAGGGAGAGTAGAGGATCAGGTTATTGTCATTCAGCTCCACCACTTCGGCGTCGTCAAACCAGGCGGACACGGTAGTGGGGGTCAGCCGTTCCTCCAAATAGATCAAAACCTTGGCCCATACATAGGCAGATGAGTACATGTGTATGGCTCCTTTCCTGTATTTCTGTAAGAACCGAAAACCGTTGGTACGTCACGATTTTGGGCATAATTTTTCACCCTAAATTTTATCACATTTCAACATAAAAAACAAGGCGTTTTTGGTGAAATTAAATTGAAAATCGGACGATTGAATTTGGGCATATTGATGCGGGAAAATGCTGATTATCAGCCTGTTCCACTGTAGGGCGGCATACCCCCCGCCCTACAGTGGGAACAGTACAATAAACGATAATTTACTTATCAAACCAGTCCTTACCTTAACAATATATAGAAACCGCCGGGAATCCGCCATCAAATTTTGTCATTTTGTGTCTTGACCCTAAAAAAAAGCTATGGTAAAATTAGCAATTAAGAAACAGAATGGGATACCCTATCCGCGGCGTATCCGCTTCTTCTTTTTTGGAGGCATCTATGCGCGTTGCAAAGAAGGTCTGGACGTATCTGGCGATCGTCCTGGTGGCGTTTGCCGCCGCCGTAAACTATGAGCTTTTCGTGTTTCCCAACCAGTTCGCTCCCTCGGGCATCAACGGCATCTGCACCATGGTGCAGTATGTAACGGGTATCAGCGTGGGATATTTAAGCCTGCTGATCAATGTGCCTCTTGCCATCTGGTGCTATATTGAGGTAAGCAAGCCCGTGGCCGTCCGCAGCATGGTCTATGTGATCACCTTCTCTCTGGGGCTGGTGATTTTGGATCATGTGGATCTGAGTCCCTTTGCCTACGCCACCGAGAACGGCACCTCCAAAATTCTGGGCCCGCTGGTGGCCGGTATCATCCAGGGCTATGTCTATTCTATCCTGGTGAAGGCCAGTGCCTATTCCGGCGGCACCGATTTCATCTCCGCCATCATCCATAAGCGCAATCCCACCAAGACGGTCTTCGGCCTCAGCTTTGCTATAAATGCGTGCATCGCCATTTGCAGCTACTTCGTCTACGATTACCAGATGGAGCCTGTGATCCTGTGCATCATCTATTCCTTCGCGTCCAGCACCGTGGGCGACCGGCTGATGAAGTCCGGCCGGGAGGCTGTCTGCTTTGAGATCATCACCGACCACCCAAAGGAGATCTCCGACGAGATCATCAACAAGATCCACCACACCACCACCCTGATCCCCGCCAAGGGCATGTACTCCGGCCGGGAGACCAATATGCTGATCTGCGTGGTGAACAAGACCCAGGCCGCCGTGGTGGCCCGGATCATCCGCAAATACCCCCGTACCTTCGCCGTCATGGACCCCGTCAGCGAGGTCATGGGCAACTTCAAGGATCTGAACATGGACGGCTCCCGTGTGGTGCACGTCCTGGACCGGGGAGACGGAAAAACCATCTAAATGGAAAATTTAAAATTGAAAATTGAAAATGAACAAACATCAAAATTTTCAATTTTCAATTATCAACTTTTAATTTAATTTTTAGGAGGAAAACAAACATGGCGTACTACTACCCGGAACCCAGCCACACTTTCAGCGAATATCTTCTGGTCCCTGGCTACACATCCGAAGATTGTATCCCCGATCGCGTCAGTCTGAAGACCCCTCTCGTCAAATTCCGCAAGGGCGAGGAAGAACCCGCCATTTCCCTGAATGTGCCGCTGACTTCCGCAGTCATGCAGTCTGTTTCTAATGATACCCTGGCCATTGCTCTGGCAAAGGAGGGCGGTATCAGCTTCATCTACGGCTCCCAGTCCATCGAGGACCAGGCCGCCATGGTCGCCAAGGTCAAGGGCTACAAGGCTGGCTTTGTCACCTCCGCTTCCAACCTGACCCCCGAGGCCACCCTGGCCGATGTGCTGGCACTGAAGGAGCGTAACGGCTTCTCCACCGTCGCCATTACCGAGGACGGCACCGCTACCGGAAAGCTGCTGGGCATCGTCACCAGCCGTGACTACCGCGTCAGCCGTATGAGCCCCAGCGACAAGGTGGCTGACTTCATGACCCCCCGGGCCAAGCTGGTCACCGCTCCCAAGTCCACCACCCTGAAGGAAGCCAACGACATCATCTGGGCCAACAAGCTGAACAGCCTGCCCATCGTGGACGAAAACGACCACCTGATGTACTTCGTCTTCCGCAAGGACTACTCTTCCCACAAGGACAACCCCCTGGAGCTGCTGGACGACAAGAAGCGTTACCTGGTGGGCGCGGGCATCAACACCCGTGACTACGCCACCCGTATCCCCGCCCTGCTGGCAGCCGGTGTGGACGTACTGGTCATCGACTCCTCCGAGGGCTACACCTGCTGGCAGGAAAAGACCATCAAGTGGGTCCGGGAGAACTACGGCGACACCGTCAAGATCGGCGCGGGCAACGTGGTTGACCGGGACGGCTTCCGGTTCCTGGCTGAGGCCGGCGCGGACTTCATCAAGGTCGGCATCGGCGGCGGTTCCATCTGCATCACCCGGGAAACCAAGGGCATTGGCCGCGGCCAGGCTACCGCCGTTATCGAGGTGGCAGCAGCCCGTGATGAGTATTTCAAGGAGACCGGCATCTATGTGCCCATCTGCTCCGACGGCGGCATTGTCCACGATTACCACATGACCCTGGCTCTGGCCATGGGCGCGGACTTCCTGATGCTGGGCCGCTACTTCGCCCGGTTCGACGAAGGCCCCACCCCCAAGGTCATGGTCAACGGTGCCTATATGAAGGAATACTGGGGCGAGGGCTCCAACCGCGCAAGAAACTGGCAGCGTTACGACCTGGGCGGTGCCAGCAAGCTGACCTTCGAGGAAGGCGTGGATTCCTACGTCACCTACGCAGGCCCCCTGCACGACAACGTGGAGGCATCCCTCTACAAGGTCAAGTCCACCATGTGCAACGTGGGTGTCACCAACATCCCCGACCTGCAGCGGGAAGCCAAGCTGACCCTGGTATCCTCCGTCTCCATCGTAGAAGGCGGCTACCACGATGTCACCCTGAGAAGCGCGTCTCCTGTTAAGTAAAAGCAAAGGCCTTGTGCGGCACTGCCGCACAAGGCCTTAAAATATCTTGACATCAAAGTAAAAAAGACTTATAATAAAAATACAAAAAGGTGCTGCCGATAGACGGTCAGCCCCCGAAATAATTACCTACAAAGAAGTAACCGACGAGTTGGGGAACTGTGGCGGTTACTTCTTTGCTTTTATGATTTCAATAATCAGTTTGACGATGATGCCAATCAGCGATACCAGCAGTGCCAGGATCGCAATGACGATCGAAAGAACCTCGTATGTAGTCATAAGCAATCACCCTCTTTTGCATATTTCCGCACAGGCGGATATCTATGTCAACAGAGGGCTTTTGATCTCCCTCTGAAAAGAGGGCCAACCGCCTACCGTTATGGCAGCACCTGGCATATCGACAGATATGCCATGGCTATCATACCGCATAGAACGATGAAAAGCAAGTTGTTAATTTACTTATATATGCGAAAAAGTAACCGCCCAAGCCTGACAAACTTAACGGTTACTTTTTCGTAGCTAGTTAATTCGGGGGCTAACCGTCTATCGGTAGTCCTTTTTTATATATTCATTATAGCCAAATCACCGGGATTCGTCAAGGGGATTCTTCCGAAATAATTCAGCGCACAAAGGAGGTACTCAGGGTGCAGCTCCAGGCTTCGCCGGGGGTCAGGACGGCGGCGGCGGGCTTTTCTTCCCACTTGGTGGAGCCGTTCTCGGGAGAAGGAAGGCTGTGCCAGGGCTCGATGCAGACGAATTTCGGCATACCGGGCTTGGACCAGAGGAGCGTATAAGGGAACTCGGAAATGTCACAGACTACAGCCCGGCCGGTGCCCTTTTCGTACACGCCCAGGGTGCTGGATTTCAGGTTCACCATGCAGTGGCTGTCGTTGGCGAACAGGTTCTCGTCGATGGGGATGGTTTTGATGTTGGCGGGCAGATGGTAAATGTCGCCGTGCATCAGGCCGTGGGGCAGGTTGTTGATGCAGATGGGGGATTCCACGTCGGAGAAACGGAATTCGTAGTCGGTGGCAACGTGCTGGTCGTCGAAGGGAATGGTAAAGGCGGGGTGGTAGCCAATGCCGAAGGGCAGCTTTTCCTCGTCCAGGTTTTCCACCGTCAGGCTGTGATGCAGGGTGCAGCCCTCCAGGGTGAAGGTGGACACCAGCCGGAATTCATAGGGAAACCGGGCCAGGGTCTCGGGGCTGCTGGCAAGCTCCAGCACGATGGTATCGGCGGTCTGATCCACGAATTCGTGCTCCATGCCCCGGGCGAAGCCGTGCTGGCCGGATTCATACTTGCCGCCCTTGGCCTCAATGATGCCGTCCACGACTTTGCCTGCGTGGGGGAACAGGATGGGTGCGTGGTAGCCCCAGACGGACTTGTCCGCCTGCCACATGTGCTCCACGCCGTCGCACTTGCGAATGACGCTCTTCACCTGCGCGCCCCAGGTGGTGACGGTTACTTTTAAGTATTCGTTTTCAATCGTGTAATCCATGCTTTTCTCCTCCGTTTTATGTGTAGGGGAGGGTCTTGACCCTCCCGGTGGCCGAAGGCCACATCGCCCAACGGGCGATAAAATACGGTTTCCTTATTTCCCTTCGGGACATCCGAAAATTGGAACAATTTTCGGCGGGAGGGTCAGCTATGCACTAAGCATCCGTAAGCAGATTCGCTGCAACGGCTGCTAAGAAGACCCTCCCCTACGAAGTATTATTGGAACAGCACAAAATAAACCAAAACAACCGCGCCCAGCACGATCCGATACACACCAAAGGCAGAGAAGGAGTGCTTACGAACATACTCCATCAGTCCCTTAATGACCACCATGCTGACCACGAAGGACACGACGCAGCCGACCAGCAGCACGCCGATCTCCGTCGCGCTGGCGGATACGCCGCTGAGCAGGAATTTTAAGAGCTTGATGGCGGACGCACCCAGCATGGTGGGGATCGCCATGAAGAAGGAAAATTCCGCACCTGCGCTGCGGCCCACGCCCAGCAGGATCGCACCCAAAATGGTGCTGCCGGACCGGGAGGTGCCGGGGATCAGGCTCAGGCACTGGAACGCGCCGATCAGCAATGCGGTCTTGTAGTCGATCTGATAGACGGTGCGGACACTGGGCTTTCTCCCCGCGTTCATCCGCTCCACGGCGATGAAGGCGATGCCGTAAACGATCAGGGCGATGGCAACCACGATGCCGTTATGTAAGTGGGCCTCCATCCAATCGTCAAACAGCACACCCACCACACCCGAGGGGATGATGGCAACGATCACATGGAACCACAGGTTCCATGTGCGGCTTCTCTGTTCAGCGGTTTTGTTCAGGTCAAGAGGATTCAGCTTGTTGAAGAAAATGACAATAACCGCCAGAATCGCCCCCAGCTGGATCACCACGTCGAACATGCTCTGAAATTCATCGGACATGTTCAGCGTCACAAATTCATTCAGCAAAATCAGATGCCCCGTAGAAGAAATGGGCAGCCACTCCGTAACGCCCTCCACAATGCCAAACAGGATGGCTTTCAGTAGTTCAATAAGAAAGTCCAACATAAGAAACTCCTTACAGTTTTGAGATGAATACGCGTAGGGGCGACCCTTGCGGTCGCCCGGCGATGTGTGAAACACATCGCACCGCCGAAGGCGGAACATTTTCTGATTGCCCTGACGGGCAATGGCATCCTTCGGATGCCCGGGCGACCGCAAGGGTCGCCCCTACGCGGAACAGAATCTACTATTATCATACTTCCAAAATAACGGAAAAGCAAGCACAACTTGTCTGTTCACAAATTTGGGTTGTACTCTTTACAAATTGTTCACTTTGATGCCTGAAATTGCGCTATAATAAGGGAAAAGGAAAAGAAAACGCAAAACAGGAGGATTCTATTATGGCTGTATCTGTTCTGATCGTGGAGGACGACCGCAATATCGCGGAGCTTCTGCAGATGTATCTGGAAAAGGAGGGCTATGCCGTTACCGTGGCTGCTGACGGCGGGCAGGGTCTTGCCAAGTTCCGGGCCATCAAGCCCGACCTGGTGCTGCTGGACGTGATGATGCCCGTTATGGACGGCTGGGGCGTGTGCAAGGCCATCCGGGCCGAGAGCCAGACCCCTGTCATCATGCTCACCGCCAAGGGCGAGACCGACGACAAGGTCACCGGCCTCAAGACCGGCGCGGACGACTATATCACCAAGCCTTTTGAAATGAAGGAAGTCCTGGCCCGCATTGAGGCGGTGCTGCGCCGCACCTCCGGCGTTGCCGCCGAGAAGAAGGCGAGAAGGCTGGTCTTTGACAAGCTCATCATCGACATGGACGCTTTTGAGTTGACCGTAGACGGCAAAAAGGTGGACACGCCCCCCAAGGAAATGGAGCTGCTGTACTACCTGGCCTCCTCCCCCAATCGGGTCTATACCCGCAATCAGCTCTTAGACGAGGTCTGGGGCTTTGACTACTTCGGCGACAGCCGCACCGTGGATGTCCATGTGAAGCGGCTGCGGGAAAAGCTGGAGGGCGTCTGCGAAAACTGGAGCCTGAAAACCGTCTGGGGCGTGGGCTATAAGTTCGAGGTGCTGTAAAGCATGAAAACATCCTTCAGCCGCAATTTTTCCACCATTGCCATGATATTGTTGCTGGCACTGACGGTTCTGGGCACCTCCTTTCAGGTGCTGGTGAAGGAATACCTGACGGACACCACCATCTCCGGCCTGAAGCAGGACGCTCAGGTCATTGCCAATCTGGCGGCAGCCTACTCGGCGGAGGGCTCCCTTACCAATAAGGATTTCCTGCTGAATCTGGATGTAGCTGCCCAGGTCACCGATTCCAACGCGGTGATTTTTGACGAGGAAGGCCACGTACTGCTGTGCTCCGATGCCCTCCAGGGCTGCAAGCACCAGGGCCTGACCTTGAACCGGGAGTACCGGGATAAGGTGCTGACCCAGGGCGGTGACACGGCCACGGGCGTCATCGAGGGGCTCTACGAGGAACACCGTTATGTGGTGGCTGTGCCCATCCAGAATGAGACGGACACCTTCGGCTTCGTCATCGTGTCCACTCCAACCGCCGCGACGGCGAACATCCTGAATAAAATTTCCAACATCTTCCTGACCACCGCCGTATTTGTGGTGCTGATCGCCGTGCTGGCGGTGAGCATTTTCGCCCGGCGGGAGAGCCGCCCCCTGCGGGAGATGGCGCGGGTAGCCAACGCCTTCGGTCACGGCGACCTGAATGCCCGGGCACGGGTGGAGGATGGCAGCAGCGAGGAAATGGAGGAGCTGGCCCTGGCCTTCAACAACATGGCGTCCAGTCTGCAAAAGAGCGAGTACCAGCGGCAGGAATTTGTCGCCAATGTGTCCCATGAGCTGAAAACCCCCATGACCACCATTTCCGGCTATGTGGACGGGATTCTGGACGGTACCATTCCCGAATCCCGGCATAAGCATTACCTGCAGATCGTGTCGGATGAAACCAAGCGGCTGAGCCGTCTGGTCCGCAGTATGCTGGATATCTCCCAGCTGCAGGATCAGGAGATCCCCGAGGAAAAGAAGATGCACTTCGACCTGGAGGAATGCGCCGGGCAGGTGCTGATCACCTTCGAGAAGAAGATCAACGACAAGCATCTGGACGTGGATGTGGACTTCCCGGAGCATCCGGTGTATACCTTCGCCAACCGGGACTCCATCACCCAGGTGATCTACAACCTGATCGACAACGCGGTAAAATTCTGCCCCGAGGGGAAGCAGCTGGGTCTGATGATCAGGGAGGGCGGCGGCAAGGCCTACATTTCCGTCTCCAACGAGGGCGACACCATCCCCGCTGACGAGCTGCCCCTGGTTTTCGACCGGTTCCACAAGCTGGACAAATCCCGCTCCCAGAACCGGGACGGCTGGGGCCTGGGTCTTTACATCGTCAAGACCATCGTCTGCAGCCACGGAGAAAACATCTCCGTCACCAGCCGCGACGGGAAGACGGAGTTTACCTTCACAATGCCGCTGGTAAATTGAAAATGGAAAATGGAAAATTGAAAATTATGTCCTTAACTTTCAATTTTCAACTTTCAATTTTCAATTCGTCCACCATCGCATTTTATTTTATTTCGAGGTCTCTATTATGGACGAACGCAATTACGACCATCCCTGGGATGACAGTGTATACGGCACCGGGCGGACGGAGCCGCCCAAGAGCCGGGGCGGCATCATTGCCCTGCTGCTGATCCTGGTCATCTTCCTGTGCGGCATCATTACGGTGCTGGGCATCCTGAATATCAAGCTGTTCAACCAGCTCAATACCCTGGAGGAAGAGGGCCTGTCCATCGCTTATATCGAGAATGAGCCGGAGAATACCGATGGGCTTATGTCCCTGTCGGATACCGTCCCCACCACCGTTCCCACGGAGCCGGGCGGGGCTTATCCCTCCATCGACCTGCAGCCCTCCCCAAAATCCGAGGACAATATCCCCCAGGAGGGCGGCAAGCCTCTGCAGGACATTTACGAGGATAACATCCGGTCAGTGGTGTCTATCAGCTGCCGGCTTACCGGCGGCAGCACCGCAGGCACCGGCGTGATCCTCTCCAGGAACGGCTACATCGTCACCAACGCCCATGTGGTGGATGGGGCGGCGGAGGTATCCGTGCGGCTCACCGACGACCGGGAGTTCCCGGCCCAGATCGTGGGTGCGGATGAAATTTCCGACCTGGCGGTGCTGCTGATCCAGGCGGAGGACCTCTCGCCTGCCCAGTTCGGCGACTCCGGAAGCCTGCGGGTGGGCGACTCCGTGACGGCCATCGGCGACCCCCTGGGCGTGGAATTCCGGGGCACCTATACCAACGGCATCGTCTCCGCCATCAACCGGGACGTGACCGTGGACGGCCGCACCATGACCCTGATCCAGACCAACGCCGCCCTGAACTCCGGCAATTCCGGCGGGCCTCTCATCAACTGCTACGGTCAGGTCATCGGCATCAACACCATGAAGATCGGTGCCTTCACCGATTCCGCAGGCGTGGAGGGTCTGGGCTTCGCCATTCCCAGCGTTACTGTCAAGGACATTGTGGAGCAGATCATTGCCCAGGGCTATGTGTCCGGGCGGCCCACCCTGGGCATCGAGGGCGAAAGCCTGGATACCTTCTACCAGTATTACTACCGGATGCCTGCGGGCCTGTTCATCACCGGCGTGGACCGGGGCAGCTACGCCGAGCGTTCCGGCATCGAGGAAGGTGACATCCTGATCTATGTGGACGACATCCGCATCACCTCCTTGGACGAGCTGAACAGAGCCATCTACGCCCATGAGGTGGGCGACACCGTCACCGTCACCATCTACCGCGGCGGAAAAACCGCCAGCGTGGAGCTGATCCTGACGGAGGACAAAGGCTAAGAAAAATGCAGAATGCAGAATGCAAAGTGCAAAATTCTTGCCAAATCATTCTGCATTCTGCACTCTGCATTTTGCATTTTTGAGGTATAAGTATGGAACCCCTATATGTACAAAATTTTGAGATCACAGACATTGCGGTGGACCGCTATGGGCGGATGAAGCCCAGCATGATCCTGTTCATTGCCCAGGAGGTGGCAGGCATGCACTGCACCGAGCTGAGCGTGGACTATGACACCCTGGCAAAGCGGCGGATGTTCTGGGCCGTCACCCGGCACCGGGTTCAAATCAGCCGCCTGCCCCGCCGGGGCGAGACCATCCGTGTGGAGACCTGGCCCATGCCCACCACCCGGGTGGCTTACCCCAGAAGCGTCGTGGCCTACGATGAAGCGGGCAACGAATGCTTCCGCTCCATCAGCATCTGGGTGCTGATGGATTTGGACACCCGGAGCATGATCCTCCCCGGCAAGAGCGGTATCAGCGTCGTGGGCAGCCTCCGGGGCATGGAGCTGTCGGCTCCCACGGGCCTGGCGGCGAAGGAGTTGTTCAACCGCCGCAGCCGCCCGGTCTGCTTCACCGACCTGGACCGGAACGGCCACATGAACAACACCCGCTATCTCGACTGGATCGACGACCTGCTGCCCAGTGCTTTCCATGAGCAGCACACCATGAAGGAATTCACCGTCTGCTACCTCTCCGAAGCCCGGGAGGGCCAGGAGCTGGAGCTGTGCTGGGACTTCCTGGAGGAGGGCTGCGTCCAGGTGGATGCCCACCGAAAGACCGAAGACAAGGACGAGCGCATCTTCGCCGCAAGAATTTTGTTTGATTAAGCACGGCAGGATTGTTGTAACCTTATATATTTTATGTAAATCTAGTAAATCTCCACAGGTATGTGCAAACCTGTGGAGATTTTTTGGTACCCCTCAAAATTCCCCTGATTCTCCACAGATTTTTGGGGGTACCCCTGTGGAAAAAGCTGTGGAGAATGTGGATAACTCATTTTTTAGGGGTGTTACAAAAAGTTACATAATAAATTATGTAAACTAATAAAGCACACCAACGCATGAGAAAACCTCTTCCCCACAGGGGAAGCCATGGGTGCTGCTGTGCAAGTGTGTTATAAGGATAAAAAAATCCCGCTCCGGGTGGAGCGGGATGTATTTGACCAAAACGCCGACTTAACCGAAAACGGAGAGCAGGAAGCCTGCGGCGATGGCGGAGCCGATGACACCGGCCACGTTGGGGCCCATGGCGTGCATCAGCAGGAAGTTGGAGGGGTTGTTCTTCTGACCGACCAGGTTAGCAACACGGGCAGCCATAGGAACGGCGGAAACGCCGGCGGAACCGATCAGGGGGTTGACCTTGTTGCCGGTAGCCTTGCACATGACCAGGCCGCCCAGCAGGCCGCCTGCGGTGGACAGGCCGAAGGCCACAACACCCAGGACAACGATGGACAGGGTCCGGACGGTCAGGAAGTTGGTTCCCACCATGGTTGCGCCCACGGAGGTGGACAGCATGATGGTGACGATGTTCATCAGGGCGTTCTGTGCGGTGTCGGACATACGGTCAGTGCAGCCGGTCTCCTTGAACAGGTTGCCCAGCATCAGGCAGCCGATCAGGGGAGCGGTGTCGGGCAGCAGCAGTGCCACGAAGATGGTGACCAGGATGGGGAAGATGATCTTCTCGGCCTTGGAGACCACACGGGTCTGAACCATCTTGATCTTCCGCTGCTCGGGGGTGGTCATCAGGTTCATGATGGGGGGCTGGATCAGGGGGATCAGAGCCATGTAGGAGTAAGCTGCCACGGCGATGGCACCCAGCAGATGGGGAGCCAGCTTGGTGGTCAGGAAGATGGCGGTGGGGCCGTCCGCGCCGCCGATGATGCCGATGGAGGCAGCCTCAGGGCCGGTAAAGCCCAGTTCGGGGGAGATCAGGTTCAGGGCAACCGCGCCGAAGAAGGCGGCGAAAACGCCCAGCTGAGCGGCAGCACCCAGCAGCAGGGACTTGGGATTGGACAGCAGAGGGCCGAAGTCGGTCATGGCACCAACGCCCATGAAAATCAGACAGGGATAAACGGATGTTTTAACGCCGATGTACAGGATATCCAGCAGGCCGCCATCACGCATGATGGCACCGAAGCTGTGAAATGCTGCGTTACTGGGATCCATGAACGCATCCCACAGCTCCTGATGGTACAGGCCGCCCATGGGCAGGTTGGTCAGCAGACAGCCGAAGGCAATGCCGACCATCAGAAGGGGCTCGAACTGCTTGACGATGCCCAGGTACAGCAGCAAACAGGCGATGGCCAGCATCACCAGGTTCTGCCAGCCGCCGTCACCAAAGCCGGCGGACAGGGCAGCAAAGCCGGAGGTATTCCACAGCTTTAAGAGAACTTCACCAACATTGATCATTGTCTGCCTCCTTAGTTGAGGACGACCATGGTTGCGCCGGTGTCAACAGTGGAGCCCTTGGAAACCAGAACCTGAGCAACGGTGCCGGAGCAGGGGGCGAAGATCTCGTTCTCCATCTTCATGGCCTCCAGGACCACCAGCAGGTCGCCTTCCTTAACAGCCTGACCGGGCTGAACAGCCACCTTCAGGATGTTGCCGGGCATGGGAGCGGTGACAGCCTCACCGGCCACGGGAGCGGCAGGAGCAGCCACAGGAGCGGGTGCAGCGGCAGGAGCGGGTGCGGCCACGGGTGCGGGCGCGGCAACAGGTGCGGGAGCGGCCACGGGAGCGGCAGCAACAGCCACGCCGCCGATGACTACCAGAGCGGCACCGGTATCAACGGTGGAGCCCTTAGCCACGGGCACAGCGGTAACGGTGCCTGCGCAGGGAGCGTAGATCTCGTTCTCCATCTTCATGGCTTCCAGAACCACCAGCAGATCGCCTTCCTTGACGGTCTGGCCCACGGTGACATTGACCTTCAGGATGTTGCCGGGCATGGGGGCGGCAACGGTCTCGCCGCCGGTGACATTCACAGCGGGAGCGGCGGGTGCGGCAGCGGGAGCAGCCACGGGAGCGGCAGCAGGTGCTGCGGCTACGGGAGCAGCCACAGGAGCGGCTGCGGGAGCAAATGCCTCGTATTCGGCAACGCACATGGCCTTGCCTGCTTCGACCTCCACCTCGTAGGTGCGGCCGTTCAGGGTCACTTTGTATTTCATGATTTACTTGACCTCCTTGATGGAAATGAAGCGCAGCTCATTCAGGGGCTTGCCCATCTTGTTGGCTACGATTGCCATGATCATGGCAGCAGTCTTGGGGGGAACATCATAGATCTTCACCTTGCCGGCGGTGCCGGGGGCGGGATCAGTGGATGCCGCGGGAGCGGCCATGGGGACTACCGCGGGAGCGGCAGCCACAGGGGGCACATTGGCGGGCATGGTGACCTTGGCAGCGGCGGCAGTCTCAGCAGCCTTCTGATCCTTGGCAATGAAGTATTTGCCCATTGCCATAATGACCAGCTGCAGCGCGATCAGACCGACGAAAACCACAACATAGCCCAGAACAGCCACGATGGCGGCATTCAGGATACTGATGTTGATCAGATCCACAGAGTTTTCAACGGTAGCGGCAAGAATCGTCATACTCCTGCCTCCTTAGCACTCCACGATGGAGTAGGTAGCTTCGTTCTCTTCCCGGATATTGCGCTCCTCCAGGAACTTCTCAGCCAGGTTGGGGAAAGCGATGTAGCTCAGCACATCCTCGTCGGACTTTGCCAGGCCCTGCAGCTTCTTGCGGGTGTCCTCAACAACGGGCTTCAGGGTGTCGGCATAGCGGACGGTCAGGGGCTGCTCGTCGCCCAGGATCTGCTTCTGGATCTCGGGGTTGATGGGAGCGGGGGTCTTGCCGTACTCGCCGCGGCAGTAAGCCTTGATCTCCTTGGAGACGGACTTGTAACGCTTGCCGTCCAGCACGTTGCGCACAGCCTGCACGCCGACCATCTGAGAGGTGGGGGTGACCAGGGGAGGATAGCCCATGTCCTCGCGGACCTTGGGGGTCTCGACCAGGACTTCGTCGAAGCGGTCCAGAGCGTTGACCTGCTTCAGCTGGCTCAGCAGGTTGGAGAGCATGCCGCCGGGGATCTGGTAGGTCAGGCACTGGGTATCGGTGGCCATGGACTTGGGCATCAGGGTGCCGTCCTTGACAAAGTCGTCACGAACGCCCTTGAAGTAGTCGGCCATCTTCTTGGTCATCTTGTCGTCCAGGTCAACCTCGTAGCCCAGCTGGCGCAGTGCGTAGGCCAGGGTCTCGGTAGCGGGCTGGCTGGTGCCGCCGGAGAAGGGGGAGATGGCGGTGTCAATGATGTCCACACCGGCTTCCACAGCCTTCAGGTAGGTCATGAAGGCCAGACCGGTGGTGGAGTGGGTGTGCAGGTCAATGGGCAGGTCGGGGGTGGCGTCCTTGATGGCGGAGACCAGGTCGTAAGCCTCCTGGGGGCCCATGATGCCGGCCATGTCCTTGATGCAGATGGTGGATGCGCCCATTTCCTTCAGCTCCTTGACCATCTCCACATACTTCTTGTGGGTGTGGACGGGGCTGGTGGTGTAGGAGATGGTGCCGGAAGCGATGGCACCGGCGTTGACGGTAGCTTCCATAGCCACCTTCAGGTTGTTGGTGTCGTTCAGAGCGTCGAAGATACGGATGATGTCCATGCCGTTCTCGACAGCCTTCTTGACGAAGAGCTTGACGAAGTCATCGGGATAGTGGGAGTAACCCAGCACGTTCTGACCGCGCAGCAGCATCTGCAGCTTGGTGTTGGGCACGGCGGCGCGGATCTTGCGCAGACGCTCCCAGGGATCTTCGTTCAGGTAGCGCAGGCAGACGTCAAAGGTTGCGCCGCCCCAGCACTCGATGGCGTAGTAGCCGACCTTGTCGATGGTTTCCAGCATGGGCTCGAACTTCTCGAAAGGCAGGCGGGTTGCGATCAGAGACTGGTTTGCGTCACGCAGAACAGTCTCCACAAACTGAACTTTTTGAGCCATTTTGTATGTAACCTCCGTAGAATGGATTTTTATGGACGCGGTCAAAAAAATTTTTGACGCCTCCGGATATATTTTTTAGACCAACCGGAGATCAAAAAACGGTTGGTTAAAAAACACAAGAAGTGAAGGGAAAAAATCCAGATTATTGCGCAGAAAATAGAACTTTTCTGGCTAAAATCTCAAGAAGTCCCAATCTCCACCAAAATAATAATAGCACAAAGACACACAAAAGTAAATAGAGAAAATGGTTTTTTCGATATAAAATTACCGTATTTTCCGGCTGTTTTTTAATGGTTTTGCATGCACCGTCTTTGTAGGGCGGGGGCATGCCCCCGCCCTACAGTACAATTGTGGGGGTGGATGCAATTTCCGTATCGCTCATAACGCGTCTGTAAACTTCCTGTAAATCTGTTCATTTTACATATTGCATTTTTTTTATCGATAGTGTATGATATGATTGCAAGGAATGGGATACCCTGTATAAATTGGAAAATAATCTACTGGGAAATCCCACAAAAAAACAACTCAAACTATATATGAAAGAGGTTATTATCACTATGGCACAGATCGATCTGAGCAAGTATGGTATCTCCGGTACCACTGAGATCATCCACAACCCCTCTTACGAGGCCCTGTTCGAGGCCGAGATGGACCCCACTCTGGAGGGCTATGAGAAGGGCCAGCTGACCGAGCTGGGCGCAGTCAATGTTATGACCGGCGTCTACACCGGCCGCTCCCCTAAAGACAAGTACATCGTCATGGACGAGAACTCCAAGAACACCGTGTGGTGGACCTCCGATGAGTTCAAGAACGACAACCACCCCATGACCGAGGAGACCTGGTCCGTCGTTAAGGATCTGGCCATGAAGGAGCTGTCCAACAAGAAGCTGTACGTGGTCGATGCCTTCTGCGGCGCAAACGCTGACACCCGCATGAACGTCCGTTTCATCGTGGAGGTGGCATGGCAGGCTCACTTCATCAAGAACATGTTCATCGTTCCCTCCGAGGAGGAGCTGAAGAACTTCGAGCCCGACTTCGTGGTTTACAACGCTTCCAAGGCCGCTGTTGAGAACTTCAAGGAGCTGGGCCTGAACTCCGAGACCGCGGTTCTGTTCAACCTGACTTCCAAGGAGCAGGTCATCCTGAACACCTGGTACGGCGGCGAGATGAAGAAGGGCATGTTCTCCATGATGAACTACTACCTGCCCCTGAACGGCATGGCTTCCATGCACTGCTCCGCCAACACCGACATGAACGGCGAGAACACCGCTCTGTTCTTCGGCCTGTCCGGCACCGGCAAGACCACCCTGTCCACCGACCCCAAGCGTCTGCTGATCGGCGACGACGAGCACGGCTGGGACGACAA